>NZ_JBWKEI010000008.1:0-380300 GCF_056435525.1 Streptomyces sp. NPDC043908 | reverse complement strand
AAAGGACAAGAAAGAGAGGGGTGGCGGCCAAAAAAAGAGGGGGGTCACGGCGTGTTGGGGGGGGTTTTTGTGGGGGGTGGGGGAGGGGACCAGGGTGGTTCCCCCCCCCCACTTCTACTGCCGCGCACCGCCAGCGCAGGTCGGCGCCCTGCTCCAGGCGGAAGGCCATGGCGCGTACGTGGTCGCCGGCGCCGATGCGCGCGAAGGCCTCGATGACGCCCGGCCGGGGCACGTACTCGTCGCAGTGGCGCACCACCGGCCGGCACGAGGCCCGCAGCGGGCTGGCCGGGGCCAGGAGCACCAGCTGCTCGTACGCCTCGCCGACGGTGTGGCCCAGCATCCAGTGGACCGGGCGGTGGCCGCTGAGGACGGCGAGCAGGCGCTCGGCGAACCAGTAGCGCGGCAGCCGCTGGCGCCGGGAGTAGGCGGAGACGGCGGCGGTCCTGCCGGGTCCCACGCGGTCGCCGCGGCCCGCGGGCCGGGTGCTGTCGGTCCGCGCGGCCGTCCTCGTCCTGTCGGTCCTGTTCATCTCCGTCGCCCCCTTTGATACCGGCCAGTAGCTTTCTGTTGGGGATCTTGTACGGGGGTGGCGGCGCCGGTCGCAAGGGCGGCGGCAGGGGCGTGGCGGGGCCCGGGAGGTTCACCTATCCGGGTGATCCGGGGCCGTGCGGGGCCGGTGGCGCCGGGGCATCCGTCGCCCGGCGTCCCGGGGCCGCCGAGGCCGTCCGGGCAACCCGAAGGGGGACTCCCACACGTATCCTGAGGGCGTCTTCCGAGCAGAAAAGAGCGGCCTGCCATGCGCGTGTACCTCCCCCTGACCCTCCCCGGGCTCGCGACGGCGCACGCGGCGGGAGAGCTCGGGCCCGGCCCGCTGACCGCCTACGCCGTCACGCCCGGGCTGCGCGAGTGGTACGTCTCGGACGACATCGAGGAGCTGGAGTACGCGGCGCTGAGCCGGGCCGCGGCGGCGTCGCTCCGGCTGCTCGCCGTGGACCCGGGGGCCGCCAGGCGCCGTGTCGTGGTCGCCGTGGACGTGCCCGACGGCGCCGCCTCGGCCGACCCGGACCGCGGCCTGGACGCGAGCGCGCTGGGCGAGGTGCGGATCGCGGGCGCGGTGCCGCTGGCCAAGGCCGCGGCGGTACACGTGGACGCCGACGACGCGGTCACCGACGTCGCCGCGGCGGCCGACGCGCTGGGCGCGGCGGACCAGGGCGACGACGACGCCCAGTTCACGGTCGACGGCGCCGAGGACCACGAACTGCTGTGG
The DNA here is from genome assembly GCF_056435525.1 of Streptomyces sp. NPDC043908. Taxonomy (NCBI): domain Bacteria; kingdom Bacillati; phylum Actinomycetota; class Actinomycetes; order Kitasatosporales; family Streptomycetaceae; genus Streptomyces; species Streptomyces sp. NPDC043908. The sequence continues at coordinate 379,033 of NZ_JBWKEI010000008.1, read as the reverse complement.
TTCGGGGTGCAGGAGATCCCCAACCTCATCGGCTGACACCCCGCTGACCTGCGCTCTCGACCAGATCCGGGGCGCGGGCGGATCCGTTGTCAGTGGCGCTGGGTACCGTTCTCGCATGGGGAAGCGCACGACGCATCTGGTCTGGGACTGGAACGGCACACTGCTCGACGACATCGCGACGGTCATCGAGGCGACCAACGCCGCCTTCGCGGAACTCGGCCTCGCGCCGATCACGCTGGAGCGCTACCGCGAGCTGTACTGCGTGCCGATACCCCGCTTCTACGAGCGGCTGATGGGGCGGCTGCCGACCGAGGCGGAGTGGCTCGTGATGGACGACGCGTTCCACAAGCACTACTGGCTCCGGGCGGACGCCTGCGCGCTCACGGCGGGCGCGGCCGAACTGCTCGCCGCGCGGCGGGCGGCCGGGCTCAGCCAGTCGCTGCTGTCGATGGCGCCGCACGAGCACCTGGTGCCGATCGTGCGGCGGCACGGCATCACCGAGCACTTCGTGCGGGTGGACGGGCGCACCGGTCCCTCGCACGGCAGCAAGGCCGAGCACATGGTGCGGCATCTGACCCTGCTGCGCGAGGCGGGCGAGGGCATATCCCCGGACCGCATCGTGGTGATCGGGGACGCGGTGGACGACGCCGTGGCGGCTGCCCATGTGGGCGCGCGGGCGGTGCTGTACACCGGGGGGTCGCACAGCCGTGCCAGCCTCGCGCTGGCGGGCGTGCCGGTGGTGGACACGCTGGCGGAAGCGGTCGAGACGGCGGAGGCGCTGGCGGGCTGAGGGCCCTCCTGCCGTACGCGGGCGGACGGGACCGTCAGCCGGGCCGCCGCCACCCGTGCGCGATGCCCTCGGGCGCCTCGCACGGGCCCTACGGGGCCGCCCAGGCGTGCCCGCGCCGGGCCCAGCCGGCCGCGCCGGGCCGAGCCGGCCCGTGCCCGACCGGACCGCGTCCGCGCCCGAGTCCTACGTCACCGGCGCCTTCGCCCGCAGCACCGTGAGGAACTCCCGCATCCAGGTGGAGTGGTCCGGCCAGGCGCGGGCGGAGACCAGGGTGCCGTCGACGACCGTTTCCGCGTCGCGGAAGTCGGCCCCGGCGGCCTGCATGTCGAGTTCGAGGGCGGGGTACGCGGTGACCCGGCGGCCGCTGAGGCCGCCGATCGCCGCCGTCAGGAGGGGGCCATGACAGATCTGGGCGACCGGCTTGTCCGTGTCGAAGAAGGCCTTGAGGAGTTTGCGCAGCTCGGGGTCGTTGCGCAGGTACTCCGGCGCCCGGCCGCCCGGGATCACCAGGGCGGCGTACTGGCCGGGATCGACTTCCGAGAAGGCCAGGTCGGCCGGCCAGGTGTAGCCCGGCTTTTCGGTGTAGGTGTCGAAGCCCGGCTCGAAGTCGTGGACGACGAACTGGAGCTTCTTGCGGGCGGGGGCGGCGATGTGGACGTCGTAGCCTTCCTCGCGCAGCCGCTGGTAGGGGTAGAGGACCTCCAGCGACTCCGCCGCGTCGCCGGTCACGATCAGGATCTTGGCTGCCATCGGTGCTCCCGGAGTCGACCGTGCGTGCCTGGCTCGTACAGGGTGCGCGGGGCGCGTCGCCCCGCTGTTCCTCGGGCTGTGCGGGGTGCGGCGCGCGGTGCCGCGAGGCGTACCGCGCGTACGGGGCCAACGTGCCCCGGTCCGGCCGGTTTGCCAAGAGGGCGTCAGGGCGGCGCGCGTCGCTGTCCAGAGTGTCAAACTTCGGTCCCCGGTTTTGTACACATACGGCTCATGACGGTTCGGGGGGGCGGGGCGATAGCCTTGACCCGTGATCAGCGCGATATCCCGCAGGGGCACTGCCGCCCCTGCCCTGCGCCCGGAGTGCCACAGTGCCCGGGCCCTCGCTGATTCCCGTATCCCGGGCCCTTCGCCGAAAATGGCCAATAACGACCCGGGCATCTCTCATCGCGGCATAACGTCGACTCCGACCGGACACCCCGCGTCGTGGCGTTGCGCCGCTTCTACCTACGTCACGCAATGGCGCGCGACAGGAGCCAGAGGACATGCAGACCAAGCTGGACGAAGCCAAGGCCGAGCTGCTCGCACGGGCGGCCCGGGTAGCTGAGAACAGCCCGGTGGGGGGCCCCGGCGGTCTGGGGGGCGCCCCCCAGGACCGGGAAGCCACCATCGGGGCCGCGGGGGAGGAAGGTCCTGCCCGGGACGCCGTCCTCGGGTACCTCCAGCGCTACTACCTGCACACCGCTCCCGAGGACCTGGCCGACCGCGACCCGGTCGACGTCTTCGGCGCAGCCCTGTCGCACTACAGGTTGGCTGAAAACCGCCCCCAGGGCACGGCGAGCGTGCGGGTGCACACTCCGACGGTCGAGGAGAACGGCTGGACGTGCAGCCACTCGGTCGTGGAGGTCGTGACCGACGACATGCCCTTCCTGGTGGACTCGGTCACCAACGAGCTCTCCCGCCAGAACCGCGGCATCCACGTCGTGATCCACCCGCAGGTGGTGGTCCGCCGTGACGTGACCGGCAAGCTCATCGAGGTCCTGGACGCCCCCGCGCAGGCCGGCGGTCTGCCGCACGACGCGCTCGTCGAGTCCTGGATCCACGTCGAGATCGACCGCGAGACCGACCGCGCCGACCTCAAGCAGATCACCGCCGACCTGCTGCGGGTGCTCTCCGACGTCCGGGAGGCCGTCGAGGACTGGGAGAAGATGCGCGACGCCTCGCTGCGCATCGCCGACGAGCTCCCCAAGGAGCCCAAGGCGGGCGATCTGCGCGACGAGGAGGTGGACGAGGCCCGGGAGCTGCTGCGCTGGCTCTCCGACGACCACTTCACCTTCCTCGGCTACCGCGAGTACGAGCTGCGCGAGGACGACTCGCTGGCGGCCGTGCCCGGCACCGGCCTCGGCATCCTGCGCTCCGACCCGCAGCACGGCGGCGACGACAGCCACCCGGTCAGCCCGTCCTTCGAGCGGCTGCCCGCCGACGCGCGCGCCAAGGCCCGCGAGCACAAGCTCCTGGTGCTCACCAAGGCCAACAGCCGGGCCACCGTGCACCGCCCCTCCTACCTCGACTACGTCGGCGTGAAGAAGTTCGACGACGAGGGCAACGTGGTCGGCGAGCGCCGCTTCCTCGGCCTGTTCTCCTCGGCCGCGTACACCGAGTCGGTCCGCCGCGTCCCCGTCGTGCGCCGCAAGGTCGCCGAGGTGCTGCGCGGCGCCGGGTTCTCGCCCAACAGCCACGACGGCCGCGACCTGCTCCAGATCCTGGAGACCTACCCGCGCGACGAGCTGTTCCAGACCCCGGCCGACCAGCTGCGCTCCATCGTCACCTCCGTGCTCTACCTCCAGGAGAGGCGCCGGCTGCGCCTCTACCTGCGCCAGGACGAGTACGGGCGCTACTACTCGGCGCTGATCTACCTGCCCCGCGACCGCTACACCACGGGCGTGCGGCTGCGGCTCATCGACATCCTCAAGGAGGAGCTCGGCGGCATCAGCGTCGACTTCACCGCCTGGAACACCGAGTCGATCCTCTCCCGGCTCCACTTCGTGGTGCGGGTGCCCGCGGGTACCGAGCTGCCCGACCTCACCGACGCCGACACCGAGCGCATCGAGGCCCGGCTGGTGGAGGCCGCCCGCTCCTGGGCGGACGGCTTCTCCGACGCGCTGAACGCCGAGTGCGGCGAGGAGCGCGCCGCCGAGCTGCTGCGCCGCTACGGCCACGCCTTCCCCGAGGGCTACAAGGCGGACCACTCGCCGCGCGCGGCCGTCGCCGACCTGGTCCACCTGGAACAGCTCACCCACGGCCGCAAGGACTTCGCGCTCTCGCTGTACGAGCCGGTGGGCGCGGCCCCCGGCGAGCGCCGGTTCAAGATCTACCGCATCGGCGAGCAGGTCTCGCTCTCGGCCGTGCTGCCGGTCCTCCAGCGCCTGGGCGTGGAGGTCACCGACGAGCGCCCCTACGAGCTGCGGTGCGCCGACCGCACGCACGCGTGGATCTACGACTTCGGCCTGCGCCTGCCCAAGAAGATCATCGGCACCGGCGACTACCTCGCGGACGACGCCCGCGAGCGCTTCCAGGAGGCCTTCGCCGCCACCTGGACCGGCGCCGCCGAGAACGACGGCTTCAACTCGCTGGTGCTGCGCGCCGGGCTCAACTGGCGCCAGGCGATGGTGCTGCGCGCCTACGCCAAGTACCTGCGCCAGGCCGGTTCGACCTTCAGCCAGGACTACATGGAGGACACCCTCCGCGACAACGTCCACACCACCCGGCTGCTGGTCTCGCTCTTCGAGGCGCGGATGTCGCCGGGCCGCCAGAGCGCGGGCACCGAGCTCATCGACGGACTGCTCGAAGAGCTGGACGGGGCGCTCGACCAGGTCGCCTCGCTCGACGAGGACCGCATCCTGCGCTCCTTCCTCACCGTCATCAAGGCGACGCTGCGCACGAACTACTTCCAGAAGAACGCCGAGGGCAACCCCCACGCGTACGTCTCGATGAAGTTCGACCCGCAGGCGATCCCGGACCTGCCGGCGCCCCGCCCGGCGTTCGAGATCTGGGTGTACTCGCCCCGCGTCGAGGGCGTCCACCTGCGCTTCGGCAAGGTCGCGCGCGGTGGTCTGCGCTGGTCCGACCGGCGTGAGGACTTCCGTACGGAGATCCTCGGCCTGGTCAAGGCGCAGATGGTGAAGAACACCGTCATCGTGCCGGTCGGCGCCAAGGGCGGCTTCGTCGCCAAGCAGCTCCCGGACCCGTCCGTGGACCGCGACGCGTGGCTGGCCGAAGGCATCGCCTCGTACAAGACGTTCATCTCGGCGCTGCTCGACATCACCGACAACCTGGTGGCGGGCGAGGTCGTGCCGCCGGCCGACGTGGTGCGCCACGACGAGGACGACACCTACCTGGTGGTCGCCGCCGACAAGGGCACCGCGACCTTCTCGGACATCGCCAACGACGTGGCGATCAGCTACGACTTCTGGCTCGGTGACGCGTTCGCCTCCGGCGGCTCCGCCGGATACGACCACAAGGGCATGGGCATCACCGCGCGCGGTGCCTGGGAGTCCGTCAAGCGGCACTTCCGCGAGCTCGGCCACGACACCCAGAGCGAGGACTTCACGGTCGTCGGCGTCGGTGACATGTCCGGTGACGTGTTCGGCAACGGCATGCTGCTCTCCGAGCACATCCGCCTGGTCGCCGCCTTCGACCACCGCCACATCTTCATCGACCCCAGCCCGGACGCGGCCGTCTCCTACGCCGAGCGCCGCCGCCTCTTCGACCTGCCGCGCAGCTCCTGGGCGGACTACAACAAGGAGCTGCTGTCCGTCGGCGGCGGCATCCACCCGCGTACGGCCAAGTCGATCCCGGTCAACGCGCAGATGCGCGCGGCCCTGGGCATCGAGGGCGGCGTCACCAAGCTGACGCCCGCCGAGCTGATGCAGGCGATCCTCAAGTCGCCGGTGGACCTGCTGTGGAACGGCGGCATCGGTACGTATGTGAAGTCCTCCGCCGAGTCCAACGCGGACGTCGGCGACAAGGCCAACGACGCGATCCGCGTCAACGGCGAGGACCTGCGGGTCAAGGTCGTCGGCGAGGGCGGCAACCTGGGTCTGACCCAGCTCGGCCGGATCGAGTTCGACCGCAACGGCGGCAAGGTCAACACCGACGCGATCGACAACAGCGCGGGCGTGGACACCTCCGACCACGAGGTGAACATCAAGATCCTGCTCAACGGTCTGGTCACGGACGGCGACATGACCGTCAAGCAGCGCAACAAGATCCTCGCCCAGATGACCGACGAGGTCGGCCACCTGGTCCTGCGCAACAACTACGCGCAGAACACCGCCCTGGCCAACGCGGTCGCGCAGTCGCCGTCGCTGCTCCACGCCCACCAGCGGTTCATGCGCCGCCTCGGGCGCGACGGCCACCTGGACCGGGCGCTGGAGTTCCTGCCGACCGACCGCCAGATCCGCGAGCTGCTGAACAACGGGCGCGGCCTCAGCCAGCCCGAGCTCGCCGTGCTGCTCGCCTACACCAAGATCACGGTGGCCGACGAGCTGATCCACACGGACCTGCCGGACGACCCGTACCTGCAGAAGCTGCTCCACGCCTACTTCCCGAAGCAGCTGCGGGAGAAGTTCCCCGAGGCCATCGACGGCCACGCGCTGCGCCGCGAGATCGTCACCACGGTCCTGGTCAACGACACGGTGAACACCGGCGGTTCGACCTTCCTGCACCGGCTGCGGGAGGAGACCGGCGCGTCCATGGAGGAGATCGTCCGGGCGCAGACCGCGGCCCGCGAGATCTTCGGCCTGAGCGCGGTGTGGGAAGCGGTGGAGGCGCTGGACAACCAGGTCGACGCCGACGTCCAGACCCGTATCCGGCTCCACTCGCGCCGGCTCGTCGAGCGTGGCACGCGCTGGCTGCTCAACAACCGGCCGCAGCCGCTCCAGATCGCCGAGACCATCACGGACTTCGCCGAGGGCGTCGAGAAGGTCTGGGGCGAGCTGGCGAACCTGCTCAAGGGCGCCGACCTGGAGTGGTACCAGTCGATCCTGGACGAGCTCACCGAGGCCGGGGTGCCGGACGAGCTCGCGCGCCGGGTCGCCGGGTTCTCCTCCGCGTTCCCCTCGCTGGACGTGGTGGCGATCTCGGGCCGTACCGGCAAGGACCCGCTGGCGGTCGCCGAGGTGTACTACGACCTCGCGGACCGGCTGCGGATCACCCAGCTGATGGACCGGATCATCGAGCTGCCGCGGGCCGACCGCTGGCAGTCCATGGCCCGCGCCTCCATCCGCGAGGACCTGTACGCGGCGCACGCGGGCCTCACGCAGGACGTGCTCGCGGCCGGTGACGGCGTCGCGTCGCCCGAGCAGCGCTTCAAGGCCTGGGAGGAGAAGAACGCGGCGATCCTCGGCCGCGCCCGCACCACCCTGGAGGAGATCCAGGGCTCGGACGCCTTCGACCTGGCGAACCTGTCGGTCGCGATGCGGACGATGCGGACGCTGCTGCGCACGCACAGCTAGGCGCTTCGCCGCGCAAGGGGGCGCCCACCGTGTGGTGGGCGCCCCCTTGCGTCTGTCGGCTTCGGCCACAGGCTTCCTCGGGCGGCTTCGCCCAGGTCAGCGCGTCGCCTTCCAGAGCGTGACCGTGCCCTCGAACGTCGGGATGTTCTTGTCCGTGGACGGCGTCACCTTGGTGATCTGCCACATGGCCAGATTGCCCTTGGTGGTCAGCGAGCACATGGTGTCGCCCGCCTTGATCAGGTGGTCGTCGTTGAGCGCCTGGGCCGAGGCGGAGTTGGGCAGCGGGTTCTGGAGGGCGCCGTCGCGGCACGCCTCGGGCGTGGTGCCGTTCGCCTTGCCCAGCGCCTGCTTGAAGTCCAGCCGGTCGTCGCGCGCCTCGAACTCGGTGTTGTCGTAGGCGAGCTTGCCCGTCGGGTCCACGGCCGGCACATCGAAGTCGATCTGCGTGGTGGCGAGCGACTCCGGGGTCCGTACGGTGATCGGCTTGTCCTGGAAGACCACCGTGTACGTGACGTTGGCGGGCGGGACCGAACTGTCGTCGCTCGGAGCGTCCGAGGGCGTGGCGGCGACGGGGGACTGCTTCGGCGGGTTCTTCCTGCCGACGGGCGACGACGAGGAGCCGCCGCCCTTGGCCTGGTCACCGTCGTCGTCCTTCTTGGTGAGCCAGACCGCGGCGGCGGCACCCGCGCCGACCGCCACGACCAGGGTGGCCGCCATCAGGACGGTACGGAGCCGGCGCCTGGGCTTCTTCTGCGGCGCGGTCGGCGCCGGGGCCTGGGAGTGCGGGGCCTGGGCATGGTGGGCCTGGCCGTGCGGGGCCTGGGCGTGGTGGGCCTGGCCGTGCGGGTGGACGGAGGGCTGCTGCGCCGTGCCGTAGCCCTGCCCGTACGCCGTGTCGTACGGGGCGCCGTACGCCGTCCCGTAGCCCGGGACGGACCCGGTCTGCGGGCCCGTCCCGGGCGCCATCTGGGGACCTGTCGCGGGACCCGTCTGCGGGGCCGCGGGCGGCGGCGCCGGGGTGGCCGGAGGCGGTGTCCGCGGGGCCGTCTGCGGCGGGGCCGGGGGCATCGCCGGGGAAGCCGGGGAGGTGGTGGGCGGCAGCGGGGGCTGGGCCGGGGTGGGCTTCGGGGGCGTCGCGGCGGCCTGCTCGCTGCGGGCGATCTCCGCCGCCAACGCCTCCGGCAGCCAGCCGTTGAAGTCGCGCAGGGCGCGCCCGGACGCCTGCTCGCAGAGCGGGGCCAGGTCGGCCGGGGTGATGCGCTGCGCCGGATCGGCGGTCAGCGTGCACTCGAGGAGCGGGCGCAGCTCCGCCGGGTAGCCGCTCAGGTCCGGCGGGCGGTGGGCGGAGTTGGCGATCTGCGCGGCCACGGTGATGGCGCCGCCGTCGCCGTACGGGTGGCGGCCGGTGGCCGCGACGGCCGCGATCAGACCGAGCGAGAACACGTCGGTGGCGGACGTGAGCGGCTCGCCCAGCGCGTGCTCGGGCGACATGTACTGCGGCGTGCCGATCATGCCGCCGCTCGCGGTGAGCTGGGTGGCGTCGGCGGCGCGCGCGATGCCGAAGTCGATCACGTACGGGCCGCCGGAGCCGAGCAGGACGTTGCTGGGCTTCAGGTCGCGGTGGATGACCCCGGCGGCGTGGACGGCGGTCAGCGCCTGGGCGGCGCAGCCGACGAGCTGGAAGACGGCGGGCAGCGGCAGCGGGCCGAACGAGGTCAGCGCGTCGTGCAGGGAGAGGCCCGGCACGTACTGCGTGGCGAGCCAGGGCTGGGCGCCGCTGGTGTCGTGGTCCACCACCGGAACGATGTGGTAGCCCTGCACCCGGCGGGCGGCCTGCACCTCCTGCTCGAAGCGGCGCCGGAAGTCGGCGTCCTGCCCGTACTCCCGGCGGATCACCTTGAGCGCGACCGGCTGGCCGCCGCGGGTGTGCGAGAGGTAGACCGTGCCCATGCCGCCTTCGCCGATGCGGGCGAGGAGCTGGTAGCCGGCGGTCTCGCGCGGGTCCTCGGGTCCCAGTGGCCTGAGTGTGTCGCCGGATCTGCTGATGGTTCCTCCCCCGTCCATGGCACCCGACGTGCCGTCAACTGCTGCGGGCGCAGAGCCTACGCGGGCGGCCGCCGCCGGTACTACTCAGCTTCGGAACGCCTGCTCCCGCGCACCCGCCGGATGAACTCGGCCGCGTCGGCGTCGCGGACGGTCAGGGGCGCGGTCGGGGGCACCGCCGGGACCGTGGGCGCGTCCGGCAGCGCCATCCGCAGCCTCGCCGCCGTCTCGGTCGCGCCGATCGCGGCCAGATGCGGCGCGGGCAGCCAGCCCGCGAAGTCCAGCGGGCCCCGGCCGGACAGCCGGCGGCACAGCGTCGCCAACTCGGCCGCGCCGGGCCGCTCTTCGGGCCGGGCGGCCAGACAGAGCCGGAGCACCTCGCGCAGCGGTTCGGGGTACGGCGCGAGGTCCGGCGGCTCGCGGTCGGTGCCCGCGATGCGCGCGGCGACCGCGAGGGCGCTGCCCCGTCCGTACGGATGCTGCCCGGTGGCGGCGAGGCCGGCGAGCAGTCCGAGAGCGAACACGTCGGCAGCGGGAGTGAGTTCGCGGCCCAGGGCGTGCTCGGGTGACATGTACTTCGGGGTGCCCACCAGCCGTCCGGTGGTGGTGAGCCGGACCGCCCCGGCGGCCTTGGCTATGCCGAAGTCGAGCAGCCAGGGGCCGTCGGCGGCGAGCAGCAGGTTCCCGGGCTTCACATCGCGGTGGATCACCCCGGCGTGGTGCACGCAGTCCAGTGCGCGGGCCGCGCAGGCGAGCAGGTGCAGCACGGCTTCGGGCGGCAGCGGTCCATGAGCCTGAAGAGCGTCGTCCAGCGGGACGCCCGGTATGTAGCGGGTGGCGAGCCAGGGGCGGGGGCCCTGCGCCGAGTGGTCCAGGACAGGGGCGACATGTGCCCCGTACACCCGCTGGGCGGCCTCGACCTCGCGCGCGAAGCGGCGGCGGAACTCCTCGTTCTCCGCATACTCCCTGCGGATCAGTTTCAGCGCCACCGGCTGGCTGCCCCGGGTGCGGGTGAGATAGACGGTGCCCATGCCGCCCTCGCCTATGCGGGCCTCCAGGACATAGCCGGAGATCTGGCGCGGGTCGTCCGCGCGCAGCGGCGGAAAACGGGTGTCGGACACCACGATCCCCCTTCCCCCAGGGCCTCTTGCGGCGCTACCGAGGCCTTCGTGCCGATGGGGAACGAGACTATCGCGGCCCACTGACAGCGGAGGGCACGGTCGTCGCCGTCCACAGCCTGCGGCACGAGAGCAGCGCGGCGGCCAGCAGCAGCGCGTTGCGCAGGACCATCAGCGAGGTGCCGACCGGGGTCCCGGCCATGACCTGGTCGTACAGGGTCGGGAAGGCTAGGGCGCTCAACGCGGCGGCGGGCAGCATCAGGAGCGCGACGGGCCGCTGGCTGGTCTGCCGGGAGGTCAGGCACACGGCGGCCAGGCCGAGCAGCCAGACCAGGTACTGCGGGCTGATCACCCGGCTGGTGACGGTGAAGAGCAGCACCGCGCACAGGGCCGCGTCCGCCGGAGTGGCCGCCGTCCAGCGGCGCGCCCTGACCCGCCACAGCAGCAGCCAGCAGAAGGCGAGCGCGGTCAGGGCGAGGGCGAGCCCGGCCACGGAGGAGACGTACGGGCCGGTGAACTCCATGGCGCCGTACCGGTAGACGACGCGGCCCGGCCAGTGCGCGAGGAGGTGTGCGAGCTGGAGGGCGGTGCCGCCGAGCGATTCGATCTGCACGCCCCGGCTGCCCTGCTGGCGCAGGAAGTCCAGGGTGTGGCTGAAGCCGAGGGCGAGCACGGCGAGCAGGGCGGCGGCCGCGCCGAGCGCCGCCGTCCACGACGCGCGCGTGGTGCGACCGCGCGGGGTGCCGATCAGGGCCAGCGCGGGCCACACCTTGACCAGCGCGCCGACTCCGGCGAGCGCCCCGCTCAGGCGCGGCGTGCGCCGTAGGCAGAGCAGGGCGGCCACGGCCGGGGCGGTGACCAGGACGTCGTAGCGGCCGTAGGGGAGGTGGAGCAGCAGCGGCAGGCCGCCGACCCAGGCCCAGACGCCCGCCGCGCTGCCTCCCGGGCGGGACCCGGCCCGTACGAGGGCGACGGTGATCAGCGCGTCGGCCGCCAGGGTGAGCCCGACGAACGCCTGGAAGAAGGTGAGGAACGGCAGCAGCGCGGGGGAGAGGATCACCACGCCGGCGCCCGGCGGGTACTGCCAGGTGGGGTCGCCGAACGGGAAGTGACCGGCGGTCAGCTGCCCGTACCACTGGCGGTACAGCACGTACACCTCGCCGCTGACCCCGCCGACGCCGATGGAGTCGTCGACGAGGAGGAACAGCATCAACGCGCGCGTGGCGAGCCAGGTGGCGGCGAGGGCGGCGTACCGGATGCGGCGGTCTGCGGCCCCGGGCCGGGGGGCGGTGGACGGAGTTTGGACACGCAGCTGCTGGGTCGTCATCGCCCAGAAGTTTAGTCCGTTTTGGGATATTTATTCGTACCGGTGTGACCCTAATTTTTCCGGTTGTGCATTATTTCTTTCCGGTGTACTCCTCGTACGCCGCGACCACCTCGTCGGCCGGGCCGTCCATCCGCAGGACTCCCGACTCCAGCCAGAGGGCCCGGTCGCAGGTCTGCTTGATGGCGCCGTTGCCGTGGCTCACCAGGAAGACCGTGCCCGCCTCGGCGCGCAGCTCCTCGATCCGCTCCCGGTTGCGCCGCTGGAAGCGGGCGTCGCCGGTGGACAGCGCCTCGTCGATCAGGAGGACGTCGTGGGACTTGGCGGCGGCGATGGAGAACCGCAGCCGGGCGCCCATGCCGGAGGAGTAGGTGCGCATCGGGAGCGAGATGAAGTCGCCCTTCTCGTTGATCCCGGAGAAGTCGACGATGTCGTCGTAGCGGTCCCTGACCTCCTCGCGGGACATGCCCATGGCGAGACCGCCGAGGGTGACGTTGCGTTCGCCGGTCAGGTCGTTCATCAGCGCCGCGTTGACGCCGAGCAGGGACGGCTGGCCCTGGGTGAAGATCCGGCCGCTCCTGGTCGGGAGCAGGCCCGCGACGGCCTTCAGGAGGGTGGACTTTCCCGAGCCGTTGGAGCCGATCAGGCCGATCGCCTCACCCTTGCGGGCGACGAAGCTGACGCCCTTGACGGCGTGCACCTCGCGGACGCCGGGGGTGGCCCTGCGGGAGGCGATCCGGCTGAGCGCGGAGGTCGCGCTGCCCCTTCCTTGGGAGGAGCCGCCGTTCACCCGGTAGACGACGTGGACCTGGTCGGCGATCACGGTGGGGGCGCCGAGCGCGGCGGCGGTGCCGGTCACGGCGGGAGTGCTGTCAGCCACGGCCGTACGTCTCCTCTGCCTTCCAGAAGTAGACGAACCCGGCGACGAGGGCGAGGAGCGCCCAGCCGCCCGCGACCGCCCACACGTGCGGCGGGAGCTGGGTCGCCTTGAAACTGTGGATCAGCGCGAAGCGCATCAGGTCGATGTAGACGGCCGCCGGGTTGTACTGGAGCACCTGCACCAGGCCGTGCGGCAGCGAGCTGCGGGTCATCAGCTGCGGCAGGCTCCACATGACGCCCGAGACGTACATCCAGGTGCGCAGGACGAACGGCATGAGCTGCGAGATGTCCGGGGTCCTGCTGGCGACGCGGGCCATGGCGAGCGAGAGGCCGGTGTTGAACATGGCCTGGAGGACCAGCACGGGCACGGCGATCAGCCAGGAGAGCCCCGGATAGACGCCGACGGCGACCAGGATCATGGCCAGTGCGGCGATGGAGAACAGCAGTTGCTGGAGCTGCTGGAGCGCCAGCGCGACGGGCAGGGACGCGCGCGGGAAGTGCAGGGCGCGCACCAGGCCCAGGTTGCCGGTGATCGCGCGCGTGCCCGACATGATCGAGTTGGCGGTGAAGGTCCAGATGAAGACGCCGGTCACCAGGAACGGGGTGTAGTCCGGGACGCCCTGCTTGGTGCCCATCAGGACGCCGAAGATGAAGTAGTAGACCGTCGCGTTGAGCAGCGGCGTCATCAGCTGCCAGATCTGGCCCAGCTTCGCCTCGCTGTACTGCGCGGTGAGCTTGGCGGTGGCGAACGCCGAGATGAAGTGGCGGCGCTCCCAGAGCTGGTGGACGTACTCCTTGAGCGAGGGCCGGGCGCCGCTGACCGTCAGGCCGTACTTGGCGGCCAGTTCGGCGGCGCTCAGGCCCTGGTCGGGATCGGCGGGCCGGGTGTCCTGCGCGGGGGCGGGCGGGGCCGGCGGTGCTGCGGTCTGGCTCACAACGGTCGCTTTCGACGTGGCTTCGCGGGCGGACGGACGGACGGGCTGTCGGGCCGGGCGGGGGCGCGCGGTCCGGCCCCGGGGTGTGTCTCCCGGCCGGGGGTGCCTTCGTGGCCGGGGCGTGGCCGGGTGGTGAACCCGGGGTGACGACGGGACGGGACCGTATCGTCGTCACGGCGAGAGTAGGACGCCCCGACGTCGCAACGCAACCGTCCCGTCGTATCGCTATGCTCACGACATGACCAACTCGGACGCCCCGGCCCCCGCCGAACCCCAGCGCCGTGCCCCGGCCGGCGCCGCCGTGCTGCGCTCGGACGTGACCGAGGCCATCCGCAAGGCCGTGTTCGAGGAGCTGGCGGCGGTCGGGTTCGCCCGGATGTCGATCGAGGGCATCGCGCGCCGCGCCGGAGTGGGCAAGACGGCCGTCTACCGCCGCTGGAAGTCCAAGCTGAGCCTGGTCCTCGACCTGGTGTCCGCCTTCGCCGCACAGGGCCTCCCGGTGCCGCACACCGGCTCGCTGTACGGGGACGTCCGGGCGCTGCTGGCGGTGGCGTCGCTCGCCCTGCGCCACCCGGTCGCCTCCCAGGTGATCCCGGACCTGCTGGTGGAGTCCGTCCGGCACCCGGAGATCGCCGACGCCATCAAGGAGGCGCTGCTCGACGGGCAGAAGGGCGTCGCGGCGGTCGTCGTGCGCGAGGCCGTGGAGCGCGGCGAGCTCCCCGGGGGCACCGACCCGGACCGCGCCCTCGACCTGATCGTGGGGCCGCTGTACTGGCGGCTTGTGGTGGTCCGGGGCGACCTGCCCAAGGGCTATCTGGACGATCTGGCCACGTCGGCGGTGGCGGCACTGAAGGCGACGGGCTGAGACTTCCCCCGGCCGCGGGCCGCCCGCCCCGCCCGGATGGTTCCCCCGGACGGCCGCCCTCCGGGCGCCGCGCCGCGCTCAGTACGCGACCCGGGCCAGCACCTCCCCGCTGCGCGGGCTGAACGCGACCACCACCGCCTCCTCGGGCAGGCGCTCCTTCGGTGTGAGCAGCAGCCAGCGCACTCCGTAGCGCCGGGCGATGGTCGCGCGCGCGTGGCGCGGCGTCGACGGGGACAGATAGCGCGCCACCGCCGCTTTGCGGCGCAGCCGTTCGGACTCCGCGAGCGCCGGGTCCGGCCAGACCGGGGCCACCAGGAAGGGTCCGTACCCGGGCAGGGAGCGCACTACGTAGTAGCCGTCCGCCAGCACCGTCTCCCCGGGCGGGATGTGCTGGGCGGCCCAGCCGTACGTGGCCCAGTGCGGCGGGCGCTCCACACTCCGTACGCCCAGGCTCGGCGCCACCGCTCCCGCCTGGGCCGAGACGAACCCGAGGCACGCCCCGGCCGCCGCGAGCGGGGCCAGGGCGCGGCGGGCCGCCGACCAGGGGCGCGGCCTGGCCACTTCGACGGCGAGCGCGACCTGCGCGGGCACCGGGGCGAGGGCGAGCAGCCGGCCGTAGGTGTAGTGGCCGCTGGCCCAGCCGTACAGGACGACCAGCGCGAACAGCAGGGTCATCAGCGCCAGCGGGTCGCGCCGGTCGCGGCGCAGGCGCAGCAGCAGGGCGGGGCCGCCGAGCAGCACCGCCAGCCAGTAGCGGCCGGTCAGATTTTCGTACAGGGCCCTGTGCATGGAATCGATGCCGGTGTCACCGACAAGTGTGAAGATGTCGCAGTACGGCCAGGTCACGGCCACCGCGAACGCGCCCGCCCCCGCCAGCGCCCAGTGGACGGCCGTCGCGCGGTTCCACGCCCCCTTCCGCGCGAGGGCGAGCCCGGCCGTGCCGATCACCGCGGCGATCGCGGTGATCGGGTGGACGAGGACGACCACGCCGGTGAGCACGCCGAGCGCGGCGTACTCCAGCGGGGCCGCCCGCCATCGGGCGGTCCGGGAGGAACGTGCCGTCAGCCGGCCCGCCAGGGCCCAGATGTGGAAGGTGAGTCCGATGGCGAAGGTACTGGGGTAGGACAGGTTGCCGGTCATGGAGAGCAGGCCGAGGAAGCCGCTCCACCAGGTCACCGCGGTGCCCCACAGCACCGACGAGAAGACCAGCGCGAACACCGGCGCCCACGCGCGCGGGGAGAACAGCCGGGTGAAGCGGCCGAGCCCGGTGATCAGGACCAGCAGGTTGAGCGGCCCGAAGAGCCGGACCACCATCCGGCCCGGCAGCCCGGTGAGGTGCGCGAACAGGCCCTGGACCACGGAGTACGGCGAGAAGTACGGGCTGCCCGCGCCCGGCAGGTCCGCCATCGGGTGGGCCGGGGCCAGCAGATCGGCCTTCAGACGCTCCACCACGGCGGCGTGCGTGCCCAGGTCGCAGC
Source organism: Streptomyces sp. NPDC043908 (assembly GCF_056435525.1). Lineage (NCBI taxonomy): Bacteria > Bacillati > Actinomycetota > Actinomycetes > Kitasatosporales > Streptomycetaceae > Streptomyces > Streptomyces sp. NPDC043908. The sequence continues at coordinate 363,377 of NZ_JBWKEI010000008.1, read as the reverse complement.
AGAACGGCACCCGCCAGGCCGCCGCCGACATCACCACCCAGAACACCCCGCCCAGCACGAAGTAGGGCGTGACGCGCCAGGTGGGGCCCGGGGGCGGCGCGTCGGCGGGGCGGGCGGCCGCGCGCCGGGGTGCCGGAAGCCGGGCGGGACCGGCGGGAGGAGAGGTGCGCACAGGTCATCGGTTCCTTGGGGGCGCTGATCCGCACCGGCATCCCATCTCCATCACCCGATCAGCAGCCCGCCGTCAGCCGGTCGAGGACCCGGGGCCGCCCGGGGAGCGGCGCGCGCGGGCGTCGCGACCGCCCCCACTGCCACGGCCCGCGCCCCGCCACCCGGATGGACGGGCCGAGGTGACCGCCCCCGCCTTCGGGGTTGAGCACGCGGGCGTCGCGACCGCCCCCGTCCGTCGGCGGGAGCGCGACCGCGCCCGTCCGCCGGCGGGAAGGTGGTCCCCGTGACCGGCGCGGGGCCCGAGGGGCGCTAGACCAGCCCCGCCGGTTCGCGCCGGGCCGCGGCCGCAGGCGCGGGCGCGGGGCGGCGGTCCTCCAGCGGCACCACCGGCGGCCGGCCGCCGCTCTGGTCGAGGAAGACCCGGCGCACCACCCGCTCCGCCGCGTGCCCGTCGTCGTGCGGACAGAACCTGGCCCGGAACGCGGCCCGCAGCTGGGCCGAGCGGGAGCCGCGCCAGTGGCCGGTGGAGAAGATGTCGATCAGCTCGTCCTCGGTGCGGGCGACCGCGCCCGGCGGGAAGGCCCGCAGGTCGAAGTAGGTGCCGCGGACCGCCTCGTAGGCTTCCCAGTCGTCGGCGTGGATGACGATCGGACGGTCCAGGTTGGCGTAGTCGAACATCAGTGAGGAGTAGTCGGTGACCAGCGCGTCGGCGGCCAGGCACAGCTGCTCGACCGACCGGTGCCCGCTGACGTCGATGATCCGCGGGTGCGTGACCTCGGCCAGCGGCGCGCCGTACGCGGGGTGGGCACGGGTGAGCAGCACGACGCCGGGGCCGAGGGTCCGGGCCACGCGCTCCAGGTCGAGGGGGCGGTGCTGGCCGCGCCGGTAGTCGCGGTGCGTCGGCGCGTACAGGACGGCGGTGGCGCCCGCGGGGATGCCCAGGCCGTCGCGGAGCCGGGCCACGTCCGCCGCGCTCGCCCGGTGGAAGACGTCGTTGCGCGGATAACCGTATTCGAGCGTGGTGCAACCCGAGGGGCGCGTGCGCTCCCAGGTGAGGGTGGAGTGGAGGTTGGCGGAGAGGCTGTAGTCCCACATGTCGCTGTCGGCGACCAGGGCGGCGAAGTCGGTGTCGCGGGCGGCCGCCGGACGGTCCATCAGGTCCAGGCCCATGGTCTTGAGCGGGGTGCCGTGATGGGTCTGGAGCAGCACCTGGCCCTTCCGCTTGACCAGCCGGCCGTCGAACTCCACGTTGCTGACCAGGTACGTGGCCCGGGCCAGCGCCGTCCAGTACGCGAAGGTGTCCGGCGCCACCCTGGCCGTCGCGGGCGGCACCGTGTGCAGGTGCGCGGGCGCCGCTACCCAGGTGGTGCGCACCCGGGGCACCAGCTCGCGCACCTTCGCCTCGATCGCGGCCGGGTTGCAGGCGTACCCCCCGTTCCCGTACGCGCTGAAGACCGCCTCGTCCCGCAGCGGCAGCCGCAGTTGGATCCGGTAGTGCAGGTGGAGCACTCCCGAGCGCAGGGCGCGGCCGAGCGCGCGCAGCGACCGTCGCGCGCGGGCGCGCACGGCGCCGAGCGCCTCAAGCCCCAGCAGAGCCCGGTGGGCGCCGAGCCGCACCAGGCCGTGCCGCACCCGGACGCGCAGGGTGCGCGGGCCGCCGCCGGGGACGCGGTGGCGGCGGTACTGGGCGCGGGCACGCCGGAAGAACTCGGCGCGGCTGCCGCGCGGCAGCCGCGCCCGGGTGGTGAACACGGCCAGGAAGTGGTCGGCCATCCGCCGGAACATCAGCGGGCGCAGCGAGGCCAGTTCGGGGCGCTCGTCGATGAACGCGAACACCCTCTCGTACTGCTCGAAGAGGTCGAAGTGGCGGCGGCCGGTGGTGGACAGCAAGCCGCCGTGGCGGCGTTCGCGGTGGTGGACGCAGACCCGGTCCAGGGTGGCGAGCGTCCCGGCGGCCATCAGCGCCGGATACGTCCACGGCACGTCCTCGTAGCAGCCGGTGGTGAAGCCGAGGCCCTGCTCCTCGACGAACGCGCGGCGGTACGCCTTGTTCCACACCGCGCCCGTGAGCCTGAGCAGCCCCGGCCGGTCCGCGAGCCGGAAGGTGGCGGGACCGGTCTCGGTGAGCTGCGCGGCGGCCGGGTCGCGGACCCGCTCGCCCGACGGGGACGTCCGCGCGTGGGCGTAGCGCGCGTGGTCGTAGACCAGCACGTCCGGGTCGCCGGTCTCCTTGAGCCGGTCCGCGACGGCCTGGAGGGCGCCCGGGGCGAGGGCGTCGTCGGCGTCGAGGAAGAGCACGTAGTCGCCGGTGGCGTGGGCGAGACCGGCGTTCCGGGCGGGGCCGGGGCCCGTGGTGGAGCCCAGGTGCAGGGCGGTGACGCGGCGGTCGCGGGCGGCGTGTTCGTCGAGGATCGCGCCGGACGCGTCCGGCGAGCAGTCGTCCACCGCGATCAGTTCCAGATCGTCGTACGACTGGCTCAGCACCGAGCCCAGACAGTCGTGGAGATGGGCCTGGACCTTGAACACGGGAACGATCACGCTGAACCGGGGCATGGCCCGTAGAACGGCGGATGGCGCGAACGGGTTACGCCGGGGAGGCACGCGGGGTGAAGCCGTGGCGCACGCTTGACGCGGGCGCCCGGACGCGGACACCCGAACGCGCCGCCCGGACGCGGACACCCGGACCGCGCCGCCCCAACCGTTTCGCCCGCACCCCGCCGCCCGGACCGCGTCGCCCCGACCGCGCCGCCGGGCCCTGGCCGGCTACTTGACGGCGCCCGCCATCACCCCCGAGACGAACTGCCGCTGGAACGCGAAGAAGACGGCCAGCGGGATGACCATGGAGACGAAGGCACCGGGCGCCAGGACGTCGATGTTGTTGCCGAACTGCCGTACCTGCTGCTGGAGGGCGACCGTGATCGGCGGGTGCTTGGAGTCCGCGAAGATCAGCGCCACCAGCATGTCGTTCCACACCCACAGGAACTGGAAGATGCCGAGCGAGGCGATCGCGGGGCCGCCCAGCGGCAGGACGACCCGGGTGAACAGGCGGACCTCGCCCGCCCCGTCGAGCCGCGCGGCCTCCAGGAGCTCCCGGGGGATCTCCGCGAAGAAGTTCCGCAGCAGGAAGATCGCGAAGGGCAGGCCGAAGGCGACGTGGAAGGTGATGACACCGACCGTGGTCTCGAAGATGCCGATCTTGCCGAAGAGCTTGGCGACGGGGACGAGGGCGACCTGGACGGGGACGACGAGCAGGCTCACCACGACCATGAACCACCAGTCCCGGCCCGGGAAGTCCATCCACGCGAAGGCGTATCCGGCGAACGAGCCGATGACGACGACCAGGACGGTCGCGGGCACGGTGATGATCACGGTGGACAGCAGCGAGTCGGTGATCGTGCTGTTGTCCAGCAGGCTGGAGTAGTTGTGGAAGGTGAGCTGGGAGGGCTCGGTGATGACCTTCCACCAGCCGCTGGCGGCGATGTCGGAGGAGCCGCGCAGCGAGGACAGCAGCAGCCCGACGGTCGGCATCAGCCAGAACAGCCCGACCAGGACGAGGAAGACGCGCAGCGCCCCGCCACCGGCCCGGGCGGCGATCCGGGCGGGCAGCGACTGCTTGGCCTTGACGACCCCCACGACTGTCATCGCCCGGCCTCCCGCCGCATCCCGCGGATGTTGCTGTGCTGTCCCGGGGGGCGACCCCCGGGCCCCCGGCAGGGGGTGGTGACGGAGTGGCTCGTCGTCATCGCTTGGCCTCCCGCCGCATCCTGCGGATGTTGCTGTGCTGTCCCGGGGGGCGACCCCCGGACCCCCGGCAGGGGGTGGTGACGGCGTGGCTCGTCGTCATCGCTTGGCCTCCCGCCGCATCCCGCGGATGTTGCTGTGCTGTCCCGGGGGGCGACCCCCGGGCCCCCGGCAGGGGGTGGTGACGGCGTGGCTCGTCGTCATCGCTTGGCCTCCCGCCGCATCCTGCGGATGTTGAAGAGCATCACCGGTATGACCAGGACCAGCAGCAGGACCGCGATCGCGCTGCCGACGCCCAGGTCGGCGTCCGTGCCGAACGAGGAGCGGTAGAGCTGGAGCGCCAGTACGTTGGCGTCGTCCTGGCTGGAGCCGGGCGCGATGATGAAGATCAGGTCGAAGATCTTCAGTACGTTGATCATCAGGGTGACCAGGACCACGGCGAGGACGGGCGCGAGCAGCGGCACGGTCACGCGCCGGAACACCTGCCACTCGTTGGCCCCGTCCACCCGTGCCGCCTCAAGGAGTTCGCGCGGCAGCCCGGCGAGTCCGGCCGCGATGAGCACCATCGCGAACCCGGCCCACATCCAGATGTACGAGCCGATGATGGCGGGGGTGACGAGGGTCGGGCCGAGCCAGTTCACGCCGTTGTAGGGCTCGCGGAAGTTGCTCCGGGGCAGCCGCAGCTTCGCCCCGTCCGCCTTCGCGGGCAGCGTGAAGGTCCCGTCCGCGCGGGCGGTGGCGGTCGCGACGACCCGGCCGTCCCGTACGGCTTCGATCTTGAGGCCCTTGAGACCCAGCTCCTTGGGATCGATGGTGTTGGGCCTGCCGCCGCCCCCCTTGGTGAAGTCGAGCCACGCGGTACCGGTGATCTCGCCGGGCCCGGCGGCGGCGGGCCGCGCCGGCTTCGCTGACGACGGCATCTTCTCGGCGGGTACCCCGACGAGCGGCAGCAGCGCGCTCTGCCCGGCGCGGACGGCGTCCTTGGTCACGAAGGAGCCCCCGCCGCCCGGCCCGAGCGGGGCGGCGGGCAGTGGACGGGCCCGGGGGAAGCCGGCCGACTCGGCGAAGGTGTCGTGCACCCCCACCCAGACGGCGTTGGCGACGCCCCGGTCCGGGTCCTGCTCGTACACCAGCCGGAAGATGATCCCCGCGGCCAGCATCGAGATCACCATCGGCATGAAGACGATCAGCTTGAACGCCGTTCCCCACCGCACCCGTTCGGTCAGTACGGCGAAGATCAGCCCGAGGACGGTGGCGATGGTCGGGGCGCAGACCACCCAGATCGCGTTGTTCTCGACGGCCTTCAGGATGGTGTCGTCGGTGAAGAGCGTCTTGTAGTTGTCGATCCCGGCGAAACCGTCGCCGGACCGGTCGAAGAACGACCGGTAGACCGAGTACCCGATCGGATAGACCACCAGCGCGCCCAGCAGGACGAGCGCGGGCAGCAGGAACCCGGCGGCGAGGTAGACGCGCGTCCCGGTGACGCTCCTGGCGGTCCCGCGGCCTGGCGGGGCGGCGGAGGGCGGGGGAGGGAGCGGGGCGGGCGAGGCGGGCGGCGGTACCGGCGCGGTGGTCATGACCGGATCAGTTCTTGTACGCCGCGGCCGCGTCGGCCTCCAGCCTGGCCTGGGCGCCGCTCACGTCCTTGGGGTTCTTCAGGAAGTCCTGGAGGTCCTTCCACTCGCCCTTGCCCGGCGTGCCGCCGAAGGACTGCGGGGCCTGGTCGGACATGTCGAACCGTACGTCGTCCCCGGCCGCGATCAGCGCCTTGGCGATGTCGCGCTGGACGTCGTTGGGGTACGCGGCGAGGTCGGTGGCCTTGTTGGGCGAGATGTACCCGCCGGCCGAGGCCCAGACCTTGGCGGCGTCCGCCGAGGCCAGCCAGGTGAGCAGGGCCTGGGCGCCCTTGGTGTCCTTGAGCGCGACGGCCGCGTCCCCGCCGGTGACGACGGGCGCCTTGGCGCCGACGGCGGGGAACGGGAAGACCTTCGCGTCCGTACCGATTTTCGCGCTGGTCTGCGCGATGTTGACGCCGACGAAGTCGCCCTCGAAGACCATGCCCGCCTTGGGCTGGTCGCCGCCGGTGAAGGTCTGGGTGACGGAGGCGGGGAACTCGGTCTGGAGCGCGCCGGTCGCGCCGCCCGCGATGAGGTCGGGCTTGCCGAAGAGCTGGCCGAGGGTGGTCAGGGCGTCCTTCACGGACGGGTCGGTCCACTTGAGCTGGTGCTTGGCCAACTGGTCGTACTTCTCCGGGCCCGCCTGGGAGAGGTAGATGTTCTCGAACCAGTCGGTGAGGGTCCAGCCGTCGGCGCCGCCGACGGAGACCGGGGTGACGCCGGAGGCGGAGATGGTGTCGGCGGTGGCCAGGAAGTCCTTCCAGGTCTTGGGGACCTGGGCGCCCGCGGTGTCGAAGACCTTGGTGTTGTACCAGACCAGGGACTTGTTGGCGGCCTTGAAGTACACGGCGTACTGGGTGCCGTCGACCGCGCCCAGGTCCTGCCAGACCTTGCTGTAGTTCTTGGCGAGCTGGGCCTTGGCGTCCGGGCCGACGGGCTTGACCCACTTCTTCTGCACGGCCTGCTGGATGGCGCCGACCTGCGGCAGCATGGCCACGTCCGGCGGGCTGCCACCGGCGATCTTGGTGCCGAGGAAGTTGACGATGGGGTCCTGGGCGGGGACGAACGTGACGGTGGCGCCGGTACGGCTCTCGAACTCCTTCAGCACCTTGACGAAGTTGGCCTGCTCGGGGCCGGTCCACACCGCGGCCACTTCGATCTTCTGCCCGTCAAGGCGGGGGAGGGTGACGGCGGCCGCCGTGCCGGACTTGCCGGGCGCCGGTTTCGTCTCGTCGTCCTTCTTGTCGTCCCCGCAGGCGGTGGCGGTGAGGGCGAGCGCCCCGACGATGGCCATCCCGACCAACTTCCGGCCTGTACGCATGAGTGTGCCGCCTCCCGCTCACCGAGGTCGTCGTCCCGTCCGGACAGTCCTACGCCGGGTGCGGGGGCCCCGCAATACCGCGTTCGCTGTCAACTGGGTGATCGTGATGGGGTCGTGACGTGGGGTCAGTCCGCGAAGCGGCTTTGGCCAGGGGTTCGTCTGCGGCCCGTCTGTGGCTGAGCGCGCAGTTCCCCGCGCCCCTGATTGCCCGGGGGCCGGGACTTTGTCTGCGGGTTGTTGGCGGCTGGTCGCGCAGTTCCCCGCGCCCCTGTGCACCTGGGGGTCGGGGTTTTGTCTGCGGGTGGTGGGTGGCTGGTCGCGCAGTTCCCCGCGCCCCTGACTGCCCCGGGGGCCGGGACGTTGTCTGCGGGGTGTTGGTGGCTGAGCGCGCAGTTCCCCGCGCCCCTTTGGGGGTTGCGTTGGGCTCGGGTGTGGGGGCCCGTGGGGGGGCGGGGCTTTGTCTGCGGGCCGTCTGTGGCTGAGCGCGCAGTTCCCCGCGCCCCCAACTGCCTAGGGGCGCGGGGAACTGCGCGAGCAACCCAGCACGGTCCGCAGGCGAAAGACGGCAGCCCGGGGCGGAGCCCCGAAACGGGGTCAGGGGCGCAGCCCCGGGGTGGGGTCCGGGGCGTGGCCCTGAAGGGGGTCAGGGGCGCAGCCCCAGGGTGGGGTCGGGGGCGTGGCCCTGAAGGGGCCTGGGGCAACCCCGAGGGGCCCGTGGCCTGAAGGGGGGCGGGGCCGCTCCGAGGGGGACCGTGGCCCGGGGCCGTGGCCCTTGAAAGGGGCCGGGGCAGCCGTGAGGGGGCGCCCGGGGTTATAGGCCCGCCGGGGTCGTTGCCTGTACCACCCGTCCCGCCCTCTCCAACGCACTGGCCAGCAATGCCAGATCCGTAGGCCCGTTCCCCAGCTCCCGCACCGGCCGCCGGGCCGGCGGGTCACCCATCCGTTCCCACTCCAGCGGCACCACCGTCGGCCGCAGCGTCGCCGTGCGCGGTATCCGGCCCGTGACCCGGCCGCCCTGGAACGGCGTCACCGAACCGTCCGGGCCGAACAGCCGGCCCCGCCCCGGTGACGGCTCCTCCGGCGACGGGACGAGCGGAGGCGCGTCCAGCCGCACCACCTGCCGTACCCGGCGCGCCAGCTCCGTCTCCGCCGTGCGCTCCGGACGCGACGACGTCGCCACCAGGTGGACGCCCAGCCGCTCGCCGTCCCGCGCCACCGCCTCCAGCGCGCGCACCACCGAGCCCGCCGCGGGCCGCCCGGGGCTGCCCAGCGCGGGCGCGAGCAGCGCGTCGAAGTCGTCCACCAGGACGACGAGGCGTGCCAGGGGCGGCGGCCCCGCCTCCGTACGCGTACGCCCCAGGGGGCGCAGCCGCAGCGTGCTCGTGGACGGCGCGTCCCCCTCGCCCTGCTGCTCACCGGGGGCCGGTGGCCGGGGGCCCACCACCCGTCCCGCCACCTCCTCGGCTCCCTGCCCGGGCTCCTGCCGGGCGAGCCACTCCGTGAACCCCAGCTCCCCCAGCAACTCCGCCCGCCGCTTCAGCTCCGCCCCCAGCGCCTGCGCGAACTCCCGCATCCGGACCGGGTCCGAGGCCACCAAGTACGTCGAGACATGGGGGAGTTCGGTGCAGGGGCGCAGCCCCTCGCCGCGCTCCCCGCCCGCCCCGTCGACCAGCACGAGCGCCAGCCGGTCCGGCCGCGCCCCCGCCGCCAGCGACGCGGCGACCGCCCGCAGCAGCTCCGTACGCCCGCTGCCCGCCGGGCCCTCGACCAGCAGATGCGGCCCCTCGGAGGCGAGGTCGACGCCGACCGGGCCGCGCGGCCCGGTGCCGAGCACCGCCGCGCCGTCCGGCGCCGACTCCCAGCGCGCCATCAGGGACGCCGGGGTGGCCCGCGCCAGGCCCAGCTCGTCGAGCAGCCGGGACGAGGGGGGCAGCGCCACCGGCGGCCGGCCGGGCGCGGTCGTCCCGTCGCCCGCGCGCAGCGGCGCGAGCGCCCGCGCGAAGCGCTCGGCCCAGGCCGCCGACACCGCGTCCACCACCGCCAGCGTGCCGTGCCCGGCCGGACGTCCGCCCGCCGTGCGCAGCAGCCGCAGCGCGGTGGCCACGTCGCCGCTCAGCAGCGCCGCCGCCCCGCACTCGCGGAAGGGCAGCGAGACCGCGCACGCCGACTCGTACGTCGCCTCCACCGGCGACACGGGCGAGGCGGGCGGGGTCTCGGCGAGGCAGAGCAGATGGATGCCGGCCGCGCCCCCGGCGCAGGCCAGCCGGGCCGTCGTCTCGCGCAGCACGGACGAACCGGGGTCGCCGTCGACGATCACCACCGTGTACGGACCCGAGTAGCGGCGGGTGGCGTCGGCCACGGCCGCCGCGTCGGCGGACGCCCAGCCGGGGCCCAGGGGGCTGTCGTCCAGGCGCCGGACCAGCTCGGTCGTCCGGGCGGTGGCCTGCTCGCGGTCGTACGCCAGGAGCAGCCGGCAGTCCTGGCCGTGCCCGGGGCGCACATGCGGGAGCCAGCCGAGCCAGCCCCACTCCGCCGTACGCGTCTGGAGGCTGCGGCCGCGCTCCGTACTGATGAGGACGATCTCCAGGTCGGCCGGCGCGTGCAGCGCCGCGAGCTGGGCCACGGCCGCCCGCGCCAGCCCGTTCAGCCTGGCGCGGGGCCCGGCGAGCCCCAGCGAGCCCACCTCCCGCAGCCCGACGGTCACGGGCACGGCCGCGAGCTCGCCGCGGTCCGCCGTCCCCACCCGGATCGCCAGCTCCTCCGGGTGCCCGGGGCGCCGCTCCCACAGCCTCGGCCCGGGGCCGAGCGCGGTCAGCAGCAGCGCGGCCGGGTCGGGCCAGCGCTCGGGCGCGCGGGGGGAGCCGCCCGGCACCACGGCGGCGGTCTCGGTCGGCGCCGGTTCGTCCACGGACTCGGGGCGGCCGCCGGTCAGCCGCCGCGCCCAGGCACCGATCCCGCCGCGCCGCCGCGCCGCGGCTCCGTCGTCCGCGCGCGCGTGCTCGACGTCCTCGGGCAGCCGCGTCCCACGGGGAGGCGTCCCGACCCTCCGACTGGCCCCGACCCCGGACCCCTGCCCCGCGCCGCCCGGCCCGGATCCCTGGACCCCGCCGCCCGGCCCGGGCCCGTATCCCTCACCGCCCGGTCCCGCCCCGTGAACCGCACCGCCCGGCCCGCGGCCGTAACCCTGTTGCCCCGGCCCGGATCCCTGGCCCACGCCACCCGGCCCAGGCCCGTAACCCTCACCACCCGGCCCAGCCCCATGGACCGCACCGCCCGGCCCGCGGCCGTAACCCTGTTGCCCCGGCCCGGATCCCTGGCCCACGCCACCCGGCCCAGGCCCGTATCCCTCACCACCCGGCCCGGCCCCGTATCCCTCACCGCCCGGCCCGGGGCCGTACCCCTCGCCACCCGGCCCGGGGCCCGGCACCAGCCCCGGCCCCGGGCCGTGACCCTGCGCCCCGGGGGCGAAACCCCACCCGTCACCGCCGTCACCGGCGTCATCACCGCTGCCGCCCCCGGCGGCACTCCTCGCCCCCGGCACGCCGCCGTACGTACCGAACCCGCCCTCCGTACGCCCTCGTCCGGCCTCGCCGTAGGCCTCGTCAGCCTCCGCGCCGTCGCGTGCGTGCGGCCGTCCGCCGCTCTCCCCCGCTTCGGCGGGACCGGGGCCGCCCGGGGCGGGCGTGCTCCCGGTGCCGTGGGTCGTCGGTCCGGGGGCGGTGGGGACCGGCTCGCTCGACGCGCGCGGGGACGGCACCCGGGCGGCGGACCCGGGGCCGGGCGCGAGCGGCGCGGCTTCTGCGGACCTGGCCGGGTCCGGGGCCGGGGAAGCCGCCGGAGTCACCCGGATGTGGCCCTCCCCGTCCGGTGTCGTGGGCAGCGGCTGCGGGGACGGGGCCCCGGTGCTCAGGCGCAGCGCGGACTCGCCGAGGCGCAGCAGGGCGCCCACCGGCAGCCGCACCGGGTGCGGGCCGACCGGGGCGCCGTCCACGCGCGTGCCGTTCGTCGAGCCCAGGTCGGCCACCGAGACCCGGCCGCCCTCGCCGACCGTGACCGCGCAGTGCAGCCGGGACACGTCCGGGTCGTCCAGCGGGACGTCCGCGTCCGCCGAGCGGCCGACGCGGATCTGGCCGCCGTGCAGCAGGTGGACCCCGCCCGCGTCCGGCCCCGCCACCACGCACAGGCGGGCGCGGACGGCCTCCTCGTGCTCCTCGTAGGCGTACGTCGAGGAGTCGGCCGGGGCGGAGAGGGACAGCACCGCGCCGTCCACCAGGGGCGGTTCGCCCAGGACGCGGCGCTGGGGGTCGAGCCGCTCACGGCCCGCGTAGAGCACGACCGTGCTCGACACCTCGGAGCCGGACGCGGCCGTGGCGAGGCCCGAGGCGACGGCCGCCAGGGCGGTCCCGGCCGGCGCGGTCACGAGCACGTCGCAGGCGCGCGCCGCAGCGTGGCCGCTGCGCGGCGTGAGGACGGTCAGCCGGATCTGCATCGCCTCGGCGGTCCCTTCTGCGCGGGGGTGCCGGGCACGGAGGGAAAGGCCCTTGTGATTCCCCCCACCAGGCACACATGTCGTGCTGAGGGCATCCTCGCACCTGCCACTGACAACACGCCCGCCACCCACCTCCAAGTGATCTTGAATGATCGGCTCTCGACGCAAATGTGGCCGCAAAGTGGCCGGTTGCGCACCTCGGCGGAATCGTTCACCCCGCTTCGGCACGGCCGTTCGGCAACCTTCCGTGCGACGGCGGCGTCTTCCCTTCGAACAGCCGGAGCCCGCGGGCCCGCGCCGCCACGGCCGTGGTGACAGCCGTCGGCACTACAGTGGGCGGCCCGGGGGACACCCGAGGAGACCCGGATCCAGCCAGACCAGCAGGGAGCGCATGACGTGCGGCCGGTAGGCAGCAAGTACTTGCTCGAGGAGCCGCTCGGACGCGGTGCCACGGGTACCGTCTGGCGCGCCCGCCAGAGGGAGGCGGCGGGTGCCGAGGCTGCGGTGGCCGGCCAGCCCGGCGAGACCGTCGCGATCAAGGTCCTCAAGGAGGAGCTCGCCAACGACGCCGACGTCGTGATGCGGTTCCTGCGCGAGCGGTCGGTGCTGCTGCGCCTGACGCACCCCAACATCGTGCGCACCCGCGACCTCGTCGTCGAGGGCGATCTGCTCGCCCTGGTCATGGACCTGGTCGACGGCCCCGACCTGCACCGCTATCTGCGGGACAACGGGCCCTTCACCCCGGTCGCCGCGTCCCTGCTCACCGCGCAGATCGCGGACGCGCTCGCCGCGAGCCACGCCGACGGCGTGGTCCACCGCGACCTGAAGCCCGCCAACGTCCTGCTCGACGAGCGCGACGGCGCCATGCACCCGATGCTCACCGACTTCGGCATCGCGCGCCTCGCGGACTCCCCGGGCCTGACCCGTACGCACGAGTTCGTGGGCACGCCCGCGTACGTCGCGCCGGAGTCCGCCGAGGGCCGCCCGCAGACCTCCGCCGTCGACGTCTACGGCGCCGGAATCCTGATGTACGAGCTGGTCACCGGGCGTCCGCCGTTCGCCGGGGGCACGGCTCTCGAGGTGCTGCACCGGCATCTGAGCGAGGAGCCGCGCCGCCCCACCACCGTGCCCGCCCCGCTGTGGACGGTCATCGAGCGCTGTCTGCGCAAGAACCCGGACGAGCGGCCGAGCGCGGAGAACCTCGCGCGCGCCCTGCGCGTGGTGGCCGACGGCATCGGGGTGCACTCCACCCCCGCCCAGGTCGAGGCGGCCGACGGCGTCGGCGCGCTGCTCGCGCCCGACCCGGCGCCCGCGCCCGTCCCCGAGACGCCCGGCGCGGCCGACCCGACCCAGGTGCTGCCCACCAGCGCGGGCGCGTACGACCCGAACGCCGCGACCTCGTACCTGCCGCACACCCCCGGCGCCGCGGACCCGACCGCGGTCCTGCCCGGCCGGGGCGCGCCCGACCCGACGGCGGTGCTGCCGCCGGTGGGGCAGGGGCAGAACCAGTACGGCGGCCCCCAGGGCGGTCCCGACCGGCCCGAGGAGCCGCACCCCTGGCAGTCGCAGCTCCAGGCGGCCCGCGACCGCAACGAGCAGACGCAGGTGCAGTACCTGGACCCGGAGCAGGACCCGCTGCGCCGCCGCCCGCACCGCCAGGCGCAGCAGCCCCAGCAGCGTCCTCAGCAGCAGCAGCATCCCCAGCAGCAGCGCCCCCAGCAGTACGCGCCGCAGCCGCAGCCCCAGCAGTACCGGCAGCCGCAGCAGCCCCAGCCGTACGCGCAGCAGCCCCCGCAGCACCAGCAGTACGCGCCGCCGCCCCAGCACCAGCAGCGCCGGCAGTACGCCCCGCCGCAGGCGCCCCAGCAGCCGCAGGCACCCGCGGCGCGCGAGCCCCGTGAGCCGCGCCGCCGCAGCGCCAACCCGATGCGGATTCCGGGGCTCGGCTGCCTCAAGGGCTGTCTGTTCACCCTGGTCCTGCTGTTCGTGGCGGGCTGGCTCGTCTGGGAGCTCACCCCGCTCCAGGACTGGGTGGCCGAGGGCAAGAGCTACTGGCAGGCGATCGGTGACGCCGTCGACAAGGTGTCGGGCTGGATCGGCAAACTCGGGGGCAAGTAAGGCGTTCCGGAACGCCGACTTCATGGATTTGTCGACTTCCAGGGGGTGAATTCCCCCTCGGAAGTGAAGGTTGCCCCCCTGGCCGCGTAGCCTCGGCGTGCACAGCCAGCCGCTGAGGGAGCAGTCTTGGCACGGAATATCGGCAGCCGGTACACCGCCCACCAGATCCTGGGGCGGGGCAGCGCCGGCACGGTGTGGCTCGGCGAGGGCCCGGACGGGCCCGTCGCCATCAAGCTGCTGCGCGAGGACCTCGCCGCCGACCAGGAGCTGGTCGGCCGCTTCGTCCAGGAGCGCACCGCGCTGCTCGGCCTCGACCACCCGAACGTCGTGGGCGTACGCGACCTGGTCGTCGACGGCAACGACCTCGCCCTGGTCATGGACCTGGTGCGGGGCACGGACGTCCGCACCCGGCTCGACCGCGAGCGCCGGCTCGCGCCCGAGGCGGCGGTCGCCATCGTCGCGGACGTGGCCGACGGCCTGGCCGCCGCGCACGCCGCCGGGATCGTGCACCGCGACGTCAAGCCCGAGAACATCCTCCTGGACATGCAGGGCCCGCTCGGCCCCGGCGGCGCGCACCCCGCGCTCCTCACGGACTTCGGCGTGGCGAAGCTGATCGACACCCCGCGCCGCACCAAGGCCACCCGCATCATCGGCACGCCCGACTACCTCGCCCCCGAGATCGTCGAGGGCCTGCCGCCCAGGGCGGCGGTCGACATCTACGCCCTGGCGACCGTCCTCTACGAGCTCCTGGCGGGCTTCACCCCCTTCGGCGGCGGCCACCCCGGCGCGGTCCTGCGCCGCCACGTCACCGAGACCGTGGTGCCGCTGCCCGGCATCCCGGACGAGCTGTGGCAGCTGATGGTCCAGTGCCTCGCCAAGGCACCGGCCTCCCGGCTGCGCGCCTCCGAGCTCTCCGCCCGGCTGCGCGAGCTGCTGCCGCTGGTGGCCGGGATGCCGCCGCTGGACGTCGACGAGCCGGACGCCGAGGAGCCCGAGGAGCCGGTCTACGAGGAGCCCGCGGCCCCCTCCGGCAGGCCCCGCCGGGGCGCGGTGCCGCTGGTCCCGGGCGCCCCCCTGGACTCCAACCGCGACACCCACACCAGCATGCGCGTCCCCGGCCCCGACGAGCTGGCGGGCGGCCCCCTGGGCACCGCCCGGGCCCCCCGCCCGGCGGGCACCCCGCGCCCGGGCTCGGCCCGGCACCGGGCGGACCAGCTGCGCCGGCGGCGGCTGATCCTGGGGGCCTCGGCGGTGGTGCTGACGGCCGCGGTCGCCGTCGGCGGCTGGCTCGCCACCTCGGGCGACGACGACAAGCCCCCGCAGGACTCCAAGCACTCGGCGCCGGCCCCGTAGTCCCGGGCCCGTTCCCCCGTGGCACGCCGCGGGGGAAACGTCCTTGCGCGCAGCCGTTACGCTGGACCCGTGGCAGTCGTCGATGTATCCGAAGAGCTGAAGTCCCTCTCCTCGACCATGGGGTCGATCGAGGCCGTCCTGGACCTCGACAAGCTGAGGGCAGACATTGCCGTGCTTGAGGAGCAGGCCGCCGCGCCGTCCCTGTGGGACGACCCGGAGGCCGCCCAGAAGATCACGAGCAAGCTTTCGCACCTCCAGGCCGAGGTCCGCAAGACCGAGACGCTGCGCGGCCGGATCGACGACCTCAGCGTGCTCTTCGAGCTCGCCGAGGAGATGGACGACGCGGACACCCTCGCGGAGGCGGAGGCCGAGCTGGTCTCGGTGCGCAAGGCCCTGGACGAGATGGAGGTCAGGACGCTCCTGTCCGGCGAGTACGCCGAGCGCGAGGCCCTGGTCAACATCCGCGCCGAGGCCGGCGGCGTCGACGCCTCGGACTTCGCCGAGCGCCTCCAGCGCATGTACCTGCGCTGGGCCGAGCGCCACGGCTACTCCACCGAGGTCTACGAGACGTCGTACGCGGAGGAGGCCGGCATCAAGTCGACCACCTTCGTGGTCAAGGCGCCGTACGCCTACGGCACGCTCTCCGTCGAGCAGGGCACCCACCGCCTGGTGCGGATCTCGCCCTTCGACAACCAGGGCCGCCGCCAGACCTCGTTCGCGGGCGTCGAGGTGCTGCCGGTCGTCGAGTCCAGCGACCACGTCGAGATCGACGAGGGCGAGCTGCGCATCGACGTCTACCGCGCCTCCGGCCCCGGCGGCCAGGGCGTCAACACGACCGACTCCGCGGTCCGCATCACGCACCTGCCGACCGGCATCGTCGTCTCCTGCCAGAACGAGCGCTCGCAGATCCAGAACAAGGCCAGCGCCATGAACGTCCTCCAGGCCAAGCTCCTTGAGCGCCGCCGCCAGGAGGAGCAGGCCAAGATGGACGCCCTCAAGGACGGCGGCAGCTCCTGGGGCAACCAGATGCGCTCCTACGTCCTGCACCCGTACCAGATGGTCAAGGACCTGCGCACCGAGTTCGAGGTGGGCAACCCGCAGGCCGTCCTCGACGGTGAGATCGACGGTTTCCTCGAAGCCGGAATTCGCTGGCGCAAGCAGCAGGAGAAGTAATCGACCGCCCTTTCGGGGCTTTGTCGACAAGGGAACTGCCGTTCGTTGAGCGGCAGTTCCCTTTTTACGTCACAGTCGCAACTCCGTACGACGGGCAAGTCACGCCATTCCGGGCATTACGTACGCAACGGCCTTGACGTCATTCTCAGAAGTGCGGAAGGGTGACGCGCGGCATGCGTATTTCCGGGGCGCGTGTGACGGGGGCGACGGAGAAACGTATCCCCCCGGTCCCGCGGCCCCCGGACGCTGCTCCATGACACTTGAGCTACTGGGGGTAGCAGCCAGATGACGAAAATGACGCGGGTCCGCTTTGCACGGATAGCCGCGGGCGCGGTGATCGCGGCGGGCGCGTCCCTGACCGCCGCGGGGGCGGCTCAGGCCGCCGGTGTCGACGTCAACATCGGCGGCATCAGCGCCAAGGCCGAGGCCGACAAGAGCGGCGTGGACGTCGGCCTCGGCGTCCAGGGCGAGCCCGAGGGCACCACCGGCACGGTGGGCGGCATCGGCGGCGCCGACACGGGTGGTTCCTCCACCAGCGGTTCCTCCTCCTCGGGCGGTACCTCGACCACCGGCGGTACGTCCTCCACGGGCGGCACGTCGACCACGGGCGGTACCTCGTCCACCGGCGGTACGTCCTCCTCGGGCGGCACGTCGACCACGGGCGGGACCTCCTCCACCGGCGGCATCGGCGGTGCCGACGTCGGCGGCTCGTCCGGTTCCACCTCGACGACCGGCGGCAGCTCGTCCACCGGGGGCACGTCCACCACGGGCGGCTCGTCCACCACCGGCGGCTCGTCCTCCACGGGCGGTTCCTCGTCCACCGGCGGCAGCAGCACCACGGGCGGCAGCAGCACCACGGGCGGCTCCTCCACCACCGGCGGCAGCTCGTCCACCGGCGGCTCGTCCACCGGCGGCAGCTCCTCCACCGGGGGCTCGTCCTCCACGGGCGGTTCCTCGTCCACCGGCGGCAGCTCCGCGACCGGCGGCAGCTCCACCGGCGGTTCGTCCGCCACGGGCGGCTCCACCGGCGGCTCCTCCGCCACCGGCGGTTCCAGCAGCACCGGCGGCTCCACCGGCGGCACCTGCACCGTCTCCCTCGACGGGGCCAGCTGCCCGGACAACACCACCCCGGACAGCGGTGGCTCCAAGCCGGTCGAGCAGGGCAAGCCCAAGGAGGAGCTCGCCGAGACCGGTGCGGGCGAGACCACGTTCCTGCTGCTCGGCGCCGCGACGATGATCGCCGGCGGCATCGGCTTCCGCTTCATGCCGCGTCTGGTCGGCGGCCGCACGGTCGCCTAGGCGTCACGCACGGTAGTCGGCACACCGTACGAAAGTGGGGCCCGGGGCGCGGTGCGCACCCCGGGCCCCACTCGCGTACACCCGACGTGTCAGAAGCGGCCGGGCCGTGCGGCCCGGTGCCGTGACGTCACGCGGTCTGGTGGGCCAGCAGCGCCAACGCGGCCACCAGCACCACGAGCAGCGTCACCAGGGCGGCCGGACTCAGGCCGCCCCAGGGGCCCTCCTGCTGGAGCCGCTGGCGGTTGGCCCGGCAGACGGGGCAGCGGCCCTCGCTGACCGGCGCCGCGCAGTTCGCGCACACCAAGCGGTCGTAGGTCATGCGCTTTCCTCCTCCCGCGCGGCGGAGCCGCTGTAGGCACCTACTGCTCCGCACAACGCTCAGGGAAACGCAACCGTTCCCCCTACCACTGTGCCAGCTCGCGCGCGTTTCGGCGCGCCCCGCCGGATTCTGCCCCCGTGAGGGGGTCCGGAGGCCACCGTCAACGGGACATAAGGCGCATCCCCGGAACATCCCCGAACGGTGCCTGCACGGCCCAGGCCGGTTCGCGTAGTGTCACGCACACCTATTCCCGGCGACCGTGGTGCACCGTGATCCGATTCGACAACGTCTCCAAGACCTATCCCAAGCAGAGCCACCCCGCTCTGCGGGACGTCTCCCTCGACATCGAGAAGGGCGAGTTCGTCTTCCTCGTCGGTTCTTCCGGCTCCGGGAAGTCGACCTTCCTGCGACTCATCCTGCGCGAGGAGCGCGCCAGCCAGGGGCAGGTGCACGTCCTCGGCAAGGACCTGGCCCGGCTCTCCAACTGGAAGGTGCCGCACATGCGGCGCCAGCTCGGCACCGTCTTCCAGGACTTCCGCCTCCTGCCCAACAAGACGGTGGCCGAGAACGTCGCCTTCGCCCAGGAGGTCATCGGCAAGCCGCGCGGGGAGATCAGGAAGGCCGTGCCCCAGGTGCTCGACCTGGTCGGACTCGGCGGCAAGGAGGACCGGCGTCCCGGGGAGCTCTCCGGCGGTGAGCAGCAGCGCGTCGCCATCGCGCGGGCCTTCGTCAACCGGCCGATGCTGCTGATCGCGGACGAGCCGACCGGCAACCTCGACCCGCAGACCTCCGTGGGCATCATGAAGCTCCTGGACCGCATCAACCGGACCGGGACGACCGTCATCATGGCGACCCACGACCAGAACATCGTCGACCAGATGCGCAAGCGTGTGATCGAGCTCGAAAAGGGCCGTCTCGTGCGTGACCAGGCGCGCGGCGTCTACGGCTACCAGCACTGATGCGCTGAGCATCGAGCTCGGAAGCACGACCAGCACGGAAAGGCCCAACCAGTCGCCATGCGCGCGCAGTTCGTACTCTCGGAGATCGGCGTCGGTCTCCGCCGCAACCTGACCATGACGTTCGCCGTCATCGTCTCCGTGGCCCTGTCCCTGGCCCTGTTCGGCGGTTCGCTGCTGATGCGGGATCAGGTCAACAACATGAAGGGCTACTGGTACGACAAGGTCAACGTCTCGATCTTCCTCTGCAACAAGGCCGACGCCGAGTCCGTCGCCAAGTGCTCCAAGGGCGCTGTCACCGCCCAGCAGAAGAAGGACATCGAGGCCGACCTGAAGAAGCTCGACATCGTCGAGACCGTCACCTACGAGTCCGCGGACCAGGCGTTCAAGCACTACAAGGAGCAGTTCGGCGACTCGCCGATGGCCGGCTCCATCACGCCGGACCAGATGCAGGAGTCGTTCCGGGTCAAGCTCAAGGACCCGGAGAAGTTCAAGGTGGTCGCCACCGCCTTCGCCGGGCGCGACGGCGTGCAGTCCGTCCAGGACCAGAAGGGCATCCTGGAGAACCTGTTCAGCCTGCTCGGCGGGATGAACGTGGCCGCGGTCCTGGTCATGGCGGTGATGCTGGTCGTGGCGCTGATGCTGATCGTCAACACGGTCCGGGTCTCGGCGTTCAGCAGACGGCGTGAGACGGGCATCATGCGCCTGGTCGGCGCTTCGAGCTTCTACATCCAGGCGCCGTTCATCATGGAGGCCGCCTTCGCCGGGGTGCTCGGCGGCATCGCCGCCTCCGGGATGCTGATCGTCGGCCGCTACTTCATGATCGACCACGGCCTCGACCTGTCGCACAAGCTGAATCTGATCAACTTCATCGGCTGGGACGCGGTCCTCGCCAAGCTGCCGCTGGTGCTGGCCGCGAGTGTGCTGATGCCCTCGCTGGCCGCGTTCTTCGCGCTGCGCAAGTACCTGAAGGTGTGACGCGAGGCCGTCGGAGTGTGAGATGTGCCCCGGGCGCCGTAGGAGCAACAGCCCCTGCGGCGCCCTCGCGTTGTCCTAGACTCGACGCCATGTCAGGTCCGGACAGCTGTCCCAGGTCCCGCGGAGTGCGCCGCGGGGCGACTCTGACCTTGGTCTTCGTCTCGGTCCTGGCGACCGCCGCGGTGACCGGCTCGCTGCCGCAGGCCGAGGAGCGCCGCACCCCGCTGCACGCCCTGCCCGCCTCCGCCGTCGAGCCCCGCGACCGCGGCGCGGACGTGGCCCGGGCCGCGGCCCAGGCGGTCGCCGACGGCAAGTCCGGTACGCAGGCGGCGGCCGAGGCCGTCAGCCGCAGCGGCGACCGCTGGGGCGCGGTGTACGACCAGAGCGCGTACGAGCAGTTCGAGAACGCCCTCGACGGCCGCTACACCGGCGTCGGCCTGTGGGCGAGGCGCACCGCCGGCGGCCGCGTCGAGGTGACCCGCCTCCAGCCCGGCGGCCCGGCCGCCCGCGCCGGGATCAGGGCGGGCGACCGGCTCGTCACGATCGACGGCCGCGCGCTGGACACCCTGCCGGTCACCGAGGTCGTGGCGCTGCTGCGCGGCGAGGGGGCGACCCCCGGCAGCCGGGTCGTCCTCGGTCTCGACCGGGCCGGGCGGACCTGGACCCAGGCGCTGCGCAGGGCCGAGCTCACCACCGAGACCGTGACGGTGAGCGCGCTGCCGGGCGGCGACGTGATGATCAAGGTGGCGGCCTTCACCAAGGGCTCCGGCGAGCGGGTGCGCAGGGCGGTCCGCGCGGCCCCCGGTGGCGCCGGGGTCCTCCTCGACCTGCGGGGCAACACCGGCGGCCTGGTCACCGAGGCCGCCTCGGCCGCCTCCGCCTTCCTCGACGGCGGCCTGGTCGCCACCTACGACGTGCACGGCCGCCAGCGCGCGCTCTACGCGGACCGGGCCGGCGACACCGCCCGCCCGCTGGTCGTCCTGGTCGACAGCGGCACCATGAGCGCGGCCGAGCTGCTGACCGGGGCTCTCCAGGACCGCGGCCGGGCCGTCACGGTCGGCTCGCGCACCTTCGGCAAGGGTTCGGTCCAGATGCCGACCGAGCTGCCGGACGGCTCGGTGGCCGAGCTGACCGTCGGCCACTACCGCACCCCGGCCGGGCACGCGGTGGACGGGAAGGGCATCACCCCGGACGTACCGGTCACCGAGCGGGCCGAGAAGCGGGCCGAGGCGGTATTGAGTGGCCTCGGGGGGCGGTCGTAGTGCGAAAATGGCCGCACTATGGCTAAGGCAAAAGAGAAGGACAAGGGCAACGGGCGCAAGCTCGTCGCGCAGAACAAGAAGGCGCGGCACGACTACCTCATCATCGACACCTACGAGTGCGGTCTCGTGCTCACCGGCACCGAGGTGAAGTCGCTGCGCCAGGGGCGGGCGTCGCTGGTCGACGGGTTCGTCCAGATCGACCAGGGCGAGGCCTGGCTGCACAACGTCCACGTACCGGAGTACGCCCAGGGCACCTGGACCAACCACAGCGCGCGGCGCAAGCGGAAGCTGCTGCTGCACCGCGCCGAGATCGACAAGCTGGCGAGCAAGTCGCAGGAGTCGGGTCACACGATCGTGCCCCTCGTCCTGTACTTCAAGGAGGGCCGGGCGAAGATCGAGATCGCGCTGGCGAAGGGCAAGAAGGAGTACGACAAGCGCCAGACGCTGCGGGAGAAGCAGGACACCCGGGAGACGAACCGCGCCGTCGCGGCGGCCCGGCGGCGGCAGCGGGCGTAAATGTCCTGGCGAGCCGCGGTCCGCGTCGCGTACCATGGCTACAGCGCCGCCCCCCGGGGCGGAGCACCTTGTTAACAAAACATGGGGATGATCGGTTTCGACAGCGGATGTCGGAGCAGGGGAAGCGTGTCGAGGAAGCGGCAATGATCTCGTTAACCATATGTCGCAACCAATAATCGCCAACACCAAGCGCGATTCCTTCGCCCTCGCTGCCTAAGTAGCGACTTGCGAAGTGTCAGCCCGGGGGTGATCCCGACCCGGATCCTGGCATCATCAAGGGATCTAAACTTCTGAGCCCGGCCACGGGGCCCAGAAGGAAATCAAACAGTGGCTGAGCCCGTCGGAGACTTGTTCGCGTGATCTCCGGGGCCGAGAAAAGCGCAGCGAACTGCACACGGAGAAGCCCTGATTCAGCACCGTTGGACGCGGGTTCGATTCCCGCCATCTCCACTTTCCCATGTTGAGGCGAAGGCCCGGCCGCGTTGAGCGGCCGGGCCTTCGTCGTACGTGCCGGGCCCGCCCTGGTCGTACGGTACGGACCACCCGCCCTCAGCGCCGCCGCGCCGGGCCCGCCGCGCACGCCACCAGCGCGAGACCCGCGGCGCAGAGCGGCGCGAGGTACGCGGTCGTGGCCGGGGCGTGGTCGGTGAGCCAGCCGCCCGTCGCCGAGCCGGCCGCGATGCCGCCCAGGATCGCGGTGACCGCGAGGGTCATCCCCTCGTTCAGCCGGCCCTCGGGCGTGAGCCGCTGGACCAGGGTCATCCCGGTGACCATGGTCGGCGCGGTCGCCGCCCCGGCCAGCAGCAGGGCGCCGGCCAGCACCGCCAGCGAACCGGTGGCCGCCGCGAGGAGCGGCAGGCACATCAGCACCGTCATCGCCCCCACGCACACCAGCAGCCGCCGGGAGACCGAACGCGCGGGCCGCACCGAGCCGTAGAGCAGTCCGGCCACCCCCGACCCGGCCGCCTGGAGGGCGAGCACCGCGCCACCGGAGGGACCGTGGCCGAGCCCCGACGCGTACGCCAGTGTCACCACCTCCATCGAGCCGAACACCGCGCCCGTGGCGAGGAAGACGCCGAGCAGCGGGACGAGGCCGGGCAGGCGCAGCGGCGGGCGGGCGGCGGTGCGCGGGGCGGCCGGCGGTTCCGTGGCGCGCTGGGCCGAGAAGACCAGCACGCCCGTCATCAGGAGCACCGCCCCGGCCAGCGTCCCCGCCTCCGGGAACAGGGCGGTGCAGAGGAAGGCCGCGGCGACCGGGCCGAGCATGAAGCACAGCTCGTCCACGGCCTGTTCGAAGGAGTTGGCGGTGTGCAGGGCCGCCGGGTCGCCCCGGTGGACGTGCGCCCAGCGCGCCCGGGACATCCCGCCGGTGTTCGGGGTGGTGGCGGTGGCGGCGTAGGAGGCGAAGAGCGTCCAGTCGGGCGCGCCGAGGCGGACGCAGAGCAGCAGCGCCAGTGAGCCGAGCACCGCGACCGCGGTGGCGGGCACGGCGACGCGGGCCTGGCCGTGGCGGTCGACCAGCCGCGCGGTCCACGGCGCGACCAGGGCGGTGGCGGCGAGACCGGTGGCGGTGACGGCCCCGGCGAGGGCGTACGAGCCCCGCGACCCGGCGATCATGATCACGGCGCTCACGGTGAACATGCCCATGGGCAGCCGGGCGATGAGGTTGCCCAGGGTGAAGGCGCGGGCGCCGGGGACGGCGAAGAGGCGGCGGTAGGGGGCGGTCCGGGCGGCTCTCGCGGGCGCCGTGCGGCGGGGCCCGCGGGGAGCGCGCTCGTAGGGAACGGGTCCGGCGAGCACCAGGGTCGAGCCCGAGACGGTCATCAGCTGCGGCATGCACCGAGCTTCCCCGGACCCGGGCGCGGGCGTCCAACACCTGATCAGAGGCCATTCACGCACTTCCGTTGCCAACGGCCGTACGGTTGACTGCCGTCCGTGACCCAGGACATCGACCCCCGGCTGCTGCGCGCGTTCACCGCCGTCGCCGAGGAGCTGCACTTCACCCGGGCCGCCGCCCGGCTCTTCGTCGCCCAGCAGGCGCTCAGCCGGGATGTGCGGCGGCTCGAACGGGACCTGGGCGCCGAGCTGTTCGTGCGGACCACGCGCGCGGTGGAGCTCACCGCCGACGGGGAGCGGCTGCTGCCGTACGCGCGGCGGGTGCTCGCCGCGCACGACGAACTCCGGGCGGGCTGGGCCGCCGAGTCCCGGCCGCTGCTCGTCGACATCAGCGCCCCCGTCGGCACCGGCCACCGGGTGCTGACGCGGGCCCGGGAGGCGGCGGCCGGGCAGGAGTTCGTGGCGCGCTATCTGAGCGGGCTCACCGGGGCCGCCGCCGACATCCTCGCCGGGCGCCTCGACGTCTCCTTCGGCCGGGTCGCCGGGCTCGACCCCTCGGTGCTCGCGGGTCTGTCGCACCAGCCGGTCCGGTACGAGCGGATGGCGGTGCTACTGCCCGAGGGCCACCGCCTCGCGGGGCTCGCGGAGGTGCCCGTGGACGCGCTCGCGGGGGAGACGCTCTATGCGGGGGCGGGCAATCCGGCGACCGCGGAGTGGACGGATCTGGCCAAGCGGCTCTTCGCCGGGCGGGGTACGGAACTGGCCGCTCCCTTCCCGGAGATCTCCGGCAAGGAGGAGTTCGCCCGGGTGGTGCTGGCGCGCGGCTGGTCGGTGCTGGCCAGCACGGACTTCCTGGAGATCCCCGGGATGGTGCTCCGGCCGCTGACCGCTCCCGTACCGCTGTCCCCGGTGTCGCTGGTGTGGCGCAAGGGGCTGACCCACCCGGGCCTGCGGGTTCTGCGCGAGGTCGCCCGGCGGATGGGGGAAGGATCCGGATGGCTGGATCTGCCCCCCGACAGCTGGCTTCCGGAGGGGGATGTGTCGCTCATGTCTCGCTGATGCCACTCTGGTGTTCCAGTTGAGGAACAACACATCGTGCGTGAACCTGGCTCACAGCGGCGTGCGCTACATTCATTCCCCGGGTGCGGTGTGGTAGTGGGGGTGCGTGGAACGGGTGGGGACCCGATCCGGAACGCAGCGCCCGCTAGAGGAGTGCGCGCAACCCGCGAATCATCCAGTGGGGAAGTGCGTACGCAAAGTGGACAATTGGCGAAAAGACATATCTCAGGGGCGATCCCCCAACCCGGTCGAGGAGCCCCGCGGCCCGCTCGACGACTTCACGATGGAACTGAACGTCGCCGGACGACTGCCGGACGGCCCGTCGGCGCAGGACCCCGTGCGGACCGGGACGCGGATCCCGACGCAGGGCTGGTCCCCGTCCGAGGAGCGGACCCAGGTCCAGCCGCAGGCGCAGACGCAGGTCCAGCCCCGGGTGCAGACGCAGGTCCAGCCCGAGGTGCGGGTCGACATCCAGGCGCCGGTCGCGGGCGCTGACCCGGACGGCCCCGTCTTCGTGGACGAGAGCGGCCGCCGCGGCAAGAACCTGCGCCGGCTCGGCTGGGTCTTCGGCCTGGCATGCACCTGCTACGCCGTGATGCTCGTCGGCAGTCTGCTCGGCGGCAGCTCCCGCGCGCCCTGGCTCGGCATACCCGGGCCCGCCGCCAAGGAGAAGAAGACCGAGACCGTCCAGGTCACCCCCGCCCCCACCGAGTCGCACACCCCCCGCCCCGCCACCGTCAGGCCCGGCGTCCCCGCCAAGAGCAGGACGCACCCCTCGGCCACCGGATCCGGGCGGCCCAAGGCCTCCGGCACCCCCAAGCCGGCCAAGTCCAGCCACCCCGCGAAGCCCGCCACCGCCTCCCCGCGCCCCCGCACCTCGCAGACCGCGAAGCCGACCGGCGGCCACTCGGCGGGCCCCGGCCTCCCCACCGCTTCGTCCGGCAGCCCGACAGGACTGTCGACGAAGCCGACTCCGCCCTCTGGAGCCAGTACGTGAAAGCCCCTCGCCGCAGGACCCCTCGCACGGGTCCCGGTACGTCCCGCAAGCCCAGGCGCCGCAGGCTGCCCATGCGGTATCTGCTGCCCCTGCTCTTCCTCGTCGCCCTCTTCGCGATGCTGATGCTGCGCGGGTACGTCCACAACGAGATACTCGCCGACCACCGCATACGCCCCGAGGCATCCACCGGCAAGGTGCCCGAGCGCATCCTGGACGGCGGCCCGGTCATCGACGCGCGGGGCACGGCCAAGCCCACCAGCCTCGACATCCCCCAGCACAAGCTGGTGCTCACCTTCGACGACGGTCCGGACCCCACCTGGACCCCGAAGGTGCTCGACCAGCTGAGGAAGTACCACGCGCACGGCGTCTTCTTCGTCACCGGCGCCAACGCAGCCCGCTACCCCGGACTGATCAAGCGGATGGTCGACGAGGGCCACGAGGTCGGCCTGCACACCTTCAACCACCCCGACCTCTCCTACCAGTCGCACGCCCGCATCGACTGGGAGCTCGCGCAGAACCAGCTCGCCCTCGAAGGCGCCGCCGGCATCCGCACCTCCCTCTTCCGGCCGCCGTACTCGTCGTTCGCGGATGCGATCGACGACCAGAACTGGCCGGTCATCCAGTACGTGGGCAGCCGCGGGTACATCACCGCGCTGGACTCCACGGACAGTGAGGACTGGCAGCGCCCGGGCATCGAGGCGATCATCAAGAACGCCACGCCCAAGCACGGCAGGGGCGCCATCGTCCTGATGCACGACTCCGGCGGCGACCGCTCGCAGACCGTGGCCGCGCTCGACACCTTCCTGCCCCGGCTCCAGGGCAAGGGCTACACGTTCGTGAACCTGACCGAGGCCCTGAACGCGCCCAGCGCGCACACCCCGGTCACCGGCATGGACCTGTGGAAGGGCAAGGCGTTCGTCTTCGCGGTCCAGGTCTCCGAGCGCACCACCGACGTCCTGGTCGGCGGCCTCGCCGTGATCGGCGTGCTGGTCTTCGCCCGGTTCGGCCTGATGCTGATCCTGTCGTTCCTGCACGCGCGCAAGGTGCGGGGGCGCGGCTTCCGCTGGGGCCCGGAGGTCACCGAGCCCGTCTCGGTGATCGTCCCGGCGTACAACGAGCGCGAGTGCATCGCCAACACGGTGCGCTCGCTGATGGCCAGCGACCACCCCATCGAGGTCCTCGTCGTCGACGACGGCTCCACCGACGGCACCGCGGACATCGTCGAGGCGATGTGGCTGCCGAACGTCCGGGTGATCCGCCAGCCCAATGGCGGCAAGCCGTCCGCCCTCAACAACGGCATCCGCAACGCCCGCTACGACATCGTCGTGATGATGGACGGCGACACCGTCTTCGAGCCGTCGACCGTACGCGAGCTGGTGCAGCCGTTCGGCGACCCGAAGGTCGGCGCGGTCGCGGGCAACGCCAAGGTGGGCAACCGCGACTCGCTCATCGGCGCCTGGCAGCACATCGAGTACGTGATGGGCTTCAACCTCGACCGCCGGATGTACGACGTGCTGGGCTGCATGCCGACCATCCCCGGCGCGGTCGGCGCCTTCCGCCGCACCGCCCTGGAGCGGGTCGGCGGCATCAGCGAGGACACCCTCGCCGAGGACACCGACGTCACCATGGCCATGCACCGCGACGGCTGGCGCGTGGTGTACGCGGAGAACGCGCGCGCCTGGACCGAGGCGCCCGAGTCCGTCCAGCAGCTCTGGTCCCAGCGCTACCGCTGGTCGTACGGCACGATGCAGGCGATCTGGAAGCACCGCGGCGCCGTCTTCGAGCGCGGCCCCTCGGGCCGCTTCGGCCGCGTGGGCCTGCCGCTGGTGTCGCTGTTCATGGTCCTGGCCCCCCTGCTGGCCCCCCTGATCGACGTGTTCCTCCTCTACGGCCTGGTCTTCGGCCCGACCCAGAAGACCGTCGTGGCGTGGCTGAGCGTGCTGCTGATCCAACTGGTCTGCGCCGCCTACGCCTTCCGCCTGGACCGCGAACGCCTCACCCACCTGGTGTCGCTCCCGCTCCAGCAGATCCTCTACCGCCAGCTGATGTACGTGGTGCTCCTCCAGTCCTGGATCACCGCCCTCACCGGCGGCCGCCTGCGCTGGCAGAAGCTGCGGCGCACGGGTGTGGTGGAGGCGCCGGGGGGCATCCCCAGCCAGCGCGGCAGCAAGGAGAACGTCGACCGGAGGCCCGTCGCATGACCGCACCGATACCCCAGCCCTTCGTCGAGGTGCCCGCGGCCGTGGCCGCGGTGAGCGCCGAGACGAAGCCCAAGGCGTCGGGCCGCGACCGCTATCTGGACCTGCTGCGTTCGCTCGCGCTCGTCCGCGTGGTCGTCTACCACCTCTTCGGCTTCGCCTGGCTCTCGATCGTCTTCCCGTCGATGGGCGTGATGTTCGCGCTCGCCGGATCGCTGATGGCGCGCTCGCTGAGCCGGCCCGCCTGGAGCGTCATCCGCGGCCGGCTGCGGCGGCTGCTGCCGCCGATGTGGGCGTTCGGCGCGGTGATCCTGACCGCGATGTTCGCGGCGGGCTGGAAGCCGGACAAGGAGCAGGGCCTGTGGTGGTGGGCCAAGCTCTTCAACTACCTGGTGCCGGTGGGCACCCCGCCCTTCCCGTGGTCGATCGGCCACAAGGACGGCATGCTGGAGCAGACCTGGGCCGTCCAGGCGGCCGAGCCGCTCTGGTACCTGCGGGCCTATCTGTGGTTCGTGCTCGCCTCGCCGCTGCTGCTGAAACTGTTCCGCAAGCTGCCCTGGGCGGTGCTGCTGGCCCCGCTGGCGCTGACGGCGGTCCTGGGGACCGGTGTGGTCACCATCCCCGGCGACACCGGCGCGGTGATCACCGACTTCGTCACCTACGCGGCCTGCTGGGTGCTCGGCTTCGCGCACCACGACCGGCTGATCCAGAAGCTGCCGCGCTATCTGCTGGTGTCCTGTGCCTCGATGGTGATGGCGTTCGGCCTGTGGTGGGCCTCCGGGCACCCCACCCAGGACGGCTGGGACCTCAACGACATCCCGCTGGCCCAGGCCACCTGGTCGTTCGGCTTCTGCGCGATCCTGCTGGCGTACTCGCCCTCCTGGCCGCAGCTGCCGGGCCGGCTGGCCCGCTACGACCGCCTGGTCACGCTCTCCAACAACCGGGCCGTCACGATCTACCTGTGGCACAACGCGCTGATCGCGGCTGCCGTGCCGCTCCTCGACCAGCTGTGGAACGTCCCCGGCATCGGCTCGCACTTCGACGGATTCCTGACCACGACCTATGACGAGTGGATGTTCGTCCTGGTCTGGCCGCTGATCGGGCTGATGATCCTGTCCACGGGCTGGATCGAGGACGTGGCGGCCAAGCGCAGCCCCCGGCTGTGGCCGGACGGCAGGGCGCGGGGCCGCCGCAAGCACTGACGGCGGCCCGTCGGCCGGATCGCGGTACCCGAGGGCCCGGAGCGCTGCTCCGGGCCCTCGCGCGTACCCGGCCCCGCCCCGTCCCTGTGCGACTGCGGACACCCCCCGTTCCCGACAAACCCCCCCTCCCCCCAGGATCACCCCGTACAGGCGTGCTCACACAGCGGGGACCGGTGCCGTGAGGGCGGGGGAGGGGGGGGCGGCCTCACCGCATCCGGCCCTCGTCCGTGAACACAAGGTTGCCCCGTGGTCACGCGGCGGCACGGGGGTGAAATGCGGCCTCCCTACCGTCGGTGTCCGGAAACAGCCAGCGGGGGCGGTCCCGCGCGCCGCAGCGCTACGACCCGTCGATCAGGGAGGCGTCATGAAAGGCCGTTGGATCGAGGAGTGGGATCCCGAGGACGAGGTGTTCTGGGAGCGGACCGGGGAGCGGATCGCCCGGCGCAACCTGTGGTTCTCGGTGTTCTCCGAGCACATCGGGTTCTCCATCTGGACCATGTGGTCGGTCATGGTCCTGTTCATGGGGCCCGCCTACCACGTCGACCCCGCCGGGAAGTTCTTCCTGATCTCCACCGCCACCGCCGTCGGCGCGGTCGTGCGGATTCCCTACACCTTTGCCGTCGCCAAGTTCGGTGGCCGGAACTGGACCATCTTCAGCGCGCTGTCGCTGCTGGTGCCCGCGGGCGCCGCGTTCGCGGTGATGGAGCCCGGTACCTCGTACACCACCTTCATGCTCGTCGCCGCCCTCGCCGGCATCGGCGGCGGGAACTTCGCCTCCTCCATGACCAACATCAACTCGTTCTTCCCGCTGCGGAAGAAGGGGTGGGCGCTCGGGCTCAACGCCGGGGGCGGCAACATCGGGGTGCCCGTCGTGCAGCTCATCGGGCTGCTCGTCATCGGGACCGCCGGGGCCACGCACCCGCGGATCGTGCTCGGGGTGTACGTGCCGCTCATCGTGGCCGCCGCCCTCGGCGCCGCGCTGAAGATGGACAACCTCGCGCCCGTGAAGAACGACACCGGCGCCGCCCTGGAGGCCGTCCGCGAGCGGCACACCTGGATCATGGCGTTCCTGTACGTCGGGACCTTCGGGTCGTTCATCGGCTACAGCTTCGCCTTCGGCCTCGTCCTCCAGACGCAGTTCGGGCGCACCCCGCTCCAGGCCGCCTCCCTCACCTTCATCGGGCCGCTGCTCGGCTCGGTGATCCGGCCCATCGGCGGCTCGCTCGCCGACCGGGTCGGCGGGGCGCGGATCACGCTGTGGACGTTCGCCGCGATGGCCGCCGCGACCGGGGTGGTGATCTTCGCTTCCGTACAGAAGTCCCTCGGGGTCTTCCTCGTCGGCTTCATCGCGCTCTTCGTGCTCAGCGGGCTCGGCAACGGCTCCACCTACAAGATGATCCCGGCGATCTTCCAGGCCACGGCCGTCTCCCGGGGCATGGAGGGCGAGGCCGCCGCGGCGTACGGGCGGCGGCTCTCCGGGGCCGCCATGGGGCTGATCGGCGCCGTCGGGGCGCTCGGCGGCCTCGGGATCAACCTCGCCTTCCGCCAGTCGTTCATGACGGGCGGTACCGGAACCGCCGCCTTCGTCTCCTTCCTCGCCTTCTACGCGGCCTGTTTCACGACCACTTGGGCGGTATACCTTCGCCGCCCGGTCAGCGCACCGACCGCGTCCGAGCCCGTATACGCCGAGGTCTGACGAGGTCTAATAGGTCCTACGGAGCGCGCGCGCCCGCCCCCGCCGTAACGCGGGGGACACGCGCGCGAACCGAGCCTGTCACGCGGGGTTGGCAGGCTCGGGCCAGCCGCCGCACCACCCCGGTTGGAGAGCCATGGTCGACACACAGCACGGACCCCTCGCCGGGTTCACGGTCGGAGTCACCGCCGCCCGCCGCGCCGACGAGCTGGGGGCGCTCCTGCAGCGGCGCGGCGCCGCCGTGGTGCAGGCGCCCGCCCTGCGGATCGTGCCGCTCGCCAACGACGGCGAACTGCTCTCGGCCACCAAGGAGCTGATCGACGAGCCGCCGCACATCGTCGTCGCCACCACCGCGATCGGCTTCCGGGGGTGGGTGGAGGCCGCCGACGGCTGGGGGCTCGGCGAGTCGCTGCTGGCCCGGCTCGGCGCCACCGAGCTGCTCGCGCGCGGCCCGAAGGTCAAGGGCGCGATACGGGCGGCCGGGCTCACCGAGGAGTGGTCGCCCTCGTCCGACTCGATGGCCGAGGTCCTGGACCGGCTCCTGGAGCAGGGCGTCGAGGGCCGCCGGATAGCCGTGCAGCTGCACGGCGAGCCGCTGCCCGGCTTCGTGGAGGCGCTGCGGGCCGGCGGCGCCCAGGTCGTCGGCGTCCCCGTCTACCGGTGGCTGCCGCCCGAGGACCTCGGCCCGCTCGACCGGCTGCTCGACCTCACCCTGAGCCGCGGCGTGGACGCGCTCACCTTCACCAGCGCGCCCGCCGCCGCCTCCCTCTTCTCCCGGGCCGAGGAGCGCGGGCAGCTCCCCGAGCTGCTGCGGGCCCTCGACCGGGACGTGCTGGCCGCGTGCGTCGGGCCGGTCACCGCGCTGCCGCTCCAGGCGCGCGGGATCAAGACGGTCTCGCCCGAGCGGTTCCGGCTCGGGCCGCTGGTGCAGCTGCTCTGCTGCGAACTGCCCGCCCGGGCGCGGGCCCTGCCGATCGCCGGGCGCCGGGTGGAGATCCGCGGCCACGCGGTCCTGGTCGACGGCGAGGTGCGGCCCGTCCCGCCCGCCGGGATGTCGCTGCTGCGCGCCCTCGCCCAGCAGCCCGGCTGGGTCGTCTCCCGCGCCGACCTGCTCAGGGCGCTGCCCGGCTCGGGCACCGACGAGCACGCCGTGGAGACCGCGATGACCCGGCTGCGTACGGCCCTGGGCGCGCCCAAGCTCATCCAGACCGTGGTCAAGCGCGGCTACCGGCTGGCCCTCGACCCCGCGGCGGACGCGAAGTACGCGGACGGCTGAGGAGCGGCCGCCCGGGGCAGCCGGCCCCCGGGCGGGCGCCGGTCGGGGCGCGGCCGACAGGAGGGCTTCCGGCGCCGCCGATGGGCGGGCACTCTGGGGGTACGGCACGCACCGGCAACCCCCAAGGCGGTGGCGCATGTTGCGGTTCGACTCCGGGCGGATCTGTCTGGATCTGGTGGCGACCGGGACGTACGACAGCGATCAGCTGGACGGCGCCGGGCGGCTCGGACAGTGGCTCGTCGGCGCCGGACTCGTGCCGCCGGGCACCCCCCTCCCGGAGGCGGACGGACAGTGGCCGGCGCGCTTCGCGGAACTGCGCGAGCACATCCGGGAGGTGGTCGACGCCGAGCTCGGCGGGCGCGGCGGGACGGCCACGGCCGCGCTGGAGCGGGTCAATGCCCTGGCCGCCGCCGCACCCCCGGGCGTACGTGCGATCCGCGGCGCCGACGGGCGGCTGGTGCGCAGCCTCAGCGACGCCCCCGACTGCACCGCGCTGCTCGCCGTGGTCGCCCGGGACGCGGTGGAGCTGCTCACCGACCCGCAGGACCGGTCCCGGCTGCGCCGGTGCGAGGGCGACAACTGCTTCCGGCTCTACCTCGACACCTCGCGCGGGCGGCGCCGGCGCTGGTGCTCCAGCGAGGTGTGCGGCAACCGCGAGCGCGTGGCGCGCCACCGGCGGCGCACAGCGGCCGCGGCTCTGTGAGACCCGGCCGGTCAGCCGGGCCGCGGGCCCGCCAAACATTTCTCGGCCGTCGTTTGAATGGTTGCGGTCAACCGCCCGTATGGAGAGGTGAGCCGGAACGCGACCCGCGCGCCGGCCGGGTCTCGACCGGGAGGTTCTGGTGCGCAAGGATGCCGCCGTGGCCGATGACCGTCCGCAAGGCGCCCGGCACCGCTCCGTCCCCGACGAGGAGCTGATGCGGGCGCTCTACCGCGAACACGCGGGCCCGCTGCTCGCGTATGTGCTCCGTCTCGTCGCCGGCGACCGCCAGCGGGCCGAGGACGTCGTGCAGGAGACGCTCATCCGTGCCTGGAAGAACGCCGGTCAGCTCAACAGAGCGACCGGTTCGGTCCGCCCCTGGCTGGTGACGGTCGCACGGCGCATCGTCATCGACGGCCACCGCAGCCGGCAGGCCCGGCCGCAGGAGGTCGATCCGTCGCCGCTGGAGGTCATGCCCGCGGAGGACGAGATCGACAAGGCGCTGTGGCTGATGACGCTCTCGGACGCGCTCGACGACCTGACACCCGCACACCGCGAGGCGCTGGTCGAGACGTACTTCAAAGGACGTACGGTCAATGAAGCGGCCGAAGTGCTGGGTGTGCCGAGCGGGACCGTCAGGTCCCGGGTGTTCTACGCCCTGCGGTCCATGAAACTCGCGTTGGAGGAACGGGGGGTGACGGCATGAGCACGCCGGAGTACCAGTCCGAGCACGAGGCGGTCGCCGCGTACGCGCTCGGCATCCTCGACGACGCCGAGGCCACCGCCTTCGAGGCCCATCTGGCGGGCTGCGAGCTGTGCGCCGCCGAGCTCGACCGGCTCGGCGGGCTGGAGCCGCTCCTGGCCACCCTGAAGGAGTTCCCCGGACCCGCCACGCGGCCGCTGCGCCCGGCGCCGCCGAGCATGAGCGAGCGGCTCATCGACGAGGTGGCGGCGCGCCGGGCCAGGCGCAGGCGCCGCACCACCTACCTGGTGGCGGCGGCCGCCGCGCTGATCGTGGGCGGCCCGGCGATCGCCGTGGTGGCCACCTCCGACGGCGGTACGCGCCAGAGCGCGGGCGCCGAGCCGCACCCGACCAGCCCCGCCGAGGACGCCTTCTTCAACCACATGACCCAGAAGGTGGCGGCGACCGACGCCACGACCGGGGTCACCGCGACCGTCGGCACCGAGAAGAAGGGCTGGGGCACCCACACCGTCCTCCAGCTCAAGAACGTGAAGGGCCCGCTCAAGTGCAGCCTCGTCGCGGTCGGCCGCGACGGCGCGCAGGAGACGGTGACCACCTGGGCGGTGCCCAAGTGGGGGTACGGGATCAAGGACAGCCCGCACAAGGAGGCGGAGTACCCGCTCTATGTGCACGGCGGTACCGCCATGAACCGGGACCAGATTGATCATTTCGAGGTCCGGACCCTCGACGGCAAGGCCCTGGTGGACGTCCCGGCCTGAGCGGTGACCGGCCGGGCGGCCGGTCACCGCCTGACAGACCCGCCCCCTTGGCGTACGGTTGACGGCTGCCCAATGCACGTCAGAAGGGGGCCCCGGTGGCCGCGCAGGAAGCCGCTGTCGACTCGGTCAGAGACCGTGAGACCGGAGTCGAACAGGAACACCTGGACAGGGTGTACCGCCGCCTGGAGGAGAAGATCCACGAGGCGGAGTTCCTGATGAACGACGCCGCCCAGCGCGGCCAGGTGGGAACGCCCGGAGCCCTGGCGGAACGGGACGCCCAGGTCTTCCGGGCCGGGATCCACCTCAACCGCCTCAACAACGAGTTCGAGGACTTCCTCTTCGGCCGGATCGACCTCCTCCTCGGCCAGGACGGCAAGAAGGGCCCCGACGGGGCCTACACGGCCGTGGAGCCCGCCGAGGGGGCCGTACGGGAGGACGCGAGCGGCAAGTACGCCGAGATCGCCGAAACGCTCCACATCGGCCGTATCGGCGTCCTGGACTCCGACTACGCCCCGCTGGTCATCGACTGGCGCGCGCCCGCCGCAGCGCCGTTCTACCGCTCCACCCCGGTCGACCCCGGCCGGGTGGTGCGCCGCCGCGTCATCCGCTCCAAGGGCCGCAAGGTGCTCGGCGTCGAGGACGACCTGATGCGCCCGGAGCTCACCGCGACGCTCGACGGGGCCGAGCTGGCGGTGGTCGGCGACGGCGCCCTGATGGCCGCGCTCGGCCAGGCCCGCAGCCACACCATGCGGGACATCGTGGCGTCCATCCAGGCCGAGCAGGACCTGGTGATCCGGGCGCCCGCCGCGTCCGTCACCTACGTGGAGGGCGGCCCCGGCACCGGCAAGACCGCCGTCGCGCTGCACCGCGCCGCGTACCTGCTCTACCAGGACCGCCGCCGGTACGCGGGCGGCATCCTGATCGTCTCCCCGACCCCGCTGCTCGTGGCGTACACCGAGGGCGTGCTGCCCTCGCTCGGCGAGGAGGGCCAGGTGGCGATCCGCGCGGTCGGCAGCCTGGTCGACGGCGCCGAGGCCACGGCGTACGACGAGCCGGCCGTCGCCCGGATCAAGGGCTCCTCCCGGATGCTCCACGTGCTGCGCAAGGCGGCGCGCGGAGCCCTGGAGACGGCCGATCCGGCGCGCGCCAGGAACCGGCGGGGCACCCCCGCCCGCGACCACGGGCAGCTCGCCCTCGGCGAGGAGGGCGCGGAGGCCGGGGTCGCCGGGGAGACCGGGGAGACCGGAGAGAGCGCCGCCCGGGCGGTCGCGACCCCCACCCGGCTGCGCGTCGTCGCCTTCGGGCGGCGCGTGGAGCTGGAGGCCGAGGAGCTGCGCCGCATCCGGCACGCCGCGCTGTCCGGCACCGCGCCGGTCAACCTGCTGCGCCCGCGCGCCCGCAAGCTGCTCCTGGACGCCCTGTGGAGCAGATCGGGCGCGGCCGGCCGCCACACGGACCCGGAGCTGGCCGCCGAGCTGCGCTCGTCCTTCGACGACGACATCACCTCCGAGGACGCCTTCATCGCGTTCCTGGACGCCTGGTGGCCCGAGCTCACCCCGCGCGGGGTGCTCGCGGCGATGGGCGACGAGCGGCGTCTGGGCCGCTGGGCGCGGCGGGTCCTGACGCCGGGGGAGACCCGTCGTCTGGCCCGTTCGCTCTCCCGGCTCGACGCGAGCGGCCAGGGACCCCTGTCGGTGCACGACGTGGCGCTCCTGGACGAGCTCCAGACGCTGCTGGGCACCCCGGCCAGGCCCAGGAAGAAGCGCGAGTACGACCCGCTGGACGCGCTCACCGGCCTGGAGGAGCTGATGCCGCAGCGCGAGGAGACCCAGCGTGAACGGGCCGAGCGGCTGGCGCTCGAGCGCACCGAGTACGCCCACGTCATCGTCGACGAGGCGCAGGACCTCACGCCGATGCAGTGGCGCATGGTCGGCCGCCGGGGCCGCACGGCCACCTGGACGGTCGTCGGGGACCCGGCCCAGTCGTCCTGGTCCGACCCGGACGAGGCGGCCGCCGCCCGCGACGAGGCGCTGGGCTCGCGCCCGCGCCGGCGCTTCGAGCTGACCGTGAACTACCGCAACCCGGCGGAGATCGCCGAGCTGGCCGCCCGGGTGCTGGCGCTGGCGATGCCGGGCATGAAGTCCCCGGCGGCGGTCCGCTCCACCGGCGTCGAGCCGCGCTTCGCGGTGGCCGGTCCCGATCTCGCCCAGTCGGTGCGGGAGGAGGCGGCCCGGCTGCTGGAGCGGGTCGACGGCACGGTCGGCGTGGTCGTCGCGATGCGGCGCCGCGACCAGGCGGCGCGCTGGCTGGCGGGTCTCGGGGAGCGGGTGGTGGCGCTCGGCAGCCTGGAGGCGAAGGGGCTGGAGTACGACGCGACGGTGGTGGTCTCCCCGGCGGAGATCGCCGACGAGTCGCCCGCCGGGCTGCGCGTGCTGTACGTGGCGCTCACCCGGGCGACCCAGCAGCTCACCGTGGTCTCGGGCGAGGGCGACGAGCCGGACGCGGACGGGGTGCCGGACCTGCTGCGGGACTGAGGGCGGGGAGCGCCGGGACGCCGGAGAAGTCCGGAATGCCGGGAGCCCCGAAAAATCCGCCGAAGTCAACGCGCGATGGTCGAATCACTTGCCGGAGTGGTTTGTTAGCCTGGTTGTGGCACCGGCTCGATCCAAGCCCCCGGGCCCAACCTTAGTCGCTTCGAGCGACCACTTGCCGCGAGGCGAGCATGGCGGGCCGGTGTCTCAGCGTGAGCGACAGGCCCACGTCATCCTCGGATGGCGTGGGCCTGTTGTGCTGTCCGGGTCTTCCGCCGATCGATCATCTCTCGTATGGTGGAAACTGTTTTCCGGAACGAGGGCCCCGTTACCGGCTACCAGCCGGTAGGTGCGAACATCGGATGGCGTTGCCCGGCCACAGCCCGGGTCGGCGTTAGCAACGAAGCTAGGGAAAGCAGAGGAACCCGGTCATGGCAACGGCGCCCAGCGTCTCGTACTCGATGACGGTCAGGCTGGAGGTGCCCGCCAGCGGAACGGCGGTCTCCCAGCTCACCACGGCCGTGGAGTCCTCCGGCGGTTCGGTCACCGGCCTCGACGTGACCGCCTCCGGCCACGAGAAGCTGCGGATCGACGTCACCATCGCGGCCACCTCCACCTCGCACGCCGACGAGATCGTCGGCAAGCTGCGCGGCATCGAGGGCGTCACGCTCGGCAAGGTCTCCGACCGTACGTTCCTGATGCACCTCGGCGGCAAGATCGAGATGGCGTCCAAGCACCCCATCCGCAACCGTGACGACCTCTCGATGATCTACACCCCGGGGGTCGCCCGGGTGTGCATGGCGATCGCCGAGAACCCCGAGGACGCCCGCCGCCTCACCATCAAGCGCAACTCGGTCGCGGTCGTCACCGACGGCTCCGCCGTCCTCGGCCTCGGCAACATCGGCCCCAAGGCCGCGCTGCCGGTCATGGAGGGCAAGGCGGCCCTCTTCAAGCGGTTCGCCGGCATCGACGCCTGGCCGCTCTGCCTGGACACCCAGGACACCGACGAGATCGTCGCGATCGTCAAGGCCATCGCCCCCGGCTTCGCGGGCATCAACCTGGAGGACATCTCCGCCCCCCGCTGCTTCGAGATCGAGGCACGCCTGCGCGAGGCGCTGGACATCCCCGTCTTCCACGACGACCAGCACGGCACCGCGATCGTGGTCCTGGCCGCGCTCACCAACGCGCTGCGCGTGGTGGGCAAGGGCATCGGGGACGTACGGGTCGTCATGTCCGGCGCGGGCGCGGCCGGTACGGCCATCCTCAAGCTGCTGCTGGCGGCCGGCGTGAAGAACGCGGTCGTCGCCGACATCCAGGGCGTCGTCCACTCGGGCCGCGCGGACCTGAACGGCGCCGGCGCGGGCTCCGACATGGCCGCGCTGCGCTGGATCGCCGAGAACACCAACCCCGAGGGCCTCACGGGCACGCTGCGCGAGGCCGTGGCCGGCGCGGACGTCTTCATCGGCGTCTCCGCCCCCAACGTCCTGAACGGCGACGACGTGGCCACGATGGCCGAGGGCGCCATCGTCTTCGCGCTCGCGAACCCCGACCCCGAGGTCGACCCGGCCGTCGCGCGCCAGACCGCCGCCGTGGTCGCCACCGGCCGCTCGGACTTCCCGAACCAGATCAACAACGTGCTGGTCTTCCCCGGTGTCTTCCGCGGCCTCCTGGACGCCCAGTCGCGTACGGTCAACACGGACATGATGCTGGCCGCCGCGACGGCGCTCGCCGACGTGGTGACCGAGGACGAGCTCAACCCGAACTACATCATCCCGTCGGTCTTCAACGACAAGGTCGCGGGCGCGGTGGCGGGCGCGGTGCGTACGGCGGCCCAGGCAGCGTCCGCCTGAGCTCCGGCGCGTCGTGGGATGCGGGGCTGTGGGGCCGCCCGTAGGGTGGCGGACCATGAACCGCATCCGCCCCGGCGGTTCCAGCGAGTCTCCAGGGAGTCGACGGAGCGTCACCACGACGGGGGTCTGGCGCTTTTCGTGTGACTCCGAAGGGTGCCGGATTGGCTTTACCGCCACAGGTGGGGGCAGGATGCTCCCCCAAGGACTTCGTCCAGGGGGGACCCCCAGGACGCGAGGTCGTGCACACGGACCCGGGTCCGGGGACTGTCCGAGGGCCCTGGCAGCATCGGCTTCGCTGTACCCAACATGCGGCTTCCGCCGCGTGGCACGCCTCACAGGCAAGAAGAACACGGGAGTAAGAACATGAACCGCAGTGAGCTGGTGGCCGCGCTGGCCGACCGCGCCGAGGTGACCCGCAAGGACGCCGACGCCGTTCTGGCCGCTCTCGCCGAGACGGTCGGCGAGGTCGTCGCCAAGGGCGACGAGAAGGTCACCATCCCCGGCTTCCTGACGTTCGAGCGCACCCACCGTGCCGCTCGTACCGCTCGTAACCCGCAGACCGGCGACCCGATCGACATCCCGGCCGGTTACAGCGTCAAGGTCTCCGCGGGCTCGAAGCTCAAGGAAGCCGCGAAGGGCAAGTAAGCGCCCTGAGCAGGCCGCTTGGCTGAATGACGAGGGCGGCCACCCCCGTGGAGGGGGGTGGCCGCCCTCCGTCGCGCCCAGGGGCGTGCGCGGGCCGCCTGTTGCCCCTCTTCGCCTGCGGGCGGGTGGCCGACTGGTCGCGCAGTTCCCCGCGCCCCTTAGTCGGCCGGTGGTTCGTCTGCGGGCGGGTGGTGGGCTGGCCGCGCAGTTCCCCGCGCCCCTTGTCGGGCCGGTGGTTCGTCTGCGGGTGCGCTGTGGCTGGTCGCGCCGTTCCCCGCGCCCCTTCGGGGCCCGGTCTTTGTCTGCGGGTTGTGGGTGGCTGAGCGCGCAGTTCCCCGCGCCCCTGGGTGCCTAGGGGCGCGGGGAACTGCGCGAGCAACCCAGCACGGTCCGCGGACGAAAGCATTCGGGGCCGGGGCCGAAGGCTCCGGGACGGGGCCGGAGCGCAGGTCCGGGACGGGGGCCGGGGGCGCAGGCCCGAAAGGGGGCCGGGGCGGCCCCATTTCCGGGGGTGTGGCCCCCGGAAATGGGGCCGCCCCCTCCCTGCCCCCGGAGGGTTTAGGGAAGGGGCGGGGTGGGGGAGACCCCGGGGGTCAGCTCAGCGCCCCGTTGGGCAGCTCCACCTTCGCCCCCAGCTCCACCAACTTCTCCATGAAGTTCTCGTAGCCCCGGTTGATCAGATCGATCCCGTGGACCCGCGACGTCCCCTGCGCCGCCAGCGCCGCGATCAGGTACGAGAACCCGCCCCGCAGGTCCGGGATCACCAGATCCGCGCCCTGGAGCTTCGTGGGCCCGCTCACGACCGCCGAGTGCAGGAAGTTGCGCTGCCCGAAGCGGCAGTCCGAGCCGCCCAGGCACTCCCGGTACAGCTGGATGTGCGCACCCATCTGGTTCAGCGCCGACGTGAAGCCGAGCCGCGACTCGTACACCGTCTCGTGGACGATCGACAGGCCCGTGGCCTGCGTCAGGGCCACGACGAGCGGCTGCTGCCAGTCGGTCTGGAAGCCGGGGTGCACATCCGTCTCCAGCGCGATCGACTTCAGCGAGCCGCCCGGGTGCCAGAACCGGATGCCCTCGTCGTCGATCTCGATGGCCCCGCCGACCTTCCGGTACGTGTTCAGGAAGGTCATCATCGAGCGCTGCTGGGCGCCGCGGACGTAGATGTTGCCCTCGGTCGCCAGCGCGGCGGACGCCCAGGAGGCGGCCTCCAGACGGTCCGAGAGGGCGCGGTGGGTGTACCCGCCGAGCTTGTCGACACCGGTGATCCGGATCGTCCGGTCCGTGTCCATGGCGATGATCGCGCCCATCTTCTGCAGTACGCAGATGAGGTCCTCGATCTCGGGCTCCACGGCCGCGTTGGAGAGCTCGGTCACACCCTCGG
Source organism: Streptomyces sp. NPDC043908 (assembly GCF_056435525.1). Classification (NCBI taxonomy): domain Bacteria; kingdom Bacillati; phylum Actinomycetota; class Actinomycetes; order Kitasatosporales; family Streptomycetaceae; genus Streptomyces; species Streptomyces sp. NPDC043908. Next base: position 323,236 of record NZ_JBWKEI010000008.1, on the reverse strand, counting down.
CCAGCACGGCCGTGAGCAGCACCTGCTCGGTCGCGCCCACCGACGGGTAGGGCAGCCGGATCTTGGTGCCGCGCAGCCGCTGCGGGGCCTCCAGGTACTGGCCGTCCGCGCGCTTCTCGATCGTCGCGCCGAACTGCCGCAGCACCTCGAAGTGGAAGTCGATCGGCCGGCCGCCGATGTCGCAGCCGCCCAGGCCCGGAATGAAGGCGTGGCCGAGGCGGTGCAGCAGCGGGCCGCAGAGCAGGATCGGGATGCGGGAGGACCCCGCGTGCGCGTCGATGTCCGCGACGTTCGCGCTCTCGACGTGCGAGGGGTCGAGGACCAGCTCACCCGGCTCCTCACCGGGGCGGACCGTCACGCCGTGCAGCTGGAGCAGCCCGCGTACGACGCGCACGTCACGGATGTCGGGCACATTGCGCAGCCGGCTCGGACCGCTGCCGAGCAGGGCGGCGACCATCGCCTTCGGCACGAGGTTCTTGGCGCCGCGAACGCGGATCTCGCCCTCCAGCGGAGTGCCGCCGTGGACAAGCAGTACATCGTCTGTGCCGGTCATGTATCTCGCGTTCCGGAATCGTCGGGCAGGGGGCCAGAGAAAAGGGTAAGGGGCTTCTACCCATGTCCTGTATGGCCAAGGGGGGTTCGCAAGCGTAATGAATTCGCCACAACACGCTCCGCTCAGCCCCGTTCGGCGGAGGGTCACCACCGGGGCCCGCCGGGCGAGCCGGTGCGCCCCATTGCTGCCGTGCGCTCCCCCTCGGGGGCGAAGATGCGGGATCATGTCCGCATGACCGAGGTGTCCTCGCTCACAGGGCGGCTGCTCGTCGCCACCCCCGCCCTCGCGGATCCGAACTTCGACCGCGCGGTGGTGCTGCTCCTCGACCACGACGAGGAGGGCTCGCTCGGCGTGGTCCTCAACCGTCCGACCCCGGTGGGCGTCGGCGACATCCTGGAGCCGTGGGCGTCCCTGGCCGGTGAGCCCGGCGTGGTCTTCCAGGGCGGCCCGGTCTCCCTGGACTCCGCGCTCGGCGTCGCCGTCATCCCCGGCGACGAGGGCCCCCTCGGCTGGCGCCGGGTGTACGGGGCGATCGGCCTCGTCGACCTGGAAGCGCCCCCGGAGCTGCTCGCCGCCGCCCTCGGCTCGCTGCGGATCTTCGCCGGGTACGCGGGCTGGGGCCCGGGCCAGCTGGAGGCCGAGCTGACGGACGGGGCCTGGTACGTGGTGGAGTCCGAACCCGGCGACGTCTCCTCCCCGGAGCCGGAGTCCCTGTGGCGCGCGGTGCTGCGCCGCCAGCGCAGCGAGCTGGCGATGGTGGCGACGTACCCGGACGACCCTTCGCTGAACTGATGCCGCCGCGCTTCAGTAGGCTAGGAACTTATGAGCACTCTTGAGCCCGAGCGCGGGGCAGGTACGGGGACCCTCGTCGAGCCGACGCCGCAGGTGTCGAACGGCGACGGCGACCACGAGCGCTTCGCCCACTACGTCCAGAAGGACAAGATCATGGCGAGCGCGCTCGACGGCACCCCCGTCGTCGCGCTCTGCGGCAAGGTCTGGGTGCCGGGCCGCGACCCGAAGAAGTACCCGGTGTGCCCCATGTGCAAGGAGATCTACGAGTCCATGGGCGCCGGCGGCGACAAGGACAAGGGCGGGGACGGCAAGGGCAAGAAGTAGCGCCCTGCGGGGTGCGGCGCGCTGTCGTCGGCGGGCCGTGCCCGGGTCGGTTGCCCGCGCCGTTTCCCGCGCCCCGGGGCCCTGGGAGCGCGGGGGCGCGGGGGCGCGGGGAACGCGGGGGCGCGGGGAACGGCGCGACCAGCCACAGACGGCCCGCCCGCGCAGGCCCCGCGCCCCTGGGCCCGCCCCCGGCAGGATCCCGCGCCGGTAGGTGGCCCGCCCGCGCAGGCTCCCGCGCTGGTAGGTGGCCCGCCCCCGTAAGCCCCCGCGCCTTAAGGCGGCCCGCCCCCGCGCGTCACCGCACCCCTACGCCGCCCGCCCCGCAGTCCCCGCACCGCAGCCCCCCGCCCCCCAGGGCTCCCCGCAGCCCCCCGGCGCCCCCGGGCTACCGTGTGCCCCATGGCCATGGACCACGTGGATCTCGTTCCGGCGCCCGCCTCCGTGCACCCCGGGGAGGGCGTCTTCGTCCTGGGGGAGGCGACCGCGCTCGCGGCCGCCCCCGGCACCGAGGGCGTGGCCCGCTGGCTGCGCGCGGCCCTCGGCGCGGCGCTCGCCCGCCCGCTGCCGCCCGGACAGCCCGGCGCCCCGGACACCGTGACCCTGCGCCTCGACCCGGCCCTCGCCCCCGAGGCGTACCGGCTCACCGTGGGGACAGCGGCGGTCGAACTCGCCGGCGGCGGCCCCGCCGGGGTGTTCTGGGGCGCGCAGACCCTCCGCCAGCTGCTCGGCCCCGACGCGTACCGCAGGGCGTGCGCGGACCCGGGCGCCGAGCGCGCCGTCGCCTGCCAAGTCGTCGAGGACGCGCCGCGGTTCGCCTGGCGCGGCCTGATGCTGGATGTTTCACGCCACTTCATGCCCAAGGACGGCGTGCTGCGCTATCTGGATCTGCTCGCCGCGCACAAGCTCAACGTCTTCCACTTCCACCTCACCGACGACCAGGGCTGGCGCCTGGAGATCAAGCGCTTCCCGCGCCTCACCGAGGTCGGCGCCTGGCGCTCGCGGACCAAGTACGGCCATCGCGCGTCGCCGCTGTGGAACGAGGCGCCGCACGGCGGCTTCTACACCCAGGACGACATCCGCGAGATCGTCGCGTACGCCGCCGAGCGGCATATCTCGGTGGTTCCGGAAATCGACATCCCGGGCCACTCGCAGGCGGCCATCGCCGCGTACCCGCACCTGGGCAACACCGACGTCATCGACACCACCCGCCTCTCCGTCTGGGACACCTGGGGCGTCAATCCGAACGTACTCGCCCCCACTGACAGCACCCTCCGCTTCTACGAGGGAGTGCTCGAAGAAGTCCTCGCGCTCTTCCCCGCCGCCACGTCGCCCTTCGTGCACATCGGCGGCGACGAGTGCCCCAAGGACCAGTGGAAGGAGTCCCCAGCCGCGCGGGCGCGCATCGAGGAGCTGGGGCTGGCCGGCGAGGACGAGCTCCAGTCGTGGTTCATCCGCCACTTCGACCGCTGGCTCACCGAGCGGGGCCGCCGCCTCATCGGCTGGGACGAGATCCTGGAGGGCGGCCTGGCGCCCGGCGCGGCCGTCTCCTCCTGGCGCGGCTACGCGGGCGGCATCGAGGCCGCCCGCGCCGGTCACGACGTGGTGATGTGCCCCGAGCAGCAGGTCTATTTGGACCACCGGCAGGCGGACGGGCCCGACGAGCCGATGCCCATCGGCTACGTACGGACCCTGGAGGACGTCTACCGCTTCGAGCCCGTGCCGCCCCAGCTCACCGCGGCCGAGGCGCGGCACGTACTGGGCACGCAGGCCAACGTCTGGACCGAGGTGATGCAGGACCAGGGGCGCGTGGACTACCAGGTGTTCCCCCGGCTCGCGGCGTTCGCCGAGGTCGCGTGGTCGGCGCTGCCCGCCCCCTCCGCGCGCGACTTCGCCGGGTTCGAGCGCCGAATGCGCGCGCACTACGCCCGACTTGACGCCCTCGGCGTCGACTACCGGCCGCCCGGCGGCCCGTTGCCGTGGCAGCGGCGCCCCGCTCCGGAGGAAAGGGAAGGCGGCCTCGGACGCCCGATCGACGGGCCGCCCCCGAACGTGTGAGGTGAGGGGCAAGACGGTGACCGGCCGCCCGCGACCCTGGAACGGTGATCGGTGGCAGTCCCGTACGGATAAGTCGCACAACCACCGTGAATCCGGACCAATCCCCTGGTGGGGGACGGAACTGTCCTTCGCGGACCCTCGCGTCGGGCGGCTCGGAAGATGTGCCAGAGTTGCCACGTCCGGGCTGTGAGCACGTACCGTACGGCCAACGCGCAGCAACACAGCCACACACCGGCGGGACAGCCGGGACGGCCGGGACACCGGGAAGGGGCAGCTGGGTTGACCACGCACGCACCGCAGGCGGCGCAGTCGGTGACACTGCCGGCCTCGCTCGACGAGGCCGTGGCGGCGCTCGCCGCCATGCCCGCCGCCGTGCCCGTCGCGGGCGGCACCGATCTGATGGCGGCGGTGAACCGGGGCCTGCTGCGCCCCGCGGGCCTCGTCGGCCTCGGCCGGATCAACGAGATCCGCGGCTGGCAGTACCAGGACGGCCACGCCCTGCTCGGCGCGGGGCTCACGCACGCGCGGATGGGGCGCCCGGACTTCGCGGCGCTCATCCCGGCGCTCGCCGCCGCCGCGCGCGCCGCCGGCCCCCCGCAGATCCGCAACGCGGGCACCCTGGGCGGCAACATCGCCTCGGGCGCGCCCACCGGAGATGCGCTGCCCGTGCTCGCCGCGCTGGAGGCCACGCTGGTCATCGCCGGTCCCGAGGGCGCACGCCGGGAGATCCCGGTCTCGCACCTGCTGGCCGGACGCGAGCTGCTGGCCCCCGCCGAGCTGATCGGCCACGTCCGCGTGCCGCTGCTGCACGCCCCCCAGGTGTTCCTCAAGGCGACCGGCCGCACCGGCCCCGGCCGCGCCACCGCCTCGGTCGCGGTCGTCCTTGACCCGGCCCGGCGCGGGGTGCGCTGCGCGGTCGGCGCGATCGCGCCGATGCCGCTGCGGCCCCTGGAGGCCGAGCGCTGGATCGCCTCCCTGATCGACTGGGACGGCGAGCGGGCGGCGCTGGCCCAGGAGGCGCTGAGCGCCTTCGGCGAGTACGTGGCCGCCGCCTGCATCCCGGACCCGGCACCGGCGGCCGACGGCACGGAGCCCCCCGCGCTGTCGCCCGCCGTCCTGCACCTGCGGCGCACGGTCGCCGCACTGGCCCGACGAGCACTGGGGAGGGCGCTGTCGTGAGCGACAACCACGGCAACCACGGCAACCACGCCGACGAGGGCGTGCGGGGGACGGGCGGCTGGCAGCCGGTCCCGCAGGGCGGCGAGTACGACGACGGCGCGACCGCCTTCGTCCAGCTGCCCGCGGACCTGGACGCGCTGCTCGGCGGCGACCCGCTGGCCGCGCCCGGGCACGGTTATGTGCCGCCGATGATCGTGCCGTTGACGCCCGCCGCCGCGACCGACCCGGCCTCCACCGGCACCTGGACGTTCCCGGCGCAGCCCGCCGAGCCGGACCGGGGCGAGAGCCAGGTGCGCTCGGTGCGGTGGCCCGACGCGTCCGCGCACCCGCGGCCCGAGCCGGACCCGCTGAACGATCCGCTGGGGGACGCGCCGCAGGACCCGCACGCCACCGGTCAGTGGACGTATCCGGACGACCCGGCGCTGAACGGGCAGATGTCCGGCCAGTGGACGATCCCGGTCGCCGGTGGTGAACTGCCGGATGAATCGGGCGAATTCAGTACATCCTCTCTGATCGAGCAGTGGGGTACGACGCCTCCGGCGACCCTGCCCGGCGGCGCGTCCGCGCCCTGGGCGACCGAACAGCCGCAGCCGCACCCCGAGCCGTCGCCGCACCCCGAGCCCCTCACGGAGGCGGGCCCCGAGGCCGGTGACGCGCGCGTGGAGGACTTCGCGCAGGCCCACCACCAGGCGTCCCTCGATGCCCACCAGGCCTCCCTCGACGCCCACCAGGCCTCCCTCGACCTCTCGGAGCCCCTGGACGCCCCGGCGGCCCCCGCGCCCGTACGCGAGGAACCGGTCCTGTCCTGGAACGCGCCCGGCCCCGGCGCGACCCTGCCCGGCGGCGCGCCCGCGCCCTGGGCGGCCGCGCTGGCCACGGAGGTACGCCAGGAGCTCCCCGAGGAGCTGCCCGTACCCGAGCACGAGCACGAGGACGTACGCGAGCACGAGGACGTACGCGAGCACGACGTGCGGGCGCAGGCGGAGGAGCCGGACGGGTCCGAGGCGGAGCCGGCCGAGGGGGAGCCGGTCGGCAGCGCCCCGGCCGCCCACCCGCTGCCCGTCGCCGAGCCGCTGCCCGCCGACCACCCGCTGCCCGAGGCCGTCCACGCCCACGAGCCGCCCGTCCACGCCGACGAGCGGCCCGCCCACGCCGAGCAGGCCCAGCCGCTCCCGGAGCCCGAGCCCGCCCCGGACCCCCTCCAGGACGCGGCACCGGACCCCGGGCCCGTACCCGTGGCCGCTCTCCACCCCGAGCCCGAGCCGCAGCTGCCGCCCGCCGCCGACCTGGAGCACCCCCGTGCCTCCTACGTCCTGCGCGTCAACGGCACCGACCGGCCCGTCACCGAGGCGTGGGTCGGCGAGTCGCTGCTCTACGTGCTGCGTGAGCGCCTGGGGCTCGCCGGGGCCAAGGACGGCTGCTCGCAGGGCGAGTGCGGCGCGTGCAACGTGCAGGTCGACGGCCGGCTGGTCGCCTCCTGCCTGGTGCCCGCCGCCACCACCGCGGGCTCCGAGGTACGGACGGTCGAGGGCCTCGCCACCGACGGCCGGCCCTCCGACGTCCAGCGCGCGCTGGCCGCGTGCGGGGCCGTGCAGTGCGGCTTCTGCATCCCCGGCATGGCCATGACCCTCCACGACCTGCTGGAGGGCAACCACGCGCCGACCGAGCTGGAGACCCGGCAGGCGCTCTGCGGCAACCTCTGCCGCTGCTCCGGCTACCGGGGCGTGCTCGACGCCGTACGCGAAGTGGTCGCCGGGCGCGAGGCGCAGACGGCCGCGGCGGGCGAGGCGGCGGCCGCCCAGTCGTCCGGTCAGACACCGGGGCACCCCGCCGCGACCGGCGAAGAAGCCCGCATTCCGCACCAGGCGGGGCCCGGCGCGGGCGGCGTCCAGCCCCCGCACACGCACGACGGAGGCATGGCGTGAGCAACGACGCAGCCACCGCGACGACCGCGGCGGTCGACGGGACGGGCACCGGACCGGAGCAGCCGGCCGCGCCCACCCACGGCCTCGGCGCCTCGCTGCGCCCCGCCGACGCGCGCGCCAAGACCGAGGGCACCTTCCCGTACGCCGCCGACCTGTGGGCCGAGGGCCTGCTGTGGGCGGCCGTGCTGCGCTCGCCGCACGCCTCGGCCCGGATCGTCTCGATCGACACCTCGGCCGCGGCCGCGATGCCGGGCGTACGGGCCGTGGTGACCCACGCCGACGTCCCCGGCGACGCCTCCCACGGCCGGGGGATCGCCGACCGCCCGGTCTTCGCCTCCGACGTCGTACGCCACCACGGTGAGCCGATCGCCGCGGTGGCCGCCGACCACCCGGACACGGCCCGGCTGGCGGCGGCGGCGATCGCCGTCGAGTACGAGCCGCTCGAACCGGTCACCGACCCGGAGAAGGCGTTCGGCGCCGAACCGCTGCACCCCGACGGCAACCTGATCCGCCACATCCCGCTCCAGTACGGCGATCCGGACGTCACCGGCGAGGTCGTGGTGGAGGGCCTGTACCGGATCGGCCGCCAGGACCCGGCCCCGATCGGCGCCGAGGCCGGGCTCGCGGTGCCGCGCCCCGACGGCGGGGTGGAGCTCTACACCGCCTCCACCGACCCGCACGCCGACCGGGACCTCGCGGCGGCGTGTTTCGGCCTGGACCCGGAGCGGGTGAAGGTGGTCGTCACGGGCGTGCCCGGCGCCACCGGCGACCGCGAGGACCTGGGCTTCCAGCTCCCGCTCGGCCTGCTCGCCCTGCGCACCGGCTGCCCGGTGAAGCTCACGGCGACCCGCGAGGAGTCCTTCCTCGGCCACGCCCACCGCCACCCCACGCTGCTGCGCTACCGCCACCACGCGGACGCCGAGGGCCGCCTGGTCAAGGTGGAGGCGCAGATCCTGCTGGACGCGGGCGCGTACGCGGAGGCGTCCTCGGAATCCCTGGCGGCGGCCGTGGCCTTCGCCTGCGGCCCGTACGTGGTGCCCCACGCCTTCGTCGAGGGCTGGGCGGTCCGTACGAACAACCCGCCCTCCGGCCACGTCCGCGGCGAGGGCGCGATGCAGGTGTGCGCGGCGTACGAGGGCCAGATGGACAAGCTGGCGGCCAAGCTGGGCCTGGACCCGGCGGAGCTGCGCCTGCGCAACGTGCTGGCGACGGGCGATCTGCTCCCGACCGGCCAGACGGTGACGTGCCCCGCGCCCGTGGCCGAACTCCTCACCGCCGTACGCGACTTCCCGCTCCCCACCCTGCCCAAGGACGACCCGGAGGACGACTGGCTGCTGCCGGGCGGCCCCGAGGGCGCGGGCGAGCCGGGCGCGGTGCGCCGGGGCGTCGGCTACGCCCTCGGCATGGTGCACATGCTCGGCGCCGAGGGCACCGACGAGGTGTCGACGGCCACGGTCAAGGTGCAGGACGGCGTGGCCACGGTGATCTGCGCGGCGGTCGACACGGGCCAGGGCTTCACCACGCTGGCCCGCCAGATCGTCCAGGAGACGCTGGGCATCGAGGAGGTCCACGTCGCCCCCGTCGACACGGACCAGCCTCCGGCCGGCCCGGCGTCGCACGGCCGCCACACCTGGGTGTCGGGCGGAGCGGTGGAACGCGCGGCCAAGATGGTCCGCACCCAGCTGCTGCAGCCCCTGGCGCACAAGTTCGGCATGTCGACGGAGCTGCTCCAGATCGCCGACGGCAAGATCACGTCGTACGACGGCGTGCTGTCCACGACGGTCACCGAGGCGATGGACGGCAAGGAGCTGTGGGCCACGGCCCAGTGCCGCCCGCACCCCACCGAGCCCCTGGACGAGACGGGCCAGGGCGACGCCTTCGTGGGCCTCGCCTTCTGCGCGATCCGCGCGGTGGTGGACGTGGACATCGAGATCGGCTCGGTCCGCGTGGTGGAGCTGGCGGTGGCCCAGGACGTGGGCCGCGTCCTCAACCCCGCGCAGCTGGCGGCCCGTATCGAGGCGGGCGTGACGCAGGGCGTGGGCGCGGCGCTGACGGAGAACCTCCGCACGGCCCGCGGCCTGGTCCGCCACCCCGACCTGACGGGCTACGCCCTCCCCACGGCCCTGGACGCCCCCGACATCCGCATCGTGAAGCTGGTGGAGGAGCGCGACGTGGTGGCCCCCTTCGGCGCGAAGGCGGCGAGCGCGGTACCGGTGGTGACGAGCCCCGCGGCGATCGCCTCGGCGGTCCGCGCGGCCACGGGCCGCCCGGTCAACCGCCTCCCGATCCGCCCCCAGGCGGCGGTGGTGACGGTGGGGGGCGCGTAGGCGGGTGACGGGGTCTGACGTCTGATGACTGTCGTCTGTCGTCTGACGTCTGACGTCTGACGACAGATGACGGACGTCTAACGGCGGCTGAAGGGTGCTGAGCTCGCTGAAGGTTGCCGGGCGGGGCCGACGGGTCCCGCCCGGCTTTGTCATGCCACGGGAACCCAACCGGTCACCCAGGTGTCCTCGTACGAGAAGGGATCGGTCAAGACCGAAAGCAGAGGGAGGAGTTCAGTCTGTCAGCGGCGCTGACTACAGTTGCTTTCGGAGCTGTACGGGGAACGGCGAACGGGGAGGCGACTGTGGCGCAGGATGGCAGCGGGGGCGTGGCGCCCGGGATGAGCGCGCTGGCGCCGGTGCTCGGGATGATGCCCGGGTTCGGAGCGGCGGCCGGTGCCGCCGTGGCCGCGGCGGCGGACATGGCCCGCGAGGCCGAGTCGATGCTGACCTTCAAGAAGCGGGTCGACGCGCTGCTAACGGAGCTCAACGAGTCCGAGGCCTCGTCGGTCAAGATCGGCGCGGACCGCCTGGCCAAGTCGGAGCTGGGACCGGACTCCTTCAAGGAGAGCGCGTTCCTGTACGGGGTGTACGAGGTCGTCCACGAGCAGATCGGCCAGCTCTCCAAGGCGCTGGGCATGCAGATCGAGGGCCTGTGCATCGCCGTACTGGCGGCGGAGAAAGGGTACGACGGCGTGGACGCGGACGTCCGCGACCGCATGCGCGCCATCAGCGACGAGCTGCACAAGCAGTACGAGAGGTACGGCCCGGGCTCGACCCCGGGCGCGTCGCCGCAGGCCAACGGGCCCGCGCCGGACAAGGGCGCGACGGTCGGCGGGATCTGATGACCGGTGGGATCTGATGGCCGGCGGGATCTGATGGACGCGGCGCGCGCGGCACACGCGGCGTACGTGACGGGGGACGACGGAAGTCGGGGAATGGTGGTGCGACGGGATGGCTGAGAACAAGGGCCGTAGCGGCGAGGGCGGGCAGGGGGCGCCGAAGGCGCCGCCGGTGGAGCGTACGGACTTCGAGTCCAAGTCCCATCAGGAACTGTGGGCCATGGTCCAGGGGATGAAGGGCGACTCCGCCCACGGCCTGGCCCAGAAGCTGGCGAAGGCCGCCACGACGATCACGAAGATCGGCGAGGACCTGAAGCTGCACATGAGCCGGGTGGTCTGGCAGGGCGAGGGCGCGAAGGCGTTCACGAACTGGGGCCACGACGCGGCGATGGCCACGCTGGAGCTGGGCAAGTACAGCCAGGACGCGTCGGGCTGGCTCGCCTCGGTCTCCCACGCGATCACCCAGGCGAAGTCGGCGGTCCCGGAGTACGACCCGGCCCTCAAGCAGCAGGCGACCGACACCCAGAAGCTGTACATCGCGGCCCACCACGACCCCGACGGCCAGAAGGACGCCCGCGAGGCGTCGGCCAAGCTGACGGGCCTGAACGAGAAGATGGAGGGCCAGCGCCAGGAGGCGGTGCGCGAGCTGAAGCGGCTGGCGGATGTGTATGTGCAGTCGGGGGAGCAGGTGGCGGGGTTGCGACCGCCGGTTTTTCCGCCGCCGCCTGCGGCTTTTGTTCCCGTGGACGACGGGCGCAACAGGATGACGTACGTGGGCGGCAGCCAGTCGTCATCGAGCCGGAGCGGCGGACCTTCCGTGACGCAGACCGGCGGGCACTCCAAGGCCGGCGTGACGCCAAGCGGCACGACCGTTGTCACAGGGTTGCCGCACACCGTCACGCCGAGCGTGGCGACGCCCATCCCTGTCCACGAGAGGCCTGTGGGGACGGCGATCGACGGCGTCAACACCCTGCCGCCGCCCACCCATGTCACCCCCACCGGCCCGACTGCCACCCCCGCGTCGCTGCCTGTCGGCAGGCCAGACATCGGGCCGATGCCGCCCGTCGGAGTCATCCCGCCCACGTTCACCGGAGGCGGTAAGGGCGGGGTGCCGGGACCAGGCGTCCTGGGCGGCCGACAGGCGACAGGCGGTCTGCGTGGCCCCGGACTTCCCGGGCGCGGCACGGTGGGTGGCCTGCCGCCGAGCGCGCTGCCACGAGAGCCCGGCATCGTCGGCGGCCGTCCCGTACCGCCCGGCGAAGGGCGGCCCACCAGCGGCATCCCCCGGGGCACTGTCGTGGGAGACGAGGGTCGGCAGGGCCTCAGGGGCACTCAGGGCATGCAGGGCCGTCCGCCTATGGGTCATGGCCCGGGCGGCCACGTGGGAGGCGGTGGAGGCCGGGGCGGCTTCTCCGGGGGACGCCGTCTGGCGGCCGAGCCCGGCGGCATCGTCGGCGGTCGCCCGACCGAGCCGGGCACCCGGACCGGCCGTCCGTTCACGGAGGGCGGCTCGGGTCTCGTACGCAACGGCACTGCCGAGGGCAATGCGAGCGCCGCCCGTTCGGGCAGCCGAGGCATGATTCCGCCCGGCACGCATGGCCCGGCCGGACGTCGCGACGAGCGCGAGGGCGAGCGCCCGGACTACCTCACTGAGGACGAGGAGACCTGGCAGCAGAGCGACCGCCGTATCGTGCCGCCTGTAATCGACTGAGCCTCTACGAAGGAAGCGCATGCCTACCAGCAGCCATCGGGTAATGAGGCACGGCCGTGCCGTGTCCCTCCTCACGGGGGCGCTGCTGGTGGGCACTGCCGCCACGCCCGCGCATGCGGACACGGTCCGCGAGCGCCAGTGGCATCTCGACGCCATGCAGGCGGAGGAGATGTGGAAGACCAGCACGGGCAAGGGGATCACCGTCGCGGTCATCGACAGCGGAGTTGAAGGCGATTTGCCCGACCTCCAGGGCCAGGTGCTGCCGGGAATCGACCTCTCCAAGCAGCAGGGGGACGCCCACACCGACTACAAAGGCCATGGAACGGCCATGGCCTCCTTGATCGCCGGAACGGGAAAGCGGTCGGGCGGGAACGGTGCCTATGGTTTGGCGCCCGGCGTGAAAATTCTTCCCATTCGGATGCCGCCGTCGGACGAAGGCTCGAAGCTCAGGGACGTCGCCAAATTCGTCCAGAAGCTGAGCGAAGCGATCCGCTCCGCTGCGGATCACGGCGCCAAAGTGATCAATGTTTCGCTGGGCGCGGAGGAAGGGTCGGACGAACTCACCAACGCGGTGAAGTACGCCTCGGCCAAGGGGTCCTTGGTGTTCGCCTCCGTTGGCAACAGCGGTGACAAGGGCAACCAGGTCGAGTACCCCGGAGCAACCCCGGGCGTCGTAGGCGTAGCAGCCGTGGACAAGAAGATCGAGGCGACCAAGGAGTCCGAGCACGGCCCGCAGGTCGACCTCGCCGCCCCCGGCGACGAGATGACGGAAGCCTGCGGCGGCGGCACCCAGATCTGCCTCAGCCACGGCACCAGCGACGCCACCGCCCTCGCCTCCGCCTCCGCCGCCCTCATCTGGTCCAAGTACCCCCAGTGGACCAACAACCAGGTCCTCCGCGTCCTGCTCAACACCGCCGGCGGCCCCAAGAACGGGGAGAAGCGCAGCGACTACATCGGGTACGGCGTCGTCCGCCCCCGCATCGCCCTGAAGACCCCCGGCGACCCGGGCCCGGCGAACGAATGGCCGCTGCCCGACCTGGCGCCGGCCGGGGCACCGCAGGGATCCGCCTCCCCGACCCCCGCGCCCACCGCCTCGCACAAGCCCGCACCCGCCACCCCCGCCGGTGCCGCCGCGTCCGATTCCGGTGGTGGCGGCAACACGGGCCTGTGGGTGGGCCTGGGCGCGGCGGGTGTCGTCGCGGTGGCCGTCGCTGTACTGCTCGTACGGTCGCGTCGCCGCACCCCGTAAGACGACCGGCACCTCACCGGTCACCGTCAACACCTCACCCATCCCATCCCAGCCATTCAGGGGGGATGAAACGGCCACGTCCTCCCATAGCCGGAGCATGTGCTGGCGCGAAGGGCGAACCCTCCCTACGGTTTGAGGTCGTTGCAGAGTCGGTCGGGGGCGGGATCCGCATGTCGTTCGAGGAAGAGTGGCGTCAGGCACAGGCGAGTGCGGCCACGAAGGGGTCCACGCGGCTCAACCGCGCCGACAACGGGCCGAGCGCCCCGGCCGGTGCCGACCTCAGCGTGCGGCGCGACGACCTGGGTGTGGTGGGCGGGGACGCGTTCAAGCTGCACGACGGGCTCAAGCGCGACGGCAATCACGCCCGCGAATCCACCGGCGCCGCGGCGACAGCGCTCACCGCCCGCAACTTCACCAGCGGGGGCGAACTCGCGAAGGTCCGCGCCAAGTGGGACACCCAGCTGCGCACGCTCAGCGACGCGTGCGCGCAGATCTCCAACCACCTCGACTATTCGATGGCCGCCCACGCGAAGGACGACCAACGGGTCGGGGGCGAACTGCTCGCGGTGTCGCGGATCGACGAATACCTGAAGTAGGCCCCTGACACGGGTCAACCGTCAACGGGACTTCGAACCACCAAGGTCGGTATCAGGACATGCTCACGTACGACGACGTGGTGAACGCACCGCTGGACAAGCTGAAGACCGCGGTCGACGACTGGTCGGACATGGTCACGCGTCTCAAGACCCTCGCCGAGGAGGCCCGCAAGGGCATGAAGGCGCACGCCGACAAGGCGGACTGGGCGGGAGTGAACGCGGGCGTCACCAAGCACTTCATCGACAAGACGGCGAAGGAGTTCGAGGACGCGGCGGCGGAGGCGAAGGGGATCCACGCGGTTCTCGCGGACGGGTACGCGGCGTTCAAGCGGGCCAGGGACGAGTTACAGAAGATCGTCGACGGCTCGGAGAAGTCGGGAATCGTCGTGGACTCCCAGGGCCGGGTGACCGCCCGCTATTCGCTCTCCGGTGACTACACCGCGCGCCACGATCCGCAGATCTCCCTCGAACTCCAGAAACAGAAGGACAACCTGGAGCAGTGGCAGAACCGCATCAAGGCACTGGTCGACGAGTGCGAAGATGCGGACGAGTCGCTGCGGCGGGCGCTGGCGGCGAACGTCACCGACGCCAACAACTTCACCGCGCCACGGTTCTCCAGTCTGGACGCGGAGGAGGCGCAGCGTGCGCTTGCCCTGGCCTCCAAGGGGCGGGCCCTCACCCACACCGAGCTCAACCAGCTCAACGAGCTGTTGCGGGACAACCACGACTCCGCGGAGTTCGCCACGACCTTCTATTCAAAGCTGGGGCCCAAGGGCGCGCTGGAGTTCTTCGGGCAGTTGTCGACCGACACGTACGACTATGCCAAGGTGGACAAGGAGCGGCTCAAGGACGTCCAGGAGCTGCAGAAGAACCTCGGGCTCAATCTGGCCACGGCGACCGATCCCGACAACAAGTGGCATCTGTCGGACGGCTGGGGACCTGAGCTGCGCAGGCTCGGCACGCAGAGGATTCCGCTGGCAAAGTACGACATGAATCCCCCGTACGGCTATCAGCTGCTCGGCGGCATCATGAGGTACGGGAACTACGACCCCAGGTTCCTCAATCCCATCGCTGAGCATGTGGTTCAGCTGCACCAGAAGAACCCGTACCTGTTCGCTGACACGAAGCCGGTCGGCGGCTGGCAGAAGAACCCCTTCAACCCCTCTGGGGTCAACGGTTCCGGCTACGACCCGGTGACGTCCATGCTGGAGGCACTCGGGCACAGCCCCGAAGCGTCGAAGCAGTTCTTCTCGGCGGACCCGACCGCGTACAACGAGGACGGAACTGTCAGCGCCGGGGCGGCGGATCTCGGGAAGGACCAGTCCGGAGATCCGGTCGCCAATTACCTTGATTACTTCGGTAATGAGGGGTATAAGTCATTCCCCGATACCGGTAGTCACAGCCCAAGCGACGTCAAGGCATCCGCCACCTATACGACAGACGCTTTCGGTCACGCGTTGGAGTCGGCAACACTCGGGCACGCATGGGACGACCCGCGCCCGCAGTTGCACCGGGACGAGACTGCGGCCGGGATTATGGAGGACGTCGTCTCGAAGTACGGGAAAGATGCGAAGTTGCTCAAGCATCAGGAAGCCTTGGCTGACAGTCTGGGCAATATGGCCGCCGGGTACGTGGACGACATCAATTGGGGGCTCGATGGGAACGAACGCCAAAGCGTCTTCGTGCCCCACAAGTCGCCCGACGCCCACGCCAGGTTCGATCAGTTGCCGACCCGGAGGTTTCTCAGTGCGCTCGGACAGCACCCGGATGCGTATGCCGCCGTCTCGACGGCCGAGCGGTTGTACACCACCAGCGTGCTGGAGGCCCAGGTCGGGGCAGATGGCGGGATCGCTCACGGTGGGGCCCGCGCTGCGGTCGGCATGGGCGCCGAGGTGCAGGGCATGCTCGACCAATCGCGTGCGGACCAGGTAGAAGCGGAAGGGAACAAGAAGTACGAGGAGTATGAGAAGGCGCACGAGAAGCGATCGGCCTGGGTGGAATTCGGCACGACCTCGGCGATCGCCGCAGGCGTCGCTTTCCTGCCGGCATCCGCTGCGGCAGCGGGGGCGGCCGCGATCTGCGTTCCGCTCGCAGTCGACACGGGTCACGGTGCGATCGAGCAGGTCGCCGGTCACGTGGTCGGTGACTGGTCGGACAAGTCGGCCGAGAAACGGAAAGAGCAGATCGAAGGTGAGATCAGAGACGATAAGACTCTGATCTACCGTGGGGGCGAACGCAGTGCGGAGGCGCCACTCAATCACTTTCGGCAGCAACAGGGCATCGATCTCAAAAGCGACTTCTCACGAGACCTGAAAGATTCCTTCGATATCGGTTACGCGAAAGGAAACGACAGGGAGAACCAGCAGGGTAATGATCCCGAGACTGATTGATCGCGCGGGAAGGGGCGGATTGTGCATGGGCGGAAGGGTGTCTGGGTTGCGGGAGCCCCGTTGATCATGGCGGTCGTGCTCTCTGCTTGTGGTAGTAATGAAGTCAAGCCCGTAACCGCTTCGCGTGTTTGTGACGGCCTGTTTTCGGATGCTGCGGCGGCGAACGCCCTGCAGAAGCTAGTAGGGGCGAGCCTATTTGTCGATACGTCTGCGGACGGGCTCCCGGCGACGGCGAAGTTCCTGGAGTCCGAGCATCGGAAAGGCGTGAACTGGTCGCGTTCCAGTTCCACCCTCTGCGTGCTCGCAGGAGAAGAACGGCGGGGGAGATTTCGCATCGGGTACGACATTTACGCCCCTTGGGATGCGGCGGACACCCGGCACTCCGAGGACACCCAGTTGTTCCGGCTGGGGAAGCAAGCCTCCGCGGACGCCGGAAAGTCAGACCTGTACTTCGAGTGCGTGAGCTCGGAGTCGGGTGGGACTCGGGCTCAGCCTGTTCGGATCCATGGAGGGGTGGGAACCCAGGGTGTTCGGAAGATGCCGAACACCCGGGAACTCCGGGAGGCGTCCTTGCGTGTGTTGCATGCAGCATCGCTGAAGGTGGCGAAGGAAATGGGTTGCGAGAACACCGGTGGGTTGCCGGATCGGCTGGTCCTGACCCCGGTGGACTGAGGCCGTGAACGGCAAGAGTGGACGCCACGCCTCCGCGTCAACGGGGCGTGTGGTCTTCGGTCTTGCGCGAGTCCGAACAATACAGTCCATCTCGGTGGGGACACAGCCGGCATCATGGCCCAAGCGCGCGCCCACGCGGTATTCGAGTCGCACTCGGCCGAGGGCAAGGCATCCAATGAGGTGGTCCAGGGAAAAGCGAACTGGGTAGACCGGATGTTCAACTCCGTGGGGGCAAAGTCCATCGAACTGGTGCCGTTCGGCGGTGACGCCATCGACAGGCGGAAGGAAGACATCACGAAACCCGTCGTCGAAGGAGCAGCAGGGCTCCTCGGAGCAGGCCGACCAGGAGGCCGAGGAGGCTTACTCGAACGCGGAGACCCGTGCGAAGCAGTCCGCGGCCGATGCCGCGGAGACCGCGGGGGAAGAGCGCCGGCCCCGCGCCGCAGGACGTCCATGAGTATCAGGGCCGTTGCTTCGTCCCAGACGGACGACGCCTTCTCCAACGGCTGCAAACACACGGCGACCGCCTTCGGCGGTGCACGGTGATACGGGCCGGCCGCAGGGGTACTGCGTGCGCGCTTGCCGGGGTGCTTCTGGTCGGTGGTTGTTCGGACGACGCATCCGTGCCGAGTCTTCCGAGGAACATCTGCTGGACAGGATCGTTCACCGGGGACTCCGTCAGGCCACTTCTGCCGGTGGGCAAGAACGCACGACTCCTCATGCCGACCGACCCGGCCTTCGATGTCTTCGAGCACCGGTCGAGCACGTATTGCAAGATTTTCGTCACCAGTGACCTACGCCCAAGTTTCCTTGCCTGGGCCGATCGCCGGAGTAGCGGAAAGGGTACGGACTGGAATCACTGGGGGAGGTCGACCACGCTGATTCCGGTGGGGGATGAGGGATTCGTCTGGGACACGGGTGCGTCTGCGGTATTCCTCTGCGAGCGCCCGGACCTGAACGGCAAGCCCGGCCGCTTCAAGGAACAGAAGTACGTGGAGTTGGTGCTGGTCGCTCAGGACGCCCCCGACCCCGGCAAGGCGATAGAGACCTTCACCCGCCTGATCAAGCAGTACGTGCGGTTCGCCGAGCGCGCGTTGAAATGCGCGAACAGGCCTTGATCCCCCTGCATGCGCGTGCGGGAGCGGGCGCCCCCATCAAGGGGGCGCCCGCTCCCGCGTGTTGCTGGAGGCCGTGACCGGAATCGAACCGGCGTTACTCGCTTTGCAGGCGAGCCCCTGAGCCACTCGGGCACACGGCCGGGTGTTGACTTCTTTGACCGTAGGGGGCGGGGAGGGGCGGGGGAAGGGGTGGGTGGGGGCTGCAATGTGACTGCCATGTCGTGTTCATAGTCGTGTTCATAGAGGCCCGTTCATAGGGGCCGCCCGGGGCCGGGGCGGAAGTGAGTGCTGGGGCTTACGACCAAATGCTGAGGTGGGCGACCGTCTCTGGACAGGGGTCAAAGGGGTTCTCGGCCCTTACTGTGGGCCCATGAGCGCCCTGGAATCAGCCGACGCGGACGTCACCCCCTCCCGCACCCCCGACCCCTCCGGCCCCTCGGGCACCCCCGGCATCCTCGGCAAAACCCATCGCGCGCTCAGCGTCGGCACCATCGCCGTCGTCGTCCTCATCGCCTTCGAGGCGACCGCCGTCGGGACCGCCATGCCCGTGGCGGCGCGGGAGTTGGACGGGGTGTCGCTGTACGCGTTCGCCTTCTCCGCGTACTTCACCACCAGCCTCTTCGGCATGGTCGTCGCCGGGCAGTGGGCCGACCGGCGCGGGCCGCTCGGGGCGCTCGCGGTCGGGATCGCGGCGTTCGGGGCGGGGCTGCTGCTGTCCGGGACCGCCGTGAACATGTGGACCTTCATCGGCGGGCGGGCCGTGCAGGGGCTCGGGGGCGGGCTGGTCATCGTGGCGCTGTACGTCGTGGTCGGGCGCGCCTACCCCGAGCACATGCGACCCGCGATCATGGCGGCTTTCGCGGCGAGCTGGGTGGTGCCGTCGGTGGTCGGACCGCTGGCGGCCGGCAGCGTCACCGAGCACCTGGGGTGGCGGTGGGTGTTCGTGGGCATTCCCGTACTCGTCGTCTTCCCGCTGGCGCTCGCGCTGCCCGCGATCCGGCGGATGGCGTCCGGGCCCGCCGACCCGGGCGCGCCCGTCGAGCCCTTCGACCGGCGCCGCATCCGGCTCGCGCTCATGATCTCGCTGGGCGCGGGGCTGCTCCAGTACGCCGGGCAGGACCTGCGCCCGCTCTCCCTCCTGCCCGCGGTCGCGGGCGCCGCGCTGCTGGTGCCCGCCGTCGCGGGGCGGCGCGCACTGCTGCCGCGCGGTACGTACCGGGCGGTGCGGGGGCTGCCGTCCGTGGTGCTGCTGCGGGGGATCGCGGCGGGGTCGTTCATCGCGGCCGAGTCGTTCGTACCGTTGATGCTCGTGACGCAGCGGGGGATGTCGCCCACCCTGGCCGGGCTGTCGCTCGCGGCGGGCGGGGGGACGTGGGCGCTCGGATCGTACGTACAGGCGCGGCCGTGGGCCGAGCCGTACCGGGAGCGGCTCATGGTGGTGGGGATGCTGATGGTCGCCTCGGCCATCGCGGCGGCGCCGAGCGTGCTGGTGTCGTGGGTGCCGGTGTGGGTGGTGGCGGTCGCCTGGGGCGTGGGGTGCTTCGGGATGGGCATGGTCATCGCCGCTACGAGCGTGCTGCTGCTGAAGCTCTCCGCGCCGGGGGAGGCGGGGACGAACTCCGCCGCCCTCCAGATCTCGGACGGCCTGTCGAACGTGCTGCTGCTCGCGGGGGGTGGGGCGGCGTTCGCGGCGCTGGGTGGGGGGTCGGTGGGGGCTGCGCATGAGGTGGGCGGGGTTGGTGGGGCTGTTGGGGGTGGGCACCCCGGGGCGTTCGTGGCGGTGTTTCTGCCCATGGCGGTTGTCGCGGGGGTGGGGGCGTGGGTGGGGGTTCGGCTTCGGGAGGTTCGCCCCTCCCCGCCCCTTCCCTAAACCCTCCGGGGGTGGGGGGTGGAGGGGTGGAAGGGTGGGGTTTACCCGGGGACTCCGTCCCCGGACCCCTGAGCGGGGGCTCCGCCCCCTGCACCCCCGGCGGGGCTCCGCCCCTGCACCCCGCCGGGGACGCACCTCTCACCCCCGGCGGGGCCGCACCTCTGCACCCCCGGCGGGGCCGCGCCCCTGCCCTTGCCGGAGTTCCGCCCCGGCACCCCCGCCAGCCGGGCCCCCCACCCCACTGTGACCCCCCTCACCCCCACCGCCCCACCCGCCCCGCCACCCCACCCCCACCCCCGCTCCACCGGTAAGGTGGCCCGGTTGTCGTACGTACGTGGTCGAGGGCCCGGGGTCGGGTCGGGTCGGCCGCCGCACCCGAGCGCACGAACCGGAGACCGTGACTACTACCGCCTCCCACCACCTCTCGCCCGCTTTTCCCGGGCGTGCCCCCTGGGGTACGGCCAACAAGCTGCGTGCCTGGCAGCAGGGGGCGCTGGAGAAGTACGTCCAGGAGCAGCCGCGCGACTTCCTCGCCGTCGCCACGCCCGGCGCCGGCAAGACGACCTTCGCGCTGACGCTCGCGTCGTGGCTGCTGCACCACCACGTCGTGCAGCAGATCACCGTCGTCGCGCCGACCGAGCACCTGAAGAAGCAGTGGGCGGAGGCCGCCGCGCGGATAGGCATCCGGCTGGACCCCGACTACAGCGCGGGGCCGCTGAGCAAGGAGTACCACGGGGTCGCCGTCACGTACGCCGGTGTGGGCGTGCGCCCCATGCTCCACCGCAACCGGTGCGAGCAGCGCAAGACCCTCGTCATCCTGGACGAGATCCATCACGCCGGTGACTCGAAGTCCTGGGGTGAGGCCTGTCTGGAGGCGTTCGACCCCGCCACCCGGCGGCTCGCCCTCACCGGCACCCCCTTCCGGTCCGACACCAACCCCATCCCCTTCGTCACGTACGAGGAGGGGAACGACGGCATCCGGCGGTCCTCCGCCGACTACACCTACGGGTACGGCAACGCCCTCGGCGACGGTGTCGTCCGGCCGGTCATCTTCCTCTCGTACAGCGGCAACATGCGCTGGCGCACCAAGGCCGGTGACGAGATCGAGGCGCGGCTCGGGGAGCCGCTCACCAAGGACGCCATCAGCCAGGCCTGGCGCACCGCGCTCGATCCGCGCGGCGACTGGATGCCGAACGTGCTGCGCGCCGCCGACCAGCGGCTCACCGAGGTCCGCAAGGGCATCCCGGACGCCGGCGCCCTCGTCATCGCCTCGGACCAGGACTCCGCCCGCGCCTACGCCAAGCTCATCCGGGACATCACGGGCCACAAGGCCACCGTCGTCCTCTCCGACGACACGGGTGCGTCCAAGAAGATCGACGAGTTCAGCCACAGCGACGACCGGTGGATGGTCGCCGTCCGGATGGTCTCCGAGGGCGTCGACGTGCCCCGGCTCGCCGTCGGCGTCTACGCCACCACCATCTCCACGCCCCTCTTCTTCGCCCAGGCCGTCGGCCGTTTCGTACGGTCGCGGCGGCGCGGCGAGACCGCCTCCGTCTTCGTGCCGACCATCCCCACCCTGCTGGGCTTCGCCTCCGAGATGGAGGTCGAGCGCGACCATGTGCTCGACAAGCCGAAGAAGGAGGGGGAGGAGGACCCGTACGCCGAGGAGGACAAGCTCCTCGCCGAGGCCGAGAAGCAGCAGGACGAGGACACCGGCGACCAGGACATGCTCCCCTTCGAGGCCCTGGAGTCGGACGCCGTCTTCGACCGGGTGCTCTACGACGGGGCCGAGTTCGGTATGCAGGCCCACCCCGGCAGCGAGGAGGAGCAGGACTACCTCGGAATTCCCGGGCTCCTCGAACCCGACCAGGTGCAGCTGCTGCTCCAGAAGCGGCAGGCCCGGCAGATCGCGCACAGCCGGCAGAAGCCCGCCGAGCAGGCCGACCTCCTGGAGATGCCCGCCGATCGGCGGCCCGTCGTCTCCCACAAGGAGCTGCTGGAGCTGCGCAAGCAGTTGAACACGATGGTGGGCGCGTACGTCCACCAGAGCGGCAAGCCGCACGGCGTCATCCACACCGAGCTGCGGCGGGTGTGCGGCGGACCGCCGAGCGCGGAGGCCACGGCCGGGCAGATCCGTGAGCGGATCAAGAAGGTGCAGGAGTGGGCCACGCGGATGAAGTGACCGGTGGGGGTGTGGGCTGATCCGATCCCGTTAACCCTCCTGCGGTGGGGGAGGGTTCGGGTCGCCCCCGGTCGACCCCGTCACCTCGGTCCTGCGTACGGCCCCGGCACCCTGGAATCCGGTCCCGAACCAGGAGGAAAACCCCGGGTCGGCACCGTGCGCGCCCGGATTCTGGACGAGGGCTTCCGCTGAGCGGGACCGGTCGCTACTGTCCCGGCCATGCAAAACGCCCCGTGGCAGCGCCGCCGCGGAGCGCAGCCGGTGCCATGGCCTGCCGGCGGCCTCTGTGCGCGTCGCCGATGGGACCGGTGCCGCGAGCCCGTGGGGAGCCGCCGCGACTCACCATAAGGAGTGGGCGTCGTGACCGCGGAGACCTCCCAGACGCTCGACCGGGGACTGCGTGTCCTCAAGCTGCTCGCCGACACCGACCACGGCCTGACCGTCACCGAGTTGTCCAACAAACTCGGCGTCAACCGGACGGTGGTCTACCGTCTGCTCGCCACACTGGAACAGCACGCTCTCGTACGACGTGATCTGGGCGGCCGCGCCCGGGTCGGCCTCGGGGTGCTGCGCCTGGGCCGGCAGGTCCATCCGCTCGTACGGGAGGCGGCCCTGCCGGCGCTGCGCTCCCTCGCCGAGGACATCGGGGCGACCGCGCACCTCACCCTGGTCGACGGGGCGGACGCGCTCGCCGTCGCGGTCGTCGAGCCGACCTGGACCGACTACCACGTGGCCTACCGGGCCGGGTTCCGCCACCCCCTCGACCGGGGTGCCGCGGGCCGCGCCATCCTCTCCGCCCGCCAGGCCGGCGGCCTCGTCGACCCCGGCTTCACCCTCACCCACGGCGAGCTGGAGGCCGGGGCGAGCGGCGCCGCCGCGCCGCTGGTCGGGGTGACGGGGATAGAGGGGAGCGTGGGCGTGGTGATGCTCGCGGACGCGGTCCCCGAACGGGTCGGACCGAGGGTGGTGGACGCGGCCCGGGAGGTCGCGGACGCGCTGCGGTGATCCTTGGGCGGGGAGGGGCCGGGAGGGGAACGCGGCCGCGAGCCGCGGGATTCCGGCGCCCTGGCCGGTTCGGGAGTCCGCCGCCCCGGCCCGGTTCGGAAGTCCGGCGCCCTGGCCCGGCCCGGGAGTCCGGCGCTCGGGTCGCCCCGGTGTCGCACCCCAGCCCCCCAGGGCATCCGCCGCGCCCCGATACATTGGGTCCGTGCATCCCCGTCACTCACGCCTCCGCAACCTCGCCATCGGCTCCGCCCCGGTCGTCGCGCTGCTCGCCGTCGTCGGCTTCGCGCCGCTGCCGTTCTCCGTGGCCGAGCCGGGGCCGACCGCGAACGTGCTCGGGGACGACAAGGGCAAGCCGGTGATCACCATCGAGGGCAGGCCCGCCCGGCCCACCACCGGGCAGCTGCGGATGGTGACCATCGTGGCGACCGGCCCCTCCACCAGCGTGGGGATCTCCGACGTCGTCCGGGCCTGGTTCCGCACCGACCAGGCCGTCATGCCCCGCGACTCGGTCTACCCGAGCGGCGGCAGCGACGAGGAGATCAGCGAGCACAACCGGGCCGAGATGAAGGAGTCGCAGGACAGCGCCACCGCCGCCGCGCTGAACTACCTCCACCTCGGTCCGAAGCAGGTCAAGGTCACCCTCAACCTCGCCGACGTCGGCGGCCCCAGCGCCGGGCTGCTCTTCTCCCTCGGCATCGTCGACAAGCTCCATGGCAACGGCTCCGGCGGCGACCTCACCGGCGGCCGGACGATCGCCGGCACGGGCACGATCGACGCGGACGGCACCGTCGGCGCGGTCGGCGGCGTCTCGCTGAAGACGCGGGCCGCGCGGCGGGACGGGGCGAGCGTCTTCCTCGTACCGAAGGACGAGTGCGCGGACGCGCGCGCCGAGCTGCCCAGCGGTCTGCGGCTGATCCCGGTCACGACGCTCTCGGGGGCGGTCTCCGCGCTGAAGGCCCTGGACAAGGGCGGGGACGTTCCCAGCTGCTAGGCGCGTGACTGCGCAACCGTCCCCCGGCTAGATGCTTGACTGCCCGGCCAGACGCCCGACCGTCCGGCCAGGCGCGTGACTGCCCGGCTGGACGCCTGACTGCCCGGCTCGACGCCCGACCGTCCGGCCAGACGCCCGACCATCCGGCGCGCCGCCCGGCCCGGGTGCTCAGTGCGCCGCGCGCGCCGGTTCCGGCTTCAACCCGGTGCCCGAGGGCGGGAGTTGGTCGTTCATCTGCCGCCACGCCGGGAACACCAGCGGGCTCAGTGTCGTCGCCAGATACACCGCGCCCGCGACCAGCAGCGCCCCCCGCGCCCCGGCGCCGTCCACCAGCAGGCCCGCGCCCAGGCCGCCCAGCGGCATCGCCAGCTCGCAGCCGGCCGTCAGGGCGCCGGAGACGCGGCTGCGCAGCTCCTGGGGGACGCGCTCGTACGTCACCGTCGTCAGGATCGGGTTGAGCATGCCGCCCGCGAGGCCGCCGAGCGCCATCGTGACCGCGAGGGGCAGCGCCGAGCCGGTCAGCGCGGCCACCACGAAGCGGGGCGCGCCCGCCAGGACGAAGGCGGTGGTGAACACCGCGCGCCGGGGGAAGCGGTGACCGACCGCGCCGTACAGCAGCGCGCCCAGCAGTCCGCCCGCCCCGAACGCGGCGGTCAGCAGCCCGAGTTGCGTCGAGCCGCCCAGTTCGCGCTCGGCGTGCACGGGCAGCAGGACCGCGTTCCAGCCCTGGTCGAGGCCGTTGGTGACCATGACCATCACGCTGACCGCGAGCAGCAGCCGGGCGCGCAGCAAGTAGGCGTACGTCTCGCGGAGTTCGGCCCGGTAGGTGGTGAGGGAGACCGGCGCCGCGTTCCGTACCGGCTCGGCCGCGCGGATGCCGCGCAGGCCGAGGGCGACCAGCAGCGCGGACGTACCGAACGTCGCCGCGTCCAGGAGCAGGACGGATTCGGCGCCGGCCAGCGCGATCAGCAGCCCGGCGAGGGCCGCGCCCGCCATCCGGGCGCCGCGCTGCACCGCGTCGAAGAGACTGGCCGCGCGGGTCAGGGTCGTACCGGCGCGCTCGGCGAGGTCGGGCACCAGGACGTACCGGGCGGTCCGGCCGGGCGTCGCGGCCAGCCCTTCCACGGCCATCAGCGCGCACAGCAGCCAGAAGGGGAGCGCTCCCGCGAAGTGGAGCAGCGGGACCGCGCCGACGGCGAACGCGCAGACGAGGTCGGAGCCGACGCTCACCCGCCGCCGTCCCAGCCGGTCGATGACCGGGCCGCCGACCAGCGCGGCCACCACGATCGGCAGCGTGGCGCAGAAGGCCACCACCCCGGCCCGTCCGGCGCTCCCGGTCGTCTCCAGGACGAACCAGGGAACGCCGATCAGGGTCAGGGAACTTCCGGCGGTGGAGATGGTGTTGGCCGTCAGGACGGCGGCCAGGGGAGTGCGGCTACGCCCCCGGCCGCCTCCTTCCCCGCGCTCCCCGTGCTCCTCCCCGTGCCCCCCGGCGCCGCTCATGCGATACGGGTGCGGTGGCGCGGCGGGGCGGGCTGGGCGAGGCGTGTGCCCAACGCGACCAGCTTCAGGCCCACCTGCGTACGTAGGCGGTGGGGTTCGGGGCGCGGTGCGAGCGCGTGTGCGGCGGCCTCCTCGCGGAGTTCGGCGGCGCGGTACTCGTGCAGGGTGAGGTACGTGTACGTGTCGGGCAGCATGTGCGTGATCCCTTCGCCGGTCGGGGGTTCGCTTCAGTAGCTCTTGCGCGGGAACGCGTGCAGATGGACGCGGACCTGGGCCGTGTCGTCGGTGTCCTGGTGGGCCAGGTCGCGGTAGCTCTCGATGAGCGCGTGGGTCTTCTCGTTCAGCTCGCGCAACTGCGCGGCGGTCAGCCGCAGGGTGAAGTCGCTCATGTCGGCGTTGGCGGACCACTCGTCGGACCACTCGTTCATCGTCCCCAGCCAGGTGGAGAGCTCCTGGGTGTGGATGGTCGCGATCTCGTGCTTGAACAGGTCGACCGCGCCGCGCACCTCCGGGTCCTTGTCGTGGTGCAGTTCCTCGGTGAAGCTCGTGCCCTCGTGGGTCGCCCGCCACCAGCGCTCGCGGCCCTTGCCGTGCTCGGGCGCGTCCTCGACGAAGCCGTGCGCGGCGAGCTGGCGCAGGTGGTAGCTGGTCGCGCCGCTGGACTCGCCGAGCCGTTCGCCCAGTTGGGAGGCGGTGGCCGGGCCGTCGTGCCGCAGCGCGCCCAGCAGCCGGATGCGCAGGGGGTGGGCCAGGCCCCGCAGCGAGTGCGCGTCGAGCTTCCGCTCGCGCGGCCCGGGCTGGGCGGTGTCCGGTCGCGGGTCGTCGTTCTCGGTCATGGGGCAACCGTAGGGCTGCAAAGGATCTGTTGCAACCCTTTCTTTGCATCTACTTCTTTGCATCTACTTCTTTGCATCGGAATCTTTGTACGGATCGAACCCTGCCGGGCGGACCGGCGCGTCCGTCCGTCACCCCCTGGCCGAGTCCTCCGCGGCCTGCTCCACCAGCGGGATGATCCGCAGCGGAACCGGGTTCTCCATGACGATCGCCGTGGAGGCCCGGACGATCCCCTCGAAGCCGACGACACGGTCGATCACCCGCTGGAGATCGGCGTTGGAGCGGGCCACCAGCCGGCAGAGCATGTCCCCGTGGCCGGTGGTGGTGTGCAGCTCCAGGACCTCGGGCACGGTGGCCAGGTGCGCCCGTACGTCGGCACCCTGGCCCTGTTTGATCTCCAGGGTCGCGAAGGCGGTCACCGGGTAGCCGAGGGCCGCCGGGTCGACGTCCGGGCCGAACCCCCGGATCACCCCGTTCGACTGGAGCCGGTCGAGCCGGGCCTGGACCGTGCCGCGCGCCACGCCGAGCCTGCGGGACGCCTCAAGAACCCCGATACGCGGCTCCCGTGCCAGCAGCACGATGAGCCGCCCGTCCAGATGATCGATCGCCATGAGCCTCTCCGGATGGTCACGATGTACAGAAAGCAGGAAGTCGGCAGGGACCGGCTGGGCAGATTGTCCACCGCTGACGCAAACTATTGCGCACCTTGCAGGACGGGGGGAGCCTGCCGCTATGACTGAGACCATCGATCACACGCCCGACACCGCCCGGCAGGCCGACCCCTTCCCGGTGAAGGGAATGGACGCGGTCGTCTTCGCCGTGGGCAACGCCAAGCAGGCCGCGCACTACTACTCGACCGCCTTCGGCATGAAGCTCGTCGCGTACTCCGGACCGGAGAACGGCAGCCGCGAGACCGCCTCGTACGTCCTGACCAACGGCTCCGCCCGGTTCGTGTTCACCTCCGTCATCAAGGCGTCCACCGACCACGGCCGCTTCCTGGCCGACCACGTGGCCGAGCACGGCGACGGCGTCGTCGACCTCGCGATCGAGGTGCCGGACGCGCGCGCGGCCTACGCGTACGCCACGGCGCACGGCGCGACGGGCCTGGCCGAGCCGTACGAGGTGAAGGACGAGAACGGCACGGTCGTGCTCGCCGCGATCGCGACGTACGGCAAGACCCGCCACACCCTGGTCGACCGGTCCGGCTACACCGGCCCGTACCTGCCCGGTTTCGTCGCGGCCGACCCGATCGTCGAGCCGCCGGCCAAGCGCACGTTCCAGGCGATCGACCACTGCGTGGGCAACGTCGAGCTCGGCAGGATGAACGAGTGGGTGGCGTTCTACAACAAGGTCATGGGCTTCACGAACATGAAGGAGTTCGTGGGCGACGACATCGCGACCGAGTACAGCGCGCTGATGTCGAAGGTCGTCGCGGACGGGACGCTGAAGGTCAAGTTCCCGATCAACGAGCCCGCGATCGCGAAGAAGAAGTCGCAGATCGACGAGTACCTGGAGTTCTACGGCGGCGCGGGCGTCCAGCACATCGCGCTGGCCACGAACGACATCGTCGCGACGGTACGGGCGATGCGCGCGGCGGGCGTGGCGTTCCTGGACACGCCGGACTCGTACTACGACACGCTGGGCGAGTGGGCGGGCGAGACCCGGGTGCCGGTGGAGACCCTGCGCGAGCTGAAGATCCTGGTGGACCGGGACGAGGACGGCTACCTCCTCCAGATCTTCACCAAGCCGGTGCAGGACCGGCCGACGGTCTTCTTCGAAATGATCGAACGGCACGGTTCCATGGGATTCGGCAAGGGCAACTTCAAGGCGCTGTTCGAGGCGATCGAGCGCGAGCAGGAGAAGCGCGGCAACCTGTGAGCCGCAACCCGCCTCGCGCGCGGGCCAGTTGAAGTACCTTCACGATCACGCGGCCCCCACGGACCTGACCCGTGGGGGCCGCGGCTGTTCCTGTCTGCCGGCCGCAGGTGTTCGGGGGCGGCGGCCCGGGCGGGGCTACTGCGCCTGCTTGGGCGGCGCCGCCGACCCGTACATGTCCTTCGGGCCCCCCTCCGGCAGCTCTCCGAGCCCCTCCAACTGCTCCCGGGCCTCCCGCGCCAGCAGCGGGGAGAAGTACGGATTCGTCCGCAGCGCCTCGTCGAGGTAGCGCCGCGCGGGACCGTACTGGCCCAGCTCCCGCTCCAGCACCCCCCGGTGATAGGAGAACAGCGCGGTCCGGCCGCCCTTCTCCGCCGCCGCCTTGGCGAACACCAGGCCCTCCTCCGGCTCCCCGGCCCGGTACAGCGCCCACCCCAGCGCGTCCGCCACCGCCGCGCTCGGCGCCCGCCGCCATTGGGCGCGCAGCCGCTCCACCGCCGCCTCCGGGGCGCCGTGGTCCGCCTCGAAGCGGCCGAGGACGAGCGCGTCCCGCACCCCGTGGCCGTCGTCGGACGCGGCCCGCGCCCGCAGCCGCGCGTACTGGGCGCGGGCGTCGGCGGCGAGCCCCAGCGACTCGTACAACTCACCCAGCTCCAGCAGGTATTCGGGGCGCGGCAGACGGGCGACCGCCGCCGCGTAGTCGCGGCGCGCCGCCCCCGTACGGCCGAGCGCCAGCTCCGCGCGGGCCCGGCCCGCCAGCGCCGCGTGCGCGCCCGGATCCGTGCGCAGCGCCGCCGCGTGGTGCGCGAGCGCCTCCGCGGGCTCACCCCGGTCCCACGCCAGGTCCCCCAACTGCCGCAGGCAGTCCGCCTTCTGGACCGGTGTGGTGGCGTACGCGGCCGCCTCGGCCAGCGACGCCGCCGCGTCCTCGCGCCAGCCCCGCTCCCGGTACACCGCGCCCGCCGCGGCCAGCGCCGTGGAGCCACCGCGCAGATCGAGCAGCTTCTCCACCGCCCCGGCCGCGCCCTTGAGGTCACCCAGGCCCGAATACGCCTCGACCAGCACCGGATACACGGTCCACCGTTTGGGGTCGCCCCGGCGCACCTCCTCGGCGATGGTCCGCGCCGCCGCGTAGTCGCGCCGCGCGTTGGCCAGCGCCGCCAGGCCGATCCGGGCGGCCGCGTTGCCCGGGGCGGCCGGGCGGACCGCCAGCGAACGCCGCAGGGCCCACTCGGCGCGCGGGTAGTACGAGGAGTCCGCCGACCGCAGCCCCCGCCCCAGATAGGCCGAGCCCAGCACCGCCCAGGAGGCGTCGTCGGCGGGGTGGGCGCGCACCCACGCCCGCCGGTCGGCGATCAGCGCGGTCAGCTCGGTGGCCGAGGCGGGCGCCCCGGCCCCCACCGCCGTCAGCGCCCGCGCGACCGGCCCCGGCGCGGGCGGCGGCGCGTCGTGGCCGGCGAGCCGGGTCTGCGGCAGGACCACGAGGACCCCGGCGGTCAGCAGCGCGGCGACCGCCGCGCCGATCATCGTGCGGCGCGCGGTGCGGGCGGGCGGCGGTCCGGCCGGCTCCAGCGGCGTCGGCCGGGCGGGCGGCGGCAGCGTCAGGGTCCGTCGGCGCGGCGGCCATTCGTCTTCGGTCTCCATGGCGATCACTGTGCGTCGATACGAAGAGCACATCCTGCCCGCGCCCGCCGGGCCGCGCAGACTTCACACCGATGGCCCCGGGTGCCAGGCTGGGATCATGAACGATGGAGCCGAGCCCGTCGCCGTGCCCGCCCCCGAACCGGGCGTCCTCCTCGACCGGCTGCGCGCGGGCCTGCCCGCCGACGCGCTGATCACCGACCCGGACGTCACCGCCTCCTACACCCACGACATGGCGAGCTTCTGCGCCGCCGGGGCGCCCGCCGCGGTGGTGCTGCCGCGCACGGTCGAGGAGGTCCAGCACGTGATGCGGACCGCCACCGAGCTGCGCGTCCCGGTCGTGCCGCAGGGCGCCCGCACCGGCCTGTCCGGCGGCGCCAACGCGACCGAGGGATGTCTCGTGCTGTCCCTGGTCCGGATGGACCGCATCCTGGAGATCAGCCCGGTCGACCGGGTCGCGGTCGTCGAGCCGGGCGTCGTCAACGCCGTGCTCTCCCGGAAAGTCATGGAACACGGGCTCTACTACCCGCCGGACCCGTCCAGTTGGGAGCAGTGCACCATCGGCGGGAACATCGGCACCGCGTCCGGCGGACTGTGCTGTGTGAAGTACGGCGTGACCGCCGAGTACGTCCTGGGTCTGGACGTGGTCCTCGCCGACGGCCGCCTCCTGGAGACCGGCCGGCGCACCGCCAAGGGGGTCGCCGGATACGATCTGACCCGGCTCTTCGTCGGCTCCGAGGGCAGCCTCGGCATCGTGGTGAAGGCCGTCCTCGCGCTCCGGCCGGCGCCGCCCCCGCAGCTGGTGCTCGCCGCCGAGTTCCCCTCCGCTGCCGCCGCCTGCGAAGCGGTCTGCGCGATCATGGAGCGCGGCCACACGCCGTCGCTGCTCGAACTCATGGACCGCACGACCGTACGGGCCGTCAACCGGCTCGCGAACATGGGCCTCCCCGACACCACCGAGGCGCTGCTGCTCGCCGCCTTCGACACCCCCGACCCGGCCGCCGACCTGGCGGCCGTGGGGGAGCTGTGCACCGCGGCCGGGGCCGTCGAGGTGGTGCCGGCCGAGTCCGCCGCCGAGTCCGAACTGCTGCTCCAGGCCCGCCGGTTGTCACTCACCGCGCTGGAGACCATCAAGCCCGCCACGATGATCGACGACGTGTGCGTCCCGCGCTCGCGGCTCGCCGAGATGCTGGCGGGGACCTCCGCGATCGCCGCGAAGTACGACCTCACCATCGGCGTCTGCGCGCACGCCGGGGACGGCAACACCCACCCCGTCGTCTGCTTCGACCCGGCCGACGAGGACGAGTCGCGCCGCGCCCGGGAGTCCTTCGACGAGATCATGGCGCTCGGTCTGGGACTGGGCGGCACGATCACCGGGGAGCACGGCGTGGGCGTGCTGAAGAAGGAGTGGCTGGCCCGTGAACTCGGCCCGGTGGGCGTGGAGATGCAGCGCGCGGTCAAGCGGGCCTTCGACCCGCTGGGCCTGCTGAACCCCGGCAAGCTCTTCTGAGAAACCGTTACGGCACCGTCCCGGCCCCTCACGCACCCTCCTCCGGCCGGGACTCGTCCGAGGGCCACGGGTCGTTCAGGTACAGCTCCTCGGCGCGGCTGCGGCCCGTCGTGGTGGCGAGCAGCTCGGTGAGGCCGTCGTCGATACCGAGCCGCCCGGCCTCAGAACCCGGGGGCACCACCCGCAGCGTCCGCTCCAGCCACGCCGACACCTGGGCGGACGGCGCCTCCAGGAGCGCGTCGCCGTCCGGCGAACTGAGCGCCATCAGAACCACACTGCGCCCGTCCACCTTGGTGGGCCAGATCCGGACGTCGCCGTGCCCGCACGGCCGGAACACCCCCTCGACGAGCAGCTCGCGGGCGAACGTCCAGGTGACGGGGTGGTCGGTGCCCACGTGGAAGGTGATGTGCACGGCGTACGGGTCGTCCGTGCGGTAGGTCAGCCGGGCCGGGACCGGGATGCTGCGCTCGGGCGACAGCACGAGTTTGAGCTCCAGTTCGCGTTCCACCACGGTGTGCATGACAGTGCCCTTCCTCTCCGCGTACGCGGACCGGGAACGGCCCGCACCAGGTGAGAGCGGGGTGCGGCGCCGCTATGACGCGACTTCCCGAAGATTTTTCCGACGGCCCCGGGGCCGGGTCCGGACGGGGCCGTGGCCAGGTCCCGGGGGCGGCCGGGAGGGGTTCGCGGCGTGACCGGATAGGGACCGGTACCGAAGGACCCGCCCGGGGGCCCTCGCCCGTCTGGTAGATGTGGACCCTTGTATTGACGAGGCCCACGAGCAGATACGGGACCGTGATGAGCGCCCCCACCCCGGCCACCGGCGACGGCACCCCCCTCGCCGGCTTCTATCCAGATCCGTCCATCCCCGGATATGTCCGGTACTGGAACGGTGCCGCCTGGGTGCCCGGTACGAGCCGGCCCGCCCCGGCGGAGGGCGAGGCCATGCCCGTCCCGCCCGCCGGCGCGGCCCCGGCGGCGCCCGCCCTCGCCTCGGCCCCGCCGATGCCCGCGCCCGCCGCCGCGCCCGCCGTGGAGGAGACCGGCCCGGTCTTCCTCGACGAGACCGGCGCCGCCCCCCTCCACGGCAGCCGCCCCGAACCCGGCCCGGCCTGGCACGCGGACGCCTCCCACCAGTCGGGCTTCGGCGACGACGCGGCGCGGCGGGTCTCGTGGGGGCAGCCGGGTGACCCCGGTCCGGGGCAGGCGGGCCATACGGGTCACGCCGGCCAGGGTGGTCAGGCCGGGCACGCGGGTCCGGCCGGGCCGGTGGGGCATGCGGGTCAGGGCGGACAGGAGCTCCAGCCCGTTCCGGCGCAGCCCCTTCCCGCGCAGCCCCTTCCCGTTCAGCCACGGCCCGCCCAGCCGCTTTCGAGTCAGCCGCTCCCGGCTCAGCCGTTCCCCGGCCAGCCCGAGGCGGGTCGGCCCCAGCCGTTCCCCGGTCAGCCCGAGGCCGGTCGGCCGCAGCCGTTGCCGCAGTCTCGGTCCCAGCCGCAGCCGCTGCCCGCCGGGTCGGCGTCCGAGCGGTCCGGGGCGCCCCTGCCGTCGCCCGCCGGCCCGGCCCCCGTCCCGCCGGGGCAGGGGCACGGGGGGAGCCCGTCCGGCGCGCCGGTCCCGGTGCAGTCGCTGCCCGCGCAGCCGCTGCCCGGCCGGGCGAGGTCCGGGGACCCGCGCGTGGCCGACCCGCGCGTGGCCGACCCGCGCGTGGCCGAGCCGCAGGGTGCCCCGCAGGCCGTCCCCTCGGCGCCCGCCCGGGCCGCGCTGCCCTCGGCGCCACTCGCCCCGCAGCCCGCGCCCGTACCGCAGCCCGCTCCCGTACAGCAGCAGTCCGCCCCGCCCGCCTCGCCGGTCACCACCGGGCCCGGCGGGGGATCGGCCTCCTGGGCGCAGCAGGTGCACCAGCTGGCGCGGCCCGAGGAGCAGGCGGGCCCCGGGGAGCCCGTGGTGCCGTGGAAGCCGCCCGTGGAGGATCCGTTCCTGCGGGCCGCGCGGGCGCAGACCGCGGCCCGGCCCGCCGGGATCGGCCGGCGCCTCGCCGCCCGGCTGGTGGACACCGCGGTGCTCGGCGCGGCCCTCGCCGCGCTCGCCATACCGCTCGGGATCAAGGCCGCGGACCACATCCAGGAGAAGATCGACGCCGCGAAGCTCTCCGGCGAGACGGTGACGGTCTACCTCCTGGACGGCACCACCGCCGGCTGCCTCGCCATCGTGCTCGGCGCCTTCCTGCTCCTCGGGGTGGTCTACGAGGCGCTGCCCACCGCCAAGTGGGGCCGCACCCTGGGCAAGCGGCTGCTGCGGGTGCAGGTGCGCGACATCGAGTCGCACGAGCCCCCGGCCTTCGGCGCGGCCCTGCGCCGCTGGCTGGTCTACGGCGTCCTCGGGGTGCTCGCCGTCGGGGTGCTCAACGTCGTGTGGTGCCTCTTCGACCGTCCCTGGCGCCAGTGCTGGCACGACAAGGCGGCCCGCACCTTCGTCGCGGGGACCTGAGCGGGGAGCCGGGGAGCGGGGAGCCGGGGAGCGGGGCCCGGCGGCGGCCGTACCCCGAACGGGCCCCGTGCCGTTGCGGGGCCCCACCCCGCGCGGTCGACTGCGGGCATGAGCAACGAACCGCCGCCCGGCCAGCCCCCTGAGGACGACCCGTTCCTCAAGAAGCCGTCCGAGCCCTCCCAGCCCCCTCCCGGCTGGAGCCAGGGTCCGCCCCCCGGCGGCGCGAGCCCGCCTCCGGGCGGCGGCACCCCTCCCCCCGGCGGCGGTCCGTACGGAAGCCCTCCCCCCGGGAGCCCCTACGACCAGCCGCCCGGATCGCCGTACGGCGGCACCCCGCCGCCGTACGACCCGTACGGCGGCGGCAACCAGTACGGCGGCCCCGACCCGCTCAGCGGGATGCCGCCGCTCGCCGACTTCGGGCGGCGCCTGCTCGCCCGCGTCATCGACGCGCTGCTGATCGCGATCCCGCTCGCGCTGCTGGAGTGGGCGTCCTCGGACCGCTGGGTGTACGAGACGAGGACCGGCGAGGACACCTCCGACGTCATCTCCCGTGCGTACAGCGGCAGCGGACTCGCCTGGAACCTCATCGGCATCGTGGCGTATCTCGCGTACGACACCATCATGCTCAAGCGCGACGGTCAGACGGTCGGCAAGAAGCTGCTGAACCTGCGGGTCGCGATGCTCAACGACGGCAGTGTGCCCACCACGAGCGCCGCGCTGGCGCGTACGGCCGTGCTGTGGCTGCCCGCCCTGCTGTGCTGTCCGTGCCTGTGGCAGATCATCCTGATCATCACGATCCTCACGGACAAGCCGTACCGGCAGGGCCTGCACGACAAGGCCGGCAAGACGGTGGTGGTGTCCACCGCCCACTGACCCCGCGCAGGTGGCCGGCAGCGGGGCGCGTCAGCTCCGCACCGAGTCGGCCGGGACGCGCACCCCCGGCTCGGCGCTCTCGTCGGCGGCGGCGGCACGGTTCGTACGGACCGTGCGCGCCGCCTTCGGCATGGGCACCGTCATGGCGACCAGCAGTCCCAGCAGGAGCGCGGCGAGCACTATCACTCCCACGCCGACACCCGAGTCGGTCCGGGAGAGAAGAATCATGGCCACGGTCGAGAAGACGACGGTGGCCGAACCGTAGGCGAGCTGTGCGGCAGTCGGACGCGGCATGGCGGTATCCGTCCTCGGGGGCAGGCATCGGATGGGGGCGGGTCTCTCGACCGGGCAACCGGATCGCACTGTCAAGCGACTCTACGTCGGTGCTTGCCCCTGCGGAACCGATGGTAAGCGTGACCTAACCCACGGTGCCGGAGCACGGGGGGCGCACGGAGTCATTCGGCATTCCATCAGGTGGGACAGGCGCACCTGATGTCCCGGTTGGGTAGCACATCGGAACCGTTCGGATACCGGAACGTCCGCTCTGCATAATGTAATTGCCTGACTCAAGTCAAGATCTGTCTTTTCCTTGGCAACTCCGGTCCAATGTCGTCACTTGAGACGCGTGCCGCGCACCGGAGACCAGACCCCTCACCCCCGGTCCGTGCCTGCGGCCGCGGGGGAGGACATCATCAAGTGACCAGCAACAGACGAGCGGTCAGAGCTGCCGCCATACTCGTGGCCCTTGCCACGACCGGCGCGATAGGTTCCGCGTTCGCCACCGCCCAGGCCGACTCCAAGAGCCCGGCACCCGTCGAGCGGCGGGACCCGGGCTCCGTCTCGGGCAAGCACGTCGACAACATCCCGGGCCCGTTCACCAAGCAGCGTGAGCAGCAGCGCCAGGCGGCGCTGGAGAAGGTCATCGCGGGCGACAAGAAGGTGCAGCAGCGCGGCGCCTCCAAGATCGTCCAGCTGGACGACAAGAAGTACGTCGAGCTCGCCCGGGAGAAGACCGACAAGATCTTCACGGTCCTGGTGGACTTCGGCGACCAGGTCGACAGCACCACCATGTTCGACCCGGACGGTCCGACCGGCCCCAAGCCCGCGGTCGTCAAGTACGGCGGCACCCCCGGCCCGGCGCACAACACGATCAAGCAGCCGGACCGCACCAAGGACAACTCCACCGCCTGGCAGGCGGACTACAGCCGGCAGCACTTCCAGGACCTGTACTTCGGGTCCGGCAAGAACGCCGACGGCACCGAGAAGCACTCCCTGAAGACGTACTACGAGAAGACGTCCTCGGGCCGTTACTCGGTCGACGGCACCGTCACCGACTGGGTGCGCGTCCCCGCGAACGAGGCCCGCTACGGCTCGAACTACTGCGGCGCCACCAACTGCTCGAACGTGATGGACCTGGTCCGCGACGGCGTCAACGCCTGGGCCGCGGACCAGAAGGCCAAGGGCCAGACCACGGAGCAGATCAAGGCGACCCTGGCGCAGTACGACCAGTGGGACCGCAACGACTTCGACAACGACGGCAACTTCAACGAGGCCGACGGCTACATCGACCACTTCCAGATCGTCCACGCGGGCGAGGACGAGTCGGCCGGCGGCGGCGCCCAGGGCACCAACGCCCTGTGGGCCCACCGCTCGTACGCCTACGGCACGGACGCGGGCAAGACCGGCCCCTCGAACAACAAGGCCGGCGGCACGCAGATCGGTGACACCGGCATCTGGGTCGGCGACTACACGATGCAGCCGGAGAACGGCGGACTCGGCGTCTTCGCGCACGAGTACGGCCACGACCTCGGTCTGCCGGACCTCTACGACACCACCAACCAGGCCGAGAACTCGGTCGGCTTCTGGTCCCTGATGTCGGCCGGCTCCTGGCTGGGCACCGGCAAGGACTCGATCGGCGACATGCCGGGCGACATGACCGCCTGGGACAAGCTCCAGCTGGGCTGGCTCAACTACGACACGGTCAAGGCCGCGACGCACTCGACCACCAAGCTGGGCGTGTCGGAGTACAACACCAAGGACAAGCAGGCGCTCGTCGTCGAGCTGCCGAAGAAGCCGGTCACCACCACGGTCGTGAAGCCCGCCGAGGGCACCAAGCAGTGGTGGAGCGGCGCGGGTGACAACCTCAACAACACCCTGACCCGCCCGGTCGACCTGACCGGCAAGTCCAAGGCTTCCCTGGACCTGTCCGGCTGGTGGGACATCGAGCTGGACTACGACTTCCTGTACGCCGAGGCCTCCACGGACGGCGGCGCCACCTGGACCGCGCTCGACGGCACCGCCGACGGCCAGCCGATCAGCCGCGACCCCAGCGACAAGCCGGCCCTGACCGACGTGTCCGGCGCGTACAAGAAGCTCTCGTACAACCTGGACGCCTTCGCGGGCAAGAAGATCGACCTCCGCTTCCGCTACGCCACGGACGGCGGCGCGGGCGGCAAGGGCTTCACCGCCGACGCGATCACCGTGAACGCCGACGGCGCCGCGCTCTTCACCGACGGTGCCGAGGGCGACGACAACGGCTGGACGCCGAAGAACTTCTCCCGCATCGGCGAGTCGTTCACCAACGACTACGCGCAGTACTACATCGCGGAGAACCGCCAGTACGTGTCGTACGACCAGACCCTCAAGGTCGGCCCGTACAACTTCGGCTTCGCCAAGTCCCGCCCGTCGTGGGTGGAGCACTACGCGTACCAGCCCGGTCTGATGATCTGGCTGTGGGACACCTCCCAGAAGGACAACAACGTCTCGGTCCACCCGGGCCACGGCCAGATCCTTCCGATCGACGCCCACGCCAAGCCGCTGAAGTGGGCCGACGGCACGCTGATGCGCAACAAGATCACGCCGTTCGACGCCGCGTTCAGCTTCTACCCGACGAACGCGATCACGCTGCACAAGGCCGACGTGGCGACCACGGTCCGCTCGCAGCCGGGCGTGCCGATGTTCGACGACCACCGGGGCACCTACTGGTACGAGGCGAACCCCACGGGAAGCGTGCAGGTTCCTGACACCAACACCCGGATCTCGATCGTCCAGCAGCCCAAGGACGGCTCGTCGATCACCGTGAAGGTGGGTCCGTCGACCAAGTAGTTCTCAAAACCGCAGGTCAAACCATGATCGGCCGTCGCCCTCTAGCGGGCGGCGGCCGATCGTGTTTAGGTGCGTCCTACGAGTCCTTATTGACACGACGTCTCACGGGGGAGCGGTACGCCATGCCTGGCGGAGGTTTCAGCAAGCTGCCGAACGGCAGCGTCGTCGTCGCGCTCACGCTGCCGTCCCCCGCCGGGGACGGCCGCAAGGTGCGCGTCCTGGTCCATGCGGCCAACCGGGCCCGCGCCCTGACCCGGCTGCGGAACCTGGGGCTGCGCGCGGTCTATCTGCGCGGCAACACCGAGCCGCCGACGCCGGACGAGATCACGGCCGTCCTGCACCACCCGGACGGGCTGCTGTGGCGCACGGCGCCGCACCCGGGGGCCGAGCTCTGGCACCCGATAAGGGCGCTGCTGCGGCCGTAGCCCCCTGCCGCGGCCGGCGGGGCGGGGTCAGCCCACCGGCTTCCCCGACAGCTCCGCGCCGGCGCTCCGCATCTCCTCGACGGCCCGGGCCGTCGTCTCCCCGGAGACGCCGGCGGTCAGGTCGAGCAGCACGTGCACCGCGAACCCCTCCCGCACCGCGTCCAGCGCCGTCGCCCGTACGCAGTGGTCGGTCGCGATGCCGACCACGTCGACCTCGGTGACCTCCCGCTCGCGCAGCCACTCCGCCAGCCCCACACCGTTCTCGTCGCGCCCCTCGAACCCGCTGTACGCGGCCGCGTGGGCGCCCTTGTCGAAGACGGCGTCTATGGCCCCACTGGCGACCGCGGGCGCGAAGTTCGGGTGGAAGCCCACGCCCTCCGTCCCGGCCACGCAGTGCACCGGCCAGGAGCGCTCGTAGTCGGGGTGCGCCGAGAAGTGGGGGCCCGGGTCGATGTGGTGGTCGCGGGTGGCCACCACGTGGCGGTACACGGACCCGGCGGCCTGCCCGATCAGGTCGGTGATGGCAGCGGCGACGTCGGAGCCGCCCGTGACCGCGAGGCTGCCGCCCTCGCAGAAGTCGTTCTGAACGTCCACGACGATCAACGCGCGGTGCATGTCGGCTGTCCTTAGGTCAGGGAGCTGTTCAACGAGCGTAGAGACTCCGCCCCCGCCGCGGCAGAGGGCAATTGGTGCGCAAAGACCCCGGGTGCGGCCTCACACGTACTCCGTGGGCAGCACCGGCTCGCCCCGCGACAGCTGCATCGCGGACATCGGCAGTGTCCCGCGCGCGGCGATGTGCCGCTCCCGGGCCGCGTCCAGCGGCTCCCTGGCCACCACCGCGCCGCCCTTGACCAGCTCCACCAGCAGCTGCCGCTCCGCGAGCCCGGGCGGCACCGGCCCGGTGCCGACCACCTCGGCCTCCGCGATCCCCTCCGCGTCGGTGCGCCGGGCCGCCCACTTGCGTCCCCCGATCGAGGACTTGCCGCCCATCGACTTCTTCGCCACCGGCACCAGCGGCGCCTTCGGGTCCGCGCTGTGGGCGCGGGCGACCAGCTTGTAGACCATGGAGCAGGTGGGGTGCCCGCTGCCGGTGACGAGCTGGGTGCCGACGCCGTACGCGTCCACGGGCGCGGCCGCGAGCGAGGCGATGGCGTACTCGTCGAGGTCGGAGGTGACCACGATCTTCGTGCCGGTGGCGCCCAGCTCGTCGAGCTGCTGGCGCACCCGGTGGGCGACGAGCAGCAGGTCGCCGGAGTCGATCCGCACCGCGCCCAGCTCGGGCCCGGCGATCTCCACGGCGGTACGGACCGCCTCGGCCACGTCGTAGGTGTCCACCAGCAGGGTGGTGCCCCGGCCCAGCGAGTCCACCTGGGCCCGGAAGGCGTCCCGCTCGCTGTCGTGCAGCAGCGTGAAGGCGTGCGCACTGGTGCCGACGGTCGGAATGCCGTAACGGAACCCGGCCGCCAGGTCCGAGGTGGTGGCGAAGCCGCCCACGTACGCGGCCCGCGCCGAGGCGACCGCGGCCAGCTCGTGGGTGCGCCGGGCGCCCATCTCGATCAGCGGGCGGCCCGCGGCGGCGGCGGACATCCGGGAGGCGGCGGCGGCGATCGCCGAGTCGTGATTGAGGATCGACAGGATCACGGTCTCCAGGAGCACGCACTCCGCGAAGGAGCCCTCCACCCGCAGGACGGGGGAGCCCGGGAAGTAGACCTCGCCCTCCGGATAGCCCCAGATGTCACCCGAGAAGCGGTAGGAGGCCAGCCACTCCAAGGTCGGCTCGTCGACGATCGCCCGCTCGCGCAGGAAGCCCAGGACGCCCGCGTCGAAGCGGAAGTTCTCCACCGCGTCCAGGACGCGGCCGGTGCCGCCCACCACGCCGTAGCGGCGCCCGTCCGGCAGCCGGCGGGTGAAGACCTCGAAGACCGACCGCCTCTCGGCCGTCCCGGCGCGCAGGGCCGCCTGGAGCATGGTCAGCTCGTACTGGTCGGTGAAGAGCGCGGTCGACGGCACGTCCACCGGCAGCCCAAGGTCCGCAGCGTTCACAACCGGTTACCTCGCCTTTCCGTTCCGGCTGTCGGCCGGGTCGGCCGGGATCCGGGGGCGGTTCCCCGGTGAGTGGCAGCCATGGCCGGATGCTACCCCTCTTTGCGTCAGTCTGACGATTTCGGGGGCCCGTTTGTGCGACCGCGGTCCCTCAGTGGCAGCATGGGGTAAGTGAGTGTGGCTCCTGTAGAGATCGAACGGCCCGAATCGGCGGAAGAGACCTTCGCCGTCCCCGAACCCGATGTGCCGTGGGTGACGCTCGTCCACAACGACCCCGTCAACCTGATGAGCTACGTCCAGTACGTCTTCCAGAGCTACTTCGGCTACCCCAAGGACAAGGCCCGCAAGCTGATGCTCGACGTGCACCACAAGGGGCGGGCCGTGGTCTCCAGCGGCAGCCGCGAGGAGATGGAGCGCGACGTGCAGGCGATGCACGGGTACGGGCTGTGGGCCACCCTCACCCAGGACCGCGGCTGATGGCCGGCTACTTCGAGGCGCTGCCCGGCGGCGGCGCGGCCGTCGCGCTCGACGAGGTCGAGATCGCCATCCTGCGCTCCCTGTCCGTCCAGCTCCTGGAGCTGATCGGCCCCGGTGACGAGCCGATGGACGGCGAGGACCCGCTGGCCGCGCTCTTCGCCGAGGGCCCCAGCGAGCCGCCCGCCGACCCCGCGCTCGCCCGCCTCTTCCCCGACGCGTACGACAGCGGCGAGAGCGACGAACTGCGCGCCTCGGCGGCCGAGTTCCGGCGCTTCACCGAGAACGACCTGCGCGCCCGCAAGCGCGAGGACGCGCTCGCGGTGGTGCGCACCCTGGACGCGCTCGCCCCGGGGGGCGACGGCGGCGCGGTCCTGAAGCTGTCCGAGGAGGACTCCCGGCGCTGGCTGGGCGCGCTCAACGACCTGCGGCTGACCATCGGGACCCGGCTGGAGGTCACCGACGAGGACGAGAGCGGTGAGCTGTACCGGCTGCCGGACGAGGACCCGCGCAAGCCGATGGTGATGGCCTACCTCTGGCTCGGCGGCCTTCAGGAGACGCTCGTCGAGACGCTGATGGCCTGAGACCCGCCGGTGAACGGCCGCCCGGGCAGCCGGGGCGGCCGTTTTCCTTCTGTTCGCTCAGCGGACGCTCAAATCCGCATAACGATCCGATTACCACATCGGTAGGGTTTGCCGCCCCTTGTGCACTTTGTCCGGTTCTCCTTGTGGTGTGCGCCACAGTGACCCCGGCCGATCACCCGTAAAGACGTGATAAATCTTCACGACCACCCGGGGACGCCACCCATGTCCCCGGGGGCGCTTCGGCCGGCTGACCGCCGGTGGCACTCCATCCACATCCGGGGGGATCAGGACCTGGTCCGCTGCTTCGACGACCGAAGCGGGCGGGTCAGCATGGAGAAAGGCGCACCACCATGACCTCAGCGCAGGTCGACAAGCAGGACGACCGCTCCGGCAATGAGGCCCTGGGAACCGCCCACGGCGCGGCCGAGGGCGAGGGATACCAGCGGGGCCTCGGCGCCCGCCAGATCCAGATGATCGCCATCGGCGGAGCCATCGGCACCGGCCTCTTCCTCGGCGCGGGCAAGGCCATCTCGAAGGCCGGCCCCAGCCTCATCCTGGCCTATGCCATCGCGGGCCTGGTCATCTTCTTCATCATGCGGGCCCTGGGCGAGCTGCTCATGTACCGCCCCGTCTCGGGCTCCTTCTCGGAGTACGCCCGTGAGTTCGTCGGCCCGTTCTGGGGCTTCGTGACCGGCTGGACGTACTGGCTCTTCTGGGTCGTCACCGGCATCACCGAGGTCACCGCGGCCGCCCAGTACATGGCCTTCTGGACGCACAACGACGTCCCGCAGTGGCTGTACGCGCTGGTCTTCACGCTCATCCTGTACGCGGTGAACCTGATCTCGGTGAAGCTCTTCGGCGAGCTGGAGTTCTGGTTCTCGATGGTCAAGGTGACGGCCATCG
Source organism: Streptomyces sp. NPDC043908 (assembly GCF_056435525.1). Classification (NCBI taxonomy): domain Bacteria; kingdom Bacillati; phylum Actinomycetota; class Actinomycetes; order Kitasatosporales; family Streptomycetaceae; genus Streptomyces; species Streptomyces sp. NPDC043908. The sequence goes on along the minus strand of NZ_JBWKEI010000008.1, from coordinate 281,201 downwards.
TCGGCATGATCCTCATCTGCGCCGGCATCCTCACCGTCGGCTTCTCCGACGCCGCCGACACCGCCACCGTCGCCAACCTCTGGAACGACCGCGGCTTCTTCCCCAAGGGCATCGGCGGCACGCTGATGACCCTCCAGATCGTGATGTTCGCCTTCCTCGCCGTCGAGCTGGTCGGTGTGACCGCGGGCGAGTCCAAGGACCCCGAGAAGACCCTGCCCAAGGCCATCAACACCGTGCCGTGGCGCATCGCCGTCTTCTACATCGGCGCCCTCATCATGATCCTCTCGGTCGTCCCGTGGCACGAGTTCCAGCCGGGCGTCAGCCCCTTCGTCGCGGCCTTCGAGAAGATGGGCCTCGGCGTCGGCGCCGCGGTCGTCAACTTCGTCGTCCTGACGGCCGCCCTGTCCTCCTGCAACTCGGGCATGTACTCCACCGGCCGCATGCTGCGCGACCTCGCGCTCAACGGCCAGGGCCCGAAGCTCTTCACCCGGCTGACCAAGAGTGGCACCCCGCTGATCGGCACCTCGGTCTCGGCCGCGCTGATGCTGGTGGGCGTCTGGATCAACTACAAGGCGCCCGGCAAGGCCTTCGACTACGTCGTCTCCTTCGCCACCATCTCCGGCATGTGGGCCTGGATCATGATCCTGGTCTGCCAGATCCGCTACCGCGCCAAGGCCGACCGCGGCGAGCTCCCGCAGTCCACCTTCCGCGCCCCCGGCGCCCCCTTCACCAGCTGGTTCGCGCTGCTGTTCATCCTCATGGTCATCGTGATGATGGGCATCGACAAGGACTCGCGGGTCTCCCTGTACTGCGCCCCCCTGTGGGGCCTGATCCTGGGCGTCTCGTACCTGGTCCTCAAGGCGCGCAACCCCGAGAACAAGGCGTTCGCCAAGCGCTCCTGACGCCCCACCCGGCGGAAGATCTCAGCATGCGGGCCGTTCCGTACCACTCCCCGGTACGGAACGGCCCGTCTGCTTATCCTTGCGCTCATGCTGACCCTGACCCAGGCCCTCCACGACCAGATCGTCGCGCACGCCCGCGCCGACCACCCCGACGAGGCGTGCGGCGTGGTCGCCGGCCCGGCCGGCACCGGCCGCCCCGAGCGGTTCGTCCCAATGCTCAACGCGGCGCGCTCGCCCACGTTCTACGAGTTCGACTCGCAGGACCTGCTGAAGCTGTACCGCGAGATGGACGACCGGGACGAGGAGCCGGTGATCATCTACCACTCGCACACGGCGACCGAGGCCTACCCCTCGCGCACCGACGTGACGTACGCCAACGAGCCCGGCGCCCACTACGTCCTGGTCTCCACGGCGGACACCGACGGCCTCGGGGACTTCCAGTTCCGCTCCTACCGGATCGTGGACGGGGTCATCGAGGAGGAAGAGGTCCAGGTCGTCCAGGCGTACTGAACCGGCCGAGGGGGCGCGCGGCGGACTCCTGCCGCGCCCTGCCGCCCGCATCCTGAGCAGAGGGCGCCCACCATCTGAGATCACACTCCGGAAAGCGGACCGGGAATCGATACGATGACCGCATGGTTCCCCACGACGTGAGCGAAGAGAAGCCGAGCAGCCCGCTGCTGGTGGCGCGCCTGCACGTCGACCTGTGCCGCCTGGCGAGCGCGATGTGTCCGCGCCCCACCGCCGTCTGAGCCGCACCCGCACCACCGCGTACGCCCGCGCGTACCCTCCGCACCACCCGCAGCAGGCGCGCCGAGGCGCGCCCCTGCCAAGTGCCTTCGGTCGTTTCCTTCGTTTCCTTCCTTTCGTTCCTTCCTTTCGTTCCTTCCTCCCCCTCCCGACTCCTGACAGGAGCCCCACGCCATGGCCATCGAGGTCCGCATCCCGACCATCCTCCGCACCTACACCGACGGCGCGAAGGCGGTCGAAGGCAGCGGGGCGACCATCGGCGAGCTCTTCGCCGACCTGGAGACCCGCCACACCGGCATCCGCGAGCGCCTCGTCGACGAGACCACCGGCGGCGAGCTGCGCCGCTTCGTGAACGTCTACCTCAACGACGAGGACGTCCGCTTCCTCGCGGGCATCTCCACCGAGCTGTCGGACGGCGACAGCGTCACGATCCTGCCGGCCGTGGCCGGCGGCATGGTCTGAGGCTGATCGCCGTCATGCGCTACGACTCCGCGCTCGCCGCGGTCGGCAACACCCCGCTGGTCCGCCTGCCCCGGCTGTCGCCCTCGGACGACGTCCGCGTCTGGGCGAAGCTGGAGGACCGCAACCCGACCGGCTCGGTCAAGGACCGCCCCGCGCTCCACATGATCGAACAGGCCGAGAAGGCGGGCCGGTTGACGCCCGGCTGCACCATCCTGGAGCCGACCAGCGGCAACACCGGCATCTCGCTGGCCATGGCGGCGAAGCTCAAGGGCTACCGCATCGTGTGCGTCATGCCCGAGAACACCTCCCAGGAGCGCCGCGACCTGCTGAAGATGTGGGGCGCGGAGATCGTCCCGTCGCCCGCGGCGGGCGGCTCCAACACGGCGGTACGGGTCGCCAAGGAGCTGGCGGCCCAGAACCCGACGTGGGTGATGCTGTACCAGTACGGCAACCCCGACAACGCGGGCGCGCACTACGCCACGACCGGCCCGGAGATCCTGGCCGACCTCCCCTCGATCACCCACTTCGTGGCGGGCCTGGGGACGACGGGCACGCTGATGGGCGTGGGCCGCTATCTGCGCGAGCGCGTCCCCGGCGTCCAGATCGTCGCCGCCGAGCCGCGCTACGACGACCTGGTCTACGGCCTGCGCAACCTCGACGAGGGCTTCGTCCCCGAGCTTTACGACGCCTCGGTCCTGACCAGCCGCTTCTCGGTCGGCTCGGCGGACGCGGTGACCCGCACCCGCGAACTCCTCAAGGAGGAGGGCATCTTCGCGGGCGTCTCCACCGGGGCGGCGCTGCACGCGGCGATCGGCGTGGGCCGGAAGGCGGTCAAGGCGGGCGCGACGGCGGACATCGTGTTCGTGGTGGCGGACGGGGGCTGGAAGTACCTGTCGACCGGGGTGTACACGGCGGAGACGACGGAAGAGGCGATCGAGACGCTTCAGGGGCAGCTCTGGGCGTAGCGGCGGGGGCGGGCGGTCGTCTGCGGGCCGTGGTGGGCTGCTCGCGCAGTTCCCCGCGCCCCTGAGGAGGCCGGTGTTTGTCCGCGGGCCGCGGTGGGTTGCTCGCGCAGTTCCTCGCGCCCCTGGGTGGGCCGGGGCCTCCGGCGTTCAGCAGTGCGGGGGACGGAGGTGCGGGGGACAGGAGCCGAAGGCACCGTCCTTTCGGCGGTGCGGGCAGCGAGACAGGGGAACAGGGCCCGCAGGCCCCGTCCCTTCGGCGGCGCGGGAACAGAGTCGGCGGCAACAGAGACGGGGGGAACAGGGGCCGAAGGCCCCGTTCCTTCAGGGGCGCGGGGAACTGCGCGACCAGCCCCCACCGGGCCCGCAGGTCATCACGAAAGCGAGCCGCGGGCGCCGCAGGCCCCGCGACGGGGTGCAGGGGCGGAGCCCCGCTGACCCACCCACCCCGTGCCCACGCGGTGCAGGGGGCGGAGCCCCCGCGTCCGGGTCCGGGGGCGCAGCCCCCGGGAAACCACCCTCACCCGCGCCCACCCCCGGAGGGTTTAGGGAAGGGGCGGGGTGGGGCCAAACCCCCTAGCCCGCCAGATACCGCACCTGATCCCACACCGCAGGATCCACCACCCCCACCCACCGCCGAAACTCCCACACCCCCACCTCCCGAAGCTCATCCGTCTCCAGAAAGCTCGGCCGCCCCCGCGCATCCCCCACCGCCCCCGGCGCCAGCGGAATCACCCCGGCCCGCTCCTCGTGGAACTTGCTGGTGATCTTCGCGACGAGCACGCGGTCCCCCCGTACCGACAGCACGAGGCAGGGCCGGTCCTTCGACCCGGGCCCGTCCTCGTAGGGCACCTCCGCCCACCAGATCTCCCCCGGCCGCGGCCGCCGCTTGGGCGCGCGCCGCGGACCGGCGGGCCGCCCGGGCGGCCGAACGCGCCCCCCGGGCCGCGCGGGCGGCCGAGCGCGCCCCCGCCCGTCCACCACCGCGGCCCCCAGCGCGACCACCACCACGGCGATCACCGCGAGCCACCAGGACGTGTCCATAGCGCAGACGTTACCCGGCGGCCCACCCCCCGCGCGCGCTCCGTCCGCACTCCGCCCGAACCGGTGACAGCGCAGGTGAGTTCCCCCACAACGGCCCGCCACTGAGGAGCGACCGGCAGTGTGGCGCCTTACGCTCGACGCACCGCACGACCTCCCGCCGCCTTCCCCGTATCCCTTGCCGCTCCCGGAGGTTCACGCTCCATGAAGCTCACCGTCGTCGGCTGCTCCGGGTCGTTCCCGTCCGCGGAATCGGCCTGTTCGAGCTACCTCGTCGAGGCCGACGGCTTCCGGCTGCTCCTCGACATGGGCAACGGCGCCCTGGGCGAGCTGCAGCGCCACATCGGTCTCTACGACCTCGACGCGATCTTCCTCAGCCACCTCCACGCCGACCACTGCATCGACATGTGCGGCTACTTCGTCGCGCGCTACTACCGGCACGAGGGCGGACGCTGCGCCCCCCTGCCGGTGTACGCGCCGGAGGGCGCCGAGCAGCGTCTGACCACGGCGTACGCCGACACGCCCTCCAGCTCCTCCATGAGCGAGGTCTTCGACTTCCACACCCTGAAGTCCGGCTCGTTCGACATCGGCCCCTTCTCGGTCCGTACGGAGCGGGTCTGCCACCCGGTCGAGGCGTACGGCATCCGCATCGAGCACGGCGGCGCGTCCCTCACGTACTCCGGCGACACCGGCGTCTGCGAGGCGCTCCACGAGCTGGCCGAGGGCACCGACCTGTTCCTGTGCGAGGCGTCCTTCACGCACGGCAAGGAGGACATCCCCGCCCTCCACCTCAACGGCCGCGAGGCCGGCGAACACGCCGCCCGCGCCCGCGCGGGCCGCCTGGTCCTGACCCACATTCCCCCGTGGACGGACGGCGAAGTCAACCTGGTGGACGCCCGTGACACGTACGAGGGACCGGTGGAGCTCGCGGTGCCGGGTGCGGTATACGAGATCTGAGCGGCGCACGTACGAGAAGGGCCCCCGGAACCGCTCGGTTCCGGGGGCCCTTCTCGTACCAGCCGTACGGCTTACGCCTTCGTCAGGTCCTCGACCTCTTCCTCGGGCTCACGGCCCGGGGTGGTGAGGTTGAACTTGACGATCGCGAAGCGGAAGACGAAGTAGTAGATCGCCGCGAAGACCAGGCCGATCGGGATGATCAGCCAGGGCTTGGTCGCGAGGTTCCAGTTCAGGATGTAGTCGATCGCACCGGCCGAGAAGCTGAAGCCGTGGTGCACGCCCAGCGCCCAGGTGACGGCCATCGAGACGGCGGTCAGGACCGCGTGGATCACGTACAGGACCGGCGCGATGAACATGAACGCGAACTCGATCGGCTCGGTGATGCCGGTGACGAACGAGGTCAGCGCGAGCGAGATCATCATGCCGCCGACGGCCTTGCGGCGCTCGGGGCGGGCGCAGTGCGTGATCGCCAGGGCGGCGGCAGGCAGCGCGAACATCATGATCGGGAAGAAGCCGGACATGAACTGGCCGGCGGTCGGGTCGCCGTGGAAGAAGCGCGGCAGGTCTCCGTGCCACAGGGTGCCGGAGGAGTCCTTGAAGTCGCCGATCTCCTGCCAGGCGACCGTGTTCACGAACTGGTGCATGCCGATCGGCAGCAGCGCGCGGTTGACGACACCGAAGATGCCCGCGCCGACGGCGCCGAGGCCGGTCATCCACTCGCCGAAGTTGGTGATCACGTCACCGATGGGCTCCCAGACCAGGCCGAAGAAGACGCCCATGAGCAGACCGACGAAGGCCATGATGATCGGGACGAGACGGCGGCCGTTGAAGAAGCCGAGCCAGTCCACCAGCTTGGTGCGGTGGAACCGCTGCCAGATGACGGCGGACAGCAGACCCATGATGATGCCGCCGAAGACCTTGGGGTCGTTGTACGTCGCGGCGACGTCCACCCCCTTGTTGGCGGTGGTGTTGATCACGGCGTCGGTCACCGGGAACGCGGTGAGCACGTTCTTGTAGACCAGGAAGCCGACCAGCGCGGCGAGCGCGGTCGAGCCGTCGGCCTTCTTGGCGAAGCCGATCGCGATGCCGACGCAGAACAGCAGCGGCAGGTTGCCGAACACGGCGTCACCGGCGGTCGAGAAGACCGTGGCGACCTTGCCCCAGCCGAGACCTTCCTTGCCGAAGACATCGGGTGCGCCGAGGCGGAGCAGAATGCCCGCGGCCGGCAGTACGGCGATCGGCAGCTGCAGACTGCGGCCGACCTTCTGCAGACCCTGGAACAGGCCGGCACCCCGCTTCTTCGCGGGCGCCGCCGTAGCGGTATCCGTACTCATCAACTTCCTCCAGTTGGCAAGGCGCCGCCCGGGGACATGGGAAAATACGGGGGGACGGCGGCGTCTCAGGGGGGAACGCGGTGAAGCCCGCGTGGTCTACACCATTGAGTGGTGTAGACCAGTTGTAGCACGGTGAGGGTTAGATAAGGAACCTGCAATTTCTGTGTGCTGAGCCATACATTCCGGCATGACGGACAAAGGCCCCGGACCCTGGGGTCCGAGGCCTTGGCCGTATCACCGCTTGGTTATCCCGCCGTTATTACTTCGTGTTCTCCCGCTCGATCTCCTCTTCCAGCTCCTCCGGTTCGCGCCCGGGGGTGGGGAGGTCGAACTTGGTGATCGCGAACCGGAAGATCGCGTAATAGACGGCCGCGAAGACCAGCCCGATCGGAATGATCAGCCACGGCTTGGTCGCCAGGTTCCAGTTGATGACGTAGTCGATGAGCCCGGCCGAGAAGCTGAAGCCGTCCTTGACGCCCAGCGCCCAGCTCACCGCCATCGAGACGCCCGTGAGCACCGCGTGGATCACGTACAGCAGCGGCGCGATGAAGAGGAACGAGTACTCGATCGGCTCGGTGATGCCGGTGACGAACGACGTCAGGCCGACCGACAGCATCAGACCGCCCACCTGCTTGCGGCGGTGCGGCTTGGCGCAGTGGGTGATCGCCAGGGCGGCGGCGGGGAGCGCGAACATCATGATGGGGAAGAAGCCGGTGGTGAACTGGCCCGCGTCCTTGTCGCCCGCCAGGAACATGCTGATGTCGCCGTGGACCACGGTCCCGTCCGGCTTGGTGAAGCTGCCGAACTGGAACCAGATGGGCACGTTGAGGAACTGGTGCAGCCCGATCACGAGCAGCGCCCGGTTGGCGATGCCGAAGATGCCCGCGCCCCAGGCGCCGAGACCCACCAGCCAGTCGCTGAAGTTCTCCAGGCCGTCACCGATCGGCGGCCAGACCCACAGGCAGATCGCCGCGAACGCGATGGCGACGAACGACATGATGATGGGGACGAGCCGGCGGCCGTTGAAGAAGCCGAGCCAGTCGACCAGCTTCACCCGGTGGTAGCGCTGCCAGAACCAGGCGGCGAGCAGGCCCATGACGATGCCGCCGAAGACCCCCGGGTTCTGGTACGTGAAGGCCGCCACGGTCCCGTCGTTGGCCTGGCACCCCGCCGAGATGACCTTCGCGCCCGCGGCGCAGTCCTTGGGGAACTGATGCAGCACGTTGTAGTAGACGAGGAAGCCGGCCACGGCGGCGAGCGCGGTGGAGCCGTCCGCCTTCTTGGCCATGCCGATGGCGACGCCGATGCAGAACAGCAGCGGCAGGCCGATGTTGGCGTCGAGCAGCGCGCCGCCCGCGCCGGCCATGACCTTGGCGACGTCGGTCCAGCCGAGGCCGTCCTCGCCGAAGACGTCCGGCTGGCCGAGCCGGTTGAGGATGCCGGCCGCGGGCAGGACGGCGATCGGGAGCTGGAGGCTGCGCCCCATCTTCTGGAGGTTCTGGAACGCCCCGTTCCACCACTTCGGCCGGCCCGACCGGCCCGACCGGTCCGGCCGGTCCGCTGCCGTGCTGTCCGCGCTCATCGGCGGCCCTCCGTCCCGTCCGTCCCGTCGGAACAAGCCAGTTCCGGGGTGCGTTGCACACTGGTGTAGACCAGTTGCGGTATCGTCCGGATCCTGGCCGCACGGGCGCGGTACCGGTGATCGCCATCCTTGGCCAGCGCGCGGATGCTCGCTCGCGTAACTGGGCCAAACGTGCGTTACGGTGACAAAGCGGAACCGCGGTCGGACAGATCTGTGGTGCGCCGCCACAGCGTTCTTTGAAAGAACAGGGAGACAGACATGGCCAGCAAGGCTGAGAAGATCGTCGCCGGGCTCGGCGGTATCGAGAACATCGAAGAGGTCGAGGGCTGCATCACCCGCCTCCGCACCGAGGTCATCGACCCGAGCAAGGTGGACGAGGCCGCGCTGAAGGCCGCCGGCGCCCACGGCGTCGTCAAGATGGGCACCGCGATCCAGGTCGTCATCGGCACGGACGCCGACCCGATCGCGGCGGACATCGAAGACATGATGTGACCTGAACACCCCGGCAAAGGGGCCCTCCCCAAACGGGAAGGGCCCCTTTCCCGTGCCCGCCCCAGCCACCGGCGGGCGCCCGGCGCAACCCGCCGCGCCCCAGAAGGGGCGCGGGGAACTGCGCGAGCAACCCCCACCACCCCGGAGACGAAGACGCGCCCCCTAAGGGGCGCGGGGAACTGCGCGACCAGCCCACCACGACCCGCAGACAAACACCCGGCCGACAAGGGGCGCGGGGAACGGCGCGACCAGCCGTCGACCACCCGCAGACGAACGAAATCCGGGGGGGCGAAGCCCCGAAGGGGCCGCGGGGCGAAGCCCCGGAAGGGGGGCCGGGGGGCACGCCCCCAGGACCGAGACGCCCACGGGCTACGCTCGTGGCATGTCTCGTATCGACGGCCGCACCCCCGACCAGCTCCGCCCCGTCACCATCGAACGCGGATGGAGCAAGCACGCCGAGGGCTCCGTCCTCATCTCCTTCGGCGACACCAAAGTCTTCTGCACCGCCTCCGTCACCGAAGGCGTCCCCCGCTGGCGCAAGGGCAGCGGCGAGGGCTGGGTGACCGCGGAGTACTCGATGCTGCCGCGCTCCACCAACACCCGCGGCGACCGCGAGTCCGTCCGCGGCAAGATCGGCGGACGCACCCACGAGATCTCCCGCCTCATCGGCCGCAGCCTGCGCGCCGTCATCGACTACAAGGCGCTCGGCGAGAACACCATCGTCCTCGACTGCGACGTCCTCCAGGCCGACGGCGGCACCCGCACCGCCGCCATCACCGGCGCGTACGTGGCACTCGCCGACGCCATCGGCTGGGCCCAGACCAAGAAGCTGGTCAAGGCCAACCGCCAGCCGCTCACCGGCACCGTCGCCGCCGTCTCCGTCGGCATCGTCGACGGCACCCCGCTCCTCGACCTCTGCTACGAGGAGGACGTGCGCGCCGAGACCGACATGAACGTCGTCTGCACCGGCGACGGCCGCTTCGTCGAGGTCCAGGGCACCGCCGAGGCCGAGCCGTTCGACCGCAAGGAGCTCAACGCGCTCCTCGACCTCGCCACCGGCGGCTGCGCCGACCTGGCCGCGCTCCAGGTGGAGGCACTGGGCCGCACGCTCGACGCGTAACGAGGCGACCGCGAGGGCGGCACGGCCCCGTACGGGCGTACGGGGCAAGGCAACCACGAAGGCCGCTCCCCACGCCCCCCGACACGGGCATAGGCGGGGCCAGGGCACAACCGTCACACAGTGCCGAGGCACCCGTCACACAGGGCCGAGGCAACCGTGCGGACCACTCCCCGCGTCCCTACCCACACGGGCGTACGGGCCGAACCGTACGCCCGTCCGTACACCCGGGGAGGACCCGTCCATGCGCAGAAGCCGCCGCCGCGCCCTCGCACTCACCGCCGCCACCGCGGCCCTCGCCCTGCCCGCCGCCGTCGGATGCAGCGCGGTCGGCAAGGCGCTGGACTGCGTCCAGACGGCCGACGCGATCGCCACCAGCGTCGACGACCTGGGCCGCGCGGTGTCCAACGCCGCAGACAACCCGGCCCAGGCGGACCAGGCCCTCAACGACATCGACACCAACCTGTCGTCGCTGAAGAACAAGACGGACAACGCCGACCTCTCCAAGGCGGTCGACAACCTCAACAAGGCGGTCGGCAACGTACGTTCGGCGATCAAGAACGGCGACAACACGCCGGACATCAGCCCCGTCAAGGACGCGGCCAAGGAAGTCGGCAAGGTCTGCACCCCGTGACGTCGGGGCGCCGGGCGCGCCCGGCGATACTGGGGGCATGACCCGCCTGATCCTCGCCACCCGCAACGCCGGCAAAATCACCGAGCTCCGCGCGATCCTCGCGGACGCCGGACTGCCCCACGAACTGGTCGGCGCCGACGCGTATCCGGAGATCCCCGACGTCAAGGAGACCGGCGTCACCTTCGCCGAGAACGCGCTCCTGAAGGCCCACGCGCTCGCGCGGGCCACGGGCCTGCCCGCGGTCGCCGACGACTCGGGCCTCTGCGTGGACGTACTGAACGGCGCTCCCGGCATCTTCTCCGCCCGCTGGTCCGGCACCCACGGCGACGACAAGGCCAACCTGGACCTGCTCCTGGCCCAGCTCGGCGACATCGCCGAGCCCCACCGCGGCGCCCACTTCGCCTGCGCGGCGGCCCTGGCCCTTCCCGACGGCACCGAGCGCGTGGTCGAGGGCCGCCTCCTGGGCACCCTCCGCCACGAGCCCTCGGGCACGAACGGCTTCGGCTACGACCCGATCCTCCAGCCCGAGGGCGAGACCCGCACCTGCGCGGAACTGACGCCCGAGGAGAAGAACGCGATCAGCCACCGCGGCAAGGCGTTCCGCGCGCTGGTACCGGCGGTACGGGAACTGCTGGGCTGAGAGCCCCGCCGTATGCCAAAGGGCGTGACACCGATGTGCCACGCCCTTTGCGCGTGGGCCCGGTGGGACTCGAACCCACGACACACCGGACCTAAACCGGCGCCCTCTGGCCAGCTGGGGTACGGGCCCAACGCGCCTACTCTACTGGGCGGTGTGGCGCGCCCGTGCGGCGAGACCGGTTGGAGAAGGTGCTCGTCTGGCTGTGGCAGGAGGGGCACAGGTACCTGAGGTTCTCGCGGCGGTTGTCCAGACGGTCGCCACTGACGTGGTCGATTTCCAGGACGAGGCGGCGCCCCTGCCACGTGTCGCCGGTGCCGCATTCGGCGCACACGCGAGGAACCCCGAGTTCATCGAGGGCGCGCCGCAGAAGGGCGGTTCCGGTACGGCTGGAACCCGCTTCCCGGCGCACCAGGGTGTCTGCGGCCGACTTCCGGTACGGGGAGACCTGGCCGAGGAAGTGGCCCTGCCCGGTGAAGTGTTCGGTGGAGATGCCGTGCGCGTCCAGACTGCGTCTCAGGCGGGTGCGGGTAGCACCGTTGTCGTCGAGGCCGAGCGCTCTCAGCACGCCGGCCATGCTGGTGGACTCGGCCACGAGTGACACGAGCGGTTCGCGGGGGAGGACACCCGCGCTGTACCGCCGACCGCTGGTGAAGTGGGCGGTGTCGATGCCGAAACGGTCGAGCCGCTGTCTGATGAGGGAGTACGGGCTGTCTCTGGGCGGATATCCCAGGTACTCGCATATCTCGCGGATGCTGTGCGAGTGGGCCGCCGCCTCTTCGAGCAGCTCGCGGGAGTAACTGCGCTTCCTCCGGGGAGGGAGCGGATCATCGGCGAAGTGGGACACGTCGATTCCGTAGTGCTCGAGCCTGTGACGCAGGTAGCGCAGTGGCCCGGCCCCGATCGGTGCGTCGAGTCGGCGCAGCATGTCCACGAGACTGGCCGAGTCGGCTGCGGTCCGCCTGAGGAGGTCGGGGGTGTACCGGGGGGTGCTCATGTCCGCGCCCTTCGCCGGCGGCCACGATACGTGTCCGTCACGGCATGGCAGTTGGGGCACAGGAGCCTGAGGTTTCCTGGGCGGTTGTCCCACCAGTCACCATTGGCGTGGTCCACTTCCAGTCTGAGCGGCTTGCCGTTCCACTCCGGCCCGGTCCCGCACATCGCGCATCTTTCGGCTGTCCCGGTTCTGATCAACTCGCGGCGGAGCCGCTCTCCGGGAATCCTCCCGTCCTGTGGATCGCGCAGACGGAGTGGCGCGCCGAGAGCCCCCTTGGCCCGGCCCGGGCGGGCAGAGGTGAAGTGGGACGTGTCGATGCCCAGGACCGCCACCCGGCGGCTGATGTGGGTCTGGTTGCCTCCGACCTGGCTGATCCCCAGATGGCGTACGACGTCCTTGAAGCAGGTCGAGACGGCCACAGCCGCCCGTAGGCGCGCTTCGGTATGGCGGACCTGGTTCGTGGCCAGATGCGCGATGTCTATTCCGGCCTCCGCCATCTTGCGACGGAGATACCGTCTGCTGCCCGGGGTCGGTACGCCGCCGCACCACCGCACCGCGTCGTCGATGTGCCGCGTCTCGCGAGCCGCCTCCCGCAGCAGCTCGCTGGTGTACCTGGTCGTCATGAGCCCCCTCCGCCCCGGCCACCTGTTCGCGGCCTCGCACGGACCAACGAACCGCTAATCGGACAGTCACGCCCGAAATGCGGAACGGCCCGCCCCGCATACCGCGCGGTGCGGGCCGTTACGGGGGGCGGGAGCTCAGATCCCCAGGTCCTTGATGATCTTCGCGACATGCCCCGTCGCCTTCACGTTGTACAGCGCGCGCTCGACCTTGCCCTCCTCGTCCACGACCACCGTGGAGCGGATGACGCCGGTCACCGTCTTGCCGTACAGCTTCTTCTCGCCGAACGCCCCGTACGCCTCCAGGACCTCCTTCGACGGGTCGCCGACCAGGGTGACCTTCAGGGACTCCTGGTCGCGGAACTTCGCCAGCTTCTCCGGCTTGTCGGGGGAGACGCCGATCACGTCGTAACCGGCGCCGGCCAGCAGCTCCAGGTTGTCCGTGAAGTCGCAGGCCTGCTTGGTGCAGCCGGGGGTGAGGGCGGCCGGGTAGAAGTACACGATGACCTTGCGGCCCTTGTGGTCCGCGAGCGAGACCTCGTTGCCGTCCGCGTCGGGCAGGGTGAAGGCGGGGGCGGTGTCGCCGGGGACGAGTCGCTCGCTCATGGGATCTTCCTCCGGAAGGAACGGGGTAAGGGAACGGGGCAGGCCTACTCCGGGAGAGCCTAATGGGGGCCTGTGACAGTGCATCGGCGGTGGAGCTGACAGACTGTCGACGAAGGACAACCCCATACCCCGAATACCCCGACCGAACAGACGGAGGCGGCGCAGTGTCGGAAGCCAGGACCCCTGCGCAGATCGAGGCGGACATCAGGCGTCGCCGGGACCAGCTCGCGGTCACTCTCGACGAGATCGGCGTGCGGCTGCACCCGTCGACGATCGCCGGTGACGCCAAGGCGCGGGTCGCCTCGGCCGTGGACCGGACGGCCGGCCGGGCCTTCGTCGCGGTCAACCGGACCGTCTCGGACGTGAAGGCCCAGTTCGTGAACGAGGACGGCGCGCCCCGCATCGAGCGCATCGTGCCGGTCGCGCTGCTGGCCGTGGGGCTGGTGGGACTGCTCGCCCTGTCGTCCACCCGCAAGCGGCGCGGCTGACGGCCCCCCGGGTCCCCTGTCGGCGGCTCCCCTCTCGGTTCCCTCCCCGCGATCGTTCCCCGCGATCCGGTCCGTCTTCCGCGGCCCTTCGGCATACGCCGGGGGCGGGGACAGGTAGGTTCGGGTCCGTGAGCGAGAACACCCACGACGACAAGCTGCCCATCCGGATGCTCCACGACCGCGTGCTGGTCCGGTCCGACACACCCGAGGGCGAACGGCGCTCCGGCGGCGGCATCCTCATCCCGGCGACCGCCGCCGTCGGCAAGCGGCTGGCCTGGGCCGAGGTGGTCGCCGTCGGTCAGAACGTGCGGACCGTCGAGGCGGGCGACCGGGTGCTGTACGACCCCGAGGACCGCGCCGAGGTCGAGGTGCGCGGTATCGCCTACGTACTGATGCGGGAGCGCGATCTGCACGCCGTCGCCTCGGAGCGGGTGTCCGAGGACTCGACCGGGCTGTATCTCTGAGGCCGGGGCCGCACCCGCGCCTGTCCGGGGCGGTGCGGCCGCGTGAGCGGAAGGGCTGGTGACCGCCGTCACCAGCCCTTTGCCATGCCCTTCGCCGTGCCCTTTGCCATGCCCTTTGTCGTGCCCTCCGCCTCAGCCGCCCCTTTGCTACCGTGGAGGCACCCCGACGAGACGCGTCGTACCGGGTCAGGACAAGACGACGCACCCCGCGTGTACGTCCCGTACGCGCGCGTACGTCTCTCGGAGGTGTTCCTCATGGCCTGGGTCCTGCTCGTCGTCGCCGGTCTGCTCGAAGTGGGCTGGTCGATCGGGATGAAGTACACGGACGGGTTCACCCGGCTGTGGCCCAGTCTGCTCACCGGCGCGGGGATCGTCGCCTCGATGCTGCTGCTCGCGCAGGCCGCGAAGTCCCTGCCGATCGGTACCGCCTACGGCGTGTGGGTGGGCATCGGCGCGGCCGGTGCGGCGGTGCTCGGCATGGTGGTGCTCGGTGAGCCCGCGACCGCGGCCCGGATCTTCTTCGTCTGTCTGCTGCTGGTGGCCGTGGTCGGTCTCAAGGCCACCTCCGGCCACTAGCGCCCTCCCCGCGGGTCACTGCGCGCGCGGCCGGCGGCGTGGACGGTCGGCGCCTCCGGCCGTCGTCCCGTTGGTCGTCTCGCCCGTCGTGACGCCGCCTTCCGTGGCCGCGGTCGTCCCTCCGGTGGTGGGCCCGCCGTCCGTGGCGCCGGTGGTGCCGCCGTCGGTGGTGCCCCCGGTGGTGGTCCCGCCGTTGGTCGGGCCGCCGGTGGTGCCGCCGTTGGTGGTGGCGCCGCCGTCGGTGGTGGCCCCGGTGGTGCCGCCGGTCGTCCCGCCCGTCGTGCCGCCCGTGGCGGTGTCGCCGCCGTTCGTGCCGCCGTCGGTCGTCCCGCCCTCGGTCTGCCCCTGCGTGCGGCCCTGGTCCTGGCCCTCGCTGCGGCCGGGCGGGTTGGGGGTGTTCGGGTCGGGCAGCGGGGTCTCGGCGGGCGGCGGTACGGAGGCGCCCTCCTGGATCTGGAGGTCGAAGTCCTGGGGCTCGGTGCCCTTGAGCGCGCGTGCCGTGTACTGGGCCCACACCTCGGCGGGCGGTCCGCCGCCGTTCATCCGGGAGAGGCCCAGGGCGCCGTACAGCGGCTTCTGGGCGGCCGTGTCGGGGTCCTGGCCCATCACGGCGACCACGGTGGCCAGATCGGGCGTGTAGCCCGCGAACCAGGCCGCCTTGTCGTCCTCGGCGGTGCCGGTCTTGCCCGCGGCGGTACGGCCGGAGGCCTGCGCGGCCGTACCCGTGCCGCCCTCCACGACGCTCTGGAGGATCGAGGTGGTGGTGTCGGCGGCCTCGCGCGGTACGGCCTGCTTGGCGTCCTGGGTGGGCAGCTCCACCTTCTCGCCGTCCTTGGTGACGGACTCGACCATCGTGTACGCGCCGTGCTTGCCGTGGTTGGCGAGCGTCGCGTACGCCTCGGCCATGTCCAGGACGGAGGCGGTGGCGGTGCCCAGCGCGATGGAGGGCCCGTTGGGCATGTCGGGGGTGGTGGAGGGCAGGCCCAGGTCGATGGCGGTCTGCCGCACGCTCTTGGGGCCGACGTCCACGGCCATCTGCGCGTACACGGCGTTGACGGAGAGGTCGGTGGCGGACCGGACGGTGAGCTGTCCGTAGGACTTGTCGTCCTCGTTGGCGGGGTTGTACGCGGGGCCCGACCAGCCCTGGACGAACCGCTTGTTGGTGCCGTCGTAGACGGTGTTCGGGGTGATCGCGCGCCCGTCCTGCGTCTTGGAGGCGTTCTCGACGGCCGAGGTGAAGACGAACGGCTTGAAGGTCGAGCCGACCTGGTAGTCGCGCCGGGTCGCGTTGTTGACGTACTGCTTGGTGTAGTCGACGCCCCCGTACATCGCGAGCACCTTGCCGCTTTCGGGGTCGATGGAGGCGCCGCCGACGCGGACGTTGCGGTCCACCGCGCGTTCGGAGCCGACCCGGGACATCACCTTGTCGGCGACGGCGGCGACGAACGCGTCCTGTTTGGCCCTCTGGAGCGTGGTGGTGATCCGGTAGCCGCCCTTGGCCAGGGTGTTCTCGTCGATGATCTCGTTGGTGGTCAGATAGTCCTTCACGGCCTCGACCACGTAGCCGCGCTGCCCGGCCATACCGGCGGTCGGCCGTGCCTTGCCCGGTACGGGGAAGGTGGCGGCGGCCCGCGCGGCGGGTGTCATCCACTTCTTCTTGACCATGCCGTCCAGGACGTAGTTCCAGCGCGCCAAGGCCCTGCCCTTGTTCTCCGGGTGGGCCACGACGTCGTAGGCGCTGGGGGCGTTGAGCAGGGAGGCCAGATAGGCGCCCTCGGCGGTGGTGACCTTCTCGACGTCCTTGCCGTAGTAGGCCTGGGCGGCGGCCTGGATGCCGTAGGCGTTGCGGCCGAAGTAGCTGGTGTTGAGGTAACCCTCCAGGATGTCCGCCTTGCTGACCTCGCGGTTCAGCTTGATCGCGATGAAGAACTCCTTCACCTTGCGGCTGATCGTCTGCTCCTGCCCCAGGTAGTAGTTCTTCACGTACTGCTGGGTGATCGTGGAGCCGGACTGCTTGCCCTTGCCGGTGAGGGTGTTCCAGGCGGCGCGGACCATGGCCTTGGGGTCGACGGCCCGTTCGGAGTAGAAGTCGCGGTCCTCGGCGGCGAGGACGGTGCGCTGGACGGTGAGCGGGATCTGGGCGAGCCGGACGTTCTCGCGGTTGATCTCGCCGTCCCGGGCGAGCTGGGTGCCGTCGGCGTACAGGAAGACGTTGGACTGCGCGGTCGCGGTGGCGTTGGCGGGCGGGATGTGGACGAGTTCGTAGCCGGCGATGAATCCGCCGATGAGCAGCAGGGCGATGAACAGGAGGGTGCCGAGGACCCAGCGCCAGCGGGGCACGAACCGCCGCCAGCCGGTCCGCCGGGGGCGTTTTCCGCCGCCCTTGCCGCCCTGGCCGCCCTTGCCCCCCTGGCCGTCTCCACCCTCCACGCCGCGCGCGCCCTCGCCGGGCCCGGTGTCCCTCGGCGTGGCGGTGTCCGGGCCCTCGGCGGCGCCGGGGCCCGTGGCGCTGGGGTCCCGGGGGGCCCAGCCCTGGTGAGGGGGCCGGGGCGGCTGCTCGTCGTCGCTCATGTCTCTCTCGCCACTGCGCTGTATCGGGTGATTCGCGGTGTACGCCCATATTGCACGCCCGGATCCGGAAAAGCCGTCGCGCACGATCACCGGACGGCACTAGGGTCGGGCGCTTTGGACCGCCCGGCCGCGACGCCTTCGGGTGCGCTCGGGCGTGGCCCCTTCATACACGGACCGGACGGGGAGGTGGCGTGGTGCGGCTCTACCTGGCCGTGGCCGCAGGTGGGTTCCGACGCCATACGACGTACCGGATCGCCACGGCGGCAGGGGTGTTCACCAACACCGTCTTCGGCGTGATCATGGCGTACACCTATATGGCTCTATGGAACGTCCGCCCTCGTCTGGGCGGTTACGACCAGGCCGAGGCACTGACGTATGTGTGGCTCGGACAGGCCCTCATCATGACGGTCGCCATGATGGGCGGCGGCTTCGAGGACGAACTTGTCGAACGCATCCGTACGGGTGACATCGCGATCGACCTCTACCGCCCCGCCGACCTCCAACTGTGGTGGCTCGCGGGCGACCTGGGCCGGGCCGCCTTCCACTTCCTGGGGCGCGGCGCGGTGCCGCTGGCGTTCGGCGCGCTCGCCTTCGACCTGGCGCTGCCCGCCGGCCCCGGGACGTGGCTGGCGTTCCTGGTCGCCGTCGTGCTCGGTGTCGTCGTCAGCTTCTCGATCCGCTACCTGGTGGCGCTCTCGGCGTTCTGGTTGCTCGACGGGGCGGGCGTGGCGCAGATCGCCTGGCTGGGCGGCACCTTCTTCTCCGGGATGCTGCTGCCGCTCAACGTCTTCCCCGGCGCCCTCGGCGAGGTGGCGCGCGCGCTGCCCTGGTCGTCGCTGCTCCAGATCCCGGCCGACGTCCTGCTCGGCCACCACACGGGCTGGGGCCTGGTCCGGGCGTACACGTTCCAGCTGGGCTGGGCGGCGCTGCTGCTCGGCGCCGGGCGGCTGCTCCAGGGGGCGGCGACCAGGAGGGTGGTGGTCCAGGGTGGCTGAGACGGCGATCGACGCGGTGCCCGGGGAGACGGGGGAGACGCAGGAGAGGGGCGCGCCCGCCGGGCGGCTGCGCGCCGTCGCGGAGGGCGTGCGCGCCTACCGGCTGATCGCGGGCATGTGGATCCGCTCCACCCTCGCCTACCGGGCGTCCTTCCTGATGACGGCGTTCGGCAACTTCGCGGCGACGGCGCTCGACTTCGTGGCGATCCTGCTGATGTTCTCGCACATCGACGCGCTGGGCGGTTACACGCTGCCGGAAGTGGCGTTCCTGTACGGCGCGTCGGGCGCCGCGTTCGGGCTCGCGGACCTCGTCATGGGGTCGATGGACCGGCTCGGCCGCCGGGTGCGCGACGGCACCCTCGACACCCTCCTCGTCCGGCCGGCGCCGGTGCTCGCCCAGGTCGCCGCCGACCGGTTCGCGCTGCGCCGCCTGGGCCGGATCACCCAGGGCCTCCTCGTCCTCGGCTACGCGCTGCTGACGCTCGACATCCACTGGACGCCGCTGCGGGCCCTGCTGATCCCGCTGATGCTGCTGAGCGGCGCCACCGTCTTCGCCTCGGTGTTCGTGGCGGGCGGGGCGTTCCAGTTCGTCGCGCAGGACGCCTCCGAGGTGCAGAACTCCTTCACGTACGGCGGGAACCAGCTGCTCCAGTATCCGCCGACGCTCTTCGCCAAGGACCTGGTGCGCGGGGTGACGTTCGTGGTCCCGCTGGCCTTCGTGAACTGGCTGCCCGCGCTGTACGTGCTGGGGCGGCCCTACCCGCTGGACCTCCCCGGGTGGCTGGCGTTCGCGCCGCCGCTGGTGGCGGTGGGCTGCTGCGCGCTGGCGGGGGTGGCGTGGCGGGCGGGCCTGCGGGCGTACCGGAGCACGGGAAGCTGACAGGAGGCGGGAACGGCGATGAGCGATGTGATCGAACTCGACGGGGTCGAGAAGGTCTTCGAGGTCCGGCGCAGGAGCGGGCGGCGGCTGCGGCGCGAGCGCGGGCAGGTCAGGGCGGTCGACGGCATCACCTTCGCGGTGCCGCGCGGCGCGATGGTCGGCTACATCGGCCCCAACGGCGCCGGCAAGTCCACCACCGTCAAGATGCTCACCGGCATCCTGACGCCGAGCGGCGGCCGGGTGCGGGTGGCGGGCCTGGACCCCGCCCGCGAACGCACCCGCCTCGCCCGCCGCATCGGCGTGGTCTTCGGCCAGCGCACCACCCTCTGGTGGGACCTGCCGCTGATCGACTCCTACCACCTGGCCCACCGCATGTACCGCGTCCCCGACGACCGCTTCCGCGAAAACCTGGCCCGCTGCGTCGAACTCCTCGACCTCGGGCCGCTGCTGGACGTGCCCGTACGCCAGCTGTCGCTGGGCCAGCGGATGCGCGGCGACATCGCGGCGGCCCTGCTGCACGACCCCGAGGTGCTCTACCTGGACGAGCCGACCATCGGCCTGGACGTGGTGAGCAAGGCGAAGGTGCGCGCCTTCCTCAAGGACCTGAACACCGAACGCGGCACCACCGTCCTCCTCACGACCCACGACCTGACCGACATCGAGCAGCTCTGCGCGCGCGTGATGGTCATCGACCACGGCCGTCTGGTGTACGACGGCACGCCGGCCGGGCTGCACGAGGTCGGGGGAAGCGAACGCACCCTGGTGGTCGACCTGGCGCGCGAACTCCCGCCGATCGAGGTCGACGGCGCGCGCGTGGTGAGGGTCGAGGGGCCCCGGCAGTGGCTGGCGTTCCCGGCCAGGGCGTCGGCGGCTCCGCTGGTGGCCGGGATCGCGGCGCGGTATCCGCTGGTGGACCTGTCGGTGCGGGAGCCGGACATCGAGTCGGTGATCGCCCGCATGTACGCCGACCGGGGCCTTCATTAGGCTGACGGTATGACGAGTGAACCATCGGGGGCGGGCCTTCCCGAGATGCGGGCATCGGACGCGGAGCGCGAGCGGGTGGCCGAGGCGCTGCGGGACGCGGTGGCCGAGGGGCGGCTCGACATGGAGGAGTTCGAGGAGCGCCTGGAGGCGGCGTACAAGGCGCGTACGCACGGGGAGTTGGCGCCGCTGGTACGGGACCTGCCGGCGCCCGGCGTCCGCCCCGCGGCCCCCGTTCCGGCCGCCTCCGCCTCCTCCGGGGACGTCGACTGGCCCGCGCGGATCGGCGGCGCGGCCACCTCGCGGGGCGCCTTCGCGCTGTGGGGCGGGTTCGGACGCCGGGGTACGTGGACGGTGGGCCGCACGTTCACCGCGTTCGCGATGTGGGGCGGCGGCGAGATCGACCTGCGCGAGGCACGCTTCGAGTCCGCGCAGACGGTGATCCGCTGCTTCACGCTGATGGGCGGGATGGGGGTGACGGTCCCGCCCGAGCTGACGGTGCGGGTGCGCGGCTTCGGCCTGATGGGCGGCTTCGGCGACAGGGCGACGGGCGAGGGCACCCCGGGCTCCCCGACGGTGACGGTGACGGGGTTCGCCCTGATGGGCGGCATCGACGTGAAGCGGAAGCCGCGGAAGGCGGGGAAGCGGGGGCGCGGCGACGACCGGCGCAAGGAACTGCGCTGACGCACCCGGCCGCTCCCCGGCCCCGGCCCCAGCCCTACTGAGGGGTCCCCTCTCCGGATCCCCCCTCCGGGTCCCCCGCCGGCCCCCCTCCGGGTCCTTCTCCGGATCACCCCTTCGAATGAGAACGCGACGTGCGGGAACTCGACATGTGCCCCGGGAGTCACTCAGGTAGGGACGATGGCGTACGGGGAGACGCGTGCGCGGGCGGTGGTCAGCGTGGACGGGCGGAGCAATGGAACGTAGTGGAGCGACCAGGGCGGGCGACCGGGAGGGACCGGACGCGTCGCCCCCGCCTGCCACCGGCCTGACGTCCGCGTTCTCGTACACGGCGGCGGACGAGGAGAAACGCCGGGGCGTGCGCCGGATGAAGGCCACGGCGACGGGCCTGCTGCTCCTGGTGGCGGTGGTCTTCGCCCTGGCGACCTGGGCGGGCCGCTCGGGCGCGGGCCCCTGGGCGGCGTACGTCGCGGCGGCGGCGGAGGCCGGGATGGTGGGCGCGCTGGCGGACTGGTTCGCGGTGACGGCGCTGTTCCGCCACCCCCTGGGCGTGCCGATCCCGCACACGGCGATCATCCCGAACAAGAAGGACCAGCTGGGCGTGTCGCTGGGCGCGTTCGTGGGGGAGAACTTCCTCTCCCCGGAGGTCGTGCGCACGAGGCTGGGGGCGCTGGGCATAGGCGCCCGGATGGGCACCTGGCTGGCGGATCCCTCCCACGCGGACCGGGTCACGTCCGAGCTGGCCACGGCCCTGCGCGGCGCGCTCACGGTCCTGCGGGACTCGGACGTCCAGGCGGTGGTGGGCGAGGCGATCACGCGCCGGGCGGACGCGGCGGAGATCGCGCCGGGCATCGGCAAGACCCTGGAGAAGGTGGTCGCGGACGGGGGGCACCGCCGGGTGGTGGACCTGGTGTGCGCGCGGGCGCACGACTGGCTGGTGCTGCACGGGGACTCGGTGATGGAGGCGGTCCAGGGCGGCGCCCCCGGCTGGACCCCCCGCTTCGTGGACAAGAAGGTCGGCGAGCGCGTCTACAAGGAGCTGCTCCGCTTCGTCACCGAGATGCGCGACATGCCGGGCCACCCGGCGCGCGGGGCCCTGGACCGCTTCCTGGCGGACTTCGCCTCCGACCTCCAGTCGGACACGGACACGCGCGCGAAGGTGGAGCGCCTGAAGTCCGACGTCCTGGCCCGCCCCGAGGTCCAGGACGTGATCGCCTCGGCGTGGTCATCGGTCCGCTCGATGATCATCGCGGCGGCGGAGGACGAACGCAGCGAGCTGCGCCTGCGGGCGAGGGCGTCCCTGCTGTCCCTGGGCGCCCGCCTCTCCACGGACACCCGCCTCCAGGCGAAGGTGGACGGCTGGGTCCAGGACGCGGCGGCGTACGTGGTCTCCACGTACCGCACGGAGATCACGTCCCTGATCACGGACACGGTCCGCTCCTGGGACGCGGCGGACACCTCGAAGAAGATCGAGGCCCACATCGGCCGCGACCTCCAGTTCATCCGGATCAACGGGACGGTGGTGGGGGCGCTGGCGGGAGTGGTGATCTTTGCGGTGGCGCGGGGGGTCGGGGGGTAGGGGTTTTCGGGGCGCGGGGCGCGGGGCGGGTGCCCGGGCGACCCCGGAATCCGACACCTGGGAATCCGGCGCCCTGTCCGGCACGGTCCGGCTCCACCGGCGGGGGGCTCCCCTGCCGGGCGCGTGACCGCAGTCCTGTCCCTGCTCTGCGTGGCCACGCGCCCGAGGGGTTCATCCTGCGGGGAGTCGCAGTGTGCACCTTTACGTACGTACGAGTCGTCCGGGGCGTTCATACGGTTCCCGGATGCGGCGGGACAATTTCCCGGGCGGCGCTATCCGGCCTTGCGGGTCACGGCCCAGGAGGCGGCAGCAACCCCACCGGCCACCGCGAACACGGACGGCCAGGCGCCGACCTTCTTGGCGAGCGGGTGCGACCCGGCGAACGCGGCGACGTAGGCCGTGGTGAGCCCGACGGCGGCCTTGGTCCCGGCGGCCTGCTTCCACTCCCGCGCGGCGAGGGCCCCCGCGGCGGCGAGCGCCACCCCACCGAGGGGCCGCTTCTTGGTGAACCGAGCGGTGGCATACCCACCCACAAGCCCACCCGCGGCGATCACTGCTGCCGGAACCTTGGCCATGTTGTGCCTCCTGCGCCTCTGTGGTCTGTCCCCTCCGAGGCTAACGGGGGGCTTCAGGCCCGGGGCAGCCGGTCCTGCCGGAGGGCGGTGGTGAAGGCGTGCCAGGCGGGGGCGGCGAACCGGAGGTGTGGACCCGCAGGGCTTTTGGAGTCACGTATCCCTGTGCCGGATGCCATGAAGGCTGCCTCCACGCACTCGCTCTCGTTGCCGCCGCTGTACGACGACTTGAACCAGATGTGTTGAACAGGGGCGGGGGCGGTCTCCGCTGTCACTGCAACTCCTCGCGTACACGCTCGATCAAGGCCGATGAGGCGGCCATGTCCAACGCTTGTGCCCGGAGATAGTCGAACACAAGTCTGTAGCGCGCTAGTTCCGCGTCCTTTTCCATGATCAGCGAGCCGACGTGGAGGTCTACGTAGACGACGTCCAGGGAGGGTTCCTGGCCCCCGATGATGACAAAGCTGCCGAGTGCTGCCGTGTGTGCACCCTTGGCGAACGGCAGCACCTGGAGGGTGATGTGACGGGAGGAGTCCGCTTCAAGCAGGTGGCTCAGCTGCTCACGCATGACGCGGGGAGAGCCGACAACGCGCCGGATGACGGACTCATCGAGGATGGCCCACAGATGAGGCGGCTCCGGCCGGCTCAGGATCTCCTGGTGCCTCATCCTGATATCCACGAGCCGTTCGATGTCTTCGGGTGCGCGGCACAGTTCGTTGGCCTGCTGGATCGCACTGGTGTAGGCGCGGGTCTGGAGGAGCCCGGGCACGTACACGCAGGAGAAGTGATCCTCCCGGACGGCTTCATCCTCAAGCGTGAGCAGAAGGTTCATGGTCTCGGGGATCGAGTCCGCGAACGAGCTCCACCAGCCCTGCTGTTTGGCGTCCTTGGCCAGGCTGACGACGGCGGCATGCTCCGCTTCACTTGCGCCGTACGCGCGGCACAGGGCATCGACGACAATCCACCTCACCGGGCCGGACTGCGTCTCGTACCGGCTGACGGTCGCCCTGGAGACCCCGACCAGCCTGCCGGACTCCTCTAGCGTCAGCCCCTTGCGGGACCGTAGCTTGCGCAGCATCGCTGCGAGCTGGCGTCGGCGTGTAGCGGCCCGTCTAGTAACCGGAACGCCACGCAGCGCAGCCGTACGGATGCGGCAGGCGGAATGCTGCTCTGGCGCGGGAGGGAGTCTCGCCATTCCGCCAACGACGGTGACCACTTCTCGCTCCGCTGTGTCCTGCCGGTTGAGGCCGGCTCGTCGGAACTGTGTGTATTCGGGAGAGTGGTGCGGACTCAGCTCCGGCTGTGGGGGCTCGCTGCCTTACTCGATGAGGTCCAGCTCGTGGTTTGGAGCTGGCCACCAATGTCGTCAAGCACGTAGGCGAAGGTTCCCCCGCGGCGCTCGTCCTTGAGGCGGCGGGTGACCGGCTGCGAATCGAGCTCCACGACAAGAGCCATGCAGTGCCGGCGCAGACGTCGGCAGCCTGTGATGCTGAGTGCGGTCGCGGACTGCACCTGCTGGCTTCGATGGCTGTGGACTGGGGGACAGTCCTCTCGGCCGCCGGTAAGTCGGTCTGGTGTGAACTCGCACTGGACCTCGCGCCCCACTGCCGCCGGGTCCAGAGAGCTGTGGCCCTGCTGGAGCAGTACCGGCGACCGGCGGCCCGCAGCGGGGCCGCGCTTGAGGAAGCGGCGACTGACCTCATCACGGACGTGCTGCACTGGCTGACCGCACAGGGGCGGGATCCCGACGACTTCCTGGACCGCGCGCAGATGCATTTCGAGGCCGAGGCGGCCTGATGTCTGCACAGCCGGCGGAAGGCTACTCGGTGCTCTCCTGTCCCGCTGCTTTCGCGATTTCCGCCCGTACGGCATCGGGGGTGCGCCATGATGCGCCGCGATGGCTCGTGTGGCACATGCGGTGGCAGTTGGAACACAGGAACGCCAGATCCTCTAGACGTGTCTCGCGAGGTCCCGAGATGTGGAGAGGCAGGGTGTGGTGCACTTCGATGTAGCCCTTGCCGAGCGCCCCGTACGCCCGCTCGAAGTGGAAGCCGCAGATTTCGCACTGCAAGGGCTGGCCGAGCCGCTGGGCCTGGGCGATCTTGCGCTGACGGAGCTTGGGGCTCCGCTCCCGGTAGATGGCCCAGCGAGCCAGGAGACGGCCTTCGGCGGCCGTAGTGCCATCCTCGGCGACCTCGCCCGGCTGCTCTGGGATGCGGACCAGCGCACCGGAGCCGATGCCTTCTTCGATGCCCTGAGCCGCTTCGAGCATGTCTGCCTCGTGCTCGATGAAGGCTCGGATGATCTCTTTGTCGAGTCTCCCGCCCTTCGTGCGCTTGCCTGTGTACTCAGGGTGATTGGTGGCCAGGTCGGTCGTCTTACGGCTCACACTGCCCACCGAGCGGTACTCGGGAAGCTCCTTGGCCACCCCCTGATGCAGAGGAAGGGAGCGCAGGAGGTCCGACAGCTCCTGTACGGCGGGGTCTCCTTCCCGGAGTTCGCGCCAGCCGTTCTTCACGACGAGCGCGCAGGCCAGTACCAGCTCATCCCGGGTCCACGCAGGGCTACGAAGCATGAGCCATATCGTATGAGTGTTCGGTGGGGTAGGGGGCGTGTGCAGAGAACGGAGTGGCGTGCTGCAAAATTGGTGGAGTCCCGTTGTCAGTGGGTTCTGTCACCCTCTGTGATGGTGCACCACGCAGAGTGGTCGTCGCCGTCGTTTGATCGGAAGGAGGGGGCATGATCCGCACCAACGATCTCAAGTACAAGTCCGTGGAGATCTGTGCAGGCGCCGGAGGTCAGGCCGTTGGTCTACATCATGCAGGCTTCAAGCACGTCGCTCTGATCGAGATCGACAAGGACGCGTGCAGCACGCTGAAGGCCAACACCAGCGAAGACCCCGAGTGGGCCGGCTGCAAGGTCATCCACCAGGATCTGAAAAAGTTTGACCCCAGTGAGCTCGGTCTGGAGCCCGGAGAGCTTGACCTGCTGGCCGGCGGCGTCCCGTGCCCTCCTTTCTCGGCAGCGGGCAAGCAGCTCGGCCGGGATGACGAGCGTGATCTCTTCCCGACGATGCTTGACCTGGTCGAGCAGCTCGCCCCCAAAGCCGTGATGATCGAAAACGTACGTGGCCTGGTAGACCAGAAGTTCGCCAGCTATCGCGACGAGATCATCAAGCAACTGGAGTCCCTGGGCTACGAACAGTGCTACTGGGAGGTGCTGGAGGCCAAGAAGTACGGCGTCCCCCAGCTGCGTCCCCGGGCCATCCTCGTGGCGATGAAGCCGGAGTACGCCCGGTACTTCGAGCACACGAAGCCCGAGCCCCGCCCGGAGCTTTCGGTAGGGGAGGCACTGCACGACACCATGCGAGCCCGGTTCGACGCGGTAGCTGACGACCCCAGAGCCGAGAATGCGTTCAAGAACTGGTACGAGAAGGCGCAGGAGGGTGTTGCGCCGACCCTCGTGGGCGGCTCCAAGAAGCACGGCGGTGCTGATCTCGGCCCTACGCGCGCAAAGCGAGCCTGGGCCGACTTGGGCGTATGTGGCCTGGGCGTTGCGAATGACCCCGAAGACCTCAAGGACAAGGAGCGGGACCTCTTTGCCAAGGCGGGCCCCAAGCTCACCGTGACGCAGGCCGCCCTCATCCAGGGGTTTCCCGCCGACTGGAAGTTCACTGGCAAGAAGACGGCCGCTTACCGCCAGGTCGGAAATGCGTTTCCTCCGCCAGTAGCGCAGGCGGTGGGGGAGCAGATCTACGCAGCGTTTGAAGCTGCGGAGATGAACGGCATTTAGGCGGATTTGCCTTCCGCCTTGAGACGGCTCACCGTCGCGGCAATCCTGAGTGCACAGTCCTCTGCTGATTCGTGCTCCCAGAACCGAAGGACGGTCCAGCCTGCTTCCTTGAGCTGTCGGTCGGTATCCCGGTCACGCGCCATGTTCCGGGCTACCTTGTCCGACCAGTAGCCCGGGTTGGTCTTCGGGGGCACATAGTGTTCGGGGCACCCGTGCCAGTAGCAGCCGTCGACGAACACGGCCAGTTTCGCTGGGCGGAAGACGACGTCCGCGGTTCGGCGGAGACCGGGTAGCGGCTTGGCCGCTACCCGGTAGCGCAGCCCCCTGGCATGCAGAAGGCTGCGGATCAGCCGTTCCGGCTTGGTGTCGCGGCTGCGGATGGCCTGCATATTGCGGCGACGGGCCGCAGAGGATGCCCATGACCCTTCGGGGGGAGTCCAGTCCTCACTCATTCCGGCTGGTGCTTACTCTGCTTATGTTTGGCGGCCGCGGCGATCGGGCCTTCAGGCCACGGTTCCCAGTGGATCAGGCGGTACTCGGAAATGGAGCGACCTCCTTTGGGGCGGAGGACGCGGTTCTCGTATGCCCAGCCAAGGTTCCGCAATTCCCGGAGCCGGCGCTGCCAGTCGTCCTGGTGCTGACTCATCGACGCCACTACACCAATGAGCTCGGCAGGCACCCAGTGTCCGTCCAGTGCCTTCAGGAGCTCGCCGATCCTGCCATGAGGTTCATCGTGCTGAACCGCCACACGGATTTGCTCGGCGTACGGATCGTATGTTGCGTAGAAGTCCCTCTTCTCTGCGTTGCACTGTTCGCACAGCGGTTGCAGGTTCTCCAGCTCATTGCCACCGCCCCAGGCCACCGGGATTTTGTGATCCACGACCAGCTTCACGCCGTCGTCCAGAGGGGTGGCTCCGCACTGAGCGCATCGCTGGGGTGCGAGAACCCGAGCCCTGACAGGCCCCTTTATACTCTGGCGGATCCCGTCGGCGGGGACGGGCTTCCATCCCTTCAGCTCGTAACGGTGCAGTCTTCCGTCACGGTAGCGGTGGACGATAAAGCAGTCCCGGAGTGAGCGGAGCCGTCGCATGGCTTCCGACTGTGACTCGCCGAACTGGCCGGCGATGAAGGAGTGGATCTCTTCGGTGGTCGGCGGTGAGTCCCGTCGTGCATAGAGGAACCCGTACAGCCTCCGGACGCTCTCCAGGGGGAGTAGCGCGAAGATTTCCGGTGAGTCTGGTTCGGGGAGCGGGCGTTCGGTATTCACGGACATGATCAGCTCTGGGTGTTCATCTGGTTCGGACGGCTGGTTCGGACGGCGGCGTATGCTCAGCGTCAAGACTGTTCGGTAATCGTATGCTTCGGCAGCAATGGGGCGGTCTCGACGGGGTCATCGTCATCGGCCAGCACCCATGCGCGGCCGCCGAGCGTCACTGAGGGCCGGCCCTCGTGGTGCGGCCGGGCTGAAGCCACGCGAAAGCTCACCAGTTCCCCTCGCTGCGGGACCTGGGCCCCCAGAGCCCTGGCGATGGCCTGGTGGCTGCTGTAGTGGCCAGGGATGAGAATGCCTTCCTCTCTGAGGACCGTACGGGCGCGCCCCTTCGCTTCCCGCACCCGCGCCATGTAGTCGCTCTGCTGGGCGACGGTCCGTACGACTCCGCGTCCGATCCTCCGGTTCAGGACCCGTCGGAAAAGCTCGTTGACGCACTGCTGGCCGGAGCGGGACGAGAGGATCGCGTCCCGGACAGCAGGGGCGAGGTGCAGAAGTACATTCTCCGGGAGCTCTGCCTCATGCCACAACCAAAGGATCTTGTTGCGGTGTTCGGCCTTCACAGTCAGCTTCAAATCCCGGTTGTTGCCCTTGTTCAGCCACTCCGGGGCTATCCGGAGAAGGCCAGCGCTCCAGCGGCTCTTGTAGTCGTCCGCCCAGACCAGAAGACACAGATGGCCCATGGCCTCAGGCGGGATCATCCAACCGCCGAAAGCCTGTGAGTACTTGCAGTCAACGTCAGTTCCCGCGATCCGGTAGTCCATCTCGACGCCGTCACGGAAGGTGAACTCTCGCTGGAGGTTGATCTCAACGACCGTGCCGGCATGCGTCTTCTCGGTCTTGAAGAGCGTCTTCCAGTCGTACCGTCCCGTTACTTCACCATTGAGCAACTGGTCGATGGTGTCCCGCAGGACAGTCGCAAAGCGCTGTCCTGCGGGATCTGCCCGACGCAGGCTGTCGTAGACCGCGGCCAGTTCCGGATCTCCCTGCAACACGACCTGTGAGGGGATCTTGGTAGCAGCGCTCACGTCGAAGGGAAGCAAAGAGCTGTCCCCTTTCGGGAATTGGCGTCAGTCCGGCGAGACTACAGCGCGCCTGTAATCGGCTGGTCACACCTCGGCGGCCCCATGACACTCCCCATACCCCCGCCCGGACCCGCACCAGCAACCCTCCCCCCGCCGCGGCGGCCACTCCGCCGCTCGGCCTCGGGCCGCCAGGGTTGTGGCGTACTGGGGGAGGAGGTCCGCGTTGGAAGGGGAGGAGGATTCTGATGCCGCGAAGGCCTCGTAGGACGGGACTGTGCCCTTGACGATGCCCAGGTTCGCCGTGCCCGTCGCCGACAGTTCGCGCAGGGACGCCTCGATGTCCAGGAGGTGGGCGTCGTACGTCGGATATTCCGTCGCCAAGTCGGGATAGGCCGCCAGCAGTTCGTCCAGCTCGGGGGCCGGCCAGTGCAGGACCGCCACCGGGAACGGGCGCGACAGGGCCGCCCGGGCCGTGCCCAACTCCGTACGCAGCCGGGCCAGTTCCGCCTTCAGCTCCGCCGGGTCGTCCGAGCCCAGCGACCACAGGCGCTTGGGGTCGTGGAGTTCGTCCAGGGTGATCTCGGCGCGGTGCAGGCGGTCCGCCAGCTCGTCCCAGGCGTCGTGGTCCAGGGCGAGCAGCCGGCGTACGCGGTGGCGGGCCGTCAGCAGGGACTGGGTGGGGTACGGGATGTCCGCCGTCGGGTCGTCGGCGGGGAGCAGGAGCGTGAGCGCCGTCGTCAGGGTCGCGTGCGCCGCGTCCAGCTCGTCGTGCGTCTCCAGCGTCCCCGCCACGATCTCCCACGCGGCCGGGTCCCGGGGCGCCGAGCCGCGCACGCCCTCGATGATCGCCCGCGCCTCGGCCTCGTGGCCGTACTCCCAGAGGTTCGCCGCCTTGAAGGCCTTGATCAACGCCGGTTGCTCGGGGTCGGCGGCCAGTAGGCGGTCGTAGAGCGTCGTGGCCCGCTCGCGGTCGCCGGACAGCTCCAGATGGGCTGCTGCCTGGAGCAGGAGGGGCTCGTGGTCCTCGGGGTACTGCGCTGCGGTGCGCAGCAGACGCTCGGCTTCGGCGGTGTGATCCGTGTGATCGGCAGGAGTGTCGGGGCGCATGAGGGACACCGTACTGCTGTGCGGGGTCCAAGCGGAGGGGTGTTCCGGCCCTGGTGAGTTGACGGGGCAGCCCTTATGGTGCGCGCGTGCGGATACCCGTGGTCGTTCAGGGGCGCTCGCGGTGGCGGGCCGCCCCCGTGCGCGCCACCCGCCGGTTCGTACGCCGTGTGCGAGCGTCCTCCCCCCATACTCGTACGCGCATCCGTGTTCGTACCCGTACCCCGTCCCGCCTCCGCCCCCTCGGGCGCGTCCTCTGGGGCGGTGCCGAAGCCGTCGTCACGCTCGGGCTCGTCCTCCTCCTGCTCGTCGCTTACCAGCTGTGGTGGACCAATCGCGCGGCCCGGCACGAGGCCCGGCAGACCGTGCGGTCCCTGGAACAGGAGTGGAAGGGGCCGGACCCCGGGGCGGGGGAGGGGGCGCGCGTCGGGGCCGCGCCCCTCGGGGTCGTCGCGTCCGCCGCTCCTCCGGCCCCGGGCTCCTCGGAGCCTTCCGCCCCCGCCCCCGGGCTCGGCCCCTCGGCCCGCCCCCGCCCCGACCGCCCCTACGCCGTCCTCCGCCTCCCCTCCCTCCGCGTCACCGCCCCCATCGCCGAGGGGATCAGCAAGCACGGCGTCCTCGACAAGGGGTACGTCGGGCACTACGCCGGGACCGCGCAGCCCGGCCGGGCCGGGAACCTCGCGCTCGCCGGGCACCGCAACACCCATGGCGAACCCTTCCGCCACCTCGAGCGGCTGCGGGCCGGGGACCGGATCGTCGTCGAGACCCGGGAGGCCGTCTTCACCTACCTGGTGGACAAGATCCTCCCCGAGACCTCCGCACGGGACGGCGGAGTGATCGCGCCCGTGCCGCGCAGTGCCGTCCGTACCGCCTACGGGTACGGCGAGCGCGGGTACTACGTCACCCTCACCACCTGCACCCCGGAGTTCACCTCCCGGTACCGGCTCGTCGTGTGGGGCAAGCTCGCCTCCACGCGACCGCGCTGATTGTCCGAGCCGTCGTGTATAACGTGAGAAGAGTCAGGAGTCGGACAGGCGTTCCTGGTGTGAGGGCGCGTTCTGGCATTCGGATGCGTGGGGATGCGTGCGTGCGAGCGCGTGTACGCGTGTGTGTACGGGTGGGGGGAAGCATGAGCGGCAACCGCATGGCGTCCGTGCGCTGCGCCCTCGCCCTGCTTCTCTTCCTCCTCGCCGAGCTGCTCCTCGCCAACGGCGCCATGCTCTCGGGCGCCGTCGCCCTCGCCGCCACCGCCGCGGCCGGCTCCGCCCTCGCCGTCTGCGCGCTGCTCGCCTCCCAAGCCGTGCCCACCGTGCCGCGTACGCGTATACGTACCGCGATACGGGACCGGGAGCGGCGCACCGCCTTCCTGCCGCAGCGCGATCCGGACGCCTCCGGGCGGCCTCGGCCCCGGGCTCCCGGCGGCCTCGCCCTGACGGCCGCCGCGTAGGGCTGCGCTCCTTCCCCCCTGTCCCCTTCCCTTTCCGGGGTTCCTCGGGGTGCGCTCCTGCTTTCCTTCCGCCCTCCGCCCGGCCGTCACGCCGTCTTGTCCCGCGCGCCTACGCACTCCTCGCGTCCGCGCGCCCCCAGACGTGACTCCGGAGGCTTTCCCCATGTCCATGTTCGGCATGTCCGTGTTCGACGTATTCGCCAGTCTGGTCGAGCGCCTCGCCGACCTCGTCCAGCCGGTCTTCCACGGCTCCGCGGCCGCCGCCGCGATCGTGCTGTTCACCCTGCTCGTCCGGCTCGCCGTGCATCCCCTGTCCCGGCAGGCCGCCCGGGGGCAGCAGGCCCGCGCCAAGCTCCAGCCGCGCCTGGCCGAGCTGCGCAAGAAGCATGGCAAGGACCCCGAGCGGCTGCGCAAGGCGGTCGCGGAGCTGCACGCGGCGGAGAAGGTGTCGCCGTTCTCCGGGTGTCTGCCGAGCCTGCTCCAACTGCCCGCGTTCTTCCTCCTCTACCAGCTCTTCTCCCACTCCGGCCACACCGCGCTGCTCGACCACACCCTGCTGTCCGCCCCGCTGCGCGGCCACTGGGCGGACGCCCTCGGGCACGGCGGGCCCGTGGGCGGCCAGGGGCTCGTCTACCTCGGCCTGTTCGTCTTCGTCGCGGGGGTCGCCACCTTCACCTACAGCCGTACGAAGCGGCAGCTCGCCACCCAGCCGCTGGTCCCGGCCGACCAGCAGGAGGGCCTGCCGGGGCTGGGAGTGATGACGAAGCTCATGCCGCTGATGTCGTTCGGCACGCTGATCACGGTGGCGGTCGTGCCGCTGGCCGCCGCGCTGTACGTGGTGACCAGCACGACGTGGTCGGCGCTCGAGCGGGCGTATCTGTACCGGGATACGGCGAAGGCACTGACGGCACCGAAGGCGCCGAAGGCACCGAAGGCAGCGAAGGCGCCGAAGACGCCCGAGGCATCAGAAGCCTCCTAGCCCGCCCCGGAGGAGCATCCTGCGGTTACCGGCGCGTAACGGTCCAGTGTGTGAACGGGGTCTTGCCGAGTGGACCTCGACCTTGGAGGATCGAACGATCCTTCCGATGGCCGCCACCCATCGGCCGGGCCAGGCTCGACCTAGGGAGACAGACCATGAAGCTGCTGCGCGTAGGGACGTCGGGCAGTGAGCGCCCCGCGCTGCTCGCCGCCGACGGGACGCTGCGGGACCTGTCCGGGCTCGTGGCGGACATCGACGGCGACCTGCTCGCCGACGAGTTCGCCCTGGACCGAATACGGGCCGCGGCCGACACCGGTGTGCTGCCCGCGCTCGACGCGGCCGGGCAGCGCGTCGGCCCGCCGGTCGCCCGGATCGGCAAGGTCGTGTGCATCGGGCTGAACTACCACGACCACGCGGCCGAGACCGGGGCGGCGATCCCGGCCGAGCCGGTCGTCTTCCTCAAGGCGGCGGACACGGTGGTCGGGGCGTACGACACGGTCCTGGTGCCGCGCCGCTCGGTGAAGACCGACTGGGAGGTCGAGCTCGCGATCGTCATCGGGCGCACGGCCCGCTATGTGGCCGACGACGAGGACCCGCTGGCGTACGTCGCGGGGTACGCGGTGTCGCACGACGTGTCCGAGCGCGAGTTCCAGATCGAGCGCGGCGGCACCTGGGACAAGGGCAAGAACTGCGAGACGTTCAACCCGCTGGGGCCCTGGCTGGTCACCCGGGACGAGGTGCCGGACCCGCAGGCGCTGTCGCTGCGGCTGTGGGTCAACGGCGAGCTCAGGCAGAACGGCTCCACGGCGGACCAGATCTTCCCGGTCGCGGAGGTCGTCCGGTACGTGAGCCGGTTCATGACCCTGTACCCCGGCGACATCATCAACACCGGGACCCCGGCGGGCGTCGCCATGGGGCAGCCGGAGCCCAAGCCGTATCTGCGGGCGGGGGACGTCGTGGAACTGGAAGTCGAGGGGCTGGGGCGGCAGCGCCAGGAGCTGAAGGACGCGTAGGCGCGGCCCGCGGACACGGCCCGCGGCCGGGAGGGCGGCGGGGCCCGGTGGGGCCCCCGCCGCTCACGGCGGCGGACCGTGCCCGCTCGCTCGGTGCCAGGTCCCCGCACCCCCCCGGTCAGCCCCGACCCCGCTCGTCCTTGAACCGCCGCAACCCCTCCACCACCAGCGCATGGTCCTCCACCTGCGGCAGGCCCGAGACCGTCACCGTGCCGATGACGCCCGCGCCCGTGACCCGCAGCGGGAACGAGCCGCCGTGGGCCGCGTACGTGTCGGGGTCCAGGCGCGAGGACGCCTCGAACGTCGTGTCCTTGGCGCGGAAGCGGGCGCCGACCAGGTACGAGGCGGCCGCGTACCGCTCGGTGACGCGGCGCTTGCGGTCGACCCAGGCGTCGTTGTCCGGGGTCGAGCCCGGCAGGGCGCAGCGGAAGAGCTGCTGGGCGCCCCGGTGGATGTCGATCGTCACCGGAGCGCGGCGGGCCACCGCCAGCTCCCGCAGCAGCGAGCCGAGCGCCCACGCGTCCTCGTACGTGAACCGCGGGAGCTCCAGCTCGGCCTCCTGCGCCTCCAGTTCGGGGACCGTGAAGGACGGCGTGAAGGACGGGGAGGTCGCCGGGGCCGTCACAGCGCCACCTCCACCGTCACGCCCTCGCGCGCCGACCGGCGCGCCGCCTCCAGGACGTCCAGGGCCGCCGCGGCCTCCTGCGCGGTGACCGGCGGTTCGCCGCCCTCGCGCAGAGCGTTGGCGATCGCCGTGTAGTACGCGGGGTAGTCGCCCGGCAGGGTCGGGACGGGGCGCTCGCCGTCCCGGCCCCGCCGGGACTCGGCGCCGAAAGCCCGGGCGGGGACCCCGGAGCCGACGCGGCCCCACATCTCCTCGGGCTCCAGGCCCCACGGCTCGCCGGTGCCGGGCCGCAGGCCCTCGCGCAGGGCCGACTCCTGGGGGTCGAGGCCGTACTTGACGTACCCCGCGGCGGAGCCGAGCACCCGGAAGCGGGGGCCGAGCTGGGCGGTCGTGGCGCTCACATAGAGGTGCGAGCGCACCCCGCCCGCGTGGGTGATCGCGATGAAGGTGTCGTCGTCGGCCTGGGCGCCCGGACGGCGGACGTCGGCCTCGGCGTACACCCGCAGCGCCGGGCCGAACAGGACCAGGGCCTGGTCGACGAGGTGGCTGCCCAGGTCGTACAGCAGGCCGCCGATCTCCGCCGGGTCGCCCGACTCGCGCCAGCCGCCCTTGGGCTGCGGGCGCCAGCGCTCGAAGCGGGACTCGAAGCGCTGGACCTCGCCGAGTTCACCGGCGGCGAGCAGGGAGCGCAGGGTCAGGAAGTCGTTGTCCCAGCGGCGGTTCTGGAAGACCGAGAGCAGCAGGCCGCGCTCCTGGGCGAGCGCCGCGAGTTCCCGCGCCTCGGCGGCCGTGCCCGCGAGGGGCTTGTCGACGACGACCGGGATGCCGGCCTTGAGGGCGGCGGTGGCGATCGGCACGTGCGTCTTGTTGGGGGAGGCGATCACGATCAGATCGAGACCGGCGTCGAGCAGCTCGTCCGGGGAGGCCGCGAACCGCAGCCCGTCGCCGTGTTCGGCGCGGGCCTGCGCCCGGCGCTCCGGGCTGGACGTGACGACCGTGTCGAGGGTCAGCCCCTCGGTCGCGGCGATCAGCGGGGCGTGGAAGACGGAGCCCGCCAGGCCGTAGCCGACGAGTCCGACGCGGAGGTCAGTGTCCGTACGAGCGTTCATGGCACCCACTTAAGCAACGCTGTTGCCAAAGTGCAAGCGCAGGAGACAATGGAGGCGTGAACAGGAGCAACTCGGGAGCCAACCTGCCGGCCCTGCGCAGCCACAACGCCGCGCTGGTGCTCGATCTGCTGCGTACGGCCGGGGAGGCCGGCATCAGCAGACTGGAGCTCGCCGAGCGGACCGGCCTCACCCCGCAGGCCGTCAGCAAGATCACCGCGCGGCTGCGGGCGGAGGGGACGGCGACCGAGGCGGGCCGCCGCGCCTCCACCGGCGGCAAGCCGCGCACGGTGCTCAAGCTGGTGCCCTCCGCCGGGCACGCGATAGGGCTGCACCTCGACCGCGACGAACTCACCGCGGTCCTGGTCGACCTGGCCGGCACGCTGGTGGGCGTGCGGACCGTGCCGCTCGACCTCGGCGCGGGCCACGACACCGTGGTCGGGGCCGCGGCGGACGAGGCCGCCGCGCTGATCGGGGGCCGCCCGATACTCGGCGTCGGCGTGGCCAGCCCCGGCCCCCTCGACCACCACACCGGGGTGCTCCACCGCGTCACCGGCTTCCCCCAGTGGAACGGCTTCCCGCTGCGCGACGCGCTCGCCGCGCGCCTGGGCCTGCCGGTCGTCCTCGACAAGGACACCAACGCCGCCGCCCTCGGCCTCGCCCTGCGCGGCCCCGCCGACTCCTTCGCCTACCTCCACCTCGGTACGGGCCTGGGCGCGGGCCTCGTCCTCGGTGGCACGCTGCTGCGTGGCGCACGGACCGGCGCGGGCGAGTTCGGCCACCAGACGATCCTGCTCGGCGGCCCCGCCTGCGACTGCGGCGCGCGCGGCTGCATCGAGGCGCTGTGCCTGTCGTCGGTGGCCCGCGGCGACATCGCCGCCGCCGCCCGCTTCCTGGGCGTCGGCGCGGCCAACCTCGTCGGCCTGCTGGACATTGACCGCGTCCTGCTCGGCGGGCGTACGGTCATGGGCGCGCGGGACGGCTTCGTCCGGGGGGTGAAGGCGGTCCTGGAGGAGCGGGCCCGCCGGGGCGGCGACGCGCGCGCGGTCCCGGTGTCGGTGGCCCCCGGAGGCCCCCACGCGGTGGCGGAGGGCGCGGCGCGGCTGATCCTGGGGCCGGTGTTCGGGCACGGGGCGGAGACGCCCGTGTCCGTGAAGGGGCGCGGGGAACGGCCCGACCAGCCCTAGTACCGCAACGGTGCGGCGGTACCGGGCGTTCCCGGCCGTCGCCGTCGCCGTCGCCGTCGCCGTCGCCGTCGCCGTCGCCGGTCAGGGAGCACGGGGCAAGCGCCCGGGACCACGCCGTCAACAGGGCTGCTGATCGTCAACAGCGCCGCTGATCGTACAGTCCGATATTGGGCTGATCGGGTCGGTTTCGCGGGGTCGGCGGGCGTGGCTGGTCCGGGCCGCCGCGGACCCGTGGCAGGGTCCCTGAGCACGTACGCCCGCGAGCAGCAGAGGTCCCCCATGCGACTGCGCAACGCCCTCGCCCTCTCCGTCACCGCGGCCACGGCGCTGTCCGCGCCCTCGGTCGCGGCGGCCGAGGAGCGCGAACCGCGGGGGCGGCAGGGGCACGCCTCGCTCTCCGCCGCCAACCAGCCCGTCTGCGGGGACCGGGCCGGGGCCGACTTCCCCGTGGACACCCGGATCCACGGAGGGCCGGCGGAGTACGTCCCCGGCGGGGGCGCCCAGCTCTGGTACGTGGACCTCACCAACACCACCGCGCACACCTGCCGCAACATCCACCCGGTGGTCGTCCTCGTCGACCGGGACCGGACGCTCAAGGACTCCCAGGCCAAGCTGGAGTTCTTCGACACGTCGGCGGGCCGCGCGCACCCCGTCCCCTTCGAGCGGACGGACGCGGACGAGCACATCGGGGTGTTCGACGACGGGTTCCCCGGGTTCGCGATCGGCGCGGGGGAGACCGTGACCGTGAAGGTCCGGCTCGGGTTCACCGCCGACACCCGGCCCAACGAGGTCACCGCGAACGCGGCGGTGGTGCAGCGGCGCGGGGACGACGGGGAGTGGGTCGGGGAGTCCGGGGGCTACCGGTTCGGCATCGGACCGGTGGAGCCGGAGATGCCGCTGCTCGCGGGGCCGCCGGAGCTGGCGCGTACGGGGTTCCGGCTCCCCTCCGGGGGCGCGGCCGCCGCTCTGCTGCTCGGGGGCGGGGCGCTGGCCGCGGGGGCGTGGCGGCTGCGGCGGCGCTGACGCGGGGACGGTCCTGCCCCGCGGCCGGCCGCCCGGCGCGGCGGGCGGGCGGGGTTGCCGGTGATCGGCCAGGTGAAACCCGCCGGTTCCTGACTAGGCTGGGCGCTGTCGGACGGCACAGCGCGGTGCACCCGGCCCCGCCCAGCTCACCCCATCGCACACCGCAGGAGAGTCCGCCCCATGGCCGAGCGCAAGCCGATCGAATCCTGGCTCACCGACATGGACGGAGTCCTCATCCACGAGGGCATCCCGATCCCGGGTGCGGACGCCTTCCTGAAGGCGCTCAAGGAGTCCGGCAAGCCCTTCCTGGTCCTGACCAACAACTCCATCTACACCCCCCGAGACCTCCAGGCCCGGCTCGCCCGCATGGGCCTGCATGTGCCGGTGGAGAACATCTGGACCTCGGCGCTGGCCACCGCGAAGTTCCTGGACGACCAGCGGCCGGGTGGCACGGCGTACGTGATCGGCGAGGCCGGGCTCACCACCGCGCTGCACGACATCGGTTACGTCCTGACCGACCACGAGCCGGACTACGTGGTGCTGGGCGAGACCCGTACGTACAGCTTCGAGGCGCTCACCAAGGCGATCCGGCTGATCAACGGCGGGGCGCGGTTCATCTGCACCAACCCCGACGAGACCGGTCCGTCCGCCGAGGGCCCGCTGCCCGCGACGGGCGCGGTGGCCGCGCTGATCACGAAGGCGACCGGCAAGAAGCCGTACTTCGCGGGCAAGCCCAACCCGCTGATGATGCGGACCGGGCTGAACGCGATCGGGGCGCACTCGGAGACCAGCGCGATGATCGGCGACCGGATGGACACGGACGTCCTGGCGGGGCTGGAGGCGGGGATGCAGACGTTCCTCGTGCTGACCGGGCTCACCCGGCCGCAGGACGTGGAGAACTTCCCGTTCCGGCCGTCCACCACCGTGGACTCGATCGCGGACCTGGTGGAGCTGATCTAGGCGCCGGTCGGGCCCTGTTCCACGGGCGGCGCGGAGCCGTTCGGGTGCGCCCGGGATGCGAAACGCGGCGTGGCGGGTGAATCTTCGTACAGGAGGTTCACGATGCGTTTTCGACAGGTCACGCTCTGTGCGGCCGTGGTGGCCGCCACCGCCCTGATGCCCGTGTCCGCCGCGGCGGCGGATTCCGCGCCGCACGGCTCGCTGACGGTGACACCGTCCACGAGCGCCCCGGGCGCCGAGGTGGACCTGCGGGTCGGCGTGTGCAAGGACGGGCAGGCCATCGGGACCTCGGAGGCCTTCGTCTCGCAGGCGCGCTTCAGGCCGGCGGCGGACGGGGGCCTCGTCGCCCAGGCCCGTATCCGCACGGACGCGCAGGCGCGCTCCTACGACATCTGGGTGAACTGCAAGGACGGTTCGGGGCAGGCCACCGGCCGCGTCACCGTGGTCCACGGCGGCTCCGGACACCACGACGGCAACCACGAAGGCCGTCACGAGGGCAACCACGACGGCCGTCACGACGGCAACCACCACCCGGACCAGCGCCCCGACCACCACGCCACCCCGCACGCCCCCGTCCACGCGGGCGGCGGCGGCACCGCGCGGCTCGCGCAGAGCCAGGCCACCGAGCAGGGTCCCGGCACCCTGCACGCGGTGGTCGGCCTGGCCCTCGCGGCCGTGGCGGCGGTCGCCGTGGCGGGCCGCAGCACGCGCCGCCGGCGCGGCGGCGGCTGAGGCGGGCACGGCCATGTCCCGCGAGCACACGTCCGGCTCCGGGCGGCTGCTGACCGGCGTGGCGTGGGCGGTCCTGCTGGTCGCCCTGTGGCTGTGGGGCCGCGAGGTGACCGACGGCCCGGGCGGCAGCTCGGCGCCGACCACCGGTGACGTGGCCGCCGTGGGGCGCCCGCTGGGCGTACCCCTGCCGCCCGCGCACGACCCGGTCACCGCGGCGCCGCCGCAGCGCGTCGAGATCCCCTCCATAGGGGTGACCGCGCCCGTCGTGCCGCGCGGCCTCGACACCTCGGGCGCGGTCGACCCGCCGCCGTACGACCGGCCGGGCACGGTCGGCTGGTTCGGTGCCGGGGTCCAGCCCGGCGGGCCCGGCGCGGCGCTGCTCGTCGGCCATGTCGACACCGAGCGCAAACCCGCAGTCTTCTACGGCCTGAGCGCCACCCGCCCCGGCCAGAAGGTCAAGGTGACCAGGACCGACGGGTCGGTCGCCGAGTTCACCATCGACGACGTACAGGTCTTCGGGCGGGCCCGGTTCGACGCGCACAAGGTGTACGGGCCGCGCCGGGCGGGACGCGCGGAGCTGCGGCTGATCACCTGCGGGGGCACCTACGACCGCAAGGCGCGGACGTACACGGCGAACGTGGTGGTGTCGGCCTATCTGACGGACGTACGCGCGCCGGCGCCGTCCCCCAAGTCCTGAGCCTGAGCCTCTGCCTGAGCCGTTCCCAAGTCCTGAGCGGGCGGCGTGCGTTCCGTACCTGGCCCGGCCGACGGTTCGCTCCCCCCGGAGCCGCCGGCCGGGCCGGTCCTCGACCGCGGGCGCGCGGGCTGCGGGAGAAGCCCGGCACCTCCACGGGAGGTGCGGTGGGACCGGCGTCGACCTGGGGCCGGGAACGGGCCGATACGACCACTGTAGAACCGGTGTGCGCTTTCGGCCTAGGGCCGGATAACGCCAAGTCGCCTTCCGTGCGCGCTCGGTGGGATCGGGCTCGTGAGCGTACTCGGCGGTGTGCCACGATGGATCGGGGGAAGCGTCCGGAAAAGTACGTCAAGGGGGAGTGGATGGTGCTCAGTGGTGCGCGGACCGGCGCGGCCGGGGTGGCGGTGGCGGCGGTGGGCGCGGCCCTGCTGCTGACGTCCTGCTCGTCGTCCTCGTCGTCCCCGGACGGCAGCGGGAAGCCCGAGGTGGCGCAGCAGCCCAAGGCGACCGATCCGTTCTGGGTCAATCCGGACGGCAACGCGGCGAAGCAGGCCGCCGCGTACCGCGAGAGCGGGGACGACGACAAGGCCGCGCTGATCGCGAAGATCGCGGAGCAGCCGGTCGGGGAGTGGATCGGCCCGGAGAACCCCGAGTCGGAGGCGCGGGGCTTCACCGAGGCGGCGGCGAAGGCCGACCGTACGGCGCTGCTGGTCCTCTACAACATCCCGCACCGCGACTGCGGCCAGTTCTCCAAGGGCGGGGCGGCGGACGGGGACGCCTACCGGGCGTGGGTGGACAAGGTGGCGGCGGGGATCGGGGACCGGCCCGCCACGGTGGTCCTGGAGCCGGACGCGGTGCTGCACCTGGTGGACGGCTGCACGCCCGCGCGGTTCGCGGAGGAGCGGTACGACCTGCTGAAGAAGGCGGTCGAGCGGCTGAAGCGGCAGCCGGGCGTGAAGGTGTACGTGGACGCGGGCAACGCGGGGTGGCAGCGGCCGGACGCGCTGGACGAGCCGCTGCGGCGGGCGGGGGTGGCGGCGGCGGACGGCTTCGCCGTCAACGTCTCCAACTTCCAGACGACGGCGGCGAGCCGGGACTTCGGCCGCCAGCTGTCCGCGAAGCTGTCCGGCAAGCACTTCGTGATCGACACGAGCCGCAACGGGAACGGGCCGTACGGGGGCGGCGACCCCAAGCAGACCTGGTGCAACCCGCCCGGCCGGGCCCTGGGCGAGCGGCCCACGACGCGGACGGGGGACGCGCTGGTGGACGCGTATGTGTGGGCGAAGCGGCCGGGGGAGTCGGACGGGGACTGCAAGGGGGGGCCCAAGGCGGGGGAGTGGTGGCCGGAGTACGCCCTGACCCTGGCCCGCAACACGAAGTAGCCCAGGCCCCTCCCCGGGAGCCCCCGGCCCCCTGCACGGGCCTGCGCCCCGAACCCTGGGGGCTGCGCCCCGGCCCCTGTACGGGCCCTGCGCCCCGGCCCCTGTACGGGCCCTGCGCCCCGGAACCCCTGCGGGGCTGCGCCCCGAACTCCTGCGGGGCTGCGCCCCCACCTCCTCCGGGGCTGCGCCCCGAACTCCTGCGGGGCTGCGCCCCGAACCCCTCTTTCGTCTGCGGACCGTGCTGGGTTGCTCGCGCAGTTCCCCGCGCCCCTTAGGTACTCCGCCGCACCCGGAATGCTGTCCCCGGCCACCGACCACCCAGGGGCGCGGGGAACTGCGCGCCGAGCCACGCACAACCCGCAGCCGACCACCGGGCTTTCAAGGGGCGCGGGGAACTGCGCGAGCAACCGACCACCGGCCGGTAGTCGAAGTCCGGGCCTTGAAGGGGCGCGGGGAACTGCGCGAGCAACCCACCACCGTCCCGCAGACAAAGCCCCGGCCTTGAAGGGGCGCGGGGAACTGCGCGAGCAACCCACCACCGGGTCGCAGACAAAGCCCGGGCACCGCCCCCGCCCCTTGAGGGCAACCCACCACCGTCCCGCAGACAAAGCCCGGGCAACCCCCGCACCGCCCCCTACCGCACCTCCACCCACACCCCCCGCGACGGCACCCCGTCCCCGTTCGTGACGAAAAGCATGTACCAGCCCGCGGGCACCAGGTTCCGGTTCTTCGGGATCGTCACGCGTACCCCGTCCCCCGTCTTCGCCACGTCCAGCGCCACCGACCGCTGGTCGATGTCCGTGACGTGGGTCGTCGCGCTCGGGCGGATCAGGCGGGCCGTCTTCACCGAGGCCGCGTCCTTCGTGGGGAAGACCCCGCTCCCGCCCAGCGTCAGGGACGTGGGGCCGGGCCCGAGTGCGGGCCGGGCGGAATCGCCGCCCTTGTACAGGTACGGCGGCGTGTAGATCTCGATCCGCTGCTCGAACACCCCCGGCTTCGTGTCGTCCTTGTCCGCGAAGAGCGAGTCCCCGCCGAAGGTGACGACGCGGCCGTCCGGCAGCAGGAGCGAGCCGGAGTGGTAGTTGCGGCCGACCTCGGGGTCCGCGACCCGCCGCATCGTGCCCGTCTTCGCGTCGTAGATCCGCGCCTGGTGGAGGTTGGAACCGCCCCGGCCCCGGTAGTCCCGGGAGCCGCCGCTGATGAGCATCGTGTCGTCGGGCAGCACCGACGCCTCGGGGTAGCGGGTGCCGTCGGAGAGGGAGGGGCCGTCCTTGAAGGACGGGTGGGGGTCCTTGAGGTCCACGACGCGGGTCTTCTTCGACGCCTTGGCCGACTCCCCGACCCCGCCCCCGCCGATCACCATGTACTTCTCGTCCTGCGCCGGCGGCAACAGCACCGTCCCGGACGTCTCCATCTCCAGTGGGTCGCTCAGCCCGGGGATCTTGGTGAACTTGTTGCTCCTGAAGTCCCAGATGCCGGGGTCGCGGCCCACGTCGTCCGGTCCGTACCCCGCGTTGGATCCCGAGTAGAACAGCTTGCCGCTCTGGAGCAGGAACACCGCCGGGTAGGTCGGAAACTGCCGGATCCCCTTGGTGTACGTCCACTTCTTCGTCTTCGGGTCGTACACCTCGTTCTTGCCCGGCACCAGCTGCCCGATGTCGTCCAGGCCCGACAGGGCCAGCACCTTGCCGTCGGAGAGCGTCGTCAGCGTGGGGTACCAGCGCGCCTCGTTCATCGGGTCGACGGTGATGTACCGCTCGGCCACCGGGTCGAACTCGTACGCGTCCCTGATCCCCTGGAAGTCCTTCTTGTCCAGGGCGAGCTTCTGCGCGATGCCGTAGACGTTGCGGGTGTCGGAGCCCTTGAGGCCCTGGACGCGGTAGTTGTCCTCGGTGCCGGTCTCGTGCTCCGTGCCGGACTCCTCGGCCTCCACGTAGATCCGGCCGAGCCCGGCCTCGGTGCGCAGGAACTTCCCGGTCTTCTTGTCGAAGACCTTCTTGGCGCGCTGGACGAGGACGGGATCCTTGGAGACGAACGTCTTGCCGTTGGTCTTGCCGGTGAACCGGCTGCCGGCCGGCAGCGTGATCGGCTTGTCCGGGTCCTCGTTGTGGACGATCATCAGGCCGCCGGCCTTGGTGACGTCGCCCTGGAGCTTCTCGTACCGCTTGGTGCCGCCCGCGATCAGCAGGCGGCCGTCGGCCAGCTGGGTGTGGCCGGTGCAGAACAGGTCGTTGGGCGTGGGGATCTTCTTGAAGGTGTTCTTGTCGGGGTCCCACAGCACCGTGTCGAACTTCTTCGCGTCGAAGTTCTTGGCGTTGTTGCCGGAACCCGCGACGAGCAGGACCTTTCCGGTGTGCAGCAGCGCCGCGTGGATCGTGTTGAGGCGGAACTCCTTGGGTATCTCGACCAGGTCCCAGTGGCCGTTCTCCGCCTTGTACCCCGCCTGGTTGATCTTGTAGTCGTGGTACTGGTCCGAGGAGAATCGGTAGAGCCAGGGCCCGTTGGCGCCCGCGAGCGCGAGGACCACCGTCGTACCGATGGCCCAGCGGCGGGCGCGGCGGGTCGGACGGAATCTCATGGCTTACGTCCCCCAAGGGCGATCTGCTCGGTCTGGTCGGCGGGCGGCGGTGTCGCGTGCGCGCCCGGCGCGCCGGGCGCGGCGGCTGTCCCCGGGGCCCACTGCGGGCGTTCCTGCGGGTGCGGGGCGGCCGGCGGGCCGGAGCGGCGGCGCCTGCCGCGCTTCTTCTTCTCCGCCCGTACGGTCCAGCGCCAGCCGATGATCGGCGCGGCCGTGATCAGCATGGCCAGGGTGGCCCAGGTGATCATCGCGGGGTGGCTGTGCCCGTTGAAGAACGAGGATATGAGCGAGCCGCCGAACAGGGCGATGAAGAAGAGGTGGATGCGGAAGGTGCCGAAGAGGGTGTCCGGGCTGGACGAGTCGCCCTTGGGGGTCACCACGAAGGAGCTCTTGCGGCGCAGCACGGCGTCCATCAGCGAGCGGGCGTAGATGGGCGCGGAGAGCGCGGACATCACCATGCCGGCGATCCCGCCGGAGCCCTCCGGCTCGTGCGGCGAGACGTTGTGGCGGCGGTTCCAGATGTAGAGGCCGATCTGGAGCGCCGAGGCGTTGCCGTACAGCATCATCCAGATGACCGGGTCGATCTGCACGCCCGAGGCGCCGAGCCCGAGGAACAGGGCGCAACTGAGGGCCGCCAGGATCCAGTTCAGGGCCGACATCGGGTAGAAGATGATCATCATGGTGTAGTTGAAGAGCTTGCCGGCCGGCAGGGTGCCGAAGCCCTTCCAGTACTGCTTGAGGATCGTCTCGTACGTCCCTCTGGACCAGCGCAGCTGCTGGGTGAAGAAGTCGGTCCAGGCGCTGGGGCCCTC
The DNA here is from genome assembly GCF_056435525.1 of Streptomyces sp. NPDC043908. Lineage (NCBI taxonomy): Bacteria > Bacillati > Actinomycetota > Actinomycetes > Kitasatosporales > Streptomycetaceae > Streptomyces > Streptomyces sp. NPDC043908. The sequence continues at coordinate 236,592 of NZ_JBWKEI010000008.1, read as the reverse complement.
GCCGACGGCCAGCACGTCCGGGGTGTAGACCGAGCGCCACTTCTTGCCGGTGGCCGGGTTGGTGGCGCGGTGCATCTCGAAGCCGGTCGCCATGTCCTCGGTGATCGAGTCGTACAGCCCGCCGATCTGCTTCAGCGCGCTGATGCGCACGGCGTTGCTGGTGCCGACGAACATGGGCGCGCCGTACTTGTTGCCGGCCCGCTGGATCAGCGCGTGGAAGAGGAACTGCTGGGACTCGGCGGCCTTGGTGACGAAGGTGTCGTAGTTGCCGTAGACCTGCGGGCCGATGACGAAGCCGACGTCGGGGTCGCGGAAGTAGCCGAGCATCCGCTCCAGGTAGTTGGGCAGCGGCACGTGGTCGGTGTCGACGGAGGCGAAGAAGTCGTAGTCGCCGCCGTGCGCCTCCAGCCAGGCGTTGTAGTTGCCGTGCTTGGTCCTGGCGCGGTGCGGGCCCTTGGGCTGGTTCCAGCGGGCGACGCCCTTGCGGGAGAAGTGGTGCACGCCCAGGCGCGCGCAGACTTCCTTGACCGCCGGGTCGTCGCCCTCGTCGAGGAGCCAGACGTGCATCAGGCCGCGGTGGCGGATGCGGACCGCCGCCTCCAGGGTCCTGGTCACCATCTCCAGCGGCTCCTTGCCGGGCACGAAGGAGGTGAGGAAGGCGACCTTGGTGCCGGTCTCGGGCACCACGGGGACCGGGTCGCGTGCGACCAGCGTGGCGTGCGCGTTGGAGAGCACGTTCATCGTCCGGAACAGCTCGATCAGGCCGATCGAGACCAGCATGACGATGTCCAGCACCAGCAGGGACCGCGAGGCGTGGTCGCGCTCGGTCCAGTGCCGGGGCTGCATCAGCCAGGCGAACAGGCCGAGCGAGACCAGCGGGGCGGCGCCGAGGAGCAGGGCCGCGCGTATCCGGTGCGGCTCCTGCGAGAGCAGCGAGCGGTAGCGCACGCGGTACGGCTTGGACGGGTCGGGCTCGGTGAGCGGGCCGGCCAGTCTGCTGTAGTGCTCGTAGTCGTAGCGGGGCAGCGACTTCTTCAGGCGCTGCCCGGCCCCGGGCCGCAGATGCGGCGGAAGCCGGAGCTGAGTGGTCTGGGACGGGTCGTCGTGGTGCCGGGCGCCGGTCGGCGTCGACGTCATGAGTCATCCCCCCGCACGCAAGGGTCAGGTTGCGTGTGTCGTTGTTCCGTCGTCCGCGTCGGTCCCCCTCGACCCCGCGGACGTGGTGATGGTCGGTCAAGGGGCGGGTCGCATCCCTTGATCCAAGATAGAGGAGGAGGCCCTTCCGGTTGCATGATGCCTTCATCGGCACCGCTTCCTGAACGGGGCCCCCGCCCCGCAGCCGGTGCAACCGGGACATTCCCCTCCGAAACCCTCGCGCGGCCTCCAAGTCGTGGAGGCGCGCACCCCCTTGGGAACCGATGGCCCCCAGCCAGGTTTCTACGGTCGGCGGCTTGATCGCAAGGGTGAAACGAGGTGTTTACCGGTCAAACACGGGCTTTACGGGGCGCTTGTGCAGGGCGTGCGGATTTCGGGTGGAGCGCCCGTGGGAGCGTCATGCGCCGCGTGGCGCGGGAGGCGCGGGCGCACTCCGGAACGACCACAGCCCCCTCACCGATGGTGAGGGGGCTGTGGCTGTCTGTGCGCCGCCAGGGACTCGAACCCCGGACCCGCTGATTAAGAGTCAGCTGCTCTAACCAACTGAGCTAGCGGCGCCTGCTGACACCGAGAACTCTACCGGACTCGGACGGGTGGTTCTGACCGGCGCCACGCGGTGAGATGTTCGTTTCATCCGTTTTGATCCGTCATAGTGCGGTTCAGGCGGACGGTGGGAAAGCTGTCGCCCGTGCAGAAGCGCAGAGAAGATCGCCAACGACCACGAGATCGCCGAGAGCGGCAGGTGACGCCCATGACGGTGCCGGTGTTCGAGGAGTACGAGCCGGCGGGCGAGTGCGGCTGCCCCGGGTGCGCGGACCGGCGGCGGTCGGCCGCGCTGCCGCTGCGCGCGGGAGGCCACCCGGCCGCCCACGGCGCCCGCCGCGCGCTGGTCCTCGCGACCGCGGCGGGGGTGGTCCTCGGCGCCCAGACCGCGGCCGCCGCCCCCGTGGGGCCGCCGGTCCCGGGCGCCGGTCACGACCGGGCCGTCTCGGACGGCGACGCCGCCGACCTCGACACCGGCCCCGTGACCGAGCAGGGGGTGGCGGGCGCCCTGCACGGGAGCGCCGCCGCGCGGCCCGAGGCGGCGGCACCGCACCGGCTCCAGCCGATCACCCGGGCCGACATCATCAACCGCGCCAAGAAGTGGGTGGCGGCGCAGGTCCCGTACAGCATGGAGAAGTACTGGACGGACGGGTACCGGCAGGACTGCTCCGGGTTCGTCTCGATGGCCTGGAACCTCGGCACCAACGAGTGGACCGGCAGCCTGGGCAAGTTCTCGGTGCGCATCGCCAAGGAGGAGCTCCAGCCCGGCGACATCCTGCTCTTCCACAACCCGCAGAACCCCACCAAGGGTTCGCACGTGGTGATCTTCGGCGGCTGGACGGACTACACGCACACCTCCTACGTCGCGTACGAGCAGACGCCCCCGCTCGCCCGCAGACAGCCCACCCCGTACGCGTACTCGACCAACTCCTCCCGCTACGTGCCCTACCGGTACAAGGGGATCAGCACCGGCAACAGCGGGGCCATCGTCGCCGAGCAGCCCGTTCCCGCGTTGCTCGCGACGGACTACCCCGGGGCGGCGGCGTTCGGGCCGGGCGCCGACAACGCCCATGTCACCCGTCTCGGCGAGATGCTGGTCGCGCGCGGCGGCAAGCGCTTCTACACCCGGGGCCCCGGTCCCGTCTGGGGCCCGGCCGACCGCCTGGCGACCCAGGCGTTCCAGCGCGCCCAGGGCTGGACCGGCAGCGGCGCCGACGGGCTGCCCGGCCCCCGGACCTGGAGCCTGCTGGTACGGGGCGAGGGCAAGGACATCCCGCCCGCGACCGGCACCAGCGGCACCGCCGACGCCCAGACGGCGGCCACCACGACCCCCCAGCCCGAGCCGCCGGCCCAGACGCCCGCCGCCCAGACGCCCCCCGCCCCGCCGCCCGCCGCGGGCGCTCCCGCCGCGCCGACCGGCGCGGTCCAGGCGGGCTGGACGCGGGTGCCCGCCTTCCCCGGCCGGGCGCACTTCCGGCCGGGCCGGACCAGCCCGTACGTGACCGAGCTCGGGCGGCAACTGCTGCGCAAGGGGTTCGGGCGGTACTACACCTCGGGCCCCGGCCCGCGCTGGAGCGAGGCCGACCGGCGCAACGTCGAGGCCTTCCAGCGCGCCCAGGGCTGGCGCGGCGGCGCGGCCGACGGCTACCCCGGCCCCGAGACCTGGCGGCGGCTGTTCGCATGACGGAGGCATCGATGCGCAAGACGACGGACACCCCCACCCCCGGGGAGGGCGCCCCCGGGCCCGGCCCCGGCGCCCGCCGGGTCGCGGTGATCCGGGGCGGGTCCACGGCCGAGATCCCGGTGCACCTGCTGTTCCGGGACGACACCGTGCCCACCCCCGTGGTGCCGCAGCCGGGGCAGAAGCCGGGGCCGAAGCCGGTGGCGCCCGCGGCCCGGCGCGCGGCGCGGCCCCTGCCGCCGCCCTCGCGGCCCGCCCCGCCCGGCGACCCGGACCTCGTCGAAGGGGCCGGGCCCGTGGTGCCGGGGGCGGTGGCGGTCGTCGCGGGGCTGGCCGCGCTGGCGGGATGCGCGGCGCTGGTCTGGTCGGCCGGGCTGCTCCCGGCGGCCCTGACCCGGGCGCTGCGGCTTCCCCCGTCCGCGCACGGAGGCGGCCACGCCGCCATGGACCCGGCGCACTGGGCGCTCCTGGTGCTGGGCGCGGCGTTCGCGGCCGTCTGCTTCGGCGGGCTCGGACGCGGCCGGGTCGGATCCGCCTGGGTGCTCTCGCTCTGCGGCGACTACCGGGGGAGCGTGCGGCGCACGGGGCTGGTGTGGATGAACCCGATGCTGCTGCGCCGACGGGTCGACGTACGGCTGCGGCACTGGCGCAGCGAACCGATGCCCGCGGTCGACGCGGACGGCACCGCGCTCCTGGCCGTGGTGCTCGTGGTGTGGCGGGTCAGGGACACCGCGCGGGCGGCGCTGGCCGTCAAGGACCACGTGGTCTACCTGCGCGACCAGGTGGAGGCGGCGACGGCCCGGGTGCTCTCCCGGCTCCCGGCCGACGCCTTCCACGAGGACGCCCCGACCCTGCGCGACGCGGAGGCCGTCGGGGACGCGCTCACCCGGCTGCTGAAGGCGGAGGCGGAGCCGGTGGGGATCGAGGTGTACGCGGCCCAGCCGGTCCGGATCGAGTACGCGCCGGAGGTGGCGGCGGCGATGCGGCGCCGGCGGGTGGCGGCACTCGACGCCCGGCACCGGGACGCCGTGCTGAGTTCGGTGGTGGACGCGGTCGACGACACGGTCGCCCGGCTCACCTCACGCGGTCTCGTCGAGCTGGACGACTACGAGCGCCGGGTGCTGGTCAAGGACCTGACGGTGGCGTTCTGCACGGGCGGGGGCGCCGCGCTGGACGGCTGAGCGCGGGGGAGCGGCGGGGCCGAAGCCGCCGTGCGATTGGTCTGGACATGCTCAACTGGCGGGAATAGCCTGTGAGTTGGTCCAGACCAGATTGCACGCGTGCCACGACCCCAGAACTCCCCCACGTTCTCCAGGAGCGTCAGCATGCGCAAGAAGAAGCTGGGCGCGGCCGTGGTCGCGCTCGCGGCCGCGGGTGTCTCCCTGTTCGCCACCTCCAGCGCCGGCAGTCACGGCTACACCGACCAGCCGCTCAGCCGCCAGAAGCTCTGCGCCAACCGCACGGTGTCCAACTGCGGCGACATCCAGTGGGAGCCCCAGTCGGTCGAGGGCCCCAAGGGCTTCCCGGCCGGGGGTCCCGCCGACGGCACGCTCTGCGCGGGCGGCAACAGCCGGTTCGCCGAGCTGGACGATCCGCGCGGCGGCACGGGCTGGCCCACGACGAGGCTGACGGCAGGTCAGTCGTACACGTTCCGCTGGCAGTTCACCGCCCGGCACGCCACCACCGACTTCCGGTACTACCTCACCAGGCAGGGCTGGAACCCGGCCCAGAAGCTGACCCGGGCGGCCCTCGATCCCCAGCCGTTCCTGACCGTCCCCTTCTACGGGAAGCAGCCGCCGCCCACGCTCTCCCACGAGGGGACCGTCCCCACGGGCAGGACCGGTCACCACATGATCCTCGCGGTGTGGACGATCGCGGACACGGGCAACGCGTTCTACGCGTGCTCGGACGTGCAGTTCTAGCGAGGCCGTGCAGTTCTGGCGAGCCCGGGGTTCGTCCGCGGGTGGTGGTGGGTGGCTCGCGCCGTTCCCCGCGCCCCTCGGGGGTCGGCCGCCCCCGGCGGGATCGGATCAGCCGCACCCCGCCGGCCCCCGGACGAGACAGCGACGACCGCCGGGCGGGCTCGAAGGGAGCCCGCCCGGCGGTCGTACGCATACGGGGTTACGCCACCAGTTCGTTCTCCGGCGCCACCGGCGCCCCGGCGCTGGTGTTCCGCAGCAGCGCCGCCGTCACCCCGGCCGCCACCAGCAGCAGTACCGTCCCGCCGACCGCCGCGTACTGCATCCCGTGGACGAAGGCCTCGCGGGCCGTCGCCACCAGGGTGTGGTCGGTGCTCGCGACCGCCGCGCCCAGGGTCTCGCGGGCCGTCGCCGGGGCCGAGCCGGGCATGTCCGAGCGGTAGACCGCGGTGCCGATCGAGCCCAGGACCGCCATGCCCATCGCCCCGCCGAACTCCTGGCCGGTCTCCAGGAGCGAGGCCGCCGAACTGGCCTTCTCGGCCGGGGCCGAGGCCAGCGCCATGTCGGAGACGAGCGCCATCACCGCGACGATGCCGCTGGCGAGGACCGCGGCGCCGGTCAGCAGCAGCCACAGGGAGTCGGTGCCGGTGAGGGCGAGGATGCCGTAGCCGGCGGCGCCGATCACGAACCCGGCCGTCATGACCGGGGCCTTGCCCGCCCTGGCGGCGATCGCCGTGGCCGTCGGGGCGGCGACGCCCACCGCGAGCGAGGGGGCCATCGACCACAGGGCGGCCTCCATGGTGCCCATGCCGAGCACCGACTGGAGGTACTGGGTGGTGAAGTACGCCGAGCCCATCATCGCGAAGGCGGCGACGGCGTTGAGGGATATCCCGGCCCCGAAGACCCGGTCGCGGAAGAGCTCACGGCTGATCATCGCGTCCCGCCGGGTGCGCTGGCGGCGGACGAAGGCCCAGCCGATCAGCAGGCCCACGGCCACCGACAGCAGCCGCCCGGTGCTGAAGCCCTCGGCGGCGAACTCCTTCAGCCCGTAGACCACCGGCAGCACCGCACCCATCGACAGGGGCACGCTCAGCAGGTCGAACCTCCCCGGCGCCGGGTCCTTGGACTCGGGGACCAGGACCGGGACGAGGACCAGCAGGAGCAGCATCGCGGGCACGTTGATCAGGAACACCGAGCCCCACCAGAAGTGCTCCAGCATCACGCCGCTCATCACCGAGCCGAGCGCGATCCCGCCCGCCATGGCACCGGACCAGATGCCGATCGCCTGGCCGCGCTGGCGGTCGTCGCGGAACAGGGTGCGGACCAGCCCCATGGTGGACGGCATCAGGGTGGCGCCGCCGACGCCGAGCAGGGCGCGGGCGGCGATCAGCATCTCGGCGCTGGTCGCGTACGCCGCCGCCACCGAGGCGACGCCGAAGGCCGCCGCGCCGATCAGCAGCAGCTTGCGGCGGCCGATCCGGTCACCGAGCGAGCCCATCGTGATCAGCAGCCCGGCGAGCGCGAAGGCGTAGATGTCGAAGATCCACAGCTGCTGCGTGGCGCTCGGGTCCAGCTCCCGGGTGAGGGAGGGGATCGCGAAGTAGAGGACGGAGACGTCCATCGAGACCAGCAGGAGCGGCAGCAGCAGGACGACGAAGGCGGTCCATTCCTTGCGGCCCGCGCGGAGGTTGGTGCTCGGTGTGTGGGTCATGACAGGAACTGTACGGCCGTTTAATACGGCTGTCTAGAACGAATGTATAGGACATGCGTACGGCCCCTCCGGAGGGTCCGGAGGGGCCGTGCGCATGCCGTCGCGAGGGGCGGGTGGTTCGTCGGCGGGCCGGTGGGGCTTGCTCGTTCGCGCGGTTCCCCGCGCCCCTGTGGGTCCGGCCCGGTACGCGCGGTCATCGCGGTACCGGGCCGGGCGTTCTGCCGTGAGGGGCGCGGGGAACCGCGCGACCAGCCCCCGCCGGCCCGCGGTCGAACTCCGGGCCGCTAGGCCTTCGGCTGCCAGGGCGGGGTCTGGTTCCAGCCCCACCTCGGCACCTTCGCGCCCGTGCCCTCCACCGGCGGCGGGTTCGGGCCGGAGTAGACGAGCGCCATCCGGGTGCCCCACTCGATGTAGTACGCGAACACCGCCCGGAACTCCGGGTCGTCCGGCAGGCCCACCTCGTCCGCCGTGTCCATCAGCAGCGAGACCCAGCGCCGCCGCTGCTCCTCGGTGATGCCGCGGCCCAGATGGCGCCCGGCCATCCGGTCGTGGCCGCCGTGGGCCGCGGTGTAGCCGGCGGGACCGCCGAAGACCTCGGCGAGCCAGACCGCCACGTGGTGGGCGTGCTCGGGCGGGGCCGCCGCGAACACCGGCGCCAGGACCGGGTCCTTGTGCACATGCCCGTAGAAGACCTCGGTCAGGTGGCCCAGCGCCTCCTGGCCGCCCATCCACTCGTAGACGCTGGGGATCCCCGGAGCGTCGCTCATGCGTGTTCCTCCTCGGCCGGCCCCGGCGCGCGGTCGGGGCCCTGGGCGCGGACTTCGCGTACCCGCTCCAGGGAGTCGCGCAGCTCCCCGAGCCAGTCGTCGGTGTGACTCTGTACGAGCCGTACACACCAGGCAAGGGCCTCGCTGCGACTGCGGACCACCCCGCCCGCCACCAGCGTGTCCAGGACCTGGCGCTCGCTCTGCCGGAGCCGGGTCATGACCGGCGCCGCGACCTGGGTGAACATCGCCCGGTGCCCGCCGCACTCGGCGCCCCAGGACACCTTGCGCCCGTACCGGTGCTCGGCCTCACGGGCGACGGCGATCCGCTCCTCGCGGGTGCGTTCGCGGAACTCCTGGATGCGGCCGTCGACGGCGGCGGCGCGCTCGGCGGGGGAGACGTCGTCCGCGAGCGCCGGCTCGGGGACGCGTCCGACGACGGTGATCTCCTCACGGTCGACGGTCACCTCGACGAGGCGCTCGTAGAGCCCCTCGGGGATGCGGCCGGAGAACCAGCCGCGAAGCTGCTCGTGCTGTTCGGCTGTAATCATGTAATCAGAATTACGCGCGTTGACGGACGTGCCAAGGGTGTTCGCCGTGGGCCGGAAACATGTAGACACAACGCAAAAAGCCCTCCGCTTTCGCGGAGGGCTTCTGCTGTCGGTGCGCCGCCAGGGACTCGAACCCCGGACCCGCTGATTAAGAGTCAGCTGCTCTAACCAACTGAGCTAGCGGCGCCTGCTGACAGAGAAAATACTACCTGGTCCGCCGGGGTGCTCCGGACACCCGACGGATCACGGAAACGACACGCCACGGAGCGGGCGTGTCGGTACCGGTCGGCGTGGTACCGGTCGGTGCTAGATCGCCAGCGACAGCACCACGGGAGCGGCCCGGCGGTTCAGGGTGTCCGCCGCCGAGCGCAGGCGGTGGGCGTGCTCGATCGGGAGGGAGAGGGCGAGGCAGCCGACCGCCGCGCCCGCCGTGAGCGGGACGGCCGCGCAGACCGTGCCCACCGCGTACTCCTGGAGGTCGAGGACCGGGACAGTCGCGGGCTGGCTGTCCAGCTTGCTGAAGAGCACGCGCTCGTTGGTGATGGTCCGCGAGGTGAGCCGGGCGATCTTGTGGCGGGAGAGGTGGTCGCGCCGGCCGTTCTGGTCGAGCTGGGTGAGCAGGCACTTGCCGACCGCGCTGGCGTGCGCCGCCGAGCGGAAGTCCACCCACTCGTTGACCTTCGGGGCGCGCGGGCCGTCGGCGTACTGCGTGATCTTCACTTCGCCGTCGATGTACCGGCTGATGTAGACCGCCGCGCCGACCGAGTCGCGCAGTTCGGTCAGCGTGCTCTGGAGTTTGGCCTCCAGGGCCTGCTGGCGCACCACGCCGGAGCCCAGCAGGACGGTGGAGTCGCCGATGACGTACGCCCCGTCGGCCACCTGTTCCACGTAACCCTCGCAGCGCAGCATGAGCAGCAGCGAGGCGAGGTGGGCGGTCGGCAGACCGGTCTCTCGTGCGATCTGGACGTCCGTCACTCCGCTCGCGTGCTTGGAGATCGTCTCCAGGACGCGGAAGGCGTACTGCACCGAGTGGAACGGCGCGGTCGGCTCGGGCTTCAGCGCCACGGTTTCCCCCTAGCAGGTCGAGGCTGCGAAGGTGGACAGCTTCACCGTTCCACGATAACCGCCAAGACCCCATTCCGGTGGGGGTGTTGACGAGATTGATGATGCGCCCCGGCCCGCACGCTGGGGCGCATCCGTATGGCATATGCCAGAGGAAAGGTCCCTGGCCGGAAGGTGAGGTCAGAGCACCGAGCCGAGGAACTCGCGCGTGCGTTCGTGTTCGGCCGCGGTGAAGATTTTCTCCGGCGGACCGGACTCGATGACCTTCCCGGAATCGAACATCATGACCTCGTCCGAGATGTCGCGCGCGAAGTTCATCTCGTGCGTGACGCAGAGCATGGTGATGTCCGTCGTCGTCGCGATGTCCCGCAGGACGTCGAGGACCCCCGCCACCAGCTCCGGGTCGAGCGCGGAGGTCACCTCGTCGAGAAGCAGCACCTGGGGGCGCATGGCCAGGGCCCGGGCGATCGCCACCCGCTGCTGCTGGCCGCCGGAGAGCTGGGAGGGCCTGGCGTCCGTGCGGTCGGCGAGCCCCACCAGGTCGAGCAGCTCCTTCGCCCGTGCCTCGGCCTCGTCGGGCGAGAGGCCGAGCACCCGCACCGGCGCCTCGGTGAGGTTCCGCAGGACGGTCATGTTGGGGAAGAGGTTGAACTGCTGGAAGACCATCCCGATCTTCTTGCGGGCCTCCCGGCGCTCTCTCTCGGCGGCCGGAAACAGCCGGTCCCCATTGACCTGGATCGTCCCGGAGTCGGGGGTTTCCAGGGTCATCAGCAGCCGCAGGATGGTGGTCTTGCCGGAGCCGGACGGGCCGATCAGCGTGACGTGCCGCCCCGGCCGCACCGAGAAGCAGAGATCGTCCAGGACCGTGGTGGACCCGAAGCGCTTGGTGACGTTGTCGAAGGTGATCAGGGGCGACCCGGGCGGGGCGGAGGGGGAGGAGGCGGGGGCGGACGCGGGGGAGAGGTCAGCGGGCAAGGCGGCGCTCCAGGGCTCGTACGAGAACGGAAGCCGGGTAGGCGATGAGGATGAAGGCGACGCCGACGACGGTCAGCGGCTCGGTGTACTGGAAGGTCGACGCGCCCTCCAGACGGGACTGCTGGAGGAGTTCCAGGACGCTGATCCCGGCGAGCAGCGGGGTGTCCTTCAGCATCGAGATGACGTAGTTGCCGAGCGCCGGGACGATGCGGCGGACCGCCTGCGGCAGGATCACCGCCAGCCAGGTCCGGTGCGCGGGCAGGCTGAGCGCGGTGGCCGCCTCCCACTGGCCCCGGGGCACCGCGTCGATGCCGGCCCGGTAGACCTGCGCGGTGTACGTCGAGTAGTGCAGTCCGATGGCGAGGACGCCGGTGGTCAGGGCGGAGAACTGCACGCCCCACTCGGGCAGCACGAAGAACAGGAAGAACAACTGCACCAGCAGCGGGGTGGTGCGGATGAACTCGGTGACGGCCGTCACCGGCCACCGCACCGCACGGGACGAGGCGCGCAGGCCGAACGCCCACACCAGCCCCAGCGAGAACGAGATGAGCGAGCCGAGCGCGAGGACTTCCAGGGTGACCAGCACCCCGTCCCAGAAGCGCGGCATGAAGTCGCCGACGGCGGACCAGTCCCAGGAGGACTGCGCCGTCTGCGCCGAGACCGAGTGCGTCACTTGACCGTCACCCCCAGATTGGCCTTGGTGCGGCGCTCCAGTGCCTTCATGCCCCGGGTGATCCCGAAGGCGAGGACGAAGTAGATGACGAGGGTGACGCCGTAGATCCGGGCGCTGTCCTGGGTGGCGAGGCGGACCAGGTACGCGGCGAACGACACGTCGCCGACGCCGAGCAGCGAGACCAGCGCGGTGCCCTTGAGCAGCTCGACCAGCAGGTTGCAGAACGGCGGGATCATCTCCGGCACCGCCTGCGGCAGCAGCACCAGCCGCATCCGCTGCCAGGGAGTGAGGCTCAGGGCTATGCCCGCCTCGCGCTGCGCGGCCGGGACGGAGTTCAGCGCGCCCCGGACGATCTCCGCGCCGTACGCCCCGTAGGACAGGCCGAGCGCCAGGACGGCCGCCCACATCGGCACCAGCTGCCAGCCCACCAGCGGCGGCAGCACGAAGAACAGCCAGAACATCAGGACCAGGGCGGAGGTGCCCCGGAAGATTTCGGTGTAAAAGCCGGCCAGGAACCTGACGAAGACCGAGCGGTGCGTACGGGCCATGCCGATGCCGAAGGCGACGGCGGCGGCCAGCGCCGCGCTGTACACGGTCAGCTGGACGGTGATCCAGATCCCCGGCAGCACCCAGTGCTGCCACAGTCCCGCCGTCATCGGCACAGCTCCTTGGCGGTGAGGGTGGTCATCTCCGCGCGGGTGAAGCCGAACGGCCGCAGGATGCGGAAGAGTTCGCCGCTGGCGCGCATCTTGCGCAGCTCGGTGTTGAAGGCGTCGCGCAGCGTGGTGTCGGTGGGCCGGAAGGCGAAGCCGCCGCCGTCGACCTTCTTCCTGCCGTCGACGACGGCGGCGAAGGGCGCGGTGGCCTCGGCGCGGCTGCTCTTGCGCACCACGGCGCGGGTGGTCAGCGCGGTCCCGGCGAAGACGTCGACGCGGCCGGACTCCACCGCGTTCAGCCCGGCGACCTGGTCCTGGAGGATGACGATGTCCTTCTCGGGGATGCCGGCGGCGACCGCGTACTGGATCTCCGCGTAGCCGGTGCCGGTGGCGAAGCGGGCGCGGGTGCGCACCACGTCCTGGTACGTGTGCAGCCCCTTGGGATTGCCCTTGCGCACGATGAACGCGTCGAGCATCTGGTACTCGGGGTCGGCGAAGAGGACCTGCGCGCAGCGCTCCTTGTTGATGTACATCCCGGCCGAGACGACGTCGAACTGCTGGGAGTTCAGGCCCGGGATGAGCGAGGAGAAGTCGGTGGCCACCGGCTGGACCCGGTCGATGCCGAGCCGTTTGAAGATCACTTTGGCCAGTTCCGGCGCCTCGCCGGTGAACCGGCCGTCCTCGTCGACATAGCCGTACGGGACCTCTCCGGCGATCCCCAGCCGTACCGTGCCCTGCGATCTGAGGCGCCCGAGCGCGTCGCCTTCGGGCACCCGGGAGCAGCCGGCGGCGGCCAGGGCCACGCCGACACCCCCGGCGAGAAACGTTCGTCGTGCAGTTGCTCGAACCATGGCGGCGCCGCTACCCGGGATCGACGCCCCCATGCGTCCCGACCTGCTCCCTCAGCTCTCCAGCGCGCGCGCCGCCCGCAGCACCAGATCGTCGCGGTGGCGCGCGGCGACCAGCTGGAGGCCGATGGGCAGCCCCGCCGCGTCCGTGCCGACCGGGACGGTGAGCGCCGGCTGGCAGGTCAGGTTGAAGGGGTACGTGAACGGGGTCCAGCCCGTCCACCGGCGCAGCCCCGACCCCTCGGGGACCTCCGCCCCCGCCCCGAAGGCGGTGATCGGCAGGGTCGGGGTGACCAGCAGGTCGTAGGAGCGGTGGAAACGCGCCATCCGGTGGCCGAGCTCGGCGCGGACGTCGAGCGCGGCCAGGTAGTCGAGCGCCGAGTACCGCGCGCCCTGCTCGGCGATGTCCCGCAGCCCCGGCTCCAGGGTTGCCCGCCGCTCGGAGGGGACGCGGGCGGCCACCCGCGCGGCGCCCGTGAACCACAGGGTGTGGAAGGCGGCGACCGGGTCCGCGAAGTCCGGGTCGGCCTCCTCGACGTAGGCGCCGAGCCCGGCGAGCCGGGTCACCCCGGCCCGTACCGCCGCCGCGACCTCGGGACGCACGGCCACCTGGCCGCCGAGGGACGGCGAGTACGCCACGCGCAGGCCCTTCACCCCCTCGTCGAGGCTCGGGGAGACGGGCCGGGCGGCCTCGCCCGCCGACCAGTCGCGCCAGTCGGCCCCGCTGATCACGTCGAGCAGCAGCGCCGTGTCGGCCGCGTCGCGCGCCAGCGGTCCGATGTGGGCGAGCGAGCCGAAGGGGCTCGGCGGGAACAGCGGCACCCGCCCGTACGTCGGCTTCAGCCCGACCACCCCGCAGAACGAGGCCGGGACGCGCACCGAGCCGCCGCCGTCGGTGCCGAGCGAGAGCGGCGCCGCCCCGGCCGCGACCGCCGCCGCGCTGCCGCCGCTGGAGCCGCCCGCCGTACGGGAGGGGTCGTGCGGGTTGCGGGTGATCCCCGAGAGCGCCGAGTCGGTGACCGCCTTCCAGCCGAACTCGGGCATCGTGGTCTTGCCCACGAACACCGCCCCGTGCTCGCGCAGCCGCGCCACGGGAGGCGCGTCCACGTCCCAGGGCCCCGGTCCCGCCGGGAGCGTCGAGCCGCGCAGGGTCGGGCCGCCGGCCACCGGCAGCGCGTCCTTCACGGACACCGGCACCCCGTCGAGCAGCCCCAGCGGCTCCCCCGCGCGCCAGCGGGCGGTGGACTCCCCGGCCCGGGCCAGCGCCGCCTCGGCGTCGACCCGGACGAAGGCGTTGATCCGGGGCTCTACGGCGGAGATCCGCTCCAGTACGTCGCGGACCGCGTCGAGGGGGGAGAAGTCGCCCCTGCCGTATCCCGCCAGGAGTTGACGGGCAGTCAGGTCGGCGAGAGAGGTGCGGCCTGTCGTCGGCTCGGTCATGCCCGGGTTCGTACCCGGGTTTGCTGATCCACAGTGGCCGGGCGGGCGCCCGGTGGCCGGGGAATAAAACGGAGACCGCCTCCTGTTGGCTTCGCTGTATCCGTACGGCACGAACTGGAGGAGCGGACCGGTGGACGTGGACGACATTCGAGGGACGGCGTTCGGCGGCGCGCCCGTGCCCCTGTCCGTGCTGGACCTGGTGACGGTCGGCAGCGGCTACACCGCGAGCACGGCCCTGCGCACAAGTGTGGAGATCGCCCGGCTCGCCGAGCGGCGCGGCTTCACCCGCCACTGGGTCGCCGAGCACCACTCCATGCCCGGCGTCGCCTCCTCGTCCCCGGCCGTCATCCTCGCCCACCTCGCCGCCCACACCGAGCGCATCCGGCTCGGCTCGGGCGGGGTGATGCTGCCCAACCACGCGCCGCTGGTGATCGCGGAGCAGTTCGGCACGCTGGAGGCGCTGGCACCCGGGCGCATCGACCTGGGCCTGGGGCGCGCGCCCGGCACGGACGGCGCGACGGCGGCGGCCCTGCGCCGCACCGACCGGCTGAACGAAGGGGCGGACCAGTTCCCGCAGCAGTTGGCCGAGCTGACCCGCTTCCTGGACGACGACTTCCCCGACGGGCACCCCTACGCCCGCATCCACGCCGTGCCCGGCCCCGTGCAGGGCCCCACCGGCCGCCCGCCGATCTGGCTGCTCGGCTCCTCCGGCTTCAGCGCCCGGCTCGCGGGGACGCTGGGCCTGCCGTTCGCGTTCGCGCACCACTTCTCGGCCGCGAACACCGTGCCCGCGCTCGATCTGTACCGCGAGTCGTTCCGGCCCTCGGCGGTGCTGGCCGCGCCGTACGCGCTGATCGGCGTCTCCGCGCTGGCCGCCGACACCGAGGAGGAGGCCCGCCGCCAGACCCTCACCAACGCCCTGTCGATGGTGCGGCTGCGCACCGGCCGCCCGGGTCTGGTGCCGACGCCCGAGGAGGCGGCGGCGCACTCCTTCAGCGCGCTGGAGCGGGAGTTCGTCGACAGCTGGCTCGCCAACGTGGTCTCCGGGACGGCCGAGGAGGTGCGCGCCGGCCTCGACGCGCTCCAGAAGCGGACGGGCGCGGACGAGCTGATGCTGACGGCGAACGCGCACGGACCCGAGGCGCGACTGCGCTCGTACGAACTGATCGCGGACGTGTACGGGGCGCCCACGGCGAAGCCCGTGTCATCCGCGCGATCCACGGGGTCCGCGTAATCCGTGCAAGCCGCGGAATCCGGGTGGCCCGCGTGGTCCGTCGGCGGCCTCGCGGCGGCCGTCGGGAGCCGTGCGCGACGATCACTCGTCGGTAAATCCTGGATTCCGCACGGCCGGTGGTCCAACGCGTCCGCCGCCCTCCGCAAGATCCATAAGACACCCTTAAACCGCTCGTCACCGATGGTGGCGGGCGGTTCGTGCGTGGGGTCCACCTCCCTGACGAGCGGTTACGTTCCCAAATTGGTCTAGTCCTCAATTTGGTTCAGACCATTGACTCACCCCCGGCGTGATCGCTATCACTGCTCCAACCGCCGTTCCGCTCAGCTCCCCCCCCCGGAGGCCGACCGTGCCCGTCCGCAGACCTCTAACCGCAGCCCTGACGACCGCGACGCTCGCCGCCGGCGCGCTGGCCGCCTTCGCGGGCCTCGGCCCGGCCGGCGCCGCCTCCGCCGCCCACACCCGGACGGTCGCCGCCTCCACGGGCGGCGTGAAGATCGCGTACTACGACCAGTGGAGCGTGTACGGGAACGCCTTCTACCCCAAGCACCTCGACACCCGGGGCATCGCGGGCAAACTGGACGTCATCAACTACTCGTTCGCCAACATCCACCCCACCGACCTCACCTGTTTCGAGGCCAACAAGGCGGCGGGCGACGACAGCAACGCGAGCGCCGGTGACGGCGCGGGCGACTCCTACGCCGACTACCAGAAGTCGTTCGGAGCGGCCGACAGCGTCAGCGGGACCGCCGACACCTGGAACCAGCCCATCGTCGGCGTCTTCAACCAGTTCAAGCAGCTCAAGGCGAAGTACCCCAAGCTGAAGATCAACATATCGATCGGCGGCTGGAGTTACTCCAAGTACTTCTCGGACGCGGCGAAGACCGACGCGAGCCGCAAGAAGCTGGTGGCGTCCTGTATCAAGCAGTACATCCAGGGCGACCTGCCGGTCGACGGAGGTTTCGGCGGCCCCGGGACCGCCGCCGGGATCTTCGACGGCATCGACATCGACTGGGAGTACCCCGGCTCGCCCGACGGCCACCTCGGCAACCACTACGCCCCCGAGGACAAGCAGAACTTCACGCTGCTGCTCGCCGAGTTCCGCAAGCAGCTCGACGCGTACGGGGCCGCGCACGGCGGCAAGAAGTACCTGCTGACGGCGGCGATGCCGGCCGGACAGGACAAGATCAAGAACATCGAGACCGACAAGGTCGGGCAGTACCTCGACTACGCCAACGTCATGACGTACGACATGCACGGCGCCTGGGACGGCGACGGGCCGACGTACCACCAGTCGCCGCTGTACTCCGGCGCCAACGACCCGACCGACGTGATCAAGCCGGGCACCCAGAAGTACTCGATCGCCAACGCGGTGGACTCCTGGCTGGACGGGAACGCGGCGTACGGCATCGCGGGCGGGTTCCCGGCGAACAAGCTGACCCTCGGGTACGAGTTCTACTACCGGGGCTGGAAGGGCGTCCCCGCGGGCAGTGCGGGCGGCCTCGCCCAGGCGGCGACCGGCCCCTCGGGCGCACGGCCGCTGAGCCAGCAGCCCGGCATCGCCCACTACAAGGAGCTCGGCGGGATCGTCGACAACGCGGCGACGACGTACTGGGACGACCAGGCGAAGGCGTCCTACTTCTACAAGGACGGCGAGTTCTTCACCGGCCTGAACCAGAAGTCGGTCCAGGCGCGCGCCGACTACGCGCACAGCCGGGGGCTGGCGGGGGCGATGATGTACTCCCTGCTCGGCCTGGACGACAGGACGACGCTCCTGAACCAGATCGTCACGGCGGTCGGCTCGTCCCCGTCCTCGACGCCGGACCCGACGACGCCGCCCACCACCCCGCCGACGACCCCGCCCACCACGCCTCCCACGACGCCGCCCACCACTCCGCCGACGACGGGCTGCACGGCCGCGGCCTGGGACAAGGGCGGTACGTACACGGGCGGGACGCAGGTCTCCCACAAGGGCCACACCTGGAAGGCCAAGTGGTGGACGCAGGGGGAGGAGCCCGGGACGACCGGGGAGTGGGGGGTCTGGCAGGACCTGGGCGCATGCTGATGTGAGCCGAGAGCCCCCTTCGGGGGGAAGCCGTCCCATCCCGTGCCGGGGATGGGACGGCTTTCTCTTGCCCCACCCCACCCCTCCAGGGGCTACGCCCCCGAACCCCCCGTGGGGGACCTGCGGCCCCGCACCCCGCGACGGGGGCTGCGCCCCCGATCCCCGTGCGGGGCCTGCGGCCCCTGCGCCCCCCTCCTCGTTTTCGTCCGCGGGTGAGTGGGGGCTGGTCGCGCAGTTCCCCGCGCCCCTGAAGAACGGGGCTCCGCCCCGATCGGCGGGTGGGCGCTGGAGGTACGACGACCAGGAGTGACCGAGGGTCGCGCGACCTCCGACCGGCAGACGAACACCGGCCCCTTCAGGAGCGCATGACTCCCGACCGGCAGACGAACACGCACCCCTTGAGGGGCGCGGGGAACTGCGCGACCAGCCACCCACGACCGGCAGACGACCGACGTTTTTGGGGGCGCGGGGAACTGCGCGAGCAACCCCCACCGCACGGTCAGACGAACACCGGCCCCTTCAGGGGCGCGGGGAACTGCGCGACCAGCCACCCACCGGCCCGCAGACGAACCCCGGGCACAAAAGGGGCGCGGGGAACTGCGCGAGCAACCGACCACGACCGGCAGACGACCGATGCTTTCAGGGGCGCGGGGAACTGCGCGAAGTCGTCGCGCCGCAACCCCCGGACAGCATCGTCCCGATCAACCCCGGCCCCACCGCCCGCGAATACAACCACCCCTGCCCCGTATCGCACCCGATCCGCCGCAACCGCCCCGCCTGGTGCGACGTCTCCACGCACTCCGCCGTCACCTTCAGGCCCAGCCGGTGCGCCAGTTGGACCAGTGCCTCGACGATCGTCTCGTCGGCGGGGTTGGGGTGCGTGCCGCCCTCGTCGTACTGGAAGCCCCGGACGAAGGAGCCGTCCAGCTTCAGGACGGAGACCGGCAGCCGGGAGAGGTACGCCAGGTTCGAGTAGCCCGTGCCGAAGTCGTCGATGGCGATCCGTACGCCCATGTCGGACAGCGCCTGGAGGGCTTGGAGCGGACGGCCCGCCGAGCCCATCACGGCGGACTCGGTGAGCTCCAGTTGCAGCAGGTGCGGCGCCAGGCCCGTCTCCGCGAGGATCTCCGCCACGTCCGCGACCAGGTCGGAGTCCCAGACCTGGCGCACGGCCACGTTCACGCTCACGAAGATCGGTGGCACCCCGGGGTGCTCGATCTGCCAGCGGCGCGCCTGCCGGCAGGCCGTCCGCAGGACCCAGCGGCCGAGCTGGACGATCGAGCCGTCCTCTTCGGCAATTCCGATGAACCGATTCGGCGCAAGTGTGCCGAACTGCGGATGGTTCCATCGGACAAGCGCCTCGACGCCCTCCACGGCCCCGTCCGCCATCCCCACCAGCGGCTGGTACTCCAGCGCGAACTCCCCCCGGTCCACGGCCGGACGCAGCGTGGAGGAGAGCGCCTGACGGGTCATCCGGTGCGCGTTGCGCTCGGGGTCGAAGAGGGTCCAGCGGGCCTTGCCGTCGGCCTTGGCCCAGTACAGCGTCGTGTCCGCGTCCTGCATCAGACCCGTCGCCGTCGTCCCCGCGACCGCCCGCTCCACCACGCCGATGGACGCCGAGACCGACAGCCGCTGCCCGGCCAGGTCGAACGGCTGCTGGAGCACGGCCAGTACGGACTTCGCCAGCTCGGCCAGCTGCTCGGTCCCGGTGGAGTCCTCGACCAGGACCGCGAACTCGTCGCCGCCCAGGCGCGCCACCAGGTGTCCGCCGCTGCGGGCGTAGCCGCTCTGGTCGGCGCAGTGGGTGAGGCGGGCCGCGACCGCCGACAGGAGCCGGTCGCCGATGCGGTGGCCGAGGGTGTCGTTGACTGCCTTGAAGCCGTCGAGGTCGAGGTAGCAGATCCCGATCCGGCCGGTGCCGCCGCGTCCGTACGTGGACGCCTCCATCGCCCCCGCGAGCCGCTCGAAGAAGAGCGTGCGGTTGGGCAGCCGGGTCACCGGGTCGTGCATCTGGAGGTGGCGCAACCGCGCCTGGAGTTCGCGCCGGTCGCTGATGTCGGTGATCGAGAGCAGCGCGCCGCTGCCGTCGCGTACCGGCGAGACGGTGACCTCGGCCCACAGCGAGTGCCCGTCGGGGTGCTTGAGGCGGCGGGTGCAGCGGAACCGGGAGCGGCTGCCCTGGAGGACGTCCTGGTAGATGTGCCAGGTGCGGGCGTCGGCGGCGAGGTCGACGAGGTCGGCGGCGGGCCGGCCGCACAGTTCGGCGGGCGGGGAGCCGAGGAGTTCGGCCAGCGCGTGGTTGACGGCGGTCACCGTGCCGTGCCGGTCGACGACGGCCATCGCCAGGTGGGCCGCGTCGAAGGCCGCGCGGTAGTCACGCGGCTCGGCGGTGGTGCGCCCGACCGCGTGACGTTCGGGCGGCCGTCCCATGGGCCCCAGAGGCCCCTCTGGATGACGCTCTGTGACCGGCGGCCGCATGGTCCCGGGTGCTGCTCCCGGTCCTTCGGGGGTTCCGCTCACCGCTCGCTCCCGCTGTGCATTCGAGTCGTACAGAGATGTGGTCGGGGCCGTCGGCCGGGTGGAGGACAGCCGCCCGGGGCTGAATCCACGCAGGAAAGTGTGCCGATCATAGAGGCAGGCGCAATGGCCGATCCAGCTCCATGGCCGTGATCATGCGCACCCGGGAGCCGAGGCCGATCGTTTCTGCACACGCCTGGCCAGCGGCGATTCGCAAGTGACCGATTGTGACTTTCTGTAAGGCATCGGGGTGTCGGGCAGGTGTCGGGCTCCTCACCCACCTGGGGCAGCGGAACAGGGCGTCATCACACAAACCATCACAAGGTGGGTGAGGTGTCCCGCATTTCCGTACCCGGAGGTCGACGTGGAGCGTCAGCTGACACCCGGGGGAGTGGAGCGTGCCCGGCTGCGCAGTGCCGCCGCCGCGCTCACCTCCCTGACCGCGGTCGCCGCCACCACCCTCGTGGCGGGCCCCGCCGTGGCCGCCAGATCCGCGATGCCCTGCGCGCTGCCCCGCACCGCGGCCCACCACTCGCTCGGAGTGGACACCTGGAACACCGCCTATCCGCGCCCGGTGCGCACCCTCCGGGCGGTGATGGTCTTCCTCTCGTTCCCGGACTCGGTGCCGGTGGCCGCCCCGAAGGACATCGCCACCGACTACTTCCCCGCGACCAGCGACTTCTTCGCCCGCGCCTCGTACGGGAAGTTCCGGCTCCAGGCCGATGCGCGCCCGGAGTGGGTGCGCATGCCGAAGCCGTCCACGTCCTACCGGATACAGCGCGACTGGGACCCCGACCGGCGCACCGAGTATCTGCGCGACGCCGTCGCGGCCGCCGACCCGGGCGTGGACTTCTCGGCGTACGACATCGTCTACCTGGTCGCGGACCCGGACGCGCCGGGCGTCGACTCCGACGCCACCAAGGTCGTCAACTTCGACCAGCCGCTGCGGGTCGACGGCACGGACCTCAAGCGGGTCGTCACGGTCTTCGAGCAGCACCCGCCGGACCGCAACGTACTGGCCCACGAGACCGGCCACGTCTTCGACCTGCCCGACCTCTACCACCGGCCGGTCGACGGCAAGGGCGACTGGGACACGTACGTCGGCGACTGGGACGTGATGGGCAGCCAGTTCGGGATGGCGCCGGATCTGTTCGGCTGGCAGAAGTGGAAGCTGGGGTGGCTGGACCGGCGCCAGGTGGCGTGCGTGGCGGCGCGCGGGTCCTCGCGGCTGACCCTGGCGCCGCTCTCGGAGTCGCCCGCGCGGGTCGGCCACGGGGGCGTCCGGCTCGCGGTCGTCCGGACCTCGCGGGACAGCGCGGTCGCCATCGAGGCCCGCGATTCGGCGGGCAACGACCGTACGACCTGTACGTCGGGGCTGCTGGTCTACCGCGTGCGCGGCGAGACGGCGTCGGGCACCGGGCCGGTCGAGGTCCTCGACACCCACCCCGACACGGGGGCGTGCTGGGAGCGCTCGGTGTACCCGGCGCTGGCGGACGCGCCGCTGAACGTGGGCGAGACGTTCACCGTGCCGGGGGAGGGGATCCGGATCGAGGCCACGGGGCGGACGCGGTCGGGGGGGTGGACGGTGAAGGTCACGCCGTAGGTACGGGTTGGTGCGGACCGGCGGAGGCCGGTGCGGGCACCTTCCCGGGCACCTTCCGGGCACGAAAAGGCCCCCCGCTTGCGCGAGGGGCCTTTTCCGTCTGTGCGCCGCCAGGGACTCGAACCCCGGACCCGCTGATTAAGAGTCAGCTGCTCTAACCAACTGAGCTAGCGGCGCCTGCTGACGTCGTAGACCTTAGCATCCTGATCGGCGGGAGGAAAAATCGATAAGCGCCGGTCGGCGGGGACGCTGTCCCGGGCGGCGCGGACGCATGCCCACAGCAGGACGTCGGGGCCCGGGAGCCAGGGGTGGCGGGTGTCGGGGGCGACCAGCCAGCGGGCGGCGCCGGGGTGCGGGGCGTGCTCGGTGTGGGCGAGGCCGGGCACGGTGACCGCGTCGCCCGTGCCGTGGCAGAGCAGCGGCGGCACCTCGGTCCACTCCTCCCAGTCGAGCAGGGCGGGCAGGCGGTGGGCGGTGCCGGGGGTGGCGAAGAGCAGCATCCTGCCCCGGTGCCGGGCGACCGGCCCGGAGCCGGCGCCCTCGCCCCACAGCCGGTCGAGCATCCGGCGCCCGAAGACGGCGGGCACCCCGACCACGTCGAAGACCGAGCCGCACGGGAGCACGACGGGGGCGTCCGGGCGGTCCTCCCACAGGGCGAGGGTGCTGCGCGGATACGGTCCCGCCGACGCCAGCCAGGCGGCCCCCTCGGGGGTGACCCGACCGCCACGGCCCCGGGGGAGCAGGGCCTCGTCGCGCTGCATGATGCTCATGGGTAGTAGGTCTACGGGCCCCGGCCCCCCGGTCCCGGCGGATTACCGGAAACCGGGACGGGGTGGGGCGGGAGGGAGTATCTTGCGCGGCCGATGGCATATGCCCGTGGGGGTGCCGGGTGTTTGTGTGCGGACAACCCACCGCGACCCGCAGGCAAACCCCAGGCCCCCCGGCCCCGGCGGGCAACCCACCCCCGGCCCGCAGGCATCCCCCGGGCAACCCCCCTTACCCCCGCTCCACCCCCCGCGACAGCAGATCCCGCCCGAACTCCACCATCTTCTTCGCGTAGTCCTCGGTCCACCGCGCCCGCTCGGCGATGTCCGCCGGGGTGAGGCGGTCGAAGCGGCGGGGGTCGGCCAGCTGGGCCGCCGCGATCGCCTGGAACTCCACCGCCCGGTCCGCCGCCGCTCGGAACGCCAGCGCCAGCTCCGTGGAGCGCGACAGCAGCTCCCGGGGGTCCTCGATCGACTCCAGGGCGAAGAAGTGCTCCGGGTCGGCGGCGGCCTCGGCCGGCTCGAACAGCAACGGCGCCGGCCTCAGCCGCTGCCGCTGCTCTTTCCGCTCGGGCTCCGCCATCGGGTCTCCTCCTGCCGCAGTTCAGCGGCCCGGGGTTCGCCCCGGGCCACCCTCCATTGTCCCGCGCCCCGCAAGGGGGCCTCGCACTGCCCGCGCGCCCCCTACGGCCGCCACCGCACCCGGTGCTCGGCCAGGTGCGTCAGGACCGCGTGGTTCGCCTCCCAGCCGTCCGGGAACTTCACCGTGACCCCCAGCTGGACCGGCTCGGTCGAGGGGTGCTCGTCCAGCAGGTCCGTCACGCCCGCCCGGCACACCACCACGCAGGCATGCCGGTGGCGGGAGGCCAGGACGCACAGGCGGCCCGTCTCCAGGTGGAACGCCGTCGCGTCCGGGCGGCCCGACAGCGGGTGCAGGACGACCGTCACGTCGAACTCGCGGCCCTGGAGCCGGTTCGCCGTGTCCACGGCCACCCCGGTCACCCCCAGCTCCGCGAGCGCGGCCCGTACCGCCGCCGCCTGGTCGCGGTGGGCCGTGCCGACGGCGACCCGGGCCGCCGTCAGCGGCACCGGGTCGGGGGAGCGCTCGCTGGTCGCCGCGCCACCCCGGTCGAGCAGCCTGCGGACCACCTGGGCCACCGCCCGTACCGCTTCCGGGTCGGTGCGCGGGGTGTGGCGGGCGGGCAGCTCCAGCAGGGCCCAGCCCGACGCGGCCGCCTCGTCCAGCGCCCGGTCCGGCGCCGAGCCGTCCGAGGGGACGCCGAAGGAGAGCCGCCGGTCGCCGTGGTCCGTACCGCTGCGGAACGGGGTGTACGGGTAGAACGCGTCGGAGACCAGCGGCGCCGCCGACGCCGGCAGCCGCCAGGAGACCGGCAGCCGGTGCTGCGGCAGCTCGGGGTTGTGCGCGAGCAGCGTCGTCACCGCGCTCGCCGACGGGTCGTAGGACAGCCCCGCCCACTGCTCGGAGTCCGCGATCGCGAAGGGGTCCAGCTGGCCCGGGTCGCCCACGAACAGCGCCCGCTCGAAGAGCCCGGCCACGGCGAGCAGCGCGTCCGAGCGCATCTGGTACGCCTCGTCCACGATCGCGTGCGCCCACGGCTCGACGTCCTTGACGTGCGCCCACTTCGCGGCCGTCGACAGCACGATGTCCAGACCCGCCAGATCGGCGGCCTTCGACGACTTGCGTACGTGCCCGAGGTCGTCCAGGGCCTTGTCGTACGGGTCGGCGTCGCTGCTGTGGAGGCGGCCCACCGGCAGCTCCGGCTCCTGCTCGGCGAGGCGCAGGACGAGGTCGTCGACCTGGGCGTTGGTCTGCGCCACCACCATCAGCGGGCGCCCGGCCGCCGCCAGTTCGAGGGCCGCGCGCACCACGAGCGTCGACTTCCCGGCGCCCGGCGGCGAGTCCACGACGACGCCCCGGGCCTCGGCGTGCAGGGTGTCGTGCAGGATCCTCCCGGTCGCCTCGGCCGCCGCCGCGCCCGGGTCGAAGCCGCGCTCGGTACGGATCACAGCAGGTCCTCCGGGGTGAGGGGGTCGGGGTGTTCCGCGTCCGTGCCCGGCGGGCCGCCGTGGGTCCACGGGGTGGCCTCCGGGTCCGGCAGCTTCGGGCCGCCGCGCTGGTCGTGCTCGAAGAGCGTCCAGCACACCCGGTCGCCCTTTTCCGGCACCGAGCCGGGCGCGGGCTCCTTGCTCCGGCCCATCTTGTCGAGCAGGCGCAGCACGAGCGAGCCGTCCCGCTCGTACCCCACGAACTCCGCCGACTGGGGCTTGCCGTCCAGCGAGCGGAACACCTTCGCCCGCTCGGCCAGGTGCGGCTCGTCGCCCGTGCGCACGGTCACCAGGGGGCGCGGGCTCGGCCGCTTCGACTCCGACCAGGCCATCACCACGTCGACGACCTCGCCCGCGAACGCCTCGCCCGCGAGGCGCCTCCCGGCCATCACCAGCGGGTCGTCCAGCGCCTCCTGCGCCTCCAGCTGCGCCTGGGCGCTCTCGCGCGACGCGAGCTTGGCCGCCGCCGTCACCGCGTCGTCGCGGCGGGGCTGCGGCGGCTCGCCGGCCCGTACGCGGTCCCGGTGGGCGGTGAACGACCAGCGGTCGCGGGTCCAGCGGTCCGCCGCGCGCGGCGCCTCGGGCAGCTCCCGCAGCAGGTCGAGGGAGCGCCACACCGCCTCCCAGGTGGGCCGCAGCTGGCCCTCGACCAGTCGGCGGATCTCCTGTTCGGCCCGGGAGAGGCCGGCCAGGCGCGCGTCGGCCGCCTCGCCGTCCTGCGCCGCGGACAGCGCCTGGCGGGCCCGGTCGTAGCGGTCGAACGCGGGGGCGAGCAGCTTGTTGTCGAAGGCCGGGTCGGTGGCGGGGCCGGCCGGCGGGCACAGCAGCTGCCCGTCCCCGTCCCGGGCGAGCTCGGCCCGCAGTGCCGCCTCCGCGCCCGTGGCGCCCTCGGGCGGGTCGATCCAGGCGAGCAGCGCCCCCAGGTGCTGGTCCTCCAGGCTGGACTGGCCCGTCGCCCAGTGCCGGGCGAGCAGGTCGGTGGCGGCGAGCAGCAGCGCGGAGCCGGGGACGCGGGCGCGCTCCCCGTAGTGCGTCAGCCAGCGGCCGAGCAGCGGGACGCGCGGGGGCGCGGGGTGCGGGGTGTCCGGGTCCTGTTCGGCGGTCCGGCGAAAGCGCATGGAGCGGCCGAGCAGCCGTACGAAGTCGACGGCGGCCCTGCCCGGCACCACGATCTGCGGCGCGTCGGCGCACAGCTCGACCTCGACCTTGACCTTCTTGCCGGTCTCCGGGTCGGTCTCGTTGCGCTCGGCGGCCTCCACCTCGTCCGCGTACGCGTCCAGATGCGGCAGTACGGCGTCGGCGAGCTCGGCGAGGAAGGCGAACCGCAGCTCGCGGTCGCGCGGCTGGGGCACGACGAGCAGACGGGGCGCCTCGCGGTCGGTCCCCACCAGTGCTCCGAGCGGCGCCCCGGCCTCTCCGGAGGTGGTCAGCGGGACGAGCACGAGCGGATGGTCCGCCAGGTGCCGGTGGCGCACGGTGGCCAGCGGCGCGGCCCGTCCGGCCTCGACGGCCTCCAGCCGGGCGAGGGTGGTGATCAGCGACATACGGCGCCTCCCGCGGCCGCGCCTTCCAGGGCCTCCGCGCGCAGCGCCGCGGCCCTGCGCAGCGCGGCCACCGCCGGGTCGGCCGCGTCGCCCGCGTGGCCGCGCGCCGCGTCCAGGACCGCGCCGACGCTGGTCAGCCCGCCCAGCTCGGCCCGCAGGCCACGGCCGAGCGCCGTCACCGCGTCCAGGGAGCGGGCCCGGTCGCGGCAGTGGAAGGCCAGCTCGCAGGCGGCCAGGCACTCCGGCGCGTACGTCGCCGGGACGGACTCGACCGTGTCCGTCAGCTCGGTGGCCGGCCGGTCGAGCGCGAAGCTGGCGCCGGGCGGCAGCGCGTCGGCGATCTCCTCGATCCGGGTGAGCCGGGCCAGCTGGCGCCGGGTCACCGACAGCTGCTTGCGCACGTCGACGAGGGAGGCGGTCGGCAGGTTGGAGAAGTCCTTGGGGCAGACGAGCAGCACCGAGTGCGCGACGGCGGGGGCCGGGGAGGCCGCGTCCCGCGCCCCTGCGACGAGCCCCGCCACCCGCTCCAGGGCCAGGACGTACACCGCCGCCTGGCGGGCCGCGGCGCCCACCTTGGACGGGTCGGCCGCCGCGTCGATCATCGGGAAGGACTTGATCTCGACGACCGTCCACCGGCCGTCCGGGGCGATCACCACCGCGTCCGGCTCCAGATAGGCGGGGGAGCCCGCCACCTCCAGGGCCAGCATCGGGTGGTCCAGGAGCGTCCATCCGCCGGACGCCGTCGCCTCGCGCAGCGCGAGGGCCGTGCGCGCGGCCCGGCCCTCGGGACCGGCCGCCGCCAGGTCGGGGACGACCGCGTCCTTGGGCGGCTCGCCGCCGGTGCGCTCGTGGAGCAGCCGCAGCAGTTCCGTACCGCCGTCGGACTTCACGCGGGCCTCGAAGGTGTTGCCGCGCGCGATGGCGAACTGGGACTGGCCGAACGCCGCCGACGGGGAGCCCAGCGCCTCGGCCAGCGCGCCCTTGTCGACGCCCGCCCCGTCGAGCAGGGCGCGGCGGCGGCAGCCCGGGTTGGCGGCGAGGGCCGCCAGCGCCCGGGCGTCCAGCGGGCGTGGCACGGCGGTGGGACCGCGCAGCTCAGCGAGCCGCTGACGAATGGCTGTCGCCCGCTCCCGCGGTGGAGTCGTCGGACGTGCGCTGCCCTGGGATTCGCTCACCCGCGGAAGTCTTGCATCCGGCACTGACAATCGGGGCCGGTGTGCCGAACGAGCCGGGTGCGACACGGGCGCGCACCGCGTTCGCGAGCCGCATCGCGGGCCGCGAGAGCAGCAGTCCGAGCCCCATCACGACCACCCCGGCGACCGCGTCGAGCAGATAGTGGTTGGCGGTTCCCATCACCACGAACGTGATGGTCAGCGGGTACGCGACACCCAGCACCCGGGTCCAGCGGCGGCCGCCGAAGCGCCACAGCATCACCCCGCACCACAGCGCCCAGCCCACGTGGAGGCTCGGCATCGCCGCGTACTGGTTGGTCATGCCGCCCATGCCGCGCGGCGCACTGGCCTCGCCGCCCCACCAGCCGTACGAGCTGTACTGCGCCATCGTGTCGACGAACCCGTACGAGGGGTCGAGCAGGCGCGGCGGACAGGTCGGCAGCAGCGAGAAGCCGATCAGGCCCATGAGGGTGGAGAGCATCAGCCAGGTGCGGGCGGCGCGGTACCGCAGCGGCCGGCGCCGGAAGAGCCACACCAGGATCGCGGGCGTCACCAGGTAGTGCAGCGACGCGTAGGCGAAGTCGGCGGGTATGCCGAGGGAGGGGGTGCGGGTGAAGAGCCGGTTGAGCGGGTGCTCGGCGTTCAGGTGCAGGTACTTCTCGATGCGCAGGATCGCCAGGCCGTGGTCGACGGCCTGCGACTCGCTACCGCTCACCAGCAGGCGGCCCGCCGAGTAGGCGGCGTAGACGATGGCGATGAGCGGCAGCTCGGTCCACCAGCGGGGCCGAGGCGCGGGGTGCTGCATCTCCGGACCCTCTCCATCTCTTCTTCAGGACCTCTTCGGGCCCCGTTCAGGTGTTCAACCGTACGGTGGTCGTGGGTGCGCTTGTGCACCCACCCCCGAAGGACGCGGGGGAGGGCCGCAAGGGTGCGCGATGATGGAGGTGAACCTCCGCCGAACCCTCGGCATTCTCCACGCGCCACGGGAGTGACCTGACATGCCAGCCGCCGAACCGCGCCTCCTGCTCGCCCGGCACGGGCAGACCGAGTGGTCGCTCGCCGGCAGGCACACCGGCCGTACCGACATCCCGCTCCTTGAGGAGGGCCGCCGGGGCGCGAAGCTGCTCGGCGAGCGCCTGCACCGCGCGCCCTGGGACGGTCTGGCGGACGTCGAGGTCCGGACGAGCCCGCTGGCGCGGGCGCGCGAGACGTGCGATCTGGCCGGTTTCGGGGAGCGCGCGCGGGACTGGGACGCGCTGATGGAGTTCGACTACGGGGCGTACGAGGGGCTCACCCCGCCCCAGATCAAGGCGGGCCGGCCGGACTGGTTCATCTGGCGCGACGGGGTCGAGGGCGGCGAGACGCTGGCCCAGGTGTCGGCGCGGGCGGACGAGGTCGTGGAGTGGGCGCGGTCGGCCGGGCGGGACGTGCTGGTCTTCGCGCACGGGCACATCCTGCGGTCGATCGCGGCGCGCTGGCTGGGCGAGCCGATCGGTTTCGCGGCGCGCATCAAGCTGGAGCCGACCTCGCTGTCGGTGCTGGGGTGGGCGTACGGGCAGCCTGCGGTGGAGCGGTGGAACGACACGGGCCACCTGGAGGTCTGACCAGCCCACCCCGGCCCGCAGCCAAGCACCGACCCCTTAAGGGGCGCGGGGAACTGCGCGAGCAACCCACCACTCACCCGCAGACAAAACCAGCGCCCTACCCCGAAGCCCTCCGCTCCAAGAACCCCCCCACTTCCGGGCACCCCGCATGGGGCGCCAGGATGCGGGCCGTGTCGGCCAGCATGGCCTGGATCCGGGTGGACTGGACCTCGGTGAGGAGGTCGAGGACCTGGTGCCCCGCCGCCGCCGACTCCGTCGGCAAGCCCGCGCGGGCCAGGTCGTCGGCGAGTTCCGCGCGGTACAGGGCCAGGTTGCGGGCGAAGTGCGGGTCCTGGAGGCAGGCCGCGCGGCGGGCGTGGCGGGCCGCGCGGGACCAGTCGCCCAGCGCCGACCAGCACTGCGCCTCCAGCATCTCCAGCTCCGCCTCCACGAAGAACGTCATCCACTCCGGATCCCGCTCGGACGGGCCGCGCGCGAACAGCGCGTGCGCCCGGGCGAGCGACTGCTCGCACGCCCCCCGGTCCCCGAGCCCGGCCCAGCCGCCCGCCTCCCGCAGCGCGAGCAGCGCGAGCAGCCGGGAGGAGCCGAGCCGACGGGCCGCGCGACCGCCCGCCTGCGCGGCCCGCAGCGCCTCGCGCGGCCGTCCCGCGTCCCTGGCCAGGAACGACATATTGCAGAAGGCGTGCGCCTCCAGGGCCGGGTCGCCCGCGAGGCGGGCGGTCGCCAGCGCCTCCGCGTAGTGCGAGCGGGCCTCCTCGTAGTGGCCCGAGTCATGGGCGAGCCACCCCACCGAGATGGCCAGCTCGCCCGCGCCGGCGTGCAGCCGCTCGGCCGTGGAGCGGCGCGCGGTGCCCGCGTCGAGCAGCGCGTACGCCGTGCGCAGCGGCTGGGCGGCCCTGCGGTAGAGCCCGTTCGCGCCGTGCCGGTCGTCGAGCAGCCGGATCCGCCGTACCGCCTCCTCGACCGCGCCGACCTCCGCCTCGCCGACCCGCCGTACCGGCTGGAACGACGATGCCGACGGGTCGGTGGGGTCGTGGGGCGCGGCGGCCGCGCACTCGGGCAGCAGCCCCAGGGAGACGGCCGCCAGGGTGGCGGAGCCGCCGGTCATGAACGCGCGACGCAGCACGTCGCTCTCCTCGTCATTACGGTCTTCCTCGTGGTCGATGGTGCCGCAGCGGGGTGCGGGGTGTTCCTGGGGCGTGGAGTGCGGCGGGGTCGCACCACACCCCGCACGGGCCCCCCGGCCCCGTACCGCCTCACGCGACGAGAACCCCATGTCGGCCAGCGTCAAACCCGGGAACATGTGGCGGAACACGCGTTCGTAGGCGTAGTTGGGGCAGCGGATCTCGCCGGCCTCCACCCGTCCGACGTACCGCGCGTCACAGGCGACCTGCTCGCCGATCTCGCGGGCCGCCCTGCGGACCGCCGCCGCGAACTCGCCGGGCGAGCGCTGGCCCCGCAGTTCGCGGAAGGCGGTGTTGGGTGCCTTGGCGGGATTCCGTTCGGGAGGTCGTGCGGCGGAGTTCGCTCCGGCGCGGGGATCCGTGGACGTCGCCATGGCTCAACAGCTCTCTCCGGCGTGGTGGTGCGGAGCAAGAACGTACCGGCAACATCGGCTTCCAGAAACGAAGTTTGGCTACAAAAGGGATATCTCACCTGCGATCTGCTATGAACTGCCATCCTTTGCGGCGGCATACCGCCGTAGCCGTTGACAGGGACCGGCGTTGAACCATGCGGATACCGCCAACCCGCAGAAACCACGTGGGGGTTGCCTTGTTGGAGGCCGGCATGGACATCGAAGGCACCGGGACGACCACGACGACCGTGCGGCACCGGCCCACCCGGGACGCCGGTGGACCGCCGGGCGGCGGGGAGCCCTGCGACCTGGTCACCGTGCCCGCGCGGCAGGGCCTGGAGGCGGTGGACATCCTGCGCCGCGCCGTCGCCCCGGCCGCCGTCGGCCCCGTGCTCCACGACGGCGCCTGCGACACCCTCGGGTTCCTGGTGCCGCCCGGCACCGCCGCCGCCTGGGACGTGCCGGGCAGCGCCTGCACCGAGACGAACGGACGGGGACTGCGCCTGCCGGGACCGCCCGGGCCGCCGGCCCCCGGCAGCGGCTGGCTGCTGCCGCCGGACGCGGTGGCGGTCACCGACCCGGCCGTGCTGCGCCTGGCGCTGGGCGAGGCCGCCCGGCTCATCGAGGCCGCGGACGGCATCACCGAGGCCGGCGGCCGATAATGGTCGGATGGCGGCACGAAGCGGTACGAAGAACACGGCGAAGGGCGGGGCGAAGGCCGCGCCGGGCGGGCGGCGCGGCCGCCCGTCCGCCCCGCAGGCCGTCGTGGAGCCGGTCGACGGCGGCCTCGCCGAGCTGATACCCGACCGGGACGGCCCGCACGGCTGGACCCTGCTGCTCGACGGCGCCCCCCAGTCCCACGTCGACCTGGACGCGCCGGAGCGGCTCACCTTCGAGTACCAGCGCCGCCTCGGTCACGTCATCGACCTGGCCGGTGAGCCGGGCCGCCCCCTCCAGGTGCTGCACCTGGGCGGCGGCGCCCTCACCCTCGCCCGCTACACGGCCGCCACCCGTCCCCGCTCCACCCAGCAGGTCGTCGAGATCGACGCGGCGCTCGTGGCGCTGGTCCGCCGGGAGCTGCCGCTCGATCCGCAGGCCCGGATACGGGTGCGCTCCCTGGACGCGCGCGAGGGGCTCGCCAAGCTCCCGGACGGCTGGGCCGACCTGGTCGTCGCCGACGTCTTCAGCGGCGCCCGCACCCCCGCCCATCTGACCAGCACCGAGTTCCTCGGCGAGGTGCGCCGGGTGCTGCGGCCCGGCGGGATCTACGCGGCCAACCTCGCCGACGGCCCCCCGCTGGCGCATCTGCGCGGCCAGATAGCCACCGCCGCCGGGCTCTTCCCCGAACTGGCGCTCGCCGCCGACCCGACCGTGCTGCGCGGCAAGCGGTTCGGCAACGCGGTCCTGCTCGCCTCGGACGTGCCGCTGCCGGTGGCCGAGTTCACCCGCCGCATCGCGGGGGACCCGCACCCCGGACGTGTCGAACACGGGCGCGCGCTCGCCGACTTCACCGGCGGGGCGGCCCCGGTGACGGACGCGACCGCCAAGCCGTCCCCCGTACCGCCGCCCGCGGTGTTCCGCTAGGTAGGCGGAGGCCGGTCCGGCGCCCGCGGGCTCAGCCCCGGTCGTCCAGCTCCACGGTCGGCGCGTGGTTGTACCAGGTGCAGAAGACCGACACCTCGCGCGTGCCCTTGCTGAACGTCACCCGGATCCACGTCGGCTGCTTCCACACCTGCATCCGCCAGCCCGCGTCCGGCGTCGCCGTCACCAGCTCCGCCGCGGTGGCGCCGATGTCGAAGACGACCCGGCCGCCGTCGACGTTGTAGCCCTTGACGTTTCCGCTGGAACCGGAGGAACCGTAAGAGCCGGAAGAGCCCGGGGAAGGGTGGTCGGAGGGCGACTTGGGCGGCGCGGCGGGGGCGGAGCGGCCCGGCTTCTGGTCCGCGGGCGGCGAGGGCGCGCCGGAAGGGCCGTCGGACGGGGACGGCGAGCCCTTCGGCCGCCGCGTCGAGGAGGCGAGGGGCCACACCCCCTGCGCGGTGTGCCCGTCGCCGGTGAGCGGGACCGCGCGCGGCGGGTCGTACGCCGTTCCGGCCATCACCGTGTGCACGCCCCACCAGGAGAGCGTGACGGCCGCCCCGGTGGCCAGCGACCAGGCGCAGACGTGAACGATTCCTCGGTGCATCGGGGTCATATCGGGGGCCATACTGCCCCACGCGCCCCACGCGTGTCCCCTCCCACCGGGCCCCGCCCCGCCTCGTCCCGGCCGGGACCGGTGTACCCCGGATGGCGTACGGTGCCGCCCATGGCAAGTGTGCTCGTGGTCGAGGACGACCAGTTCGTTCGCTCCGCCCTCATCCGCCACCTCACCGAGGCCTCCCACACCGTACGGAGCGTCGGAACAGCGCTGGAGGCGCTGCGCGAGGTGGCCCATTTCTCCTTCGACGTGGTCGTCCTGGACCTCGGACTGCCCGATCTCGACGGGGCCGAGGCGCTGAAGATGCTCCGCGGCATCACCGACGTACCGGTGATCATCGCGACCGCGCGGGACGACGAGGCGGAGATCGTCCGGCTGCTCAACGACGGCGCCGACGACTACCTGGTCAAACCGTTCTCCGTGGAGCACCTGTCCGCCCGGATGGCGGCCGTGCTGCGCCGGGCGCGAGCCGCCGGGGCCGAGCCGCCGCCCACGCTGATCCGGGTCGGCGGCCTCTCCATCGACCCGCTGCGCCGCCAGGCCGAACTCGACGGGCTGCGGCTCGATCTGACGCGCCGCGAGTTCGACCTGCTGGCGTTCCTCGCCGGGCGGCCCGGCGTGGTCGTGCCGCGCAGGGAGCTGCTGGCCGAGGTATGGCAGCAGTCCTACGGCGACGACCAGACCATCGACGTCCATCTGTCCTGGCTGCGCCGCAAGCTCGGCGAGACGGCCGCGCAGCCCCGCTATCTGCACACCCTGCGCGGAGTGGGTGTGAAGCTGGAGCCACCGCGGGCGGAGCCCGGCCGATGAGATGGGCCCTGGTGAAGGTCGCGGTCGCCGTCACCCTCATGGTGGTGCTCGCCTTCGCCGTACCGCTGGGCCTGGTCATCAAGGAGATGGCGCGCGACCGCGCCTTCTCCAACGCCGAACGCCAGGCCGCCGCGATCGGCCCCACCCTGTCGATCACCACCGACCGCGACGCGCTGGAACGGGCCGTCGCCTCCACCCAGGCGGGCGCGGCGGGCCGGATGGCCGTGCACATCCCCGCGGCGCCGGGCGGCGCGCCCTCCGAGATCGGCCGGCGGCGGGCGGCCCGCAAGGACCTCGACGCGACCCGCAAGGTGGTCCGCGCCTACATCTCCGACGTCCCCGGCGGCTCCACGCTCCTCCAGCCGACCGCGCTGAGCTCCGGCGAGATCGCGATCGTCGAGGTGTACGTGCCCGAGGCCGAGGTCACCAACGGCGTCGCCACGGCGTGGCTGGTCCTCGCGGGCGTGGGCGTCGCCCTCGTCATCGGCTCGGTCGCGGTGGCGGACCGGCTGGGCGTACGGATGGTCCGTCCGGCCCAGCGGCTCGCCGGGGCGGCGCACGACCTGGGCGAGGGGAGGCTGGGGGCGCGGGTGCCGGAGGAGGGGCCGGCGGAACTGCGCTCGGCGGCCGTCGCCTTCAACTCCATGGCCGACCAGGTGGTCCAGCTCCTCGCCAACGAGCGGGAGCTGGCGGCCGACCTCTCCCACCGCCTGCGCACCCCGCTGACCGTGCTGCGCCTCAACGCCGCGTCCCTGGGCGACGGGCCGGCCGCCGAGCAGACGCGGGCGGCGGTCGAGCAGCTGGAGCGCGAGGTCGACACGATCATCCGTACGGCCCGGGAGGCCAAGCCGCAGACCCAGCCGGCCGGGGCGGGCGCCGGGTGCGACGCCTCCGAGGTCATCCGGGACCGGATGGCGTTCTGGTCGGCACTGGCGGAGGACGAGGGCCGGGAGGTACGCCTCGCGGGCGTCGACCGTCCCGTCCGCATCCCGGTCGCCCGGCCCGAACTGGCCGCCGCGCTCGACGCGATGCTGGGGAACGTCTTTCGCCACACGCCCGAGGGCACGGCGTTCGCGGTGGACGTCCACAACGGCGAGGACGCGGTGATCGTCCTGATCTCGGACGCGGGCCCCGGCATCGCCGACCCCCGGGCGGCCCTGGCCCGGGGTTCGAGCGGCGGCGGCTCGACGGGCCTCGGCCTGGACATCGTGCGCCGCATGGCGGAGGCGACGGGGGGCGATGTGCGGCTGGGGCGGTCGGTGCTGGGCGGGACGGAGGTGCGGGTGTGGATCGGCCTGGGCGCGACCGGAGCGCGAACGTCACGCATCCGCCGCCGAGGCAGACGCCGCCGCCCGGAGCCCCGACGCGCCGTCCCGCCCGTCGGGTAGGGGCGGGGGCGTCGGCCGGGGCGTGCGGGGTGCGGCGCGGTAGGCCGGTCGTCGTTCCCGGCCGCGGACCGTGCCGGGTTGCTCGCGCAGTTCCCCGCCCCTGGCCGCCCGGGGGCGCGGGGAACTGCGCGCTCAGCCACAGCCGACCCGCAGACGACCAACGGGGTTGGGGGCGCAGCCCCCCCAGCGGGTGGACGACCCGAGGGAACCGGCAGCCCGGCCCCCGTCCCCCCTAGGGGCGCGGGGAACTGCGCGACCAGCCACATCCAGCCCGCAGACGACCAACGGGGTTGGGGGGCGCAGTCCCCGCAGCGGTACGCCGGGTGCCCGAGGGGAACGGCAGCCCGGCCCCCGTCCCCCAAGGGGCGCGGGGAACTGCGCGAGCAACCCCCACCGGCCCGCAGCAGAAGCGCCCCCCGGAATTAACCCCGCCACATCGCCCCCTTAAGCGAACCCTAAGATCCCCAACCCCAGCCCCCCGCACCCCATTTGCCCGATTCCCACCGGCTAGCGTGCTGCCCGCACCACATCACCCCACCCACTCCCACCACCCCCACCCCCACCCCCACCCCCAAGGGCAGGCGCACTCATGACCCACCCCCGTACCCACCGCCGCCGCGCCACCGGCAAGGCCAAGGCGATCGGCGCCATAGCCACCGCCGCCGCCATCGCGGGCGCCGCCGTCGTCCTCCCCGGCACCGCGCACGCCGCCTCCGTCGCCGCCGCGTACACCAAGACCAGTAGCTGGGGCGGCGGTTACACCGGCCAGTACGTCATCACCAACGACAGCGGCAAGGCCCTCCCCGACTGGACCCTGGAGTTCGACCTCCCCGCCGGGACCACGCTCTCCTCCCTCTGGAACGGTGAGCGGACCGTCAAGGGACAGCACGTCACCGTGAAGCCCCCCACCTGGGACAGGAACGGCCTCGCCGCGGGCGCGTCCGTCACCGTCGGGTTCGTCACCAACTCCACCGGCACGGCGGGCGACCCCACCGGCTGTCTGATCAACGACGAGAAGTGCTCGGTCGACACCGGCGCCACCCCCGCCCCCACCGGCCGCCCGACGACGAAGCCGACCCCGACCACGCGGCCCACCACCAACCCCACCCCCACCACCGCTCCCACGAAACCCACCCCCACCAAACCCACCACGCCCACCACCCCCCAACCCCCCACCACCGGCACGACCTCCCGTTTCGCGCCGTACATCGACACGTCGCTCTACCCCGCGTACGACCTCCTCGACACCGCCGCCAAGACCGGCGTGAAGGAGTTCCACCTCGCCTTCATCACCTCCGGCGGCGGCTGCACCCCGCTCTGGGGCGGTGTCAGCGGGCTGGACAGCGACGCCGTCGCCGCGCAGATCGGCGCCCTGCGCGCCAAGGGCGGCGACGTCCGCGTCTCGTTCGGCGGCGCGTCCGGCTCCGAACTCGGCCTGGTCTGCAAGAGCGCCGGCGAGCTCGCCACCGCGTACGGCAAGGTCATCGACGCGTACAAGCTCACCAAGGTCGACTTCGACATCGAGGGCGCGGCCCTGCCGGACACCGCCGCCAACGCCCGCCGCGCGCAGGCCATCGCGCAGCTCCAGAAGTCCCACCCCGGCCTCGACGTGTCGTTCACGCTGCCGGTGATGCCCGAGGGTCTCACCCAGCCCGGCGTCGACCTCGTCGCCGACGCCAGGAAGAACGGTGTCGCCGTCTCGGCCGTCAACATCATGACGATGGACTACGGTCCGGCGTACAGCGGTGACATGGGCACGTACGCCATCCAGGCCGCCACCGCCACGCAGGCCCAGATCAAGGGCGTCCTCGGGCTCTCCGACGCCGCCGCCTGGAAGGCCGTCGCCGTCACCCCGATGATCGGCGTCAACGACGTCAACACCGAGACGTTCACGGTCGACGACGCCACCCAGCTGGTGGACTTCGCCAAGTCCAAGGGCCTGGGCCGGCTCGCGATGTGGTCCGGCGCCCGGGACAAGCAGTGCGCGGGCGGCGCCAAGAACTCCGCCGACCCGACCTGCTCCTCCATCGTCCAGGCCCCCCTCGCCTTCACGAAGGCCTTCGCCGCCTACAAGTAACAAGGCCCCCACCCCCACCCCCACCATCCCCTCCCCGCACGCGCCCCGCCGGTTCACCCCCCCCCACCCGGCCGGGGCGCGTGGCCGCCCCCTCGACCCTCACCCCAGCGGCAGCTCCTCCGGCAGCTCCCCCGTCCGCGCCACCTCCGCGTACCACCGCGCGCTCGACTTCGGCGTACGGGTCTGCGTCTCGTAGTCGACGTACACCGCGCCGAACCGCTTGCCGTAGCCGTACGCCCACTCGAAGTTGTCGAGCAGGGACCACAGGAAGTACCCGCGCACGTCCGCCCCGTCCCGCATCGCCCGGCGCACCGCCGCGAGGTGGCCGTGCAGGTAGCGGATGCGGTCGGGGTCGTGGACCGAGCCGTCGGGGGACGGCTTGTCGTCGTACGCGGCGCCGTTCTCCGTGATCATCAGCGGTACGCCGGGCGCCTCGCGGGTGTAGCGCATCAGCAGGTCGTACAGCCCCGTCGGGTCGATCGACCAGTCCATCGCGGTCAGTTCGCCCGGCGGCTGGTGGAAGACGACGGAATCGGCTCCGGGCCAGGGCGAGTGGGCGCTCGCGCCGTGCCCGTCGGGACGGGGTACTTGCAGGTCAGGGCCGTCACCGGGGGGATTGTCAGTGGCGGCGGATACAACTGAGGGTGCGTAGTAGTTGATGCCCAGCAGATCGAGGGGGTGCTTGATGGTGCTCAGATCTCCGTCGTGGACGAACGACCAGTCCGTGAGCCGCGCGGTGTCCCGCAGCAGGTCCTCGTCGTACGCGCCCTTGAACATCGGGCCCGTGAACACCCGGTTGGCGAGCGCGTCGATGCGCCGCCGCGCGTCCAGGTCCGCGGGGGACTGGGTGCGGGCCCTGACCGCGCTCGGGTTGAGGCTGATCGCCAGCTTCGCGGCCTTCGGCAGCGTGGCGCGCAGCCTCTCGGCGGCCAGCCCGTGGCCCAGGCTCAGATGGTGCGCGGCCCGCAGCGCGGCCACCGGATCGGTGCGGCCGGGCGCGTGGACGCCGGAGCCGTATCCCAGGAAGGCGCTGCACCAGGGCTCGTTGAGGGTGGTCCACATATCCACCCGGTCGCCGAGCGCCTCGGCGACGATGCCCGCGTAATCCGCGAACCGGTGGGCGGTGTCCCGCTCGGGCCAGCCGCCCGCGGACTCCAGCTCCTGCGGCAGGTCCCAGTGGTAGAGGGTGAGGGAGGGCCGGATGCCCTGCTCCAGGAGCCCGTCCACCAGCTTGCGGTAGAAGTCGAGTCCGCGCTGCACCGCGGGTCCGCGCCCGGTCGGCTGCACCCGCGACCAGGACACGGAGAAGCGGTAGGCGCCGAGGTTCAGGTCCGCCATCAGCCGGACGTCGTCCCGCCAGCGGTGGTAGTGGTCGACGGCGACGTCCCCGCTGTCCCCGCCGAACACCTTCCCCGGCGTACGGCAGAAGGTGTCCCAGATGGACGGCGTACGACCGCCCTCGGCGACCGCCCCCTCGATCTGGTACGCGGAGGTGGCGGTGCCCCAGAGGAAGTCGGGCGGAAAGCGGTCGGTCATGGAGGCGCTCCCATCGAGGGGGTGGGGAAGGAGGGGGCTGTCGGGCGCGTGGTCGGTGCTCACCCCTTGACCGCTCCCTGCATGATGCCGCCGACGATCTGCCGCCCGAAGAGGACGAACGCCAGCAACAGGGGGAGGGTGCCGAGGAGGGCGCCGGCCATGATGACCGACTGGTCGGGGATGTAGCCGCGGCCGAGTCCGGTGAGCGCCACCTGGACCGTGGGGCTGCCGTTCTGGGTCAGCGCGATGATCGGCCAGAAGAAGTCGTTCCAGGCCATCACGAAGGTGAGCATCCCCAGGACCGCCATCGCGGGCCGGGCGGCGGGGAAGACCACGTGCCAGATCACGCGCCAGCTGCTGGCGCCGTCGACCCGGGCGGCCTCGATCAGCTCGGTGGGCAGCGCCTCGATGAGGAACTGCCGCATGAAGAACACCCCGAAGGCGCTCACCAGGGTCGGCAGGATGACCGCCTGGAGCTGATCGGTCCACGACAGCTTCGCCACCATCATGTAGAGGGGGACGACGCTGAGCTGCGGCGGGATCATCATCGTGCCGATGACGAGCAGGAGCAGCACGTTCTTGAAGCGGAACCGCAGCTTGGCGAAGGCGAATCCGGCGAGCGTGGAGAAGAAGACCGTGCCGAGCGCGATCGAGCCCGCCACGATCGTGGTGTTGAGCAGGGCCGTGCCCATGTTGGCGTCGGTCCAGGCGATCTTCAGGTTCTTGAAGAGGTTCCCGCCGAACCAGAACGGCGGCGGGGTCTGGGCGAGGCGCTCGTTGGTGCGCGAGGCGGCGATCGCCGTCCACACCAGCGGGAAGAGGGAGCCGGCGGTGAAGAGGATCAGGATCGTGTACGTCAGGCGCCCGCCGTGGAGCTGGCGCCCGGCGCGGTGGACGGACCGGGGAGAGGCGCGGGAGGAGGAGCCGGGGGAGGAGGGGCCGGCGGGGCCGTCGGCGGGGACGGCCGGGGCCGTCGTCTTGGCGTTCATGACGTCTCCTTGCGCAGGGCGCGCGAGACCAGCCAGTTCACCGCGCCGATCAGCAGCAGGATCAGGAACATCGTCCAGGCGATCGCCGAGGCGCGGCCGAGATGGAGGTTCACCCAGCCCTGCTCGTACAGATACAGCCCGAGCGTCTGGAACTGGTGGTCGGAGCCTCCGGTGGCCCCGGCGCCGCCGTTGAACAGCAGCGGCTCGCCGAACAGCTGGGTCGCGCCGATCGTGGACACGACGCAGGTGAAGAGGATCGTCGGCCGCAGCGCGGGCACGGTGACGTGCCGGAACTGCTGCCAGCGCGAGGCCCCGTCGAGCGCGGCGGACTCGTACAGATCGGGCGCGATGGCCTGCATCGCGGCCAGATAGATCAGCGCGTTGTAGCCGGTCCAGCGCCACACCACGATGGTGGAGACGGCGAACTGGGAGGTCCAGGTGCCGTTCTGCCAGTCCACCGGGCCCACGCCGAGCTGGCCGAGCGCCCAGTTGATCATGCCGTAGTCGCGTCCGAAGAGGAGTACGAAGACAAGGGTCGCGGCGGCCACGCTGGTGGCGTACGGGGTCAGGACGGCGACCCGGAAGAACATCGAGCCGCGCAGCTTGTAGTTGAGCAGATGGGCGATACCGAGGGCGATCAGGAGCTGGGGGACAGTGGAGATGAGACCGATGGTGAAGGTGTTGCGCAGCGCGTTCCAGAAGAACTCGTCCGACAGCAGCCGGGAGAAGTTGCGCAGACCGACCCAGTGCATCTCGTTCGGCGCGGTCAGCTCGACCTGGTGCAGCGAGGCCCAGCCCGTGTAGAGCAGCGGGAAGAGGCCGAAGGCGGCGAAGAAGAGGAAGAAGGGCGCCACGAAGGCGTACGGGCTCCAGCGCACGTCGCGCCGGTAGCGCCGGCTGCGCCGCTCGCGCCGCCGCGCCTCGCGGGGGTCGGGGCCCGGGGCGGCGGACGCCGCGGGGCCCGGGGCGACCGCGGCCGGGACGGCCCCGTCCGGGGTGGCGGCGGTCAGGCCCGCGACACCCCCGCCGCCCCGGTCCCCGGAGGCCTCCGCCCCGGTGCCGTTGGCCGTCCTCACTGGTCCAGGGCGTTGTCGATGGCCTTCACCGCGGCTTCCCAGCCGGCCTGCGGGGACCGGCCCTTCTGGTCGACCTGGAGCATGCCGACGTCGGCCAGGTTCTGCGCGATGATCAGGTCCTTCGGCCCGAGCGCCTGCACGGGCGTGCCCTCGGCGGCCTTGGCGAAGATCTGCCCGATCGGCGCGCCGCCGAAGTAGTCGTGCTGGGCGCCTGCGACGGCGGGCAGGGCGTACGCGGCCTTGGCGCTCGGGAAGCTGCCGCGCTTCTCGAAGAAGGTCGCCTGCTGGGCCGGCGCGGTGAGCCAGGCGGCCAGCTCGGCGGCCTGCTCGCGGTGCTTGCCCGCCGACGGGACGACGAGGAACGAACCGCCCCAGTTCGACGGCTTGGGCGCCGCCGCCACGTCCCACTTGCCCTTGCCCGCGGCGCCCGCCTTGTCCTGGATGTACCCCAGCATCCAGGCCGGGCAGGAGACGGTGGCGAAGCTTCCGTTGGCGAAGCCCTGGTCCCAGCTGGGCTGGAACTGCTGGAGCTTGGCGGTCAGGCCACGGGTGGCGAACGAAGCCGCCGTGTCCCACGCCTCCTTCACCGCCGGGCTGGTCTTGTAGACGACCTTCCCGTCCGCGTCGTAGTAGCGGGTGTCGCTGGAGCCGGTGATGGCGTTCAGGACGCCGGAGGCGGAGTCGACGAAGGCCTTCCCCTTGGGCGCCTTCGCCTTGTAGCGCTCACCGGCCGCGAGGTACTTCTGCCAGTCGCCCGCCCACAGCTTCCCCACGGCCTCCCGGTCGGTGGGCAGCCCGGCCGCGGCGAACAGGTCCTTGCGGTAGCAGATGCCCTGCGGCCCGATGTCGGTGCCGAGGCCGACGGTCTTGCCGTCCTTGGTGGTGGCCTGCCCCCACTTCCACGGCAGGAAGGCGGCCTTGTCCACGCCCTTCACCTTGCCGAGGTCCTCCAGGTGGGCCGCCTGCGTGGCGGTGACCTCGGCGATGTTGTTGACCTCGACGGCCTGGATGTCGGCGAGCCCGCTGCCGGAGCCGAGGTGGGTGAGGAGCTGCGGGTAGTAGTTCTCGTTGCGCTCGATCGAGGTCTGCTTGATCTCGATGTCCGGGTGGAGCTTCATGTACGCGTCGTAGAGGCCGGCCTCCTTGAGGCCGAAGGCCCCGAAGACACCGACGGTGAGCGTGGTCTTCGCCCCGCCGCCCCCGCCGCCTCCGGAGGAGGACGAGCCGGAACCGGTCGAGTCCTTGCCGTCGCCGTCGTCGGCGCAGCCCGCGAGCAGTCCGGCGCCGAGTACGGAGACGACGGCGAGCGCCGCGAGCCGCCGGGGCGCGCGGGTGCCGAGGGGTGTTCTTGTACGGGATCTCGAACGCATGGTGATCCTCCAACGTGCTTTCCGTGCAGAACGATTGACGGTCGGTCATGCAGGGGTGGAAGGTGCGGAAGGTGTACGGACAGATAGGGGTGGGAGCGCTCCCAGTCGTGATGTGTTGAAGGGTGGCGACTGTCCGGGAGGGTGTCAAGGGAGCTGGCAAAGGCAGTCCGCCACCGGGGTCGTGCTGTTAGTTTTCACCCCGAGGTCCACGATGTGCGGCAAGACGCGGAGGCAGGCATGAAAGCAGCTCGCACGGTCCGGGGCCGCGGGGCCGGGCGGCCCACCCTTGAAGAGGTGGCGGCGCGTGCCGGGGTCGGCCGCGGCACGGTGTCCCGGGTGATCAACGGCTCGCCCCGGGTCAGCGACCGTACGCGCGCGGCCGTCGAGGCGGCGGTGGCCGAGCTCGGCTACGTCCCCAACCGCGCGGCCCGCGCCCTGGCCGCCAACCGTACGGATGCGATCGCCCTGGTCGTCCCCGAGACGGAGACGCGCTTCTTCGCGGAGCCGTACTTCTCCGAGGTGGTCCGGGGCGTCGGCCAGGCGCTCGCGGAGACCGACATGCAGCTCCTGCTGACCCTGGTGGGCAGCGAACGGGAGCGCCGCAGGCTCGCCCAGTACCTGACGGGCCACCGGGTCGACGGCGTCCTGCTGGTGGGCGTCCACGCCGACGACCCGCTGCTCGACCTCCTGGAGCAGCTGGACCTGCCGGTGGTGATCAGCGGCCCGCGCTCGGAGGAGGAGCCGCTGGCGTCGGTGGACTCCGACAACTTCGCCGGGGCGCGGGCGGCCGTGGCGCATCTGCTGGCCCGTGGCCGGCGCCGGATCGCCACGATCACGGGCCCGCTCGACGTGTACGGCGCCCGCTGCCGCCTGGACGGCTACCGCGCGGCCCTGACCGAGGCGGGCCTGGCGCCCGAGCCCGGGCTCATCGCCCCCTCGGACTTCACGGAGGAGGGCGGCCGCGAGGCGATGGCCGTACTCCTCGACCGCGCCCCCGGCCTCGACGCGGTCTTCGCCGCCTCGGACGTGATGGCGGCGGGCGCCCGCCAGATCCTGCGCGAACGGGGCCGCCGCGTCCCCGAGGACGTGGGCCTGATCGGCTTCGACGACTCGGCCATAGCCCGCCACATGGAGCCCCCGCTGACCAGCGTGCGCCAGCCGATCGAGGAGATGGGCCGGGCGATGACGGACCTGCTCCTCACCCAGATCGCGGCGGGCGAACGCGCGAGCACCCAACTGGTGCTGCCGACGGAACTGGTAGTACGGGCATCGGCGTGAGGCCCCCGCGCTACCTCGTGCCGCTCTTGCGTACGCATCCGGGCGTACCGGCCGGATGCCGGTACGCGTCCGGCCGGGCCCCGCACGACGAGAACCCGAGCACCACCTCGGCCTCACCGGCGACGGGTTCGTCGCAGACGGCGCAGATCCGGGGGAGCGCGTGCTGCGGGCAGGCCCGGGGGTACCAATAGGTCCGGTAGTCCAGGATCTTCAGCGGCCGCGGCCCCAGGTCGACGGCGGTCGCCGCGGTCAGGGTCACCCCGCACCACACGCAGTCGACACCGCGCTGCTGTGCCTGCGAAAGCCCACCGATCTCGGGCAGCCCACCGACGAGCCTCATCGCGCGGCCTCCATGCGTGACAGCACTCGCTTCGGGCTCCTTGCGGACGGCGCGGGTCCGGTAGTACGCCGGGGCGCCGTGGAGGGGGTCGGGCTCGGACATGGGGCCTCCCTGGGGGTGGGACTGGCGTTGGTCAGGAAGGTAGGCGGGCGGCGTGCGCCGAGGCCATGAATGTGCACCGATGTACACCTTGGCCGGTATCCAGGCCATCGACCGCACGCCCTCTTGACCGCCGTGTCGAAACCGGAGGACCGTGATGTACATCCGTGCACACACAGCTTGAGCAGCTGGAGGCCGCCGTGGCATTACGGTTCGTCGGAATCGACCCCCACTCGGGTACGGGCGAAAGCCCAACGGTGTGGGTGCACGACACCACACGTGACCTGGCCATCCAGGGCTGGAAGCCCGGTCCGGAACTCGAGGCGGAGTGTGCCCCGTTCATGGTGCCGGGACATGCCGCCGGTATCCCGGAACACGAAGCGGTCGTCCGCATCCCGGCGCGGATGGTGCCGATCCTGAGGAAGGCATGTGATGACGCCGAGCGTCCCGACCATCGCTGAACTGCTCGACAGCGCTCGACACGCGGCTGTGCACCTGGAGATGCGCGATGTCTATGGGGTGGCGGGGGAGGCCGTTGACTTCGCCGGGTGGAAACGCACCGGGGAACGGGACACGGATCCCGGATCACCGTACTGGGCGCCCTGGGTGGAGTTGGTTCGCCGTACCCTGAGCCGTGGCGTGGCAGTCCGCCGCGCGCGCATCGTGTCCGAGCCGGTCAGCGACTACATCCGCTACGAGCACGCGGGCGCGGTGGTCAATCTGCGCGCCGGTGAAGAGGTGCGCTGGCTCGCACGGAGGCGCGCTTCCGACATCGCACTGCCGGGGAACGACTTCTGGTTGATCGACGGCAGCGTCATCCGCTGGAACCACTTCACGGGCGACGGCGCTTCCGGAGGCGGGGAAC
Source organism: Streptomyces sp. NPDC043908 (assembly GCF_056435525.1). Lineage (NCBI taxonomy): Bacteria > Bacillati > Actinomycetota > Actinomycetes > Kitasatosporales > Streptomycetaceae > Streptomyces > Streptomyces sp. NPDC043908. Next base: position 192,446 of record NZ_JBWKEI010000008.1, on the reverse strand, counting down.
TCAGTGAGGACCCAGCCGCCGCGCACCTGTGCGCACGTGCCTTCGAGGAGGTGTGGGAACGCGCCGTACCTCACGACGACTACAAGCTCAGCTAACCCGGAAGGCCCACAGGACGGCTCATGCCCATCTCCCCCTCGTCGGCAGCCCACGCCGCGCGTGGACAAGTCGCACAGCGACTGCGTGAGCTCCGCGCCGACGCCGGGATCACCGGGGGTGAGCTGGCCGCGCGTTGCGGCTGGACGCACTCGAAGTCATCGCGTATCGAGAACGCCCGGACGCCGCCCACCCCGGAGGACATTCGCCGTTGGTGCGTGGCGTGCGGCGCTCCCGAGCGAGTGGCCGATCTCGTGGCCCAGTCCCGCAACGCCGAGTCGCAGTACGTCGAATGGCGCCGAAAGGTCCGCACTGGGCTCCGGCACCTCCAGGACAGTTATGTGCAGCTGTACCGGTCGACGACTCTGTTCCGTGTGTACTCACCCACGCTGGTCCCGGGCCTGCTGCAGACCGAGGGGTACGCACGAGCCGTACTGTCTGCCAACGCCCGCCTGCTCGGTATCCCCGACGACGCGGAACAGGCTGCTGCGGCCCGTATCGAACGCTCAAGGATCATCCACGAGCCCGGGCGCCGGTTCGTCCTGCTCATCGAGGAGAGTGTGCTGCGCTACCGGCTGGGTTCATCGGACGCGATGGCCGCTCAGCTCGGCTACCTGCTCACGGCCGGCGCGCTGCCCGCAGTCTCGCTCGGGATCATCCCCGAGGAGACGGGGGAGCGCGCGCTGTGGCCCCAGGAGGTCTTCCATATGTACGACGACACGCTGGTGTCCGTGGAGCTGTTGTCGGCCCGGGTGACGGTGACCCAGCCCACGGAGATCGAGCTCTACCTGAAAGCCTTCGAGCGCCTGCGCACCATGGCCGTCTACGGCTCCGACGCCCGCGCGCTCGTCCTCAAGGCCATCGCGGCCCTGGGGTGACCCCCGTGTCCGGACGTGTCGAGGCCACACAACGAGAAAGGCCCGGTCCGCCGGAGCGGACCGGGCCTTCCCGATCAGGGTGAGTAACGGGACTCGAACCCGCGACATCCTGGACCACAACCAGGTGCTCTACCAGCTGAGCTATACCCACCATGCGTGGCCGGACTGTTGTGGTCTGGGAAAGTCCCTGGGGGCTTTCCTTACCGGCCGAGAAAAAGTGTACAGGGTCCGGGAGGGTGCTCGCGCACATGTTTCGCGGCACCCTCCCGGGGTGGCCCCTGAGCGCCCCGGAGTGACCCGGAAGGGGTTACTCCGCAGGCAGGACGTGCTTCGCCGCGATCGCCTTCGCCGTGTCCGAGTCCGGGCCCGGCTGGGCGACGAAGATCGCCTCGCGGTAGTAGCGGAGCTCCGCGATGGATTCGCGGATGTCCGCCAGCGCGCGGTGGTTGCCGTTCTTGTCCGGGCTGTTGAAGTACGCCCTCGGGTACCAGCGGCGGGCGAGCTCCTTCACCGAGGAGACGTCCACGATCCGGTAGTGGAGGTACTCCTCCAGGGCCGGCATGTCGCGCAGGAGGAACCCGCGGTCGGTGCCGACCGAGTTTCCGCACAGCGGGGCCTTGCCCGGCTCCTTCACGTGCTCCCGGACGTACGCCAGGACCTGCGCCTCGGCGTCGGCCAGCGTGGTCCCGCCGGCCAGCTCGTCGAGGAGCCCGGAGGCGGTGTGCATCGCGCGCACCACCTCCGGCATGGTCTCCAGCGCGGCGTCCGGGGGACGGATCACGATGTCCACCCCTTCACCGAGCACGTTCAGCTCCGAGTCGGTGACCAGGGCGGCCACCTCGATAAGTGCGTCGTCCGTCAGCGAGAGCCCGGTCATCTCGCAGTCGATCCACACCATGCGGTCGTTCATGTGTCTCAGCCTACGGGGCCGCTGCGCTGCCCCGGCAGACTCGGACGCATGTAACCGGTGGCGTACATCTCCGAGACGGACTTCCCCGGGTGGTCCGGCGGCGCCGCGTGGGTGATCGCCGCCGGGCCGACCAGTGCGCTCGCCGCCGTGCGCCGCGACTGCGGCACGGCCTGCGACGGCACCGTCTCCAGGGTCGGCGGACCCCCGGACGGCTCCGCCTGCGGCCGGCGCGCCCGGTAGGCGGCCCGGTAGGACGCCGGGGACGAGCCGAGCTGGCGGCGGAAGTGCCCGCGCAGCGCGACCGGCGAGCGGAAGCCGCAGCGGCCCGCGACCTCGTCGACCGAGTAGTCCGACGTCTCCAGGAGACGCTGGGCCTGGAGCACCCGCTGGGTGATCAGCCACTGGAGCGGGGCCGATCCGGTCAGCGAGCGGAACCGCCGGTCGAACGTACGGCGTGACATGTACGCGCGAGCGGCGAGGGTCTCCACGTCGAACTGCTCGTGGAGGTGCTCCAGCGCCCAGGACACGACCTCGGCCAGCGGGTCGGACCCGATCTCCTCGGGTAAAGACCTGTCCAGGTAGCGCTCCTGGCCGCCGCTGCGCCGCGGCGGGACGACGAGCCGGCGCGCGAGGGCTCCGGCGGCGTCGCTGCCGTGGTCGGTCCGCACGATGTGCAGACAGAGATCGATTCCGGCCGCCGTGCCCGCCGACGTGAGGACGTCCCCGTCGTCGACGAACAGCTCCCGCGGGTCCACGTGGACCGACGGATAGCGCTTGGCGAGGGTCGGCGCGTACATCCAGTGCGTCGTCGCCGGGCGGCCGTCGAGCAGCCCGGCGGCGGCGAGGACGAACGCCCCGGTGCACAGGCCCACGATGCGGGCCCCTTCCTCGTGCGCCCGGCGGAGCGCGTCGAGCGCGGCCGCGGGCGGTGGCGAGGTGATGGATCGCCAGGCGGGCACCACGACGGTGCCTGCCCGGTTGATGGCTTCCAGCCCATAGGGCGCGGTCAGTTCGAGCCCGCCTGTGGTCCGCAGGGGGCCCTCCTCTCCGGCGCAGACCAGCAGACGGTAGCGGGGCACGCCCGCGTCCTGCCTGTCGATCCCGAACACGGAGAGCGGAATGGAGCTCTCGAAGATGGGGCCGCCACTGAACAGCAGTACGGCAACGACTTCCCGGCGTCGACGGCCGGCGAGCTTCCTTGTGGCCTCCGGTGATGCGGCAGCGGAGTCCTGGCTCATTTTGCTAAGCCCCCCTCGGTGTTCGCGGCTCCCCGTTCTTGTCGGGCTTGTCGCTCCTGCACTTTTCCCCTTGGTTTTGCACGAGTCCCCCAGCCTTCGATACGCATGATCGAATCTACTGCGTTCTGTGGCGTCGGCGTGACAAGTCCGGTACTCAGCGCTATGTCGACTTGGCAACTTGGCGCGAAGCATTCGATCACGAAGGGTTTCACCCGAGGCGCCCGTAGGGAAGTGGGCGTCGCACGCATGGCCCGTACCCGTATGGCGAAATCCGCCACCGCTGCCCGTTTTTCCCTGGTGACAAGGGGGTTGGCAGGCCATTTCGGGCAGGAAGGAGGGGGGAGGGGAAGTTGGCTGAAAACATACGGGTCCGTGTGTGCGAACCCGTCAGTCCAACGGCGAACTTTCGCCGTTCGCCCGTCCGTCCCGGTGCCGACCGGGCCCCGGCTGGGGGGCTGAGCACGCCGTCCGCGCCGTCCGCGCCGTCCGCGCCGTCCGCTCGGAGTGTCGCAGCAGCAGCCGGCAGGCCGCGGTGACGGTCGCGAGCCCGAGGGCCCAGCCGGCCGCCCCGGCGAACGAGGAACCGTAGACGACGAGCACCACCGGGACCAGGACGCAGCTGAACGCCGCCCAGCGCACGACCTCGCCCGCACCGTCACCGCTGCCCGCTCCGGCCCTTCGTACGCCGTGCGCGCCCCCCTCCGCGCCCTCCCGGCCGCGCGGCACCCCTCCGCCGGGCGCGGGCGCGCCGGGCTCCCGGGGGGCGTACGCGATCCGGGGGGAGCCGCCGGGCGGGGTGGGCGGGCCGGCGTCCTGGGTGAGCGGCGGGGCGGGCACGGGCAGGGGCTCCCTGGGGGTATGGAACAGCGTCGCGGCGACCGCGTGTCTAACGGGCGGGCACCGGTTCCGGTCACTGCGCGTGCACAGCCGGGCCACAGCCGGGGCACATCCAGGGCGCCGTCGGAGCGCGGTCCGGGCGCTCGCCGGGCCCGCCGAGGTCACCGAGACGGATCGACCGTGCACGGAATGTTGAAGGCCAGACCTCTGTATCAGCCATCTGCCATTGCCATCCGGAGCGGGCTCGTGCATGCTCCGGGGAACGCCGTGCAGCACCGGCGGCTCTGGGCAGGAGAGGAGTGTCGCCGTACCCTTGGGGGTATGGGGTTGGGAAGATGATTCCCGGACACAGCTCCGCCGCCACCTGTCGCCCTCCCATGAGGATCCAAACGCCGAGACACCCATGGCCGGACAAGAATTCTCCGAACCCGCGGACCGCAAGCAGGTAGCCGACCCGACATCGGACCTCCAGGCGGCGGAAGAGCCACGTCTGTCCTGCGACCCCGCGTTCCGGCACGGAGTGGTGGTCGGCTTCGACGGCTCCACGTCCAGTGAGCGCGCCCTGGCGTACGCCATCGGCATGGCCCGGCGCTCCGGCTCCGGCCTGATCATCGTGCATGTCGCCAACCGGCTGCCCACCACCGTGTGGGCGGGGTGCGAGCCGCCGGTCTTCGTGGACGTGCCGGACCACCGTACGGAAGTGCTCGGCCTGGAGCTCGCCTGCGCGGACTACCTCGCCGAGGTCTCCTGGATCCTGGTCGAGCGCGGCGGGGACATCTGCCACGAACTCGAAGAAGTCGGGCGGGAGTACGCGGCGGACGCGATCGTCGTCGGCTCCACCCACGGCATCGTCGGCCGGATCTTCGGCTCGGTCGCCGGACGGCTCGCCCGGCGCGCCCAGCGCCCCGTGGTCGTCATCCCGTAACCGGAGCAGCCCGCACCGGAACCCCGCGGCCCGCAGCGGCTGAGATGACGTCAACTCCCGTGCCCACACGGCGAATCTACCCTGCGGTAGGTGGTGGATTGTGCCCTTGTGAAGGGTACATAAAGGTCGCTGGGAAGCAGCACGACCCACAGCACGACCCGCAGCACAACTGCACATGAAGGGAGCCCGCCGTGGACCACGAAGCCCCCGCGGGAAGCATCACCTCCGCCCTCGGCCACCTCGCACTCGGCCTCACCCTGCTCGCCTTCGGCCTCGGCACCACCCGGGTCATCGACGGCGTCACCGCGGCCGACGCCGTGTCGGTCGCGACCTATGTCGGCGGCATCGCCCTCTTCGTCCTCGGCATCGTCGCCTTCCGCGACCAGGACGCCTTCACCGGCACCGCCTTCGCGGGCCTCGGCGCCTTCTGGTTCACCTGGGCGAGCGGCGCGGACACCAAGTTCTCGGCCAACGCGGCCGGCCTGTTCCTGCTGCTCTTCGCGCTCCTCGCGCTGAGCCTCGCGGTCGGCTCGGCGGGCTACGGCCCCATCCGGCAGGGCTCGTTCGCGCTGCTCTTCGTCTCCCTGGTGCTCCTCGCGATCGCCGACTTCGCCACCAACGAGGGCCTCGCGAAGGCCGGCGGCTGGGTGGCGGCGGTCGCGGGCGCCGCGTCCTGGTACGGGGCGACGGCGGCCCTGGCCAACTGGCCGACCGCGATCCCGCGACGCGCTGCCGGCCGGGGGGTGACGGCCGCCGGCTAGGCAGCCGCACGCCGGTGCGATGGGCGGCACCGGCAGACAAGGGAGCGGCCCCGCACGCCAGGTGGCGCGTGCGGGGCCGCTTCTGCCTCTACGGGGCCGACGGATACGGAACCAGCCGTACCGGACGGACTACTCGACCGTGACGGACTTCGCCAGGTTGCGCGGCTTGTCGATGTCGCGGCCCATGGCCAGCGCCGTGTGGTACGCGAAGAGCTGGAGCGGGATGCCCATCAGGATCGGGTCCAGCTCGTCCTCGTTCTTCGGGACGACGATGGTGTGGTCGGCCTTCTCCTGCTCGCGGTGGGCCACGGCGAGGATGCGGCCGCTGCGGGCCTTGATCTCCTCCAGGGCCGCGCGGTTCTTCTCCAGCAGGTCGTCGTCGGGGACGATCGCGACCGTCGGCAGCGCGGGCTCGATGAGCGCCAGCGGGCCGTGCTTGAGCTCGGAGGCCGGGTAGGCCTCGGCGTGGATGTAGGAGATCTCCTTGAGCTTCAGGGAGGCCTCCAGGGCGACCGGGTAGCCGCGCACCCGGCCGATGAACATCATCGACTGGGCGCCCGCGTACTCCTTGGCCAGCTTCTCGATCTCCGGCTCCATCGCCAGGATCTCCGCGATCTGCCCGGGCAGCTTGCGCAGGCCCTCGATGATCCGCTTGCCGTCGGCCACCGACAGGTCGCGGATGCGGCCGAGGTGCAGGGCGAGCAGCGCGAAGGCGACCACGGTGTTGGTGAAGCACTTGGTGGAGACGACGCAGACCTCGGGGCCGGCGTGCACATAGGTGCCGCCGTCCGCCTCGCGGGCGATCGCCGAGCCGACGACGTTCACGACGCCGAGGACGCGGGCGCCCTTGCGCTTGAGCTCCTGGACGGCGGCGAGCACGTCGTAGGTCTCACCGGACTGGGAGACCGCGATGTACAGCGTGTCGGGGTCCACGACCGGGTTGCGGTAGCGGAACTCGGAGGCCGGCTCGGCGTCCGCGGGGATACGGGCCAGCTCCTCGATGAGGCCGGCGCCGATCATGCCGGCGTGGTACGAGGTGCCGCAGCCGAGGATCTTGATCCGGCGCACGCCGCGGGCCTCGCGGGCGTCCAGGTTGAGGCCGCCGAGGTGGACGGTGGAGAACCGGTCGTCGATGCGGCCGCGCAGCACGCGGTCCACGGCGTCGGCCTGCTCCGACATCTCCTTGTGCATGTACGTGTCGTGGCCGCCCATGTCGTAGGAGGCGGCCTCCCACTCGACGATCTCGGGGGTGGCGTTGGTGAGCGTGCCCGAGGTCGTGTACGTACGGAAGTCGTCGGCCTTCAGGGTCGCCATCTCGCCGTCGTTCAGGGTGACGACCTGGCGGGTGTGGGCGATCAGCGCGGCGACGTCGGAGGCGACGAGCATCTCCTTCTCGCCGATGCCGAGGATGACCGGGGAGCCGTTGCGGGCGACCACGATGCGGTCGGCGAAGTCGGCGTGCATCACGGCGATGCCGTAGGTGCCCTCGATGACCTTGAGCGCCTCGCGGACCTTCTCCTCCAGGGAGTCGCCCTGCGAGCGGGCGATCAGGTGGGTGATCACCTCGGTGTCGGTCTCGGAGACGAAGACGACGCCCTCGGCCTCCAGCTTGGCGCGCAGCTCGGCGGCGTTGTCGACGATGCCGTTGTGGACGACGGCGACCTTGTTCTCGGGGTCGAGGTGCGGGTGCGAGTTCACGTCGCTGGGGGCGCCGTGGGTGGCCCAGCGGGTGTGCGCGATGCCGGTGGTGCCGGTGAAGCGCTTGGGGACGCGGGCCTCCAGGTCGCGGACGCGGCCCTTGGCCTTGACCATCTTCAGCGCGCCCGACTTGGGGCTGTTGATGACGACGCCCGCGGAGTCGTAACCGCGGTACTCCAGCCGCTGGAGGCCTTCCAGCAGCAGGGGAGCGACATCACGCTTACCGATATAACCGACGATTCCGCACATAGAGTCTTGACCCCTCCATCGACGTACAGGTGCAACAGGTCCAACAGGTCCAACACGTTCCGGTGTGCTCAGCCGTAGACGATGCGGCGCAGCTGCCGGAGCGAGAGCTCCGGGGGCGCCACGGCGCGGTGCGGCAGCTCGGCCGCGATCCGCTCAAAGATCTCCGCGTTCACCAGACCACCGGACTGCAGTTCACGGTGGCGGCGGCGGACGAACTCCTCGTACGTCTCGTCGAAGTACGCCAGCACATCGAGGACCACCCGGGCGGCCTCACCGCGCTGGAGCGCGGTGCTGCGCACCAGATGGTCGATGAGGTCGTCGTGCGACGACGGGCTGCGGCGTTCGAGCACCCGTCGATACTGCGGGGAATCCGGCCCCCACGCAAGAATCCTGCCCGATATCGGGCAGGATTCTCATGATCATACGCAGCCTGGTACAGACCAGGCCGCCCCCACGGCTCCCCTAGGCCTCACAACCGCTTCAGCACGGCCTGCTTGGCGAAGGTGAACTCCTCCTCGGTGAGGACCCCGGACCGGTGCAGCTCCCCGAGCTCGCGCAGCCGCCGCAGCAGCGCGTCCGGGTCCTCGGCGGCCGGCGCCGGGCCGAGGGCCTTCGGCTCGGGTGCGGGCGCCGCCGCGTGCGGGTGCGGCATCCGCGCCACCACGGCCGAGGCGAGCAGCGCCATCAGCGGGTCCTTCTTGAACCCGTTGAGCTCCACGGCGTGCGGATCGCGCCCGGCGGGCAGCCGGGGCGCGTTCGGCGAGACCACGAAACGCAGATGGCCGTCCTCCAGGCCGCGCGCGGGCAGCCACTCCACCGCGTGCAGGTCCTCCAGGGCGACGGTGGTCGGGCCGCTGTTCCTCTTCACCTCGTCGGTGTGCCAGGTCCAGTCGAGGCGGACCGTACGCCCGTCGAAGGCGGCCGTGCCGTCGCCCGCGCCGACCGTCATCGGCAGCGGGGGCCCGGGCAGCAGATAGCGGTCCACCGGCCCGGTCGGCACCGAGTCGAGCAGCAGGGCGTTGCGGACCTCGTCCACGAAGTACTCGGCTATCGCGGCCGCCTTCGTATCCACGGTCAGGGTGTAGGGATCGGAGGCGTCGTCCAGCTTGCCGCCGGTGACCTGGAGCAGCGGGTCGGCGCCGTCGCGCAGCCTCAGCCGCAGCCGCCCTGCCTTGCGCCCCGGCTCGTACGCCACCCCCGCCAGCGCGACGAGCGGCACGGTCACCTCGCCGAGGGTGCGGCGCAGCAGGCTGATCCCCTTGTCGCTGCCGGGCACGACGCGTATGCCGTCCCCGTCGAAGGTCCAGGTCCCGTCCCTCTGGATGATTTCCGCCATGCCGTGATTGTTCCATCGGCCGTGCGGGGACAGGCCGTTGGGCATTGGTCTGCACCTTGGCGGTGGCGGTGGCGGGCCGCTGTGATGGATCCCGTTCGGTTGCTCACGCCCCTGCTCGCGTCCCGTCGAAGGGAACAGCTTGTGAGACGGCTTGTCGGACGGCGCGGAACCATCACCGGTCTGCTGGGCGCCCTGCTGCTCCTGGCGGCCGGCATCTCCTCGGCGGGATCCGCCGCGGCCGCGCCCCGCACCCCCCGCCCGCTGGACCGGATCGTCCCGGCCCCGGCGTCCGTCGCCCCCGGCGGCTCCCCGTACACGATCACCCCCGGCACCGTGATCCGCGTCGACGCGGCGGCGGGCGCGGAGGGCCGCCGGATCGCCGGGTACCTGGCCGACGTCCTGCGCCCCTCGACCGGGTACGCGCTGCCGGTACGGGCGGACGGTCGCGGCGGCATCCGGCTGCGGCTCTCCGGCGAGGCACGGCTCGGCCGGGAGGGATACCGGCTGGAGAGCGGCCCCGGCGCGCTCACGCTCACCGCGCACCGGGCGGCCGGGCTCTTCCACGGCGTCCAGACGCTGCGGCAGCTGCTGCCCGCGTCGGTCGAGAGGCGCACCCGGCAGCCGGGCCCGTGGCGGGTGGCGGGCGGGACGGTCACGGACGTCCCGCGCTACGCCTACCGGGGCGCGATGCTGGACGTCTCCCGCCACTTCTTCACGGTGGCGCAGGTCGAGCGGTACATCGACCAGCTGGCCCTCTACAAGATCAACAAGCTGCATCTGCACCTCTCCGACGACCAGGGCTGGCGGATCGCCATCGACTCCTGGCCCCGGCTTGCGGTGTACGGCGGGCAGACGCAGGTGGGCGGGGGCAAGGGCGGTCACTACAGCAAGGCGGACTACCGGGAGATCGTCCGGTACGCGGCGAGCCGCTATCTCGAACTGATCCCCGAGATCGACACCCCCGGCCACACGAACGCGGCCCTCGCCTCCTACGCCGACCTGAACTGCGACGGCGTCGCGCCGCCCCTCTATACCGGCACGGACGTCGGTTTCAGCTCACTGTGCGTGCCGAAGCCGGTGACGTACGCGTTCCTGGACGACGTGGTGCGGGAGCTGGCCGCGATGACGCCTGGTCGATATATCCACATCGGCGGCGACGAGGCGCACTCGACGCCGCACGCGGACTATGTGGCCTTCATGGACCGGGCCCAGGCAGTCGTCGGGAAGTACGGCAAGACGGTCATGGGCTGGCACCAGCTGACCGGGGCGCGGCCCGTCGCCGGGGCGGTGGCGCAGTACTGGGGCACGGAAGGGGACGAGGCCGAGGTCGTCGCGGCGGCGAAGGCGGGCACGAAGGTGGTGATGTCCCCGGCGAACCGGGCGTACCTGGACATGAAGTACGACGCGACCACCGAGCTGGGGCAGGACTGGGCGGGCCACGTGGAGGTGGACCAGGCCTACGGCTGGGACCCGGACACGTTCGTGAAGGGGATGCCGGCGGGGGCGGTGCTGGGGGTGGAGGCGCCGCTGTGGACGGAGACGCTGGTGCGCAGCGGGGATCTGGAGTACATGGCGTTTCCCCGGGTGGTGGGGGTTGCGGAGCTGGGGTGGTCGCCTGCCGCGACGCATGACTGGGGGGCGTTTCGGGGGCGGTTGGGGGAGCAGGGGGAGCGGTTGGGGGCGCTGGGGGTGAACTTCTACCGGTCGCCGCTGGTGCCGTGGGGGTGAGGGGTTTTCCCCCGACCCGCCCCTTCCCTGAACCCTCCGGGGGTGGGGACGGGTCCTGCCGGGGGCTGCGCCCCCGAACCCCCAGAGGCACGGGGCCTGCGGCCCCCGGACCCCGCCGATGCGTGTTCGTCCGCGGGCCGGTGGGGGCTGATCGCGCAGTTCCCCGCGCCCCTGAGTGGCTGGTAGCTCGGGCACTTCCCCGTGCGGGGAAGGGTGCCTCAGCCACGGGCCTTGAGGGGCGCGGGGAACTGCGCGACCAGCCACCCACGGTCCGCAGCCGAACGCGCAGCTCGCACAGGGGGAGTTACCCCGCGAGGGGGTTTCGCAGGGTGCCCACCAGTTGCAGCGCCCCCGCCGGATCCCCCAGATCCACCATCTGCCGGTTGTTCCGCAGCTGGAGCCGGTTCAGGCACGACAGCGCGAACTCCGGCGCGAACATGTCGTACTGCTTGAACTTGTCCGCCAGCTCCGGCACCGACGCCTGGTACGACGTGACGCACTCCGCCACCGCCTCCCAGAACTCCGACTCCTCCAGCACCCCCTCGCTCACCAGCGTCGCGTTCAGGAAGCGGAAGAAGCAGTCGAAGACGTCCGTGAAGACGGACAGGAGCTTCATGTCGTCGGGGACGTCCGCCCGTATCCGCTCCACCGCCGGCGGCAGCACCGCGTCCGGGTCCATGACCGCGATCTCCTCGGCGATGTCCTTGAAGATCGCCCGCGAGACCGTGCCGTCCGGGGCCAGCACGAGGATCACGTTCTCGCCGTGCGGCATGTAGACCAGGTCGTAGGCGTAGAAGGAGTGCAGGACCGGCAGGAGGTAGGCGTCGAGGTAGCGCCGCAGCCACTCCCGCGCCCCCACCCCCGACTGCGCTATCAGCGCGCCCGCGAACGACGCCCCGGCGCCGTCCACGTGCAGCAGCGACGCCATCGTGGCGAGCCGCTCGCCGGGCTCCAGCGTCGGCACCGGGCTCTCGCGCCACAGCGCCGCCAGCATCTTGCGGTACGGCGACGAGCGGTCGGTGGCCCGCTCGTACTGGCGGTGGTGGTAGCCGATCGCCGCCCGCTCGCGGATGATCGAGAAGCGGGCCGCGCGCAGCACGGAGTCGCGCTCCACCAGCCCCGCCAGCCAGTCGTTGATCGCGGGCGTCGCCTCCATGTACGCCGCCGAAAGGCCGCGCATGAAGCCCATGTTCAGGACCGACAGCGCCGTCTTCACGTAGTGCTTCGTCGGGTCCGTCGTGTTGAAGAAGGTACGGATCGACTGCTGGGCGAGATAGTCGTCGTCGCCGACCCCCAGCGGTACCAGCCGGTCCTGCGCGACCTCCGCCGCGAACGTCACCGACAGCTTGTTCCACCACTGCCAGGGGTGGACCGGCAGCAGCCGGTAGTCCGCGAGGTCGAGACCGCGCTCCGCCAGCGTCGCGGCGAAACGTTCCAGCGTCGCGGCGCCCAGCTCCGCCTCGATCAGCGTGTCGTAGTCGAGGCCCGCGCCCGAGGTGAAGGTCGCCCGGTCGCGCCGCGCCGCCAGCCAGATCAGCCGGACGGGGGCGGCGGCCTCCGGCGCGTACGCCGCGTACTCGTGCGCGCCGAAGCCGAGCCGTCCGTTGTTGGCCACGAAGCACGGGTGGCCCTCGGTCATTCCCGTCTCGATCGCCTGGAAGTCCGCCCGGGCGAGCTCGGCCGCCGGGATCTGCTCCTTGGTGAGCTTGTACGCCGTACCGGAGAGCGTGGAGGAGATCTCCTCCAGGTAGACGGGCAGGATCTCGTCGCTCAGGCCCAGCGTCGCGCGCAGCTCGATGAAGAAGTCGAGGGCGTCGAGCGGCAGCTGTCCCCCGGCGCCGTGCCGCGAGATCGACTCCGGGTCGACCTGCCAGTGGTCCAGGGCGTACAGCGCGGCGGTGAAGCGGTACTCCACCGTGCCGTCGTCGCTGAGCACGCCGTACCGGTCCTCTCCCAGCGGGCGCGGCTCCAGCAGCCGCTCGTGGGCGAACTCGGCGAGCGCCTTGCGGATCAGCAGCCGGTTGGCGCGCGCCCACAGCCCGGGGGTGAGGTGGGGGACGGCGATGGCGGGGGTCGTCGTCATCGGGCCGCTCCCTCGGTCGCGGCCTCGAACGCGGCGCGCGTGCAGACGCTGAGCAGCGCCCGCTTCTCCGGCTTGGTGATCTCCCCGACGACCTCGAAGCCGACGGCGGCGTTCAGCGCGTGGACGGCCTTGTTGCCCACGTCCGGCTCCACGACGACCCGCCGGGTCGCCGGGTCCGCGAAGAGGTGCGCCATCACGGCGGTGATGACCGCGCGGGTGAAGCCGTGGATCGGCGTGCCGGTCGGCGCGACCAGGAAGTGCATCCCGACGTCGCCCGGCTCCGGCTCGTAGAGCCCGACCAGCTCGCGGTGGGCCGGGTCGTACGTCTCCATCAGGAACGCGGGCTCGCCGTCGTGCAGCCCGAGCAGCGCGTGGTGGTGCTCGTCGGCCGCGATCTCCATGTACGCCCGCTCGACGTCCTCCAGCTTCGCGTCCCCCATCATCCAGAACGCGGCCTTGGGGTGGGTGACCCAGCCGTGCAGCAGCTCGGCGTCCCGGAGGGGGTCGAGGGCGCGGACGGTGAAGGTGCCTATGCCGGCGGTGGTGTGCGTGGTGCTCATACGGCGAACTCCTGGAAGGCGATGGACTTCTCGACCGGGTAGTACTCGCGGCCGAGCAGCTCGCCGATGATGTACGCGTTGCGGTAGGCGCCCATGCCCAGGTCGGGCGAGGTGATCGAGTGGGTGTGCACGGCGGCGTTCTGGAGGAAGATCTCGCTGCCGGCGGTGTCGATGGCGTAGTTGCGGGCCACGTCGAAGCGGCCGTGGCCGTCGCGCCTGATCCGGTCCGCGACCGGCTCCAGGAACGCGGGCTCGGCGTACTTGTAGCCGGTCGCCAGGACCAGGCCCTCGGTGTCGAGGGTGTAGTCCTTCTCCTGCTCCTCCTGGCGCAGCCCCAGGGTGTAGGTGCCGGTCGTGGTGTCGTAACTCACGGCGTTGAGCGAGGAGTTGGTGAGCAGGCGGGTGCCGACGGGGCCCTTGAGGTTCTTCTGGTACAGCAGGTCGAAGATCGCGTCGATGAGCTCCGAGTCGATGCCCTTGAACAGCCCCTTCTGCTGCGACTCCAGGCGGTAGCGGGTGGACTCGGGCAGCGCGTGGAAGTAGTCCACGTACTCCGGCGAGGTCATCTCCAGCGTCAGCTTGGTGTACTCCAGCGGGAAGAAGCGCGGCGAGCGCGTGACCCAGTTCAGCCGGTAGCCGTGGACGTCGATCTCGCTCAGGAGGTCGTAGTAGATCTCCGCCGCCGACTGTCCGCTGCCCACCAGCGTGATCGACTTCTTCTTCTGGAGCGCCTCCTTGTGCTCCAGATAGCGGGAGTTGTGCAGGTAGTCGCCGCCCAGGCCCCGGCACGGCTCGGGCACAAACGGGGGAGTGCCGGTGCCGAGCACGAGCCGCCGGGCGCGGAACTCCGAGCCGTCCTCGGTGCGTACGACGTACACCTCGTTCTCGTACGTCACCGTCCTCACCGTCTGGTTGAAGCGGATCGACGAGAGCTTGCCGGCCGCCCAGCGGCAGTAGTCGTTGTACTCGGTGCGCAGCGGATAGAAGTTCTCGCGTATGTAGAACGCGTAGAGGCGGCCCGACTCCTTCAGGTAGTTGAGGAAGGAGTACGGCGAGGTCGGGTCCGCGAGCGTCACCAGGTCGGACAGGAACGGGGTCTGGAGGTGGGCGCCCTCCAGGAACATGCCCGAGTGCCACTCGAAGTCCGGCTTGGACTCCAGGAAGAGGCCGCTGAGCTCGTCGACCGGCTCGGTGAGGCAGGCCAGGCCCAGGTTGAAGGGCCCGAGGCCGATCCCGATGAAGTCGTACGGCTCACGAGACTGCGTGGACAAGGTTCTCTCCCAGGTACTGCTCGGCGTGGCCGGCGATCAGATCGAGGACGGCGGCGATGTCGGCGGCCGTCGTCTCGGGGTTGAGCAGGGTGAACTTCAGGTACTGGCGTCCGCCGGTCTTGGTACCGGCGACGACCGCCTCGCCGGACGCGAAGAGCGCCTTGCGGGCGTAGAGGTTGGCGCGGTCGATCTCGGCGGGCGAGGTGACGGCATCCGGGATGTAGCGGAAGACCAGGGTCGAGAGGGTGGGCTCGACCACGACGTCGTAGCGCGGGTCGGCGGCGAGCAGCCGCCAGCCCTCGACGGCCAGGTCGCACACCTCGTCGAAGAGCGAGCCGATCCCGTCGGCGCCCATGGTGCGCAGCGTCATCCACAGCTTCAGGGCGTCGAAGCGGCGGGTGGTCTGGAGGGATTTGTCGACCTGGTTGGGGATGCGCTCCTCGGCGGCCCGGCGCGGGTTGAGGTAGTCCGCGTGGTACGTGGCGTGCCGCAGCGTGGTGCCGTCCTTGACCAGGATCGCGCTCGAACTGACCGGCTGGAAGAAGGACTTGTGGTAGTCCACGGTGACCGAGTCGGCGTGCTCGATGCCGTTGAGGAGGTGGCGCCGGGTGGGGGAGACGAGCAGCCCGCAGCCGTACGCGGCGTCGACGTGGAACCAGGCGCCGTACCGCTCGCACAGCTCGCCGATCTCCGGCAGTGGGTCGAGCGAGCCGAAGTCGGTGGTGCCGGCGGTGGCGACGACGGCCATCGGCACGTTGCCCTCGGCGGCGCAGCGCTCCAGGGCGCGGGCGAGCGCCACGGTCTGCATGCGCTTGTCCTGGCCGCAGGGGATCGACACGACGGCGGACCGGCCGAGGCCGAGGAGCTGGGCGGACTTCTGGACGCTGAAGTGGCTGCACTCGGAGGAGAAGATCCGCAGCTTCGCCAGGTCGTCGGTCTTGGCCTCCTCGCGGGCCAGCAGCAGCGCCTGGAGGTTGGACTGGCTGCCGCCACTGGTGAAGACGCCGTCGGCGGCCGGGCCGTAGCCGACGCGTCCGGCGGTCCAGTCGATCAGCCGGCGCTCGATGAGGGTGCCGCCCGCGCTCTGGTCCCAGGTGTCGAGCGAGGAGTTGACGGCCGAGAGGACCGCTTCGCCGAGGACGGCGGGGATCACCACGGGGCAGTTGAGGTGGCCCAGGTAGCGGGGGTGGTGGAAGTAGACGGCGTCGCGCAGATACACGTCCTCCAGCTCGTCCAGGACGGCGGAGGTGTCGCCCAGCGGCCGGTCGAGGTCGACCCGGTCGATGAGCGGGGCGATGTCCTCGACGCCCGCGCCCGTGAACGGGCGCCGGGTCGCGGCGAGTTTCGACGCCACCCGCTCGACTCCTTCGGTCACGGAGCGCCGGTAGCTCTCCGCCGTCGTGTCATTGAGCAGGTGCGAACGCATGAACTGTCCTCCCGGATCGGGGACTTCGTCGGGCCCTCCGGGCAGAAAGGAAGGGGGCGAGGACCGCGATCTCGAACTAAGGTTAGCCTAACCTAAGTTCGATCTCAACAGGCCCTCGCCCCTGTGACGTGGAGTGGGGTGTACGCCCTTGACCGGCGCGGGAACCGCGCGACCGACCGGTCCAGACGGACCCGCAGCCGCGCGACAGTCCCCTACGCGGCCTCTTCCTCGCGCAACTGGTCCTCGGAGCGCCCCCGCCGCCAGTAGCCGACGAACGTGACGTTCCTGCGGTCGATGTGACGCTCATTCACGAAGTGCCGCCGCAGCTCCCGCATGGTGGAGGCCTCCCCGGCGATCCATACGTACGGGTCGAGCCCCGGCAGGACCGGCTCCGTCCGCACCGCGTCCAGGACGGAGGGCGCGCCCTCCTCCTTCACCAGCCAGGTGATCTCGGCGTCGGCGGCCGTCGGCAGCGCCATCCGGTCTCCGCTGAACGGCACTTCGAGCCATACCCGCGCGGGCGTGCCGGCCGGCAGCCACTCCAGGATCGCGGAGACGGCCGGCAGCGCGGTCTCGTCGCCCCACAGCACCACCCCGTCCGTCCCCGCCGGGGGCCGGAAGCGCACCGCCGTGTTGTCGGCGACCGCCGGACCGAGGACCGCCACACGGTCCCCGGGCTCGGCGCGCGCGGCCCAGCGGCACGCCGGGCCGCCGTCCTCGTGGAGCGCGAAGTCGATGTCGACCTCGTCGGGGTCGCGGCGCTGGGCGCGCAGGGTGTACGAGCGCATCACCGCCCGTACCCCGTCGGGCAGCGCCCGGTACTCCGCGAACCACGTCTGCGGGTCCTGGGTGAGCGGCAGGACGGGAGCGTCCTGGCCCGGGTGCGGCAGGAAGAGCGAGAGGCTCTGGTCCCGGCCGCCGCCCTCGAAGTACGCCAACTGCTCGCCGCCGAAGGTGATCCGCACCAGCGACGGGCCGAGCCGCCGGGTCCGTACCACGCTCAGATCGAAGAGACGGAAGGGGACGGTGGCGGTCTCGGCTGTCAGCGTCATGGTCAGGCAACCTTCTTCGCGGTCTCGATGGCCTGGGCGAGGGTTTCGAGGATCGGCGCGCACTTGGCGTACGAGTAGATCGGCTCGGTGGTGCGCGGGGTGATCTGGCCGGCCTTGACGGCGGGCAGACCGGCCCAGGTCGGCTTGGACTTCAGGGCGTCGGGCTGGAGGGCCGTGGAGCGGTTGTCCATCATGATCACGTCGGCCTTGTACTTGCCGACGTTCTCCCAGCTCAGCTCCTCGAAGAAGCCCTGGGCGTTGACCTTGGGCTCGACGAACTTCACGCCCAGCTCCTGGAAGTAGGCGGTGTCGGCGGAGGTCTTGGGCGCCGAGACGTAGAACAGGTCGGCGCTGGCGGAGCCGATCATCACCGTGACGTTGGGGTTGGCCTTGGTGGCGGCCTTCAGCCGGGCGGCGGCCTTCTCGAACCGGGCCTTGGCCTCGGTGACCTTGGCGGCCTTGAGGTCGGCGCCGAGGGAGGCGGCGAGGTCGGCACGGCGCTGGAGGGCGGCCGGCATGCTGAGCTGCGCGGCCCACAGGGCGACGCTCGGGGCGAGCTTGAGGATCTTGTCCTTGCTGTTGTCCGGCACGTACCAGAGGGCGTCCTTCTCCCACATGTCCGTGACGAGCAGCTCGGGGGCGAGGGCCGCGTACTTCTCGACGCTGAACTCGCCCCAGACGTTGCCGAGGATCTCGACCTTGTTGATGTCGAGGTCGCCCGCCTGGACGTCCGGCTTGCCGTCCTTCGTCTTCGTCGGGCCGAACACGGCCTTGACCTCGACGCCGTAGTCGTGGAGGGCGGCGGCGGTGCCGGTGAAGGCGACGATGGTCTTGGGGGTGGACTTCGTCTGCACGGTCTTGCCACGGTCGTCCTTGAAGGACCAGGGGCCGGACTTGCCGGCGGCCTGCTGCTCGTCGCCCGTTTTCTTGTCGTCGTCGCCGTCCCCGCAGGCGGCCAGCGCGGCCCCGAGGCCGAGGGCGCCGCCGGCGGCCAGCAGGCCGCGACGGGAGAGGTGGGACGCTCGGGAAAAGGGCATGACGATCCGCTTTCGTACGTGCCGGGGTCGGCCTCTGGCAGTTCCTGGGTAGGTTAGCCTAACCTCACAAGGATCTGTAGAGGGGTCCCGGACGGACGGGGCCGGGGCCCTACGGCCGCACGGCCCCGAGGCCGAGGGCGCCGCCGGTGGCCGACAGCCGCGACGGGAGGGGTCGGACGCCCCCGAGCGCCCTACCGCCGCAGGGGCGCGTACGTGAAGCGGACTTTGTGGGACGCGGTGGGTTCGTAGAGGGTGCGGCAGGCGGTGCAGTGCCAGTGCCAGTGGTCGGCGGCGCCGGGGACGGTGGCGGAGGTGTCCTTCCACAGGGGCGGCCGCGTGGGGCAGGCGGGGCAGGTGGGTGGGGTCATGGGGTTCAGCGTGTCCCCGGGCCGCCACCCGCGAGGGCCGTATGCCTCGGGCCCACCCCTTCGGGGGATCGGGGTGCGGCGGGGGTGGCTTGAGGCATCTCCCGGGGGCGAGCCCCCGGGTCCCCTGGACGGGCCTGCGCCCCACCAGCGCCCGGAGCGAACCTGCGGCCCGGCGGTGGGTTCCTCGCGCAGTTCCTCGCGCCCCTAACCCCCCGTTTGTCTGAACCTCGGTGGTGGGCTTGTCGCGCAGTTCCCCGCGCCCCTAAATACCTAGGGGCGCGGGGAACTGCGCGCTCAGCCATGGACGGTCCGCAGACGAACTCCCCGGCCTGCCCCGCAGGCGCCTCCCGGGCCGAGCCCAACCCCCCAAGGGGCGCGGGGAACTGCGCGACAAGCCCCCACCGGACCCGCAGACGAACCCCGGACCGAGAAGCGACCCGCAGGGGAACCCCAGGACCAGGAAGCGACCCGCAGGGGAACCCCGGATCGACAAGCGACCCGCAGGGAACCCCCGGCCCGGAAGGGGCCCGGAGGGCGAGCCGGGAACGGGGCGCGGGGAGGGGGCGGCCGTTACGCCGGCATGCCCAGTTCCCTCGCGATCAGCATCCGCTGCACCTCACTCGTCCCCTCCCCGATCTCCAGAATCTTCGAGTCCCGCCACATCCGGGCGACCGGATACTCGTTCATGAAGCCGTACCCGCCGTGGATCTGCGTCGCGTCCCGCGCGTTGTCGACCGCGACCGTCGACGAGTACAGCTTCGCCACCGCCGCCTCCTTCTTGAAGGACTCGCCCCGCACCAGACGGGACGCCGCGTCGCGCCACCCCACCCGGGCCATGTGCGCCCGCATCTCCATGTCCGCGATCTTGAACTGGATCGCCTGGTTGTCCCCGATGGGACGGCCGAAGGCGTGGCGCTCGCGCGCGTACTTCACCGACTCGTCGACGCAGCCCTGCGCCAGCCCGGTGGCCAGCGCGGAGATGGCGACGCGGCCCTCGTCGAGGATGCGCAAAAACTGCGCGTAGCCCCGGCCCTCCTCGCCCAGGAGGTTGGCCGCCGGGACGCGGACGTCCGCGAAGGACAGCTCGCGGGTGTCCGAGGCGTTCCACCCCACCTTCGAGTACGGCGCGGCCACCGTGAAGCCCGGCGTGCCGGAGGGGACGATGATGGAGGAGATCAGCGGGCGTCCGTCGGACTTGCGGCCGGTCACCGCCGTGACCGTCACCAGGCCCGTGACGTCCGTACCGGAGTTGGTGATGAAGCACTTGGTGCCGTTGATGACCCACTCGTCACCGTCGCGCACCGCCGTCGTCCGCGTGCCCCCCGCGTCCGAGCCGCAGTCGGGCTCGGTCAGGCCGAACGCGCCCAGCATCTCGCCGGAGCACAGCTTCGGCAGCCACTCCCGCTTCTGCTCCTCCGTACCGAACCGGAACACCGGCATCGCCCCGAGGGAGACGCCCGCCTCCAGGGTGATGGCCACCGAGGAGTCGACCCGCGCCAGCTCCTCCAGGGCGATGCCCAGCGCCAGGTAGTCGCCGCCCATGCCCCCGTACTCCTCGGGGAAGGGCAGCCCGAACAGGCCCATGCGGCCCATCTCGCGGACGATCTCGTACGGGAACTCGTGGCGCTCGTAGAAGTCGCCGATCTTGGGGGCGACGACGTCGTGCGCGAACTCCTCGACCGTACGGCGGAGTTCTTCGTGCTCGTCGGAGAGCCGGTGGTCAAGGGACATGGGGGTCACTCCTTGTGGGAGTCGGGGGAGAGGGCGCGGACGGTGCGGGACGGGCTCGGCCGTCCCAGCTGCTCGGCCATCCACACGCTGGTGGCGGTGAGCCGGCCGAGGTCGACCCCGGTGTCGATACCGAGGCCCTGGAGCATCCACACGAGGTCTTCGGTGGCGAGGTTTCCGGTGGCGGACTTGGCGTACGGGCAGCCGCCCAGGCCGCCCGCCGAGGCGTCGACCGTGGTGACGCCGTGCTGGAGGGCCGCGAGGGTGTTGGCGAGCGCCTGGCCGTAGGTGTCGTGGAAGTGCACCCCGATCGCGGAGGTCGCCACGCCCTGCTCGTTCAGCGCCGTCAGCAGGCTCCGGACGTGGGCCGGGGTCGCGACCCCGATCGTGTCCCCTAGGCTCAGCTCGTCGCAGCCCAGGTCCATGAGGGACTTGGCGGTGCGGACGACCTGCTGGACGGGGACGGCTCCCTCCCACGGGTCGCCGAAGCACATCGACAGATAGCCCCGGACATGGACCCGCCGCTCCTTCGCGCGGGCCACGACCGGCGCGAACATCGCCAGCGACTCGTCCACCGTACGGTTCAGATTGGCCTTGGCGAAGGACTCCGTGGCACTGGCGAAGACCGCGATCCGGTCGGCGCCGAGCGCGAGCGCCCGGTCCAGGCCGCGCTCGTTGGGCACCAGGACCGGCAGCGCCACGCCCGCGATGTCCCCGAGCATCGGGAACAGCCGCTCGGCGTCGGCCAGTTGGGGCACCCACTTGGGGTGCACGAAGCTGGTCGCCTCGATGGTGGTCAGACCCGCGTCCGCGAGGCGGCGCACGAACTCGGCCTTGACCTCGGTGGGGACGACGGCCTTCTCGTTCTGGAGCCCGTCTCGGGCCCCGACCTCGTGGATGCGCACCGAGGCGGGCAGGTCCGGCGCCGGTACGACCATGGGGAGCGTCACTGGTCCTCCTCCTTGGGGGTCACCACGGCCAGGACCTGGTCCATGGCGACGGTCGAGCCGGGGGAGACGTCCAGCTCGGTGACGGTGCCGGCGTGCGGGGCGGAGATGACGTGCTCCATCTTCATCGCCTCGACCACCAGCAGGCTCTGGCCCGCCGCGACCTCGTCCCCGACGGCCACCTTCACGACGGTGACGGTGCCGGGCATCGGGGCGGCCAGGGTGTCCGCGCCGCCGCGCGCGGCGCCGCCGAGGCTCGCCGCGACCGGGTCGTGGTCCAGCACATGCCAGCTGTCCCCGTCCCGCCCGAGCCAGGTCCCCTCCGGGGAGGCGGCGGTGGTGAAGGTGTGGGTGACGCCGTCGAGCTCCACCGAGACCTGGCCGGGGGAGACCCGCCCGGCGGCCGTGCCGCGAACCGTGTGAGTAACGGGTTCGAGTCCCGGTACTCGGAACGGGAAGGACAGGGGCGCCGGTTCGCCGCCCATGCGCCAGCCGCTGGGCACCGCGAACGGGTCCCGCCACGCGCCCGTGGCGGGCGGCCGCAACCCCTCCTGCCGCACCAGCGCCGCCGCCGCGTACACCTCGTCCGGGACGCCGTCCGGGACCAGGGTGTCGGCCTCGCGCTCGACCAGGCCCGTGTCGAGGTCGCCCGCGACCACGGCCGGATGGGCGAGCAGCCGGCGCAGGAAGCCCGCGTTGGTGGGCACGCCCAGGGTGACCGTGTCGGCCAGCGCGGCACGCAGCCGGCGCAGCGCGGTGGCGCGGTCCGGTCCGTACGCGATGACCTTGGAGAGCATCGGGTCGTAGAGGCTGCCGACCTCCGTGCCCTCGCTCAGGCCGGAGTCCGTGCGCACCCCGTCACTCTGGGGCTCGCGCAGCGTCAGGACCGTGCCCCCCGAGGGCAGGAAGCCCCGGGAGGGGTCCTCGGCGCAGACCCGGGCCTCGACGGCGTGGCCGGTCAGGGTGATGTCCCGCTGCCCGAACGGCAGCTGTTCGCCCGAGGCGACCCGGACCTGCCACTCCACCAGGTCGAGGCCCGTGATCAGCTCGGTGACCGGGTGCTCGACCTGGAGGCGGGTGTTCATCTCCATGAAGTAGTACGAGGAGGGGTCGCTGCCCGGGACGATGAACTCGACCGTGCCCGCGCCCGCGTAGCCGCAGGAGCGGGCGGCCTGGACCGCCGCCTCGCCCATGGCGGCCCGGGTCTCCTCGTCGAGCAGGACCGAGGGTGCCTCCTCGATGATCTTCTGGTGGCGGCGCTGGAGGGAGCACTCGCGCTCGCCGAGGTGCACCACGTTGCCGTGGCCGTCCGCGAGGACCTGGATCTCGATGTGGCGGGGGCGGTCGATCCACCGCTCCACCAGGAGCGTGTCGTCGCCGAAGGAGGCGCGGGCCTCGCGCCGGGCGGCCGCGATCTCGTCGGCGAGCGCCGCCTCGTCGCGGACCAGCCGCATGCCCTTGCCACCGCCGCCCGCGCTGGGCTTCAGCAGCACCGGCATGCCGATCTCGCGGGCCGCGTCGGCGAGCTGGCCGTCGGTGAGGCCGCTGCCGGAGGAGCCGGGCACGACCGGGACGCCGGCCGCCTTCACGGTCTCCTTGGCGCGGATCTTGTCGCCCATCAGCGCGATGGCGTCCGCCGGGGGGCCGATGAAGACCAGGCCGGCCTCGGCGCACGCGCGGGCGAAGGCCGCGTTCTCGGCGAGGAAGCCGTAGCCCGGGTGGACGGCCTGGGCGCCGCTCCTCGCGGCCGCCTCCAGGAGGCGGTCGATGCGGAGGTAGCTCTCGGAGGCCGCCGCCGGGCCGATCCGCACGGCCGTGTCGGCCTCGCGCACATGGCGGGCGTCCGCGTCCGCGTCGCTGAACACCGCGACCGAGCGCACCCCGAGGGCGCGCAGGGTGCGGATGACGCGGACGGCGATCTCGCCCCGGTTGGCGACGAGGACTGTGTCGAACATCGTCATGGTCCGCCTCACATCCGGAAGACGCCGAAGCCGGGCGCCGAGTAGTCCCGCTGGGGGAGGGGGGCGTTGGCACAGGCCGTCAGGGCGAGCCCGAGGACCTGGCGGGTCTCCATCGGGTCGATGACCCCGTCGTCCCACAGCCGGGCCGACGCGTAGTAGGCGTTGCCCTGCTGTTCGTACTGCGCGCGGATGGGGTCCTTGAAGGACTCCTCGTCCTCGGCGGGCCAGGACTCGCCGCGCGCCTCCAACTGGTCGCGCTTGACGGTGGCGAGCACCGAGGCGGCCTGCTCACCGCCCATCACCGAGATCTTGGCGTTGGGCCACATCCACAGGAAGCGCGGCGAGTAGGCCCGGCCGCACATCGAGTAGTTCCCCGCCCCGTACGACCCGCCGACCACGACCGTCAGCTTCGGGACGCGGGTGCAGGCGACGGCGGTGACCATCTTGGCGCCGTGCTTGGCGATGCCTCCCGCCTCGTAGTCCCGGCCGACCATGAAGCCCGAGATGTTCTGGAGGAAGACCAGCGGGATGCCGCGCTGGTCGCACAGCTCGATGAAGTGGGCGCCCTTCTGGGCGGACTCGGAGAACAGGATGCCGTTGTTGGCGACGATGCCGACCGGGTGGCCGTGGATCCGGGCGAAGCCGGTCACCAGCGTCTGCCCGAACTCGGACTTGAACTCCTGGAAGCGCGAGCCGTCGACCACGCGCGCGATGACCTCGCGGACGTCGTACGGCGTGCGCGAGTCGACCGGGACCGCCCCGTACAGCCCGAAGGGGTCGACCTTCGGCTCCTCCACCGGTTCCACGCTCCAGGGGAGCTCCCCGCGCGCGGGGAGGGTGGCCACGATGGTGCGCACGATCCGCAGCGCGTGCGCGTCGTCCTCGGCGAGGTGGTCGGTGACGCCGGAGGTGCGCGAGTGGACCTCGCCGCCGCCGAGCTCCTCGGCGGTGACGACCTCGCCGGTGGCGGCCTTCACCAGCGGCGGGCCGCCGAGGAAGATCGTGCCCTGGTTGCGGACGATCACGGCCTCGTCGCTCATCGCCGGGACGTAGGCCCCGCCGGCCGTGCAGGAGCCGAGGACCGCCGCGATCTGCGGGATCCCGGCGCCGGACATCCGGGCCTGGTTGTAGAAGATCCGCCCGAAGTGGTCCCGGTCGGGGAAGACCTCGTCCTGCATCGGCAGGAAGGCGCCGCCGGAGTCCACCAGGTACAGACACGGCAGCCGGTTCTCCAGGGCCACCTCCTGGGCACGCAGGTGCTTCTTGACGGTCATCGGGTAGTACGTGCCGCCCTTGACCGTGGCGTCGTTGGCCACGATCACGCACTCGCGGCCGCTGACCCGCCCGATTCCGGCGATCACCCCGGCGGCGGGGGCCTGGCCCCCGTACATCCCGTCGGCCGCGAGCGGTGCCAGCTCCAGGAAGGGCGAGCCGGGGTCGAGCAGGGTGTCGACCCGGTCGCGCGGCAGCAGCTTGCCGCGCGCGACATGGCGCTCGCGGGCCCGCTCGCCGCCGCCGAGACGGGCCGCGGCCAGTCTGGCGCGCAGCTCCTCGCCGAGGGCGCGGTGCGCCTCCTCGTTGGCCCGCCATGCCTCGGACGCGGGATCGGCCGCGCTCCCAAGGACCGGTGCCTGCTGCATCGTGTCGAGCCCCCTTGCCCGTACGAAGTCTCCGGCGGAGCCGTCACGCGGAGTCCTCCGGTGAGATCCCCGGCCGGATGTTAATGACCGTTAACTCATTTCCACCAGGTTAACGAGCGCTAACCGCGTTGTCTAGAATGAATTCCCATGAGCACCCGGACCGATGCCCCCACCCGCCGCGAGCAGATCCTGCGCGAGGCCGCGCGCCTCTTCGCCGAGCGCGGCTTCCACGGCGTGGGCGTCGACGAGATAGGCGCGGCCGTCGGCATCAGCGGCCCCGGCCTCTACCGGCACTTCGCCGGCAAGGACGCGATGCTGGCGGAGCTGCTGGTCGGGATCAGCGGCCGGCTCTACGACGGCGGGCGCAAGCGGGTGGCCGCCGCGGACGGGGGCCCCGAGGCGGTCCTCGGCTCGCTCATCGACGGCCACATCGACTTCGCCCTCGACGACCGGGCGCTCATCACCCTCCACGACCGGGAGCTGGACCGGCTGCGCGACAGCGACCGCAAGCTGGTGCGCCAGCTCCAGCGGCAGTACGTGGAGCTGTGGGTCGCGGTCGTCCGCGAGCTGTACCCGCACGGCTCCGAGGCCGAGGTCCGCGCCGCCGTCCACGCGGTCTTCGGCCTGCTCAACTCGACCCCGCACCTCGGCTCGTACGGGGCGGGGCTGCCGGGGCGCGCCGCCACCGAGGCGCTGCTGCGGCGCCTGGCGCACGGGGCGTTCGCGGCGCTCGCGAACTGAGCGCCCACGCGCGCGTCACCGCGCGCGTGACGGGTGCGTCCACGCGCCCGTGGACGTACGTCCACTGCGCGGACGACGGCGCCCGGCGCCGCGCGCGGGGGCAGAATGGGGCGCATGCCGATACCCAGCCGTGCCGCTCTCGTCGACCACCTCGTCCGCACCCGTATCGCCGGAGACGTCGCCACCCCCCGCGACAACAACCTCTCCCACTACCGCAAGCTCGCCAACGGCGACCGCCACTACTGGCTGGGCCTGGAGCTGGGCGAGCGCTGGAGCGACGAACAGGACGTGCTCGCCGTGATGGCCGAGCGCTGCGGCGTCGTCGACGACCCCGGGCACCGCACCGGCCAGGACACCATCGACCCGGAGCTGACGGTCGACGCGCTGGAGCGGATGGCGGCCAGGCTGCGGAAGGCCGTGGCCGGCAAGCAGCGGGTGCTCTTCGCCACCGGTCACCCCGGGGCGCTCATCGACGTGCACAGCAGGACCGCGTCGGCGCTGCGCGCGGCCGGGTGCGAGATCGTGCGGATCCCGGACGGGGTGACGGCCGACGAGGGCTGTGTGGTGCAGTTCGCGGACGTCGCGCTGTACGAGCGGGGCGCGTCCCTGTGGCACACGCACTCGCCCGCGCCCATGGCGGCGATCCTGGACGCGCTGGAGCGCGACGGGCGGGCACTGCCGGACCTGGTCGTCGCGGACCACGGCTGGGCCGGGTGCGCCGCCCAGCGCGGGATCGACGCGGTGGGGTACGCCGACTGCAACGACCCCGCGCTGTTCCTGGCGGAGGCGGAGGGGACGCTCCAGGTCGCCGTGCCCCTGGACGACCACGTGGTCGACCCCCGGTTCTACGAGCCGATGACCGAGTACCTGCTGGGCGCGGCCGAACTGGTCTGAGGCGGCGCCGCGGGGCCGGGGCTGCGGGGCCGGGGCCGTCGCGGGCTCCCGGGCCTACCGCGGGACCCTGACCACGCCCTCCTGGACCACCGTCACCGCCAGGCGGCCGTCCTGGGTGTAGATGCGGGCCTGGCCCAGGCCCCGGCCCGCCGAGGCCGACGGGGACTCCTGGTCGTACAGGAGCCACTCGTCGGCCCGGAACGGGCGGTGGAACCACATCGCGTGGTCCAGGGACGCGCCCACCACGTCCCCGACCGCCCAGCCGCCCCGGCCGTGCGCGAGCAGCACCGAGTCGAGCAGCGTCATGTCGGAGACGTAGGTGGCCAGCGCGATGTGCAGCAGGGGGTCGTCCGCGAGCTTGCCGTTCGTACGGAACCAGACCTGCGAGCGCGGCTCGCGCGGGGTGCCGGCGCTGGCCCACGGCGGCGCGTCCGCGTAACGCAGGTCGACGGCCGCGCGCGCCTCGATCAGGCGCTCGGCGACGTCGGCGGGCAGATGGCGCGGCAACATCTCGGCCGCGGTCGGCAGTGACTCCGGGTCCGGCGCGGGCGGCATGTCCGCCTGGTGCTCAAGCCCCTCCTCGTACGTCTGGAAGGACGCCGAGAGGTGGAAGATCGGCTGGCCGTGCTGGACCGCGACGACCCTGCGGGTGGTGAAGGAGCGGCCGTCGCGGATGCGGTCGACCAGGTAGACGATCGGCGCGCCCGGGTCCCCGGCGCGCAGGAAGTACGCGTGCAGGGAGTGCGGCGTCGGGGTCTCCCCCGCTCGCGCGGAGCCGGGAGCGGAGGGAAGGCCGGCGGGGACGGTGCGGCCCGCGGCGACCAGCGCCTGGGCCGCGACCTGTCCGCCGAAGACGCGCGGGACGAGCGCCGAGCGGGAGCGGCCCCGGAAGTAGTCCTGCTCGATCTGCTCCAGGTCGAGCAGATCGAGCAGGGCATCCAGAGCCTCGGTCACAGACCCATGTCCTTGGCGATGATCGACTTCATGATCTCGCTGGTGCCGCCGTAGATGCGGTTGACGCGGTTGTCGGCGTAGAGACGGGCGATCGGGTACTCGTTCATGAAGCCGTAGCCGCCGTGCAGCTGGAGGCAGCGGTCGATGACGCGGTGGGCGACCTCGGTGCAGAACAGCTTGGCGGAGGCGGCCTCGGCCGGGGTCAGCTCGCCCGCGTCGAGGGCTTCGAGGGCGCGGTCGGCGACCGCCTCGGCGGCGTCCACCTCGGCCTGGCAGGCGGCCAGTTCGAACTTGGTGTTCTGGAAGTGCGCGACCGGCTTGCCGAAGACGGTGCGCTCCTGGACGTACTGCTTGGCGAACCGGACGGCGGCCTTGGCCTGCGCGTAGGCGCCGAAGGCGATGCCCCAGCGCTCGGAGGCGAGGTTGTGGCCGAGGTAGTAGAAGCCCTTGTTCTCCTCGCCGAGGAGGTCCTCGACGGGGACCTTCACGTCGACGAACGCCAGCTCGGCGGTGTCGGAGGTGCGCAGGCCGAGCTTGTCGAGCTTGCGGCCGACGGAGTAGCCCTCGGACCTGGTGTCGACGGCGAACAGCGAGATGCCGTGGCGGCGGTCCTCGGCGGTGGGCGCGGCGGTGCGGGCGCAGACGATCACGCGGTCGGCGTGGACGCCGCCGGTGATGAAGGTCTTGGCGCCGTTGAGGACGTAGTGCGTGCCGTCCTCGGAGAGCTTGGCGGTGGTCTTCATGCCCGCGAGGTCGGAGCCGGTGCCCGGCTCGGTCATCGCCAGCGCCCACATCTCCTCACCCGAGACGAACTTGGGCAGGAAGCGCTTCTTCTGCTCGTCGCTGGCGAGCATCTTGATGTACGGCAGGCCCAGCAGCACGTGCACACCGGAGCCGCCGAACTGGACGCCCGCGCGGGCCGTCTCCTCGTACATGACTGCCTCGAACTTGTACGAGTCGATGCCGGCGCCGCCGAACTCCTCGTCGACGCGGATGCCGAAGACGCCGAGCTCGGCGAGCTTGTAGTAGAAGTCGCGCGGCGCCTGGCCGGCGGCGAACCACTCGTCGTAGACCGGGACGACCTCGGCCTCGATGAAGGCCCGGATGGTGTCCCGGAACGCCTCGTGGTCCTCGTTGAATACGGTGCGGCGCACGGACGCTCTCCTTCTGACGGTGGCGGCGACTTGGCTAAGCGCTTGCTCAGAGCTGGAAAGACGAAGTTACCCGGCGGTCACTCGCACTGTCCAGAGTGAGGCTCAGCACGTCCCGGCGCACTCCGTAGCGCGAGCCACAGCTCCGTACGGACGTCCATGTCGTCCAGGTCCGCGTCCAGCAGCGCCGCGCAGCGGGCCACGCGCTGGCGCACGGTGTTGCGGTGCACCCCCAGGGCCGCGGCCGTCCGGTCCCAGCCGCCGTGCAGCGAGAGCCAGGCGCGCAGGGTCGTCACCAGCGGCTCGGAGAGCGGGGCGAGCAGCGCGCGGGCGTACGCGGCGGCCTCCTGCGGGTCCACCAGCGAGGCGTAGCCGCCGCTGCGGTGGCGCACCAGCGCCGACCGTGCGGCCTCGGCCCGGCGCAGGGCCCGCGCCGCCTGGGCGTCGGCCGCGGCCAGCTCCCCGGGCGCGGCGGGCGCGCTCACGCCGAGCGTCCAGCCGGGGCGCGCGGCGACCTCCCGCCCTCCGGGGACGACCACGCGCGCGTAGCCGTCGCCCGCCTCCACCAGCGGGCTGCCGAGGTCGGGCGGATCGCCCTCCCCGCGCGCGTGGACGACGGTCCAGGGCGCCTCGCCGAGCAGCGGCGCGACCTCGGCCGGGGCCTCGCCGAGCAGCAGCCGCACCAGCGCCGCCGACCGGGCCGACTCGCCCGCGCCCTGCCGGTCCGCGGTGAGCAGCGAGAGCAGCACGGAGGCGACCCCGGCGACGGTGTGGTCGCCCGCCTCGCGCTTCTCGGCCGCGGTGGCGAGCACCAGCCGCCGCGGTCCGGTCAGGGCGTACGCGGCCAGGTGCGGGCCCGCGCCGGTGTCGGTGGCGGACGCGGGGGAGCCGGGGGTGCCCGGGGCCACCACCGCCGCCAGCCGGCGCAGCGCCGCCGCCGCGCCCGGGGACGGCTCCGGGCCGGCCGCCCGCAGGACGTCGCCCCCGGGGCCGAGCAGCCCCGCCCAGCCGCCGAGCCGGACCGCGAGCTGGTGCAGGACCGCCGGGACCGGGTCCGGGCGGGCCGCCGCCGCGGCGAGCCCCTGCTGGGCCCGGGCGACCCGGCGCAGCTCGTGGTGGCGGGCCCGGGTCATCAGGCCCCACACCGCGCGGGCCACCGCGGTGAACGTGGTGGTGGGCGGCACTTCGAGCAGCGGCAGCCCGTGCCGCTCGCAGGCGTCGACCAGCGCCGCCGGGACCGTGTCGTACACCGGGGTGACGCCGAAGCCGAGCGCCGCCGCGCCCGCCTCGGCGACCCGGGCCGCGTACCGCTCCGGGTCGGTGAGCTGCACGCCCGCGGTCAGCAGCAGCTCCCCGCCCAGCAGGTACGGATACGGGTCGGCCATCTCCGAGGTGTGCACCCAGTGCACATCGGCCTCCGGCGGCCCCGCGATCCGCCGCAGGCCCAGGTCGGCGCGGGTCAGCAGCGCCGAGAGCGGGACGGGAGTGGTGGGAGGGACGGAGGTGTCCGCCATGGTGGATGATCCCTCCATCATCGGCGTCGGGAGTGGAGGAAACGTACACTTCAGTGTCGGTGTCCGGCGACCTATCGTCGTGGTGAACCGCATGAACCGTGTGAAGTGCGCGAACAGCGCAGAACGCACGAATCGCCGAAACGAAGGGCCCCTTCCCATGAGCAGCAACGAAACGCCGCGCGGTCCGATCGACTCGTCCCGCGTCCCGCGGTACGCCGGTCCCGCGACCTTCGCCCGGCTGCCCCGTCTCGACGAGGTCGGCACCGCCGACGTCGCCGTGGTCGGCGTGCCCTTCGACAGCGGTGTCTCCTACCGGCCCGGCGCCCGCTTCGGCGGCAACGCGATCCGCGAGGCCTCCCGTCTGCTGCGCCCGTACAACCCGGCCCAGGACGCCTCGCCCTTCGCGCTCGCCCAGGTCGCGGACGGCGGCGACATCGCGGTGAACCCGTTCAACATCAACGAGGCCGTGGACACCATCGAGGCCGCCGCCGACGACCTGCTCGGCACCGGCGCCCGTCTGATGACGCTCGGTGGCGACCACACCATCGCGCTGCCCCTGCTCAGGAGCGTCGCCAAGAAGCACGGCCCGGTCGCGCTGCTCCACTTCGACGCGCACCTGGACACCTGGGACACCTACTTCGGCGCCGAGTACACCCACGGCACCCCGTTCCGCCGCGCGGTCGAGGAGGGCATCCTCGACACCGAGGCGCTCTCCCACGTCGGCACCCGCGGCCCGCTCTACGGCAAGCAGGACCTCACCGACGACGAGAAGATGGGCTTCGGCATCGTCACCTCGGCCGACGTCTACCGCCGCGGCGCCGACGAGGTCGCCGACCAGCTGCGCCAGCGCATCGGCGACCGCCCGCTCTACATCTCCATCGACATCGACTGCCTCGACCCGGCGCACGCCCCCGGCACCGGCACCCCGGAGGCGGGCGGCATGACCTCCCGCGAGCTCCTGGAGATCCTGCGCGGCCTGGC
Source organism: Streptomyces sp. NPDC043908 (assembly GCF_056435525.1). Lineage (NCBI taxonomy): Bacteria > Bacillati > Actinomycetota > Actinomycetes > Kitasatosporales > Streptomycetaceae > Streptomyces > Streptomyces sp. NPDC043908. Next base: position 161,485 of record NZ_JBWKEI010000008.1, on the reverse strand, counting down.
CTCCTGCAACCTGGTCTCGGCCGACGTCGTCGAGGTCGCCCCGGCGTACGACCACGCCGAGATCACCTCGGTCGCGGCCTCGCACACCGCGTACGAGCTCACGACGATCATGTCCCGGCAGATCGCGGCGGGCCGCGCCGGGGGCGCTGGACAGACCGGCAAGTGACGTATCCGCGTCGCCGGGCGGCCGCCCCGCCGGCCGCCCGGCGACGGGCCCCGCTCCCGGAAGAGGACGCGCAGTGACCCACGACCACCACGAACCGGTGCTCCGGCCCACGCCGCGGCAGACCGAGGCGGCCCTCAGCCCGCCGCCCGGCCGCACCGGCGGCGACCTCGTCGTCGAGACCCTCCGGGGGCTCGGCGCCACCACCGTCTTCGGGCTCCCCGGTCAGCACGCGCTCGCTCTCTTCGACGCCGTGGGCCGCTCCGACCTGCGCCTGATCGGGCTGCGGACGGAGGGCAACGCGGGCTTCGCCGCCGACGCCTACGGGCGGATCACCGGCGAGGCGGCCCCGCTGCTGCTCTCCACCGGCCCGGGCGCCCTCGCCTCGCTGCCCGCCCTCCAGGAGGCAGCCGCGGCCAGCGCCCCCGTGGTCGCCATCTCCAGTCAGGTGCCCACCGCGGGCCTGGGCGGCGCCCGCCGCGGCCATCTGCACGAGCTGCGCGACCAGACGGCGTCCTTCCGGGACGTGGTGAAGTCCGTGCACCCCGTCCGCAGCCAGTCCCAGATCCCCTCGGCCCTCGCCGCCGCCTGGGAGTCGGCGCTGACCGCCCCGCACGGGCCGGTCTGGGTGGAGATCCCCGAGGACGTCCTCCTCGCCGAGACCGTGCTCCCCGAGGTCACAGGCATCGACGCGACCCCGCGCGAGCTCGCGCCGCGCCCGGAGCTGACCGCCCTCGCGGCCCACTGGCTGGAGACCGCCGTCCGGCCCGTGATCATCGCGGGCGGCGGAGTCGTCCGGTCGGACGCGGCCGGCAAGCTCCGGCAGCTCGCCGAGCGTCTGAACGCCCCCGTCGTCACCACCTTCGGCGGCAAGGGCGCCTTCCCCTGGAACCACCCGCTGTCGCTCCAGTCCTGGCTGGAGGACCGGCACATGACCGACTTCCTGGAGGACGCCGACGTCCTCCTCGTCGTCGGCTCGGGCCTGGGCGAGCTGTCCTCGAACTACCACACGTTCCTCCCCGGCGGCCGGGTCGTCCAGATCGAGGCCGACCTCGGGAAGCTGGAGTCCAACCACCCCGCCCTCGGCATCCACGCCGACGCCCGGCTCGCCCTCCAGGCCCTGCTGGAGACCGTCGGCGAGCGCCCCGACCCGTACGCCCCGGCCCGGGTACGGCTCGTCCTCGACGAGATCGGGGCCCGCCTGGCCGGCCAGGACCTGGAGCTGGAGCAGTCCCTGCTGGCCTCGATCCGCTCCGCGCTGCCGCCCCGCTCCCCGTCGTTCTGGGACATGACCGTCCTCGGCTACTGGGCCTGGTCCGCCTTCGACGCCGGGCACCCGGGCCTCATGCACTCCGCCCAGGGCGCGGGCGGCCTCGGCTACGCCTTCCCCGCCGCCCTCGGCGCGGCCGTCGCCGAGCCGGGCACCCCCGTCCTCGCGGTCTCCGGCGACGGCGGCGCCATGTACTCGGTCGCCGAACTGGCCACCGCCCGCCAGCACGGCCTGGACGTCACCTGGCTCGTCGTCGACGACGGCGGCTACGGCATCCTGCGCGCCTATATGAGCGACGCCTTCGGCGCCGCCACCGGCACCGAGCTGACCGGCCCCGACTTCGTGGCCCTGGCCGAGTCCTTCGGCGTACCGGCCGTCCGCACCACGCCGCAGGGCCTGGCCGGGGACCTCGGCAAGGCCCTGGCCGCGCCCGGTCCCTCGGTCGTGGTGCTCCCCGCCGCGCCCCGCATGTTCGCCCCGACCCACCTCTGACGATCCTTCCGCCGCGCACCTGTCCGGTTTGGGGCGATAGACGGCCGCCGGTGACAGAGCTGTGACAGAGTTCGGCGCCGTTGCCGGGCAACTATCCCGTCCTCGACGAGTCATCTCAGGTGGGCGCACCACGGGGGTGCGCCCACCTGACGATCTCCAGGGGACGGAATCGCTTTGCCCAGACACCTCCTCACCTCCCGCATATCCCGCCGGGCGCGCCGCGGCGCGCTCTCGGTGGCCGTCGCCGCGGGCGTGCTCGCTCCGGTGGCCCTCACCGCGACGCCGGCCGCCGCCGCGGCGACGGTGAGCTGCACCTCCGCCAAGGCCGGTCTCGCCGCCAAGCTGTCCAAGGACATCACCTCCGCGCTCAGCGGCCGCGCGTCGCTGACGGCCGTGGCGCTGTACGACCGCTCGACCGGCACCAAGTGCGAGCTGCGCGCGACCGACACCTTCGACTCCGCGAGCGTGGTCAAGGCCACCGTGCTGGCGACGCTGCTGTGGGACGCCGGCAACCACCACCGCTCGCTCACCTCGAACGAGCGCGCGCTGGCCACGAAGATGATCACCGAGTCGGACAACGACTCCACGACCGCGCTGTGGAAGCAGCTCGGCACCTCCAAGGTGTCGGCGTTCCTCAAGGCCGCCGGGATGACCCAGACGACGCCGGGCTCCGACGGCTACTGGGGCCTGACCCGGATCAGCGCCCGCGACCAGGCCAAGCTGCTCGCGCTGCTGACCTCCCGCAACTCGGTGCTCAGCGACGACGCCCGCGAGTACGAGCTGGGCCTGATGAACCGCGTCCGCTCGGACCAGCGCTGGGGCACCCCCGCGGGTGTCCAGGGCGGGACGACCGTGCACGTGAAGAACGGCTGGCTGCCGCGCGCCACGCACGGCTGGCGGGTGCACAGCATCGGTGCCTTCACCGACGGCGGCCACGACTACGGCCTGGCCGTCCTCACCGAGGACAACAGCACGATGAGCCAGGGCATCAGCACCATCGAGGCCGTCGCCCGCGCCGTCCACGCGGACCTCGGCCGCCCGGCCGAGGGCGGCAGGCCCTGGCACAGGCCGACGCGGCCCTCGGTGGCGAGCGAGGCCATCCCGCCGGTGCCGGAGGCCCCCGCGGGCCGCGACCTCGTCTCGGTCGTCCCGAGCCGCTGACGCGCCCGTACTGCGCACCGCAAAAACCCGCCGCGGGTCCAGGACCCGCGGCGGGTTTTGTGTCGCCGACTGTTGCGGCGGGATGAAATCCGCCGGTGACGGCGTTGGTGCGTTGCGGTGGACCGGACGGTCGGGGCGTACTTACGGGAGGCAACCAGTGGCGGCGGCAGAGCAGGGGTGGGCACGACGGCTCACCGGGTACGCCTGGCGGTACCGGCGGGACGTCGTGCTGGCGCTCGGGTCGTCGCTCGGCGGCATGGCGGTGATGGCCCTGGTCCCGCTGGTCACCAAGGTGATCATCGACGACGTGATCGGGGCGCACACCCGGTCCCTGGCCGTATGGACCGGCCTGCTGATAGCCGCGGCCGTGGTCGTGTACGTCCTGACGTACATCCGCCGCTACTACGGCGGCCGCCTCGCCCTCGACGTCCAGCACGACCTGCGGACCGAGATGTACGCGACGATCACCCGGCTCGACGGGCGGCGCCAGGACGAGCTCTCCACCGGCCAGGTCGTCGGCCGCGCCACCAGCGACCTCCAGCTCATCCAGGGCCTGCTCTTCATGCTGCCGATGACCATCGGCAACATCCTGCTCTTCGTGATCTCCCTGGCGGTCATGGCCTGGCTCTCGCCGCTGCTCACGCTGGTGGCGCTGGCCGTGGCGCCCGCGCTGTGGTTCATCGCCAAGCACAGCCGCGACCGGCTCTTCCCGGCCACCTGGTACGCCCAGGGCCAGGCGGCGGCCGTCGCGGGCGTCGTCGACGGTGCCGTCTCCGGCGTCCGGGTGGTCAAGGGGTTCGGCCAGGAGGAGCAGGAGACCGGCAAGCTCCGCGAGGTCGGCCGCAGGCTCTTCGCGGGCCGGCTGCGCACGATCAAGCTGAACTCCCGCTACACCCCCGCCCTCCAGGCCGTCCCCGCGCTCGGCCAGGTCGCCATGCTGGCCCTCGGCGGCTGGCTGGCCACCCGGGGCGAGATCACCCTCGGTACGTTCGTCGCGTTCTCCACGTATCTGGCGCAGCTCGTCGGGCCGGTGCGGATGCTGGCCATGGTCCTCACCGTCGGCCAGCAGGCCCGGGCGGGCGTCGAGCGGGTCCTGGAGCTGATCGACACCGAACCGTCGATCGCGGACGGCACCAAGGAGCTGCCCGCCGACGCGCCCGCCACGGTCGAGTTCGACGACGTGAGCTTCGCGTACGAGGACGGGCGCCCGGTCCTGGACGGCTTCTCCCTGGAGATCATGCCCGGGGAGACCGTCGCCGTGGTCGGCGCCTCGGGCTCGGGCAAGTCCACCGTCTCGCTGCTGCTGCCGCGCTTCTACGACGTCACCCACGGCGCGGTCCTGGTCGGCGGCCACGACGTGCGCGAGCTGACCCTGGCCTCGCTGCGCGCCGCCATCGGCCTGGTCCCGGAGGACAGCTTCCTCTTCTCCGACACCGTGCGCGCCAACATCGCGTACGGCAGGCCCGACGCCACCCAGGAGGAGATCGAGGCCGCCGCGCGCGCGGCCCAGGCGGACCGGTTCATCGCCGACCTGCCCGAGGGCTACGACACCACGGTCGGCGAGCACGGCCTGACCCTCTCCGGCGGCCAGCGCCAGCGCGTGGCGCTCGCCCGCGCCATCCTCACCGACCCGCGCCTGCTTGTCCTGGACGACGCCACCTCGGCCGTGGACGCGCGCGTGGAGCACGAGATCCACGAAGCCCTCAAGTCGGTGATGGCCGGGCGCACCACGCTGCTCATCGCCCACCGCCGCTCCACCCTCAACCTCGCCGACCGCATCGCCGTCCTCGACGAGGGCCGCCTGGCGGCGCTGGGGACCCATGAGGAGCTCCAGCGCGACTCGGCGCTCTACCGCCGCCTGCTGACCGACCCGGACGAGCTGGGCGCGGTCTCGCCCGGCCACGTCGTCGCGGCCGGGGCGGTGGAGGACCACACCGTACGGGAGGAGCTGGACGCTGAGTTCGACGCCGAGCGGGGCATCACGCCCCCGCTGTGGATCCGCGAGGACAAGCCGGTCGCGGCCGCGCCCGGCGGGATGCCCGCCACCCCCGAGCTGCTGGCCCAGGTCCAGGCGCTGCCCCCGGCCACCGACACCCCCGGCATCGACGAGGCCAGGGCCGTGCGGCCCGAGACGTCCTACGGGCTGCGCCGGCTGCTCAAGGGCTTCGGCCGGCCGCTCTGCGTCAGCCTGGCGCTGGTCGCCGTGGACGCGGGCATGTCGCTGCTGCTGCCGGTGCTGATCCGGCACGGCATCGACCAGGGCGTCACCAAGCTGGCGCTCGGCGCGGTGTGGGCGGCGGCGGGTCTGGCGCTGCTGACCGTGGTGATCCAGTGGGCCGCGCAGTTCGGCGAGACCCGGATGACCGGGCGCACCGGCGAGCGCGTCCTCTACAGCCTCCGGCTGAAGATCTTCGCCCAGCTCCAGCGGCTGGGCCTGGACTACTACGAGCGCGAGCTGACCGGCCGGATCATGACCCGGATGACCACGGACGTGGACGCGCTGGCCACCTTCCTCCAGACCGGCCTGGTCACCGCCTTCGTCGCCGTCGTCACCTTCTTCGGCATCATGCTGGCGCTGCTGGTCATCGACCTCCAGCTGGCACTCGTCGTCTTCGCCACCCTGCCCCCGCTGGTCCTGGGCACCTACTTCTTCCGCAAGCAGAGCGTGAAGGCGTACGAACTGGCCCGCGAGCGGGTCGCCGGGGTCAACGCCGACCTCCAGGAGTCGGTGAGCGGACTGCGGATCGTGCAGGCCTTCGGCCGCGAGCGCGACGGCGCCGCCCGCTTCACCGCCCGCAGTGCCGACTACCGCACGGCCCGTATCCGCGGCCAGTGGCTGATCTCGGTGTACTTCCCGTTCGTCCAGCTCCTGTCGTCGGTCGCCGCCGCCGCGGTGCTGATCGTGGGCGCCCACCGGGTCGACGCGGGCACCCTGACCACCGGCGCGCTCGTCGCCTACCTCCTCTACATCGACCTGTTCTTCGCCCCCGTCCAGCAGCTCTCGCAGGTCTTCGACGGCTACCAGCAGGCGGCCGTCTCCCTCAAGCGCATCCAGGAGCTGCTGCGCGAGCCGACCTCCACCGCCGCGGCCGGCGAGCCGAGGGAAGTCGCCTCGCTGCGCGGCGAGATCGCCTTCGAGAACGTCGACTTCCGGTACGGGGACGAGGAGGAGGCCCTGTCGGGCGTGAACCTGCGCATCCCGGCCGGGCAGACCGTCGCCTTCGTCGGCGAGACGGGCGCGGGCAAGTCCACGCTGGTCAAGCTGGTCGCGCGGTTCTACGACCCCACCGGCGGCCGGGTCACCGCCGACGGCACCGACCTGCGCGACCTCGACCTCACCGCCTACCGCCACCGCCTCGGCGTCGTCCCGCAGGAGGCGTACCTGTTCGCCGGGACCGTCCGGGACGCCATCGCCTACGGGCGGCCCGACGCCACGGACGCCCAGGTGGAGGCCGCCGCCCGCGCGGTCGGCGCCCACGACATGATCGCCACGCTGGACGGCGGCTACCTCCACGAGGTGGCCGAGCGCGGCCGCAACCTCTCGGCCGGACAGCGCCAGCTGATCGCGCTGGCCCGCGCCGAACTCGTCGACCCGGACGTCCTGCTCCTCGACGAGGCCACCGCCGCCCTGGACCTGGCCACCGAGGCCCAGGTCAACCAGGCCACCGACCGGCTCACCGGCCGCCGCACCACGCTGGTGGTCGCCCACCGCCTCACCACGGCCGCCCGCGCGGACCGGGTCGTGGTGATGGACCACGGCCGGGTCGTCGAGGACGGCACCCACGACGAACTCCTCGCCCGGGACGGGCGCTACGCGAGCCTGTGGCGCACCTTCATCGGCGAGGACGAGCCCGCGGCGGTATGAGCGTCTGAGTACGCGCACACAGACGAATGAGTACCGGGGACGGTCCGCGCGGCGGGCCGTCCCCGGTTGGATCGGGGCATGACCACGAAGACCGCGTTCACGCCCGCCCCCGTCCCGAAGAACTCCCGGACCCGGATGCGTACGGCCGCCGTGCTCTCGGCGTTCGGGATGATCCCGGCCGTCGTCCTGGTCGGACTGGCCGTGGCCAGCTCCGAGCGCTTCTCCCGGTGCCTGACCTACGGCGACTACTACACGGACTGCGCCTCCCACGGGGCGAGCGCCACGCAGATGAGCTGGGCCCTGTGGGCGGCCGGTCTCGCCTTCGTCCTCGTCCTGGCCGTGCCCGACCGCGCCCGGCGCGCCGAGGAGATGCGGGCGGCGGGCCTGTGGATCCAGATCCTCGCCGAGGTCGCCTTCGTGGCGATGATCGGCAGCAACGGCTGACCGGCGGCCCCGGCCCGCGGCGCAACCGCGGGTAGCCTCCGCGCGTCCGTACTCACATACGCTCATGTGACGGAAGGGGGCAAGCGTGTTCGGTGGGGGTAGGCGGGGGCTGCGGGACCGGGCGGGACCGGGGCTGGCGGTGCTCCTCGCGACGGCCGGCCTCGCCGTGCTCGGACCGGGCGCGGGCAGCGCCGAAGCGGCGTCCTCGTGCGGCGGACGGCAGGTCAGGACGGTCACGTTCGCCACCGGCGAGCTGCGGGTCTACAAGACGCACGGCTACGCGTGCGCGGTGGCCGTGGCCAAGTCGCCCGGCGCCCGACGGCAGATGTCGGTGACGATCCAGGCGCGCGGCGGCGGCCCGGTCTCCGACAGCGGCCGGTTCACCCGGCAGGCGGGCCCGGTCACGGTGCACGCCATCAACCGCTGTGTACGGGCCTCGGGCTCGGTGGCGGGCAGGGGTGGCTCCACGGGCTGGATCCTGTGCTGAGACGGCCCTGAGGACGGGATGACAACGCTGCCATGGGGCAGGGTGGCACAACTGGGTCTGGTCGCACTGGTGTTGCCCCCGCTAGGTTCACGACGATCGCGTCACGTCGTGACCCCAGGGGAGAGTGCATGCGCAAGACGCTCAGATGGCTTCTTTCACTCGTCGTGCTCATAGGCACGGTGAGCGTGGCGGGAGCCACGGCAGGGGCGGCCACCGCCGCCGAGCCGGACCTCGCCGTGCCGGACATCAAGGACCGCATCCTGGCGATACCCGGGATGAGCCTCATCGAGGAGAAGCCCTACGCGGGCTACCGCTACTTCGTCCTCGGCTTCACCCAGCCCGTGGACCACCACCATCCGAAGGCGGGCACCTTCCAGCAGCGGATCACCCTGCTGCACAAGGACACCGGCCGCCCGACCGTCATGTACACCAGCGGCTACAACGTCTCGACCAACCCCGGCCGCAGCGAGCCCACCCAGATCGTGGACGGCAACCAGGTATCGGTCGAGTACCGCTACTTCACCCCGTCCCGGCCCGCGCCGGCGGACTGGAGCAAGCTGGACATCTGGCAGGCGGCCAGCGACCAGCACCGCGTCTTCCAGGCCCTCAAGCCCGTCTACAGCAAGAACTGGCTGACCACGGGCGGCTCCAAGGGCGGCATGACGGCGACGTACTACAAGCGCTTCTACCCCCGCGACATGGACGGCGTGGTGGCGTACGTCGCCCCCAACGACGTCGTCAACGACGAGGACTCCGCGTACGACCGGTTCTTCCGGACGGTCGGCACCAAGGAGTGCCGCGACAAGCTCCAGGCCGTGCAGCGCGAGGCGCTGGTGCGCCGCAAGCCGCTGGAGGCCAAGTACGCCGAGTACGCCAAGGCCAACGGCTACACCTTCACCACGACCGGCTCCCTCGACAAGTCGTACGAGGCGGTCGTGCTCGACTACGTGTGGGCGTTCTGGCAGTACAGCCTGCTGGCCGACTGCGCGACCATCCCGGCGGACGCCCCGCACGCCACCGACCAGGCGATCTGGGACACGGTCGACACCATCTCCGGCTTCTCGTTCTACACCGACCAGGGCCTGGAGCCGTACACGCCGTACTACTACCAGGCCGGTACGCAGCTCGGCTCGCCCGCCATCGAGCAGCCCTGGCTGCGCGGTCTGAGCCGCTACGGCTACCAGCCGCCGCGCCACTTCGTCCCGCGCTCCATCCCGATGCGCTTCCAGCCGACGGCGATGGCGCGCGTGGACACCTGGGTGCGCCACCACGCCGACCACATGCTGTACGTGTACGGCCAGAACGACCCGTGGGGCGCGGAGCGCTTCCGCCTCGGGCACGGGGCGCGCGACTCGTACGTGTTCACGGTCGCGGGCGGCAACCACGGCTCCAAGGTCGCGGGGCTCGCGGCCGGGGAGAAGGCGACGGCGACCTCGGCGATCCTGCGCTGGGCGGGCGTGCCGGCGGCGACCGCGGCCAAGGCCAGGCCGCTGGCGGCCTTCGACGCCCGGCTCGACCGCCCGTCCGTGGAGCGCGAGCCGACGCTGCGGCCGTAGCGCCACGGCTCACAGCCGCCGCGCGCACCCCACCCTGTCCCCGCCCCCCGGCAGCTGCACGTACAGCGCCGTCGACGCGGGGCAGTCGGGGCGGCGCGGCACCGCCGAAGTGACCTCGAACTCGGCGGCGTTGGGGCCCGACCCGTCGCACGGCGTCTCCTTCACCAGGTCCGACCCCGCGTGGTACACGCAGTCGCCCACCACCGTGTAGGGGCCGCCGCCCATCCCCGGGTCGCCCGGGTGGGGCGCCTCCAGGTTGCGCATACAGGCGTAGCCGGAGGCGCCCTCGCCCCCGATGTACAGCACGAAGTCGGTGTCCGGCGGGCAGCCCGCGGCCCCGGCCGTCCGCGTCCCCTCCCGGCGCACCAGGACCCGGGCCACCGCCCGCTCGCTGGTGCACGGCACCTCGCGGAACGTGCGCCCGCGCGCCGCGCAGTCCCCGTTCCCGAGGAAGGTGGCGCCGTAGGACGGCGGGACGGGCGAGTCGGGGACGGCCGCGGCTCCCGGATCCTGCCGGCAGCCCGTCAGGAGCAGCGTCCCGGCGCAGAACGCGGCCGAAACGGCCCGAACCAGTCTTGTGGCACCGTACTCGTACATGTCCGACCCCCCGCTCCAGCGTGACCTCTCACGCCGAGAACACGCCAGAGGGCCCGGGGGTTATCTCCGGTACGACAGCCCGTAGCCGATCGGGTACAGCACCCGCGCCGGATCGTCCCCGCGCGGCACCGCCACCGGCAGCCGCCCGACGGGCTCGGCCCGGCCCGCCATGACCCGTACCGCGGCGCGCAGTTCGACATCGGTCCAGGAGTAGGTGGCGAGCGAGGCCGTGTACCCGCTGAGGTGCGCGATGTCGTACGGGTTGCGGATCGCGAGGTGCACCACCGGCACACCGCTCGCGCCGAGCGCCGCCACCAGCCGGGCCTGCGCCCCGCCCGGCCCCGCGTTGTAGGTGCCCACGACCACCACGTCCTTGCCGCGCGCCGCCGCCACCGCCGCGTCGATCTGCGCCTGCGAGGGCAGGGTGCCGGTCGGCAGGGCGCTCGCGCGGAAGCCCAGTTCGGCCAGGGCCCCGGCCAGGACGGTGGTCGGCGGCCCGGTCGTCCCGGAGGGGGAGGCCGGGTCGGGGCCCACGACCAGGACGTCGCGGTGGCCGCGGCGGGAGAGCGGGAGCAGTTCGCCCGTGTTGGCGAGCAGGGTCGTGGTGCGCTCGGCCACCGCGTCGGCGGCGGCGAGGTGCGTCCGGGTGCCGACCACCCGGTCCACGGCGTCGTGGGAGACGTACGGATGGCTGAACAGGCCCCGGCGCTCCTTGAGTTCGAGCACCCGCAGGATCGATTCGTCCAACCGGGCCTCGCTGATCTCGCCGCTGGTGACCGCCGCCATCACACCGTTCCACGCCACCGCGAGGTCCGGCGGGTTGAGCAGCTGGTCGGCCCCGGCCTTCAGGGCGAGCACCGGGACCCGGTCGTCGCCGTACTTGTCCCGGACGCCCTGCATGCCCAGCGAGTCGGTGACGATGACCCCGCGGTAGCCGAGCTCCTCGCGCAGGATGCCGGTGAGGATCGGGTGCGACAGCGTCGCCGGGTCGTTGGTCGCGTCGAGCGCCGGGAACTGGATGTGCGCGGTCATGATCGAGTCGATCCCGGCGGCGACGGCGGCCCGGAACGGCGGCGCGTCCAGCTCCTCCCACTGCCGGCGGGTGTGGGTGATCACCGGGATACCGGTGTGGCTGTCGACCGTGGTGTCGCCGTGCCCGGGGAAGTGCTTGGCGGTCGCCGCGACGCCCGCCTCCTGGTAGCCGCGCACCTCGGCGGCGGCCAGACGGGCCACCGCCGCCGGGTCGGCGCCGAAGGAGCGCACCCCGATGACGGGGTTGGCCGGGTTGACGTTCACGTCGGCGTCGGGGGAGTAGTTCTGCCGGATGCCCAGCGCGCGCAGCTCGGCCCCGGCGACGCGCCCGAGCGTGCGGGCGTCGCGCGCCGATCCCCCGGCGCCGAGCGCCATCGCGCCCGGGAAGAGGGTGGCGGGGCGGCCGACCCGGCACACGATGCCGTGTTCCTGGTCGGTGGCGATGAGCAGCGGTACGGGCGTGGGCTGGGACAGGCCCGCCCGCTGGATGCCGTTGGAGAGGCCGGCGATCTGGTGCGGGTCGCGGGTGTTGTGGGCCCAGGTGAAGTAGATGATGCCGCCGACGTGGTACCTGGCGATCAGCTCGGCGGCGGTGCGGACGCCGAGCTCGCTGAGGTTGGCGTCGATGTCGGCCTGGTCGGGCGCGGTCGCGGAGTGTCCGTACACCCGCGTCACGAAGAGCTGGCCGACCTTCTCCGCCAGGGACATCCGGGAGACCAGCCGGCGCAGCCGGGCGGAGGGGGCGCGCGGCGCGTCGGCGTACGCGGGGAGCGCGGGCCCCACGGCGGCCGTGGCGGCCGTCGCGGCGGCGGTGGTGAGGAGGGTGCGTCTGGAGGTGCGGTACGACACGGGCACTCCATCCCTAGGCTGGAAGAAACTTCCAAACCGAACGGATAACCGGAAAGTTATTGCCGGTCAAGGGGGCGCGCACCGCCGGGCCCGGATCGGCGGGGGAAGGCGGAGGAGGGGCGGGGAGCGGGAGGCCGCCGGAGCGGCCGGCCCGGGTGGATCAGGAGCGGACCAGGGCGGCCAGCCGCTCCCGCCCGGCGGTCAGCAGCCCCGGCAGCGCGGCCGCCTCCGGATACCAGCGCTTCTCGTACTCCCAGCACAGCCAGCCCCCGGCCCCGAGCGGCGCCAGCGCGTCCGCCAGCGGCAGCACCCCGGTCCCGAGCGGCAGCGGCGCGGTGTCCTCGGCCGAGGCGATGTCCTTGACCTGGACGTACCCCAGGTGCGGGGCGAGCGCCGCGTACGAATCGGCGGGGCTCTCGCCGCCGAGCCAGGTGTGCATCACGTCCCACAGGGCGCCCGCCGAAGGCGAGCCGACCCGGTCGAGGACGCGCGCGACGGCCGCGCCCGTGCGGTGCGAGTCGTGCGTCTCCAGCAGGACGCGCACCCCCCGCCCGGCGGCGAACGCGCACACCGACCGCAGCCGCCGCACCGCGGTCCCGTCGTCGTCCGGGCCGCCCCGGCCGCCGGGGAAGACCCGTACGTACGGGGCGCCGAGGTCGTGCGCGAGGTCCACCAGCGCCTCGACCGGCTCGGTGTCGCCGGGGTCCGCCACGCGCGCGTAGCCGGCGACGGTGAGCACGCCCACGCCGTGTGCCGCGAACTCCGCGGCCACCTCCGCCCGTTGCCGGGCGCCGATGCCGGGGTGGACCGGCTCCTCCGGATGGGCGCGCAGCTCCACGCCGTCATAGCCGTGCGCCACGGCGAGGCGCACCACCTCGGCGACGGGCAGGCCCGGGACCCCGAGGGTGGAGAACGCGTACCGCGTCCGCCCGTTCATCGGCCCGCCGGGCCGGGCCGCGCGCCGAGGGGCGCCGCGTCCGCCCGCACCACCGCCGCGAACCGCTCCACCGTCTCCTTCAGCACCGCCACCCCGTCACGTTCCCACAGCTCCTCGTTGAACAGCTCGACCTCCACCGGACCGGTGTAGCCCGCCGCGGCCACCCGGTCGCACCATGCCCCGAGGTCGATCACCCCGTCCCCGAGCTGGCCCCGCCCGGTCAGGACCCCGGCGGGCAACGGGGTGATCCAGTCGGCCAGTTGGAAGGAGTGGATCCGGCCGACCGCCCCGGCCCGGGCCACCGCCGCCGGGGCCAGGTCGTCCCACCACAGGTGGTAGGTGTCCACGACCACCCCCACCTCCCGCGCCGGGAACCGCTCCGCGAGCCTCAGGGCCTGGCCGAGGGTGGAGACGACACAGCGGTCCGACGCGTACATCGGGTGCAGCGGCTCGATCGCCAGGCGTACGCCCCGGGCGCGCGCGTACGGAGCCAGCTCGGCCAGCGCGTCGGCCACCCGCACGCGCGCCCCGGCCAGGTCCCGGTCGCCCTCGGGCAGTCCGCCCGAGACCAGCACCAGGGTGTCGGTGCCCAGCTCCGCCGCCTCGTCGAGCGCGGCCCGGTTGTCGTCCAGCGCCCTCGCGCGCGCGAGGGGCTCCTCCGCCGTGAAGAAGCCGCCCCGGCACAGCGTGGTGACGCGCAGCCCGGCGTCCCGCACCAGCCGCGCGGCGGCCCCGACGCCGTACGCCCGCACGGGCTCGCGCCACAGCCCGACGCCCGGCACGCCCGCGTCCGCGCAGGCGCGGACCAGCTCGGGCAGCGGGAGCTGCTTCACGGTCATCTGGTTGATGCTCAGCCGGGACAGCGCCGCGGGGTTCATGAGGCGACTCCGTGGACCGTGAGCAGGGCGCGCATCCGGGAGGCGGCCGCCTCCGGATCGGGGAACAGGCCGAGACCGTCGGCCAGTTCGTAGGCCCGCGCCAGATGCGGCAGCGAGCGGGCCGACTGGAGGCCGCCCACCATGGTGAAGTGCTCCTGGTGGCCCGCGAGCCACGCGAGCAGGACCACGCCCGTCTTGTAGAAGCGGGTCGGCGCCCCGAAGAGGTGGCGGGCGAGCCCGACCGTGGGGTCCAGGCGCTTGCGGAAGCCCGCCGGATCGGCCGCGTCCAGCGCCCGTACCGCGTCCGCCGCGAGCGGGCCCAGCGGGTCGAAGATCCCCAGCAGGGCGTGGCTGAAGCCACGGTCGTCGCCCTCGATCAGCTCGGGGTAGTGGAAGTCGTCCCCGGTGTAGCACTTCACCCCGTCCGGCAGCCGCCGTCGCAGCGCCACCTCGCGGCCCGCGTCGAGCAGCGACACCTTCACCCCGTCGATCCTCGCCGCGTGGGCGCAGACGATCGCCAGGAACGTCTCGGTGGCCGCGTCGAGGTCGGCCGAGCCCCAGTAGCCGGCCAGCGCCGGGTCGAACATCGGGCCGAGCCAGTGCAGGATCACCGGCCGCCCGGTCTGCTCCAGCAGCCGCCCGTACACGGCCCGGTAGTCCTCCGGGCCGCGCGCCACCGCCGCCAGCGCGCGCGAGGCCATCAGGATCGCCTGGGCGCCGGCCCCCTCGACGACGGCGAGCTGCTCCTCGTACGCGGCCGTCACCTCGTCCAGGGAGGCCGCCCCCGCCAGTTGGTCGGTGCCCGCCCCGCAGGCGATGCGCCCGCCGGCCGCGCTGGCCTCGGCGGCCGAGCGCCGGATCAGCTCGGCGGCCGTGGGCCAGTCCAGGCCCATCCCGCGCTGCGCGGTGTCCATGGCCTCCGCGACGGCGAGCCCGTGCGCCCACAGATGGCGGCGGAAGGCGAGCGTGGCCTCCCAGTCAAGGGCGGCGGGGCCTCCGGGCACGGTCTCGGCGTACGGGTCGGCGACCACGTGCGCGGCCGAGAAGACCGTGCGGGACAGCGGCGGGCCGCCCGGGGCGACGGCGGCCGGGTCCCGGCGCGGCTCGTACCGGACGAGCGTGCCGTCCGCGCGCGGCAGCAGCAGGCTCACAGCACGATCTCCGGCACCTCGACCCGGCGGCCCTCGGCGGAGGACCGCAGCCCCAGCTCGGCGAGCTGCACCCCGCGCGCGCCCGCCAGCAGGTCCCAGCGATAGGGGGTGCCGAGCGCCACATGGCGCAGGAACAGCTCCCACTGCGCCTTGAAGCCGTTGTCGAAACCGGCGTTGTCCGGCACCCGCTGCCACTGCTCGCGGAACTCCTCGGTCGCGGGCAGGTCCGGGTTCCACACCGGCTTGGGGGTGGCGGCGCGGTGCTGGACGCGGCAGCTGCGCAGCCCCGCCACCGCCGAGCCCTCGGTGCCGTCCACCTGGAACTCCACGAGTTCGTCGCGGTGCACCCGGACCGCCCAGGAGGAGTTGATCTGGGCGACCGCGCCGCCCTCCAGCTGGAAGATCCCGTAGGCGGCGTCGTCGGCCGTCGCGTCGTAGGGCTTGCCGCTCTCGTCCCAGCGCCGCGGGATGTGCGTGGCCGCCAGCGCCTGGACGGAGGTGACGCGGCCGAAGAGCTCGTGCAGGACGTACTCCCAGTGCGGGAACATGTCGACGACGATGCCGCCGCCGTCCTGGGCGCGGTAGTTCCACGAGGGGCGCTGGGCCTCCTGCCAGTCGCCCTCGAAGACCCAGTAGCCGAACTCGCCGCGCACCGACAGGATCCGCCCGAAGAAGCCGCCGTCGATGAGCCGCTTCAGCTTCAGCAGGCCCGGCAGGAAGAGCTTGTCCTGGACGACGCCGTGCCGGATCCCGGCGTCCCGGGCGAGCCTGGCCAGCTCCAGGGCGCCGGACAGGCCCGTCGAGGTGGGCTTCTCGGTGTAGACGTGCTTGCCCGCGCCGATCGCCCTGGCCAGGGCCTCCTCGCGGGCGGAGGTGACCTGGGCGTCGAAGTAGATCTCCACGGATTCGTCGGCGAGCACGGCGTCCAGGTCCGTGGACCAGTGGGTGAGGCCGTGGCGCCCGGCGATGTCCCGCAGCGCGGACTCCCGGCGGCCCACCAGGACCGGCTCGGGCCACAGGACCGTGCCGTCGCCGAGGTCGAGGCCGCCCTGGTCGCGCAGGGCGAGCAGGGAGCGTACGAGGTGCTGGCGGTAGCCCATCCGGCCGGTGACGCCGTTCATGGCGATCCGCACGGTCCGGCGCGCGGACTCCGGTGGCGCCGGGCGTGCGGGCGCCGGTGGCGCCGGACTTGCGGACGCCGGTGGCGTCGGGTGGGCAGACGTCGGTGTCATCGAGGTCCCCTTCATCCCATCGGCCCCGCCCCTCGGGGCGGCGGGGCTCGGTGATCCAGCGGCGATCTACTGGTAACAGGCGTAGCAAGCGCTTTCTATCGAGGGGGACGCTAGCCTGCGCACAGCGCCGCCGACAAGAGGCGCGCGGCGGACCACCCCAAGTGCCCACGAGACGTGCCCGGAGGCAGAGATGACAGCGACCCTGGCGGATGTGGCGGCGCGCGCCCGGGTGTCCCCGGCGACCGTCTCGCGGGTGCTCAACGGCAACTACCCGGTCGCCGCGGCCACCCGCGAACGCGTCCTGCGGGCCGTGGACGAGCTGGACTACGTCCTGAACGGGCCCGCCAGCTCCCTCGCCGCCGCCACCTCCGACCTGGTCGGCATACTCGTCAACGACATCGCCGACCCCTTCTTCGGGATCATGGCGGGCGCCGCCCAGTCCGAGATCGGCGGCAACCCCGGCGCGCGCGAGAAGCTGGCGGTGGTCTGCAACACCGGCGGCTCGCCCGAGCGCGAACTCACCTACCTCACCCTGCTCCAGCGCCAGCGCGCCGCAGCCGTCATCCTCACCGGAGGCGCCCTGGAGGACCCCGGGCACGCGGCGGCGGTCGCGGCCAAGCTGGGACGGCTGGCGGAGGCGGGAGCGCGGATCGTGCTGTGCGGACGGCCCCCGCTGGCGCTCACCGGGCCCGGCGGCGGGGCAAGGAGCGCCGGGCCGGACGCGGCGACGCTCACCTTCGACAACCGGGGCGGCAGCCGCCGCCTGACGGAGCATCTGCTCGCCCTGGGCCACCGCCGCATCGGCTACGTGGCGGGCCCCGAGGAGCGCACCACCACCCGGCACCGCGTCGAGGGCCACCTCGCGGCGCTCGCGGACGCGGGCGTGGCACCGGGACCGCTCGTCCACGGCTCGTACGACCGCCGCTCCGGCTACGACGCCACCAACGAACTCCTGCGCCGGGACGCGTCGTTGACCGCCGTCGTGGCCGCCAACGACACCGTCGCGCTGGGCGCCTGCGCGGCCCTGCGGGACCGGGGCCTGTCCGTCCCGGACGACGTTTCGGTGGCGGGCTTCGACGACCTGCCGTTCAGCACGGACGCGGTCCCGGCCCTGACGACCGTACGGCTGCCGCTGTACGAGGCGGGGGCCCGGGCGGGCCGGCTGGCGATGGGCAAGGAGCCGGTGCCGCCGGGCGGGATCGCCACGGTGCACGCGGAGTTGATGGTCCGGGGCTCGACGGGACGCACGCGCGCGTAGCGGGAGCGGTGACGCGGCGGGCGGCTCTCCGCGGCGGCCCGGGACGTACGCGCGCGTAGCGGCAGCCGGAGAGGGCTGGAGGGGTCGCGTCCGGGGCGGAGTTCGCCGACGGATTCCCGCCAGCCGATGCGGGCGCGGCCGAGCAGGATCGTGGGCACGGCCTCCCGTTCGCCCCCTTCGGGGCAAGGCCGCGACCCCGAGGAGACACCCCATGGACCTGCACCTCTCCGGCCGCACCGCGCTCGTCACCGGCGCCTCGAAGGGCATCGGCCTCGCCGTGGTGAGCACCCTGCTGGACGAGGGCGCCCGCGTGGTCGCCGTCTCCCGCCGCACCAGCCCGGAGCTGGAGAAGCTGGCCCGCCCCGGACTGGTCCACGTACCGGCCGACCTCATGGACCACGACTCCCCCGCGCGCGTGGTGGCCCGTACCGTCGAGGAGTTCGGCGGGCTGGACGTCCTGGTCAACAACGCGGGCGGGCCGCCGCCGGGCGTGTCCCTGCCGCGCACCTCGTTCCTGGACGCGGACGACCCGGACTGGTCCGCGATCTTCGAGTTCAACCTGTTCTCGGCGGTGCGGACGGTCCGCGCCGCCCTGCCGCACCTGCTCGCCGACGGCGGCGGCGCGGTCGTCACCGTCTCGACGGCCCTGGCCCGCCAGCCCTCGGTCGGCAACGCCGAGTACGGCGCGGCCAAGTCGGCCCTGAACCACCTCACCAAGGTCCTGTCGGAGGAGTACGCCCCCCGGGGCGTCCGCTTCAACACCGTCTCGCCCGGGGCGGTACGGACCGCGTGGTGGACCGAGGAGGGCGGCGCCGCCGACGTGATCGCGGCCATGGCGGGTTCGGACCGCGACACGGTGATGGACTCCCTGGCCCCGCAGATGATGAACATGTCCACCGGCCGCCTGGTGACCCCGCAGGAGGTGGCCGACGCGGTGGCCCTGCTGGCCTCGCCGCGGTCGGGCAGCACCACCGGGGCGGACCTCGTGGTGGACGGGGGCTACCTGAAGGCGGCATGAGGACCGGGCAGAGGCAAAACCTCCCCGCTTGTCCTCCTTTGCCGGTATCTCGGGATTCCGGAAAAATAACTGCCCGCAGTTGTACAACCCTTCTGGCGTGACGGGTGTCTTAGTTGGCGTCGGTGTTCCGGGGGAGGGATCCGGGGGGGTCCTGAGCGGGCGCCGGCAGGGGAGGGAATGGGGAGGGAATCGAGGGGCCCGGTCATACGGACCGGGCCCCCTTGAATTCCCGTGCGTTCCCGGCCCCCGGGCGAACCCCCGGCCGGCCCGGGAAAGTTGTCCACAGGCGTCCCCGGGTGTCCGAGGCCACGGGTAGCGTCGGATCATGTCCAATCTCGCGGTGCTCGAAGGGGTCCTGGAGCGGATCACCTATGCCAACGAGGAGAACGGCTACACGGTCGCCCGGGTCGACACCGGGCGCGGCGGCGGCGACCTCCTCACGGTGGTGGGGTCGCTCCTCGGCGCGCAGCCCGGCGAATCCCTGCGGATGGAGGGCCGCTGGGGCTCCCACCCGCAGTACGGCAAGCAGTTCACCGTGGAGAACTACACGACGGTCCTGCCCGCCACCATCCAGGGCATCCGGCGCTACCTCGGCTCCGGCCTGATCAAGGGCATCGGCCCCCGCATCGCCGACCGCATCGTGGAGCACTTCGGCACGGACACGCTCGACATCATCGAGCAGCAGCCCCAGCGCCTGGTGGAGGTGCCCGGCCTCGGCCCCAAGCGCACCAAACTGATCGGGGCCGCCTGGGAGGAGCAGAAGGCCATCAAGGAAGTCATGGTCTTCCTCCAGGGCGTCGGCGTCTCCACCTCCATCGCCGTGCGCATCTACAAGAAGTACGAGGACGCCTCGATCTCCGTGGTGAAGAACCAGCCCTACCGGCTGGCCGCCGACGTGTGGGGCATCGGCTTCCTCACCGCCGACCGCATCGCCCAGGCCGTCGGCATCCCGCACGACAGCCCCGAGCGCGTCAAGGCCGGCCTTCAGTACGCCCTGTCCCAGTCCACCGACCAGGGCCACTGCTTCCTGCCCGAGGAGCAGCTGATCGCGGACTCGGTGAAGCTCCTCCAGGTCGACACCGGGCTGGTGATCGACTGCCTGGGCGAGCTGGTCGCCGAGGAGGGCGTCGTCCGCGAGCCGGTCCCCGGACCGCAGGGCGGGGCCGAGCGGGTCAACGCCGTCTATCTCGTCCCCTTCCACCGCGCCGAGCTCTCCCTGGCCGCCCAGGTCGTCCGGCTCCTGCGCACCGGCGAGGACCGGATGCCCGGCTTCCAGGACGTGGACTGGGAGCGGGCCCTGTCCTGGCTCGCCGGGCGCACCGGCGCCGAGCTCGCCCCCGAGCAGCAGGAGGCCGTGCGGCTCGCCCTGACCAGCAAGGTCGCGGTGCTCACCGGCGGCCCCGGCTGCGGCAAGTCCTTCACGGTGCGCTCGATCGTGGAGCTGGCCCGCGCCAAGAAGGCCAAGGTGGTGCTCGCCGCCCCCACCGGCCGCGCCGCCAAGCGGCTCGCCGAACTGACCGGCGCCGAGGCGTCCACCGTCCACCGCCTCCTTGAACTGAAGCCGGGCGGCGACGCGGCATACGACAAGGACCGCCCGCTCGACGCCGACCTGGTCGTGGTCGACGAGGCCTCGATGCTCGACCTGCTGCTCGCCAACAAGCTGGTGAAGGCCGTCGCCCCGGGCGCGCACCTGCTGATGGTCGGGGACGTGGACCAGCTGCCCTCCGTCGGCGCCGGCGAGGTGCTGCGGGACCTGCTCGCCGAGGGCGGACCGGTGCCGCGGGTGCGGCTCACCAGGATCTTCCGGCAGGCCCAGCAGTCCGGCGTGGTCACCAACGCCCACCGCATCAACTCCGGGGTCCCCCCGCTCACCCAGGGCCTCAGCGACTTCTTCCACTTCGTGGAGGAGGAGACCGAGGACGCCGGGCGGCTCACGGTGGACGTGGCCGCGCGCCGCATCCCCGCCAAGTTCGGCCTCGACCCCCGGCGCGACGTGCAGGTGCTCGCCCCGATGCACCGCGGCCCGGCGGGCGCGGGCACCCTCAACGGCCTCCTCCAGCAGGCCATCACCCCGGCCCGCCCCGATCTGCCCGAGAAGCGGTTCGGCGGAAGGGTGTTCCGGGTCGGCGACAAGGTCACCCAGATCCGGAACAATTACGAGAAGGGCGAGAACGGTGTCTTCAACGGCACCGTCGGCGTGGTGACCGCGCTCGACCTGGACGAACAGCGGCTGACGGTGCTGACGGACGAGGACGAGGAGGTGGGGTACGACTTCGACGAACTGGACGAGCTGTCCCACGCGTACGCGGTGACCATCCACCGCTCCCAGGGCAGCGAGTATCCGGCGGTGGTGATCCCGGTCACCACCGGCGCGTGGATGATGCTCCAGCGGAACCTGCTCTACACGGCGGTCACCCGCGCCAGAAAACTCGTCGTCCTGGTGGGGTCCCGCAAGGCGATCGGCCAGGCAGTGCGTACGGTTTCCGCAGGCAGACGCTTTACCGCACTCGCTCATCGGCTGTCAGGAGGGCCCTTGGTGGGAAACATCACCTAGGGCTTCCAGAACCGGGGCGAAGGGGGCAGGATGAGCAGGTTGACGGCACTGAGTGCCGCTAATAAGCCCAATGGGCGACCCCGAGTGCACTCTGCTGAGCCAAATGGGGGATGGTAGAGACAGTCAGGGCACCTCGAAGAAGAGGCACTACGTCGGTGAGGGATGACGTGAGCGAGAACGCTAACAACGCTGTAGTACTGCGGTTCGGCGATGGCGAGTACACCTACCCGGTGATCGACAGCACCGTCGGCGACAAGGGCTTCGACATCGGGAAGCTCCGGGCCCAGACCGGTCTCGTGACCCTGGACAGCGGATACGGCAACACTGCCGCCTATAAATCCGCCATCACCTACCTCGACGGCGAGCAGGGCATCCTGCGCTACCGCGGATACCCGATCGAGCAGCTCGCCGAGCGCTCGACCTTCCTGGAGGTCGCGTACCTCCTCATCAACGGCGAGCTGCCGACGGTCGACCAGCAGTCGACGTTCAAGAGCGAGATCACCCAGCACACGCTGCTGCACGAGGACGTCAAGCGCTTCTTCGACGGCTTCCCGCGCGACGCCCACCCGATGGCCATGCTGTCCTCGGTCGTCTCCGCGCTGTCGACGTTCTACCAGGACAGCCACAACCCGTTCGACGAGAAGCAGCGCCACCTCTCGACGATCCGGCTGCTCGCCAAGCTTCCGACGATCGCGGCGTACGCGTACAAGAAGTCGATCGGCCACCCGTTCGTCTACCCGCGCAACGACCTCGGCTACGTCGAGAACTTCCTGCGGATGACGTTCTCGGTCCCGGCGCAGGAGTACGAGCTGGACCCGGTCGTCGTCTCGGCGCTCGACAAGCTGCTCATCCTGCACGCGGACCACGAGCAGAACTGCTCCACCTCCACCGTGCGCCTGGTCGGCTCCTCGCAGGCGAACATGTTCGCCTCGATCTCCGCCGGCATCAGCGCCCTGTGGGGCCCCCTGCACGGTGGCGCCAACCAGTCGGTCCTGGAGATGCTGGAAGGCATCCAGGCCAACGGCGGCGACGTCGACTCCTTCATCCGCAAGGTGAAGAACAAGGAGGACGGCGTCCGGCTCATGGGCTTCGGCCACCGGGTCTACAAGAGCTTCGACCCGCGCGCGAAGATCATCAAGGCTGCCGCGCACGACGTCCTGTCGGCCCTCGGCAAGTCCGACGAGCTGCTCGACATCGCGCTGAAGCTGGAGGAGCACGCGCTCTCCGACGACTACTTCGTCTCGCGCAACCTGTACCCGAACGTGGACTTCTACACGGGTCTGATCTACCGCGCGATGGGCTTCCCGACCGAGATGTTCACGGTGCTGTTCGCGCTCGGCCGGCTGCCGGGCTGGATCGCCCAGTGGCACGAGATGATCAAGGAGCCCGGCTCCCGCATCGGCCGCCCGCGCCAGATCTACACGGGCGAGGTCCTGCGCGACTTCGTCCCGGTCGAGGCCCGCTAGTCGCTCCGCGAGGAGCACGGGTCTTCGGCTGCGGACCGTGCGTGGCTGGTCGCGCAGTTCCCCGCGCCCCTAATGGGGGCGCGTAGCGCCCCAAAAAACATACAGAAGCGCCCCGCCCACCAATCCCCCCACGGGTTGGCGGGCGGGGCGCTTCCCCTATACCCGGTGCGGATTCCCCCCACGGGATCCGGCCGGGAGCCCTGCGGTCTGCCGGGGTACGTACGTCACGGGTGGGCCGCTCAAAGCTCCCCGTGGTACGTGCCCCGGCCAACGCGCTGCCTGGAACGTCCCCCAAGACATTCCATGGACGTCCCCCAAGACGTCCTCGGCATCGCCCACTTAGACTCCCGAACCGGTCCGATGGTTACCTCATAATCTCTGTGATCTAGCTCTCTTTGTGGAGATCAGGTGAAGGAGCGCAACCGTAGGCTGTTGGTTACCACGAAGACCGAGGAGAACGCCATAGCCGCGCCCGCGATCATAGGGTTCAGCAGGCCCGCCGCGGCGAGCGGAACCGCGGCCACGTTGTAGCCGAAGGCCCAGAACAGGTTGCCCTTGATGGTCGACAGGGTCCGCCGGGAGAGCCGGATCGCGTCGGCCGCGACCCGCAGATCCCCCCGAACGAGGGTCAGGTCGGACGCCTCTATCGCCGCGTCCGTCCCGGTGCCCATGGCGAGCCCCAGGTCCGCGGTGGCCAGGGCCGCCGCGTCGTTGACGCCGTCGCCCACCATGGCCACCGAACGGCCCTCGGCCTGGAGCCGCTTGACCACGTCGACCTTCTCCTCGGGCAGCACCTCGGCGTGGACGTCCTCCGCGGCGATTCCGACCCGGGCCGCCACCGCCTCGGCCACCGCCCGGTTGTCCCCGGTCAGCAGCACCGGCCGCAGCCCGAGGCCGCGCAGCATGGCCACCGCCTCGGCGCTGGTCTCCTTCACCGCGTCGGCGACGGTCAGCACGCCCCGCGCGGCCCCGTCCCAGGCCACCACGACCGCCGTACGCCCCTCGGCCTCGGCGGCCGCCTTGGCGCCGGCGAGGGCGGCGGGCAGCTCGACGCCCCGGCCCACGAAGACCGTGTGGCCCTCGACCACGCCCTCGACCCCGCGCCCGGGCAGGTTGCGGAACGACTCGGGGACGGGCAGCTCTCCCGCCTGTTCGAGCGCGCCCTCCGCGATCGCGCGGGCGATGGGGTGCTCGGAGGCGTGCTCCAGGGCGCCCGCGTACCGCAGGAGTTCCTTGTCGTCGGTGCCCTCCGCCGCGTACACGTCGTACAGGCTCATCCGGCCGGTGGTGACCGTGCCGGTCTTGTCGAGGACGACCGTGTCGACGCGGCGGGTGGACTCCAGGACCTCGGGGCCCTTGATGAGGATGCCGAGCTGGGCGCCCCGGCCGGTGCCGACCATCAGGGCGGTCGGGGTCGCGAGTCCCAGGGCGCAGGGGCAGGCGATGATCAGGACCGCGACGGCGGCCGTGAAGGACGCGGTGATGTCGTCGGTGGCCAGCAGCCAGCCCACCAGCGTGCCGAGCGAGACGAGCAGCACGACCGGTACGAAGACGCCGGAGATCCGGTCGGCGAGGCGCTGGACCTCGGCCTTGCCGTTCTGCGCGTCCTCGACCAGGCGCGCCATCCGGGCCAGCTGGGTGTCGGCGCCGATCCGGGTCGCCTCGACGACGAGGCGGCCGCCGACGTTGACGGTGGCGCCGGTGACGCCGTCGCCCGCGCTCACGTCCACGGGGACGGACTCGCCGGTCAGCATGGACGTGTCCACGGCGGACGCGCCCTCCACGACCGTGCCGTCGGTGGCGACCGTCTCGCCGGGCCGCACCACGAACCGGTCGCCGACCCGCAGCTCGCCGATGGGCAGCCGCACCTCGCGCCCCTCCCGCAGTACGGCGACGTCCTTGGCGCCGAGTTCGAGCAGCGCCCGCAGGGCCGCGCCCGCCTTCCGCTTGGAGCGGGCCTCCAGATAGCGGCCGAGCAGGATGAAGGTGACGACCCCGGCGGCGACCTCCAGATAGATGGTGGACGCGCCGTCCGCGCGGCTGACGGTGGCGTCGAAGCCGTGGCGCATCGCGGGCATCCCCGCGTCACCGAGGAACAGCGCCCACAGCGACCAGAGGAAGGCGGCGAGGGTGCCCACCGAGACGAGGGTGTCCATGGTGGCCGAGCCGTGGCGCAGATTGGCCCAGGCGGCCCGGTGGAAGGGCAGCGCGCCCCAGACCACGACGGGCGCGGCCAGGGTGAGGCTCAGCCACTGCCAGTTGTCGAACTGGAGCGAGGGCACCATGGCCAGCAGCACGACGGGCGCCGCGAGCAGGGCCGAGACCTGGAGCCGCTGGCGCAGCGCGGCGAGCGCCCGCGCGGTGCGGCTCTCGGCGGCGTCCGCCGCGTCGGCGCGGGGCGCGGGCGGCTGTTCCGGTTCCCGCGCCCCGGCCCGCGCGGGCGCGTCCTGCCCGGTCCGGGTGGGCGGCGGGGGCGGAGGCGGGGGCGGCGCGAGTGACTCGGCGGTGTACCCCATCTTGATGACCGTCGCGACCAGGCCCGCCACTTCGACGCCGTCGACGAAGGCGACCTTCGCCTTCTCGGTCGCGTAGTTGACGCTCGCCTCGACCCCGTCCATCCGGTTCAGCTTCTTCTCGATACGGGCGGCGCACGAGGCGCAGGTCATACCGCCGATGGCCAGCTCGACCGTGTTCGTTTCCACGTGGACTCCTGAAAAAGAGACCGGGCCGTACGGCGCGGATGCGCTGGTCGTACGGCCCGGAAGAGGAAGATCGGGCCGCTCAGGCCCGGCCGACCAGCTCGAAGCCGGCCTCGTCGACCGCCGCGCGGACGGCCTCGTCGTCCAGCGGCGCCGCCGAGACGACGGTCACCTCGCCGGTCGCCGCGACGGCCTTCACCGAGCCGACGCCGGCGATCTCGCCGATCTCGCCCGACACGGCGCCCTCGCAGTGCCCGCAGGTCATCCCGGAGACCCGGTAGACGGTGGTGACGGAGCCGGCCTGGACGTCGGCCGGGCCCTCGCTGTGGCAGGAGCCGGCGGGCGAGCAGCAGGAGCCGGTCGTGCTGGCGGCGGCTTCGGTCTCGGCGGTCATGGACTTCTCCTCTTCGGGGGTACGGATTCCATGGTGCACCAGGGGGTCACGAGAAGGCCGGGACCCGCTGACAGGCTCCACGTTATACCCCTGGGGGGTATAAATCCACTACCTTTCGCGCGGACCTCCAGCCAGCGGACCTCCAGTCAGTCGTTGCCTTTGCGGCCACGGTTCCCGGGGCGGCGGGCGACCCAGGTGCGGATGGTGTCGGCGTACCAGAAGGGCTTGCCGTTCTCGACGAGGTCGGGGGCGGGCAGCAGCCCGTGTTTGCGGTACGAGCGGACCGTGTCCGGCTGGACGCGGATGTGCGCGGCGATCTCCTTGTACGACCAGAGCCGTCGGTCGGTCATGGTGGACACCTCCCTGCGTGCGCCGCAGCGGCGGTCTGGCGGCCGTCGGGGGAGCTGGGCGCGGACAGTTGACGATCACTCAGCCTGTGCCCGTTGAACGACGGAGAGTGAAGGCTGGGGTGCGGCTGTCGACCCTCTGTGACGCAAGACCCGCGTAATGGAGACATGTGTGACAGGAAAGGGACGGTTGTGACAGGGGTGACGAATGGGGCGGGTTCGGGCCGTCAAGCGCCCTCACCCGGGCCCGCACGCGCCGACCACCGGGCCCGCCGCGCCCCCCGACCACCGGGCCCGCCGCGCCCCCCGACCATCGGGCCCGCCGCGCCCCCCGGCCCCGGGCCCGCCGCGCCCCCGTCCTCGGGGCCCGCCGTCCTACGCGTACAGCTCCGGCATCTCCCGCGCCGGTTCCACGCGCACCCGCTCGCCCGAGTGCTGGGCCCGTACGCCCGCCTCGCAGGCCACGGCCGCCATGTAGCCGTCCCAGGTGCCGGGGCCCTCGACGCGGCCCCGCCGGGTGGCGTCGACCCACGCCTGCACCTCGCGGTCGTACGCGTCGGCGAAGCGGGTCGTGAAGTCCTGCGGGAGTTCGCCGCCCCAGCGCCCGCCGGAGCGCACGACCGGGCCGCTCCCGTCGCCGACGGAGGCGGCCCCGCGCTCGCACACCGCCTCGCAGCGCACCTCGTACCCGAAGCCGCAGTTGACGAAGATCTCCACGTCGACGACCGCGCCCCCGGCCGTCTCGAAGAGCACGAGCTGCGGGTCGCCCAGGCCCTCGGGCGCGTACGACGAGGGGCGCGGGCGCAGCACCTGGACGGCGGTGAGTTCCTGGCCGAGCAGCCAGCGGGCCGCGTCGACCTCGTGGACGACGGAGTCGCGGATCAGCATCTCGGTGGTGAAGAACGAGGGGGAGGCGGCGTTGCGGTGGCGGCAGTGCAGGAACAGCGGCCGCCCGAGCCCGCCCTCGTCGAGCAGCGCCTTGAGACGGGTGAACTCGGCGTCGTAGCGCCGCATGAACCCCACCTGCGCCAGCCGCCGTCCCCGCCGGGTCTCGGCCTCCAGGACCCGCAGGGCCCCCTCCGGATCCGGGGTGAGCGGCTTCTCGCACAGCACGGGAAGACCGCGCCGGAACGCCTCCAGGAGCGCGCTCTCGTGGGCGGGCCCCGAGGAGGCGATCAGGACCGCCTCGACGCCCGGAGCGGCCATCGCGGCGACCGGGTCGGTGTGGGCGGAGCAGCCCTCGATCGGGCCGGCCACCTCCTTGGCGCGCTCGCCGTCGATGTCCGCGACGGCGGCGACCCGGGCCCCGCCGGTCACGGTGGTGAGGCGGCGCACATGGTCGGCGCCCATCTTCCCGGTGCCGATGACGGCGATCCCGAGCGGTGCGGAGGCCATCGCGTCACGCCCCGCAGGAGCGCAGGAACGCGCGCGTGCGCGTGGCGATCGGCAGCGGGCGGTCCGGGTCGCACGGGTACATGTCCTGCTCCACGATCGCGAACAGGTCCACGTCGAGCGCCTGGGCGGCGGCGAGGACCGGTTCGAGGGCGGGCACCCCGGCGGGCGGCTCGCACATCACCCCCCGGGCGACGGCGGGCCCGAACGGCAGCCGCTCGGCGTGCACCTGGGCCAGGACGTCGGGGTCGACCTGCTTGAGGTGGAGGTAGCCGATGCGCTCCCCGTAGGTCTCGATGAGCTTGACGCTGTCGCCGCCGCAGTAGGCGTAGTGCCCGGTGTCCAGGCACAGGTTCACCAGGTCGGGGTCGGTGGCGTCGAGGAAGCGGGCCACGTTCTCCTCGCTGTCGATGTGGGTGTCGGCGTGCGGGTGCACCACGATCCGCAGCCCGTAGCGCTCGCGCACCTCGCGGGCGAGGCGTTCGGTCTGCCCGGCGAGGTCGCGCCACTGCGTGGCGCTGAGCGTGGAGCTCTCCAGCACCTCGCCCGTCCTGTCGTCCCGCCAGAACGCGGGGATGACCACCAGGTGGCCGGCGCCGGTGGCCCGGGTCAGCTCCGCCACGTCCGCGACGTGCTCCCAGGTGGTGTCCCACACGGCGGGGCCGTGGTGCAGCCCGGTGAAGACGGTCCCGGCCGAGACGCGCAGGTTCCGGCGCGCGGTCTCGTCGGCGAGGCGCGCCGGGTCGGTGGGGAGGTAGCCGTACGGTCCGAGTTCGATCCACCCGTATCCGGCCCCGGCGACCTCGTCGAGGAAGCGGGTCCAGGGGACCTGGCGGGGGTCGTCGGGGAACCAGACGCCCCAGGAGTCGGGGGCCGAGCCGATCCGGATACGAGTCTTGGCCGTCGTCATGGGAGCAGCCTTCCGGGGGCGCCGGAACGGTGTCAAGGCTACGTCCGAATGTCAGGACAAAAGATTGACAGGGCCGGTCCGGGGCCGCTAGACCTGGGACGGCCCAAGGGTCGCCGATGAAGGGGGCGTGCATGGAGGCGGTTCCGTACGACGTGATCACCATGGGGCGGATCGGGGTGGACCTCTATCCCCTCCAGACCGGCGTGCCGCTCGCGAAGGTGACGTCGTTCGGCAAGTTCCTCGGCGGCTCGCCCTCGAACGTGGCGGTGGCGGCGGCCCGGCTCGGGCGCCGCACGGCGGTGGTCACCGGTACCGGCGAGGACCCCTTCGGGGCGTATCTCCGCGAGGAGCTGGGCGCGTTCGGCGTCGACGCCCGCTGGGTGAAGAGCGTGCCGGGCCTGGCGACCCCGCTCACCTTCTGCGAGGTCTTCCCGCCGGACGACTTCCCGCTGTACTTCTACCGCGCCCCCAAGGCCCCCGACCTGGAGCTGTACGAGGCGGACCTCGACCTGGACGCGATCCGCGCGGCGCGGATCTTCTGGGTCACCGGCACGGGCCTGAGCGTCGAGCCGAGCCGCTCCACCACGCTGGCGGCGCTCGCCGCCCGGGCGCGCGCGGGCACCACGGTCTTCGACCTCGACTGGCGGCCGATGTTCTGGACGGACCCCGAGGAGGCGCGCCCGTACTACCGCGAGGCGCTGCGGCACGCGACGGTCGCCGTCGGCAACGTGGAGGAGTGCGCGGTGGCCACCGGCGAGAGCGAGCCGCACGCCGCCGCCCGGGCGCTGCTCGCCGCCGGGGCCGAGCTCGCCGTGGTCAAACGGGGACCGGAGGGGGTGCTCGCCCTCCACCAAGACGGCGGCGCCGCCGAGGTGCCGCCCGTCCCCGTCGAGGTGGTCAACGGGCTCGGCGCCGGGGACGCGTTCGGCGGGGCGCTCTGCCACGGCCTGCTGGCGGGCTGGGACACCGGACGGCTGATGCGGTACGCCAACGCCGCCGGCGCGATCGTCGCCGCCCGTCTCGCCTGCTCCTCCGCGATGCCGTACCCGGCCGAGGTCGAGCGCGTCCTGGCGGGGGGAGCGCCGTGAGCGTCCACGTCAGCCCCGGCGAGCTCGCCCGGGTCCGCGCCCGCAGTCCCGAGGCCGTCGCGGAGGCGGCGGCCCGGCGCGCCCGGCGCCCGCTCGTCCGCGGCTCCGGGCGGCTGCTGATCATCGCTGCCGACCACCCCGCCCGGGGCGCGCTCGCCGTCGGCGACGACGCCTTCGCCATGGCCGACCGGTCCGTCCTGCTGGGACGGCTCTGCCTCGCCCTGTCGCGGCCCGGCGTCGACGGAGTGCTCGCCAGCGCCGACATCCTGGAGGACCTGCTGCTCCTGGGGGCCCTGGAGGACAAGGTCGTGATGGGCTCGATGAACCGGGGCGGGCTCGCCGGGTCCGCCTTCGAGCTGGACGACCGCTTCACCGGCCACCGCGCCCAGGACCTCGCCCGGCTCGGCTTCGACGCGGGCAAGCTGCTGCTGCGCCTCGACTACGAGGACCCCGGCTCGCTCGACACCCTGCACTCGGCGGCCCGCGCTATCGACGCGATGGCGGAGCGTCGGCTTCCCGTCTTCGTGGAGCCGTTCATCTGTCACCGGCGCGACGGACGGCTGCGCAACGATCTGGGCGCGGACGCCGTGACGCGTTCGCTCGCCATCGCCTCCGGCCTGGGCGGCACCTCCGCGTACACCTGGCTGAAGGTGCCCGTCACCGACGAACCCGACGACATGGCCCGGGTGATGGCGACCACCACCCTGCCGGCCGTGCTGCTCGGCGGGGACACCGGCACGACCCCGGGGGAACAGGAGGCGGCGTACGAGAAGTGGCGCGGCGCGCTGCGTCTGCCCACCGTGCGGGGGCTGGTGGCGGGGCGCACCCTGCTCTATCCGGCCGACGGCGACGTGGCGGGCGCGGTCGACATCGCGGCCGGGCTGCTGAAGGGGTAGGGATCGGGCATGGACGCGCACAAGGACGAGCTGTTCGTACGGGCCGGATCCGCCTCCACGGGGGCGTACGCCCTGGACATCGGCCCCGAGCGGGCCGGCTGGGGCTACTCGGGCCTGCGGATCCTGGAGCTGGCGCCGGGCGGGGAGCACTCCCTCGCCACCGGCGGCAGCGAGTGGATCCTGCTGCCCCTGCAAGGTGGCTGTACCGTACATGTAGAAGACCGGACCCTGGAACTGCGGGGCAGGGAGAGCGTGTTCGCCGGAGCCACCGACTTCGCGTACCTCCCGCGTGACGCCCACGCCCAGATCGCCTCCGGCGCGGGAGGCCGCTTCGCCCTGGCAGGAGCGAGGTGCGAGCGCCGACTCCCCGCTCGCCGCGGCCCCGCGCCGGAGGTACCCCTCGAACAGCGCGGCTCCGGCGTCACCGCCCGCGAGATCCGGGGCTTCGCCGCCGCCGACGCCTTCGACTGCGACCGGCTCATCGCCGTCGAGGTGGTCACCCCGGGCGGCAACTGGTCCTCCTATCCGCCGCACAAGCACGACGAGCACGTGCCCGGCCGGGAGTCGGAGCTGGAGGAGATCTACTACTTCGAGTTCGCGGGCCCGGACGGCTTCGGCTACCAGCGCGTGTCGCCCTCGCGCCCGGGCGGCGCCGACGTCCTCGCCGAGGTCCGCACCGGCGACACCGTCCTCGTCCCCGACGGCTGGCACGGGCCCTCCATCGCCGCCCCCGGACACCCCATGTACTACCTGAACGTGATGGCGGGGCCGGGCGAGGAACGCGCGTGGCGCATCAGCTTCCACCCGGGCCACACCGACTACGCGAAGGGTTACCGATGAGCGGTACGACCAGGCGTCTGACCACCGCGCAGGCGCTGCTCGCCTTCCTCGCAAGCCAGTACACCTCCCGCGCCGGGACCGAGCAGCGCCTGATCACCGCCGCCTGGGGCATCTTCGGCCACGGCAACGTCGCCGGGATCGGCCAGGCGCTCCTGGAGCCCGGCAGCGACCTGCCCTACCACCAGGGCCGCAACGAACAGGCCATGGTGCACGCGGCCGTCGGCTACGCCCGCCAGTCCGGCCGGCTCTCCGCCCACGCGGTGACCACCTCGATCGGGCCGGGCGCCACCAACCTCGTCACCGGGGCGGCCCTGGCGACCGTCAACCACCTGCCCGTCCTGCTGCTGCCCGGCGACGTGTTCGCCTCCCGCCCGGCCGATCCGGTCCTCCAGCAGCTCGAAGTCCCGTACGCGGGCGACGTGTCGGTCAACGACTGCCTGCGGCCCGTCTCGCGCTACTTCGACCGGATCACCCGTCCCGAGGCGCTGATCCCGGCCGCGCTCGCCGCGATGAGCGTGCTCACCGACCCGGCCAGGACCGGCGCGGTCACCCTGGCGCTGCCGCAGGACGTGCAGGCGCAGGCGTACGACTGGCCCGAGGAGTTCTTCCGGCGACGGGTGTGGCACGTACGGGCCCAGGAGCCCGACCCGTACGAGCTGGACGCGACCGTCCGCCTGCTGCGCGGCGCCCGCCGGCCGCTGGTCGTCGCGGGCGGCGGGGTCCACCACGCGCGCGCCGAGGACGCGCTGCGCCGCTTCGCCGAGCAGACAGGCATCCCGGTCGCCGCCACCCAGGCGGGCAAGGGCTCGCTGCCCCACGACCACCCGTGCGACGTGGGCGGCATCGGCCACACCGGCACCGCCACGGCCGACGCGCTGGCCCGCGAGGCCGACGTCGTCCTCGGCGTCGGCACCCGCTGGACCGACTTCACCACCGCCTCCTCGACGCTCTTCCAGAACCCCTCGGTCCGGTTCGTCGGGCTCAATGTGAACGGCGCCGACGCCCACAAGCTCGGCGCGCTCCAGCTCGTCGCGGACGCCCGCGCCGGCCTCGAAGCCCTGACACGGGCCCTCGACGGGCACCGCGTCGCGCCCGCGTACCCGGCCGCCTACGGCGAGGCCAAGGCGGCCTGGGAGGAGCGCGTCACCGCCGCCTACACCGCCGGGGACGAGGACGCGCGCCCCACCCAGGCCCACGTCCTCGGCGTCCTCGACGCCCTGGTCACCGGCGACGACATCCTGATCAACGCGGCGGGCTCGCTCCCGGGCGATCTGCACAAGCTCTGGCGCACCCGCTCCCGCGACCAGTACCACGTCGAGTACGGCTACTCCTGCATGGGCTACGAGATCCCGGCCGCGATCGGCGTGGCGCTCGCCGCACCCGGCCGGCCGGTGTGGGCGCTGGTCGGCGACGGGACGTATCTGATGAATCCCACCGAGATCGTCACGGCGGTGCAGGAGAACCTCCCCATCAAGGTGGTGATCCTCCAGAACCACGGGTACGCCTCCATCGGCGGGCTCTCGGAGTCGGTGGGCGGCGAGCGCTACGGGACGGCCTACCGCTTCCGGGCGCCCGACGGAAGCTTCACGGGCAAGCCCCTGCCGGTCGACCTGGCGGCCAACGCGGCCTCCCTCGGCATGGCCGTGCTGCGCCCCAAGACCGTTCGTGACCTGCGTGAAGCCCTCGCGAGCGCCCGCGCGGCGGACCGTCCCACATGTGTCTACGTCGAGACCGAAACGGCAGACACAGTGTCGGGCCCGCCCCCGGCGCAGGCGTGGTGGGATGTTCCCGTGGCCGAGACCGCGACCCGCTCGTCGGCGGTCGAGGCGCGCGAGGAGTACGACCGGCAAGTCGCAGCCCGACGCCGCCATCTCTGAAGGAGTTCCCTGCCATGACGAAGACCGTCAACCACTGGATCGGTGGTAAGCCCGTCGAGAGGGCTGCGGGCGCCTCCGGTTCGTACGGCCAGGTCACCGACCCCGCGACCGGGGCCGTGACGACACGGGTCGCCTACGCGACCGTCGAGGAGGTGGACGCGGCGGTCGCCGCCGCGCGCGAGGCGTACACCACCTGGGGCCAGTCCTCGCTGGCTCAGCGGACGGCGGTGCTCTTCACGTTCCGCGCCCTGCTGGACGCCAACCGCGACGCGATCGCGGAGCTGATCACCGCCGAGCACGGCAAGGTGCACTCCGACGCGCTCGGCGAGGTCGCGCGCGGCCTGGAGATCGTCGACCTGGCGTGCGGCATCAGCGTGCAGCTCAAGGGCGAGCTGTCGACGCAGGTCGCCAGCCGGGTGGACGTGGCCTCGATCCGCCAGCCGCTGGGCGTCGTCGCGGGCATCACGCCGTTCAACTTCCCGGCCATGGTGCCGATGTGGATGTTCCCGCTCGCCATCGCCTGCGGCAACACCTTCGTCCTGAAGCCGTCCGAGAAGGACCCCTCGGCCTCGATGAAGATCGCGGAGCTGCTGAGCGAGGCCGGACTGCCCGACGGCGTCTTCAACGTCGTGCACGGCGACAAGGCCGCCGTCGACCGCCTCCTGGAACACCCGGACGTGGCCGCCGTCTCCTTCGTCGGCTCCACCCCGATCGCCCGCCACATCCACGCCACGGCCTCCGGCCACGGCAAGCGCGTCCAGGCGCTCGGCGGCGCCAAGAACCACATGCTGGTCCTGCCGGACGCCGACCTGGACGCGGCGGCCGACGCCGCCGTCTCGGCCGCGTACGGCTCGGCGGGCGAGCGCTGCATGGCCATCTCGGCGGTCGTGGCGGTCGGCGTCATCGGCGACGAACTGGTCGCGAAGATCCGTGAGCGCGCCGAGAAGATCAGGATCGGCCCGGGCACCGACCCGGCCTCCGAGATGGGCCCGCTGATCACCGCCGCCCACCGCGACAAGGTCGCCTCCTACGTCACCGGCGCGGCGGCCCAGGGCTGCGAGGTCGTCCTCGACGGCACCGGGTACACCGTGGAGGGCTACGAGGACGGCCACTGGATCGGCCTCTCGCTGCTCGACAAGGTGCCCACGTCCGCCGACGCCTACCGGGACGAGATCTTCGGCCCGGTGCTGTGCGTGCTGCGCGTGGAGTCGTACGAGGAGGGCCTGGCGCTCATCAACGCCTCGCCGTTCGGCAACGGCACCGCGATCTTCACCCGCGACGGCGGCGCGGCCCGCCGCTTCCAGCTGGAGGTCGAGGCCGGCATGGTCGGCGTCAACGTGCCGATCCCGGTGCCGGTGGGCTACCACTCCTTCGGCGGCTGGAAGGACTCGCTCTTCGGCGACCACCACATCTACGGCAACGACGGCACGCACTTCTACACCCGGGGCAAGGTCGTCACCACCCGCTGGCCGGACCCCTCCGACGCGCCCGCGGGCGTCGACCTGGGCTTCCCGCGCAACCACTGATCCACGGCCCGGCCGGCCCCCGGCCCGGTCCGGCCCTCCGAGCGGCCCGTACGGTTTCCCCCACCGTGCGGGCCGCCGCCGTTTCCGTACGGCCCGGCCCGGCCCGGGCGCCTGCCGGGCCCCCGCCGGGCGCCCGCCGAGCGTCCGCCGGGTCCCGGCGGGCCGCACCGGCCGGCACCGGCTGGTGACCGGGGGTAACCGCAGGCCTGGCACGGGGTGCCAAGGGCGTTCCGGTATGCGGGATCCGGCAAACTTTTTCGGCGCGGCGGCTGCGGTTCCCGTACCGGCCGAACATTGCGCCTTTGTTGCGCTCTTAACGCCGTATCAGTGCCGTAGGGGCGCCGGAGCGACGAATTCCGTAGGTGAACACCTATTGACCTGCGGATCGAGTGGCGATTGAAATGGCGGCCCGGGAGCGACCCACCACTCACCACCGGGGCCGGACGGGCCCCGGAGCACCACCCGGAGGTCGATAGCGCTCCCCGCTCACAACCCCATCCCGCCGATCGGACGCACCTCGATGACCGAAACGCTCAGCCCGCCCCACCTCCTCTCCCCGGCCACGGGCGAAGCCCCCAAGAAGCTCAAGCGTTCCATCGGCGTCGTGGGCGGCACCCTGCTGACGCTCTCCTGCGTGACGCCCGCCTCCACCCTCTTCGTGGTCGTGCCCGACCTGTTCTCCAGCCTCGGCACCTACACCGCGCTCACCATCGCCATCGGCTCGCTGCTCTGCGTCGGCGTCGCCTTCTGCTACTCGGAGCTGGGCACCCTCATCCCCAGCGCGGGCGGCGAGTACGCGATGGTCTCCACCCTCGCCGGACGGCTCGCGGGCTGGCTGGTCTTCGTCCTCTCCCTGCTCGTCGTGATGATCGTCCCCCCGGTCATCGCCATGGGCACCGCCGACTACCTGGCGCCGCTCGTCCACATCCCCGCCCCCGTGGCCGGCGGCGGCGTGATGCTGCTCGCCACCCTCGCCGGCCTGCTCGACCTGCGGGCCAACGCCTGGATCACCGGGATCTTCCTGGTCCTCGAAGTCGTCGCCGCGGCCCTGGTCGCCGTCCTCGGCTTCGCCCACGGCGAGCGCGGCGGCTCCTCCCTCGTGCACGGCACGGTCGCCGCCGACGGCGGCGGCCACTCCACGGTCACCGCGATGATGGTCGTCTCGGGCCTCGCCATCGCCCTCTTCATCACCCAGGGCTTCTCGACCGCCGTCTACCTCTCCGAGGAGCTGGAGCACCCGCGCCGCAACGTGGCCCGGACCGTGCTCGCCACCCTCGCCATCTCCACCGCCGTCATCCTCGTCCCCGTCGTCGCCATCACCGTGGGCGCCCCCGACCTCGCGGCGCTCACCTCCGGCGACATCAGCGGCATGGTCACCGCCTGGTCCAACTCGGCCGTCGGCACCTTCGTCAGCCTCTGCGTGGCCCTCGCCATCGTCAACGCGGGCATCGTGATGGTCATCCAGAACTCCCGCGTCCTGTTCGCCTCGGCCCGCGACAAGGCCTGGCCCGAGCCCGTCAACCGCGCCCTGTCCCGCCTCGGCCGCTTCGGCTCCCCGTGGGTGGCCACCCTCCTGGTCGGCGTCCCCGGCGCCGCCCTCTGCTTCGTCAACCTCGACACCCTGTACGGCGTCACCGGCGTCTCGGTCACCGGCATGTACCTGCTGGTCGCCGTCGCCGCCCTGCTCAGCCGCCGCGGCGGGCACCGGGAGACCGCCGCCTGGCGGATGCCGCTGTGGCCCGCCGTCCCGGTGGTCCTGATCGCCGTCCTCGCGTACATCCTCACCCAGCAGGAGACCCGGTACCTGCTGTGGACCGGCGGCATCACGGCCGTCGCCACCCTCTACTGGGCGCTCTACCTGCGCCCGCGCCGCGAGACGCGGTGGCTGGTGAGCATCCCGGAGGACGAGCAGGCCTGACGCGGCCCGGCGGCCGGGCCGTCGGGATCCGGACAAGACCCGCGCCCGCGGCTCAGCGGGCGCGGTCTTGTCCGGATCCGGCGGTCCGTCCGCGGGACGCAACGGGCGGGCCGCGCCTAGGGTTTGGGGTATGACTGCCGCGCCCACGCCGCTCGACCACGACTTCTACTGTGCCGAGATCCTGCGCCAGACCGACGCGCTGAGGTCCCACCTGGACGGCGCCGATCTCCGTACTCCCGTCCCGACCTGCCCCGACTGGACCCTCGGCCAGCTCGCCGTCCACGTCGGCGGCGCCCACCGCTGGATCGCCGAGATCGTCCGTACGAAGTCCACCGCCGCGGTCCCGCAGGAGCGCGTGCCCGCCTTCGAGGGCCCCGAGAAGGGCGAACCGGAGGCGCTGGACGCCTGGTTGGGCGAGGGCGCGGCCCTCTGCGCCGACGTCCTGCGCACCGCGGGCGCCGACCAGGCCGCCTGGTCCTGGACGGGCGACGCGACCGCCGGGTTCTGGGCGCGCCGGATGACCCACGAGACGGTGGTCCACCGCGCGGACGCGGCGCTCACCGTGGGCGCGGAGTACGTGCTCGCGCCGGAGGTCGCCGCGGACACCATCGACGAGTGGCTGGAGATCGTCACGTACGTCCAGGCCGCCAGGCTCGCCCCGGCCGCCGCCGAACTGCGCGGCCCCGGCCGCAGCATCCACCTGCACGCCACGGACACGCCCGGCGCCGAGTGGCTGATCGAGCTCGGCGAGGACGGGGTGAGCTGGCGGCGCGCCCACGAGAAGGCCACGGTGGCGCTGCGCGGCCCGCTCACCGACGTCCTGAGCGTCTTCTACCGAAGGCTGCCCGCCGACAGCCCCCGCGTCGAGGTCCTGGGCGACGCCGCGCTCCTGGACTTCTGGCTGGAGCGGGCCTCCTTCGGCTGACCGCCCGCCGGGCCACCGCCCCGGCGCCCGTACTGCCGTCGCGGTACGGGAACGGCCGCCCGTACGCCGCGAGTACACCCCGGCCTCCACCTGGCGGCAGGTCCGGTTGTCGGACCCGGCGCTTACGGTGGAGGCATGAGACTGCGCAGACCTCGTGGGAGGGCGGCGGCCGGGGCGGCCGCCGCCCTCGTGGTGCTCGCCGGTGCCGGCGTGTGGACGGCCACCGGCGCCGGCGGCGCGCCCGCGGTGCACCAGGAGGACCGGATGATGGAGATGCCCGGGGCGAAGATCGACACGTCGTACTTCACGGCGGGGGACGCCAAGAAGAAGCGCCCCGCCGTCCTCCTGGGCCACGGCTTCGGCGGCAGCAAGGACGACGTCCGCGCCCAGGCGCGCGACCTCGCGCGCGAGGGTTACGCGGTGCTGACCTGGTCCGCGCGCGGCTTCGGCGCCTCCACCGGCGAAATCGGGCTCAACGACCCGGCGTTCGAGGTGAAGGACGTCTCCCGGCTCGTCGACTGGCTGGCGAAGCGCCCGGAGGTGCGGCTCGACGCGGCGGGCGACCCGCGCGTCGGCGTCACCGGCGCGTCCTACGGAGGCGCGATCTCGCTCCTGGCCGCCGGACACGACAAGCGGATCGACGCGATCGCCCCCCAGATCACGTACTGGAACCTGGCGGACGCCCTCTTCCCCGACGGCGTCTTCAAGAAGCTCTGGGCCGGGATCTTCTTCTCCACCGGCGGCGGCTGCAAGACCTTCGAGAAGCAGCTCTGCGAGATGTACGAGAGGGTCGCGGTCAGCGGCAGGCCGGACGCCCAGGCGCGCGACCTGCTGGCGGCCCGCTCCCCGTCCGCCGTGGGCGACCGCATCAAGGTGCCCGCGCTGATCGTCCAGGGCCAGAGCGACTCCCTCTTCCCGCTCGGCCAGGCCGACGCCATGGCCCGCCGGATCCGCGCCAACGGCGCCCCGGTCGCGGTCGACTGGATCACCGGCGGCCACGACGGCGGCGACCGCGAGTCCGGGCGGATCACCCCCCGGATCACCTCCTGGTTCGACCACTACCTCAAGGGCGACGAGGACGCCTCCACCGGCCCCGCCTTCCGGGTCACCAGGACCGGCGGCATCAGCTCCACCGACGGCGCCGCCCAGCTGCGCGGCGCCACCAGCGGCAGCTACCCGGGCCTGGCGGACGGCACGCGCGCGGTGCGGCTCACCGGCCGCGAGCAGACCTTCGAGAACCCGGCGGGCGCCGCCCCGCCCGCCATCTCGGCCGTGCCCGGCGTCGGCGGGGGACTGGCGGGCCTGTCCTCGCTCGGCGTGGGCGGCCTGTCCATCGACTTCCCCGGGCAGTACGCGCGCTTCGACTCCGAACCGCTCAGGCCCGGCCTGCGCGTCACCGGCTCGCCCACGGTCCGGCTCAAGGTCACCTCCAGCGCCGACGACGCGGTGCTCTTCGCGAAGGTGTAC
Source organism: Streptomyces sp. NPDC043908 (assembly GCF_056435525.1). NCBI lineage: Bacteria > Bacillati > Actinomycetota > Actinomycetes > Kitasatosporales > Streptomycetaceae > Streptomyces > Streptomyces sp. NPDC043908. The sequence goes on along the minus strand of NZ_JBWKEI010000008.1, from coordinate 122,796 downwards.
GACGTGAGCCCCGACGGCAAGCGGCAGGTGCTCCCCGCCCAACTGGTCACGCCCGTCCGGGTGGACGGCGCCAAGGAGGGCAAGGAGGTCGAGGTCACCCTGCCCGCCGTCGACCACAACGTGGAGGCGGGCCACCGGCTGCGCCTGGTGGTCGCCGCGACCGACCTCGGCTACGCCTCCCCGGCCGCGCCCGGCACGTACAAGGTGGCGCTGGTGGGCGGCTCGCTGAAGGTGCCGACGGCTCCCGGGGTGAAGACCGAGCCCGCCGGCGTGCCCTGGTGGGCCTGGGGGCTGCCGCTCGCGGGCGCGGTGATCGCGCTCGGCCTGCTGGCCACCCGCCGCGCCACGGCCCCCGCCCCCGACCCGGAGCTGGCCGAGGTCCCGCTCCAGATCACCGGCCTGACGAAGAAGTACGCCAAGTCGACCGACCGGTACGCGGTCCGCGACCTCTCCTTCCGCGTCGAGAAGGGCCAGGTGCTCGGCCTCCTCGGACCCAACGGCGCGGGCAAGACCACCACCCTGCGCATGCTGATGGGCCTCATCCGCCCCGACAGCGGCGAGATCCGCGTCTTCGGCCACGCCATCCGGCCCGGCGCGCCCGTGCTCTCCCGGGTCGGCGCCTTCGTCGAGGGCGCGGGCTTCCTGCCGCACCTGTCCGGCCGCGCCAACCTGGAGCTGTACTGGCAGGCCACCGGCCGCCCCGCCGAGGACTCCCACATGGAGGAGGCGCTGGAGATCGCGGGCCTGGGCGACGCGCTCCAGCGCGCCGTGCGGACGTACTCGCAGGGCATGCGCCAGCGCCTCGCCATCGCCCAGGCCATGCTCGGCCTGCCGGACCTGCTGATCCTCGACGAGCCGACCAACGGCCTCGATCCGCCGCAGATCCGCGAGATGCGGGACGTGATGATCCGCTACGCCCAGGGCGGCCGCACGGTCATCGTCTCCAGCCATCTGCTCTCCGAGGTCGAGCAGTCCTGTACGCATCTGGTGGTCATGGACCGGGGCCGGCTCGTCCAGGCGGGCCCGGTCGCCGAGATCACCGGCGGCAGCGACACGCTGCTGGTCACCGTCGACGGCCCGGTCACCGAGGTGCTGGCCGACAAGGTGGCCGCGCTGCCCGGCGTCGGGGCGGCGACGCCCACCGACGAAGGCATGCTGGTGCGCCTGGAGGGTGCCTCGGCCACCGGTCTGATCGCCGAACTGGTCCGCCTCGACGTGCCGTTGACGGGCGTGGGCCCGCACCGCCGCCTGGAGGACGCCTTCCTGACCCTGATCGGAGGACCGGCATGAGCGCGCCCACGCACACCGGGGCCGGGGAGCCGGACCTGAGGGCCACCGCCCCGGGCTACCGCCCGCGCCGCACCCTGCCTCTGCGGGTGGAGGCGGCGCGCCAACTGCGCCGCAGGCGCACCCTGGTGATGGCCGGTATCCTCGCCGCGCTGCCGTTCATCCTGGTCACGGCGTTCGCCATCGGTGGCACGCCGTCCGGGCGGGACGGCCGGATCACCCTGATCGACACGGCGACGGCCTCCGGGGCGAACTTCGCGGCGACCGCCCTGTTCGTCTCGGCGGGCTTCCTGCTCGTGGTGCCCGTCGCGCTGTTCTGCGGGGACACGGTCGCCTCGGAGGCCGGCTGGTCGTCCCTGCGCTATCTGCTGGCCGCGCCCGTGCCCCGGGCCCGGCTGCTGTGGAGCAAGCTGGTGGTGGCGCTGGGCCTGAGCGCGGCGGCGATCGTACTGCTGCCGCTGGTGGCCCTGGCGGTGGGCACGGCGGCGTACGGCTGGGGCCCGCTGGAGATCCCCACCGGCGGCTCGCTCGGGGCCGGGGAGGCTTTGCCGCGCCTGGCCATCGCGGTGGCGTTCGTCTTCGTCTCCCAACTGGTCACGGCCGGGCTCGCGTTCTGGCTCTCCACCAAGACGGACGCGCCGCTGGGCGCGGTCGGCGGCGCGGTGGGCCTGACGATCGTGGGCAACGTCCTGGACGCGATCACGGCCCTGGGCGACTGGCGCAAGGCCCTCCCGGCCCACTGGCAGTTCGCCTGGGCGGACGCGCTCCAGCCCCACCTGGAGTGGAGCGGCATGGCCCAGGGCGCGGGCGTGTCGGTGGGGTACGCGCTGGTGCTGGTGGCGCTGGCGTTCCGGGGGTTCGAGAGGAAGGACATCGTGTCGTAGGGGCCGCGGCTGTCCGGGTGGCGCGGGTGGCGGGGGTGGGTGCAGGTGGCTGAGGGGGACGGCCCGGCCGGGGAGGGAATCCAGGGAGCTGGTCGCCCAGGTGCGGGCGAGCCGCAACGGGGATGTTTGACGACCGGCCGCCACGATGGGGCGCGTGTGAGTACGCGTACTCATGGCCGAGGTCGAGCCGCCCGGTAGCCTGCCGCGAGAAAGATCAGCGAGTGAGGGGACGGCGGTATGTCCACGCCGATCGGCGGCGGTACGCGGGGGTTCCGGACCGGACCGGGTGACGTCCGGCGGGCGGGAGAAGCTGCGCGCAACGTGGCTCGAGACATGGACTCCTGTGCGCCGGGCGTCGCCGCCCCCTCCGGCCCGTACGCTGCGGGGGTACCCCTTCCGTTCGGCGTGAACGGGGGGCGCTGACGCATGCGGGTCGCGCAACTTCGTGACGCCAAGCCGCTGCTGCTCACGGATGCCGGAGACGCCTGGGACAAGCTGGCAGAGGCGTTCGGCACGCATGCCGGTGACTGTGGCAAGTACCTGCACCGGCCCCTGGGGCAGGGGGACTGGGGCGGGCTCGCCGCCGAGTCCGCCGCGGACAGGCTCGCCCGGATGCAGCGCGACCTCAATGTGGCCAAGCAGGAACTCGATGGGGTCGGCACTGTGCTCCGGGCCTGTGGTGAGGAACTCGCCGCCGAGCAGGGCCGGCTCAAGGCCGCCGTCGCCGAGGCCACGGAGGCGGGGTACAAGGTCGCCGACGACGGCACGGTCACCGCGCCCACCGTCGACACCGCCCACATGACGCCGGGTGACGTCGCGATGATGCACCGGGACCAGGCCACCCGTGCACAGGACTACGCGGACCGGATCGGGGCGGCCCTGCACGCGGCGCACGCCGCCGACAAGCGGTACGCGGCGGCCGTCAAGCTCTTCACGGACGCGGCCGGCCGGTGCGCCAAGGGCGACTGGCGCACCGGCTTCCTGGAGCTGGCGACGGCGAACAGCCTCAACCGCGACCTGCTGTCCGAGCTCGGCATGCCCGGCGAGAAGGGATCGCCCGGCGAGGTCCGGACATGGTGGGCGGGACTCTCCCCGAGCCTCCAGGCCGAGTTGATCCAGGACTACGCGCAGCAGATCGGCAACCGCGACGGCATCCCGGCCGCCGACCGCGACCGGGCCAACCGGGTGTATTTGCCCATGCTGCTCAACAGTCTTGAGGCGGACTACGCGGCGGCCGACGGGGACGAGGCGAAGGCGCTCAAGGACAAGATCGACGGGGTGAAGGGCATCCAGCAGCAGCTGGCCACGGACCGCCACCCCCGGCCCTATCTGCTCGGCATCGGCGCGGAGGGACACGGCCGGGCCATCGTGTCGTTCGGGGATCCGGACACGTCCAAGAACGTCTCCGCGTATGTGCCGGGCCTGAACACCAAGCTGAGCGGACACTTCGCGTCGCAGGACGTCGACCGGGCCTGGAACGTCGCCAACGTCGCGCACCGGAACTACCCCGACACCACCACGGCGTCCATCGTCTGGCTCGGCTACGACGCACCCCAGCTCGACGGCTTCACGTGGTCGGCCACCGACGTCATGAGGGACGACGACGCCAAGGCGGGTGCCCCGGCGTACGACCGTTTCCTGAGCGGCATCCGGGCCACCCACGAGTCAGGTTCCCCGCATGTGACGGCCATCGGGCATTCCTACGGCTCCTTGACTGTGGGCCAGGCCACCCAGCGGCCCGGTGGCATCCCGGCCGACGACGTGGTGCTCGTCGGCAGCCCGGGAACCGGCGTCGACAAGGCCTCCGACCTCGGCGTGGGCGCCGACCACGTCTATGTCGGAGCCGCCGAGAACGACCAGGTGACCAACCTGCCCACGGGCAACCTGCTGGAGTACCTCGCGCCCGGGAGCGAGTACGGTCCCAAGAAGAACTGGTTCGGGACCGACCCCGCCGACGACCACTTCGGCGGCCATCGCTTCAGCGTGGCCCCCGGCAAGGACACCGGTCTGGCGGGGCTCGTCACCGGGGACCTTCCGGCCCATTCGCTCTACTTCGACCCTCGTGAGGGTGGAGATTCCCTGGAGAACATCGTGAAGGTGGTCGCCGGTCACGGCAACAAGATCACAAAGGCGGCGCCGCGATGACGCGTCGACGCGGGGCAGTGCGGATGCTGACCGGGATGCTCCTGGTGGCATTGCTTGCCGGCTGCGGGGCCGTTGGCGGGCAGAGCGGCACGAAGGACCAGGGGAAGAAGGAAGAGAAGGTACCGACGATGGACATGCAACGGGCCGGTGAGCGCGCGGAGGCGATCCTCGACGGCACGCTGGCGGCCATTCAGCCGCCCGTGAAGTGGTCCTACGGCTATCCCATGCGGGAGGCCTGCAGCAACGGCCTCAACGAGCCGACCGGCACTACGACCATCAACCGCACCCGTCATGTCCTCACCGTGATCTCAGCGCAACGGCGCGGGAACCTGCTGGGCGTCGTACAGCGCTACTGGGAACGGCAGGGCTTCACCGTCGAAAGCGTCAACCCCGACAAGGACATGCCCTCCATCCGGGCCAAGAGCCCCGACGGGTTCGGAGTCGACCTGGGCGTCGGCAGCATCGGCAACGTCCACATCAGCGCGGGCTTCGGCTGCGCCAAGGACTCGGCGATGACATACCCGCCGGGAACACCGGGGCAGCCGGGCGGACCGAAGGAAGAGGAACTCAGGCCACGGGAGCACTCGGATTTCTGGTCCTCCACCGAGCCGCTCCAGCAGTAGGCGTTCGTCTGTGGCCCCGGCTCTTCATTTGCGGTACTTCTGCGTGGCATAAACGGGGCAGCTGCATAAAGAAGCATGTGCGCCATGAGGTATTCGGTACTTGCTTCGAGGACGCGTGAACCCATCGGCTCAAAGTCAGCCACACCCCCCCCTGACGTGCAAGTAAATGCATCCCATTTCTGCGACAATTGCGGCCTTGTTTCTCGCTTGCCGGATGCGCTTGATGTCTGTTAGTTCCAGGCGGCGTACCGCCTCCTCCGGGCTTGGGGGTGGGCGCAGTTGGCTCGGTTGGGCGGCGTCTTGCCTCGACAGGTCAAACGTTGTGAGAGTCTCTTCTGCCCTTGCTCGGTGGGCGTCTTTCTCCTGTCCACTCATGAGCGCAGCGGCTTTATCCGCCTTTCGTTTTTGGCGTCCAGAATGATCGGCCAATCGCGCGATGATCTCGGCAGCAGGAAGTGTGCCGAGAACTGCCTCGTATGCCGAGCGCCCTCGTCGACCGGCCATCGCCATGGGCTGAGCCGACTCGTGACTTGTCCCCGTGAAGGGTGGATCTTGAGCCGTGTCCGCGCCCGATATGTTGCCGCCGATCGGGGGCAGTGCGCCGATGGATGAGGTGGTATCTGCTGGACTGGGGCCGGTTGCGGGCACGCGGCCACTTGAGAACCCGGGGACGGTGGTGCGGCCGACGCCGGGACGCCTCGGGCCGGCTGCTGGCGACGGGGGCTTACGCGGTCTCTACGGGCACCTCGCTACGGTGCTGCCGAGCAGCAAAAAGGCCCTCCCAGGGGGAGGGCCGGATACCGCATGGGCGGAAGCGCCCCCGGCAGGACTCGAACCTGCGGCCAAGCGCTTAGAAGGCGCCTGCTCTATCCACTGAGCTACGGGGGCCGGATGGCCTGGAGCCCCCGGGCGGGCAAGGCTGTGATCCGGAGTTCGGCTCCGGGCCGTGACCTTGCCGGGGACAAGGATAGGGCTCCTCTCACCTCGCCCCGGTTGCTTCACCTGCGTGGCACGATGTGGAGGTTCGGTGAAGCGAACCGATAATCGCAGGCGAGCGCGGAACATGCAGCGCTTTTGACGCTCGCGGGGCCGGGTGTTGTGCACTCGTTATGCCTGCGTCCCACTCCTCCCGTCTGTCCCATGTGTCCGATCGGCGCGCGAAGGCCTCCATACGCTTCAAAAAGCCGCCAAAATTGGGCATTCTTCGCATGTGGTGACCTTGGACGTACGGCCTCAGCTGATTGACGCACTCTCCGCCCTGCGCGACAGGGTCGCGGCCGTGCGTCTTCCGCTGCCCCTCCCGGGGGCGGCGCGCGCACGGCAGACCCGGGGCGAACTCCTCGCACAGCTCGACGACTATCTGCTGCCCCGGCTCAGAGATCCCGAGGCGCCGCTGCTCGCCGTCGTCGGCGGGTCCACCGGCGCCGGAAAGTCCACCCTCGTCAACTCCCTTGTGGGGCGACGGGTCAGTGAGGCCGGTGTGCTGCGGCCCACGACCCGCACCCCCGTACTCGTCTGCCACCCCGACGACCACCACTGGTTCACCGAGATCCGCGTCCTGCCCCAGCTCACCCGCGTCTGGCTGCCCCAGCAGAACGACGAGGCGGACATCGACGAGGGCATCGGGGGCAACGACGCGGAGAACTCGCTGCGCGTCGAGACCTCGCGGAACCTGCCCGTCGGGCTCGCCCTGCTCGACGCGCCCGACATCGACTCACTGATCGTCAGCAACCGTCTGCTCGCGGCCCGGCTGATCTGCGCCGCCGACATCTGGGTGATGGTCACGACCGCCTCGCGGTACGCGGACGCCGTCCCCTGGCACCTGCTGCGGACCGCCAAGGAGTACGACGCCATGCTGATCACCGTCCTCGACCGGGTGCCGCACCAGGTCATCGGCGAGGTGTCCCGGCAGTACGCGGCGCTCCTGACCAAGGCCGGGCTCGGTGACGTGCCCCGCTTCACCATCCCCGAGCTGCCCGAATCGGCCGGGGGCGGGAGTGGATTGCTGCCCGCCACGGCGGTGGCCGCGCTCGGCCAGTGGCTCGCCCACCGGGCCCAGGACCCGGCCGCCCGCCAGCAGGCCGTCTTCCGTACCGCCGTCGGGGTCATCGACTCGCTCAACGCCCGTATGCCCGAGCTCGCCTCCGCCGTCGCCGCCCAGTACGCCGCCGCCGTACGGATGACGAGCGCGGTGGAGGAGGCGTACGAGCGGGAAGGGGCGCGCGTGCGGCGCAGGCTCCAGGCGGGGGGCGTGCTCGCCGGGGACGCGCTGACCCGCTGGCGGGCGTACCCCCGGGACGCCAGCTCCGTCGAGCTCCTCGACGCCCTCTGCGAGAGCCTCACCGAACTCCTCACCTGCGCGGCAGCCGCCGCCGACGAACGGGTGCGCGAGGCATGGGGCCGTGAACCGGCTGCCGCCGAGCTGGTCCGGCGCGTACGGGACCGGGAGGCCGGGGACCGCATCGGGCTCGTCCTGCGGCGCTGGCGGCGGGTCCTGGAGGAGCTGGCCGAGGAGGAGGTACGGGAGATGGACCGGGCCGTCGCCCCCTCCGCCGAGGCCGTGGCGGCCCTGCTGGCGGCCTCGCTCCTCGGTGGACGCCGCGCCCGCAGGGCCGGGGAACGGCTGGCCGAACGCATCGGCGCCAAGCGCGCGCTGCGCCTGCGCGACCAGGGCGGAAAGCTCGTCACCTCGTACATCGACCGCGTCCTGCACGCCGAACGCGACCGCCGGCTCGCCCCGCTGGACGCGCTCCGGGTGACCCCGGAGCCCCAGGCCGGGCTGATCGCCGCGCTGTCCCTACTGCAGAAGGAGAGGTGAGCGGGGTGACCGCTCTGACGGACCGGCCGGGGGCCGACCAGCCCGAGTCCGGGGGGCCGGAACCGGACGCGGGGGAGTCGCGGGCCGGGGCCGACGCCAAGGCCGGGTCTTCTCCGGACTCTGCGGACTCTGCGGCCTCTGTGACCTCTGACTCTGCGGAATCTGAGGCCGCGGAGAAAGTCGCAGCGGAGGGGGAGGGGGCGTCCGGCGAAGGACCCGGCGACGGGCCCGCCCCGGTGGCGCCGGTCGCGTCCGTGACGGTCGAGGTCCGCATCCCCGGGAGGTCGCCGAGCGGCGGGCTGGAGACCGTCCGGCCCACCTCCGGGTGGCTCGGCTTCGACCGCCCGTGGGCCGAACGACCGCCTTCCCGCAGGTCGGAGCCGGGTGAGAGCGCGGCGGGGGCCAAGGGGTCTCCCGCTGGGGAGTCGGGGAAGGAAGTTCGCGCCGAGGAAGCCGACACGCCCGACGCCGACACAACCGGAGGAACTCCGTCCGGCGGCGGTACGCCCCCGTCTGCCGCGCCGACGTCGAAGCGGGGCGCTCCTGCTCCTGGGCCCGACCAGCCCAAGCCGGTCGGGCCGGAGCCCGAGAAGTCCAGGCCGGTCGGGCGGGAGTCGGAGAAGTCCAGGGCGGTCGCGGCCGGGGCTGACGAGTCCGGGCGTGTCGCGCCGGAGGCCCGCAAGTCCGGGCGCGTCACGCCCGAGCAGGAGAAGTCCAGGCCGGGAGTGGCGAAGTCGGAGGCTTCCAGGCTGGTCGCGACCAAGGGCGATGCGCCCATGGCGGACGCCACCAAGCCCGACAAGTCCGTGCCGGTCACGCCCGAGCAGGACGAACCCAAGACGGTGACGCCGCAACGCGAGGGTTCGAAGCCGCTCGGGGCCAAGCCCGACACACCCAAGGCCGACCCCGTCCAGCCTGGCAGGTCCGTACCGGTCGCACCGCCCGAGCAGGGCAGGTCCAAGGCGGCCGAGACCCAATCGGAGGCGTCCAGGAAGGTCGGGGCCGAGCCCGAGAAGTCCGGGCCGGTCACGTCCGAACAGGGCGACCCCGTGCCGGACGCGCAGCAACCCGGCACGTCCGAGCCGGCCGCCGCCCGTCCCGGCGCGCCCGAGCCGGCCGCCGCCCGTCCCTGCGCGCCCGGGCCAATCGCGTCCGAGCAGGCCAAGCCCAAGCCGGACGCGCAACAACCCCGCACGTCCGAGCCGGTCACGCCCGAACAGGGCAACCCCAAGCCGGACGCGCCCCAACCCGACGCGTCCAAGCCGGTCGCACCCAAGCAGGGCAGCCCCGAGCCGGACGCGCCCCAACCCGACGCGTCCAAGCCGGTCGCACCCGAGCAGGGCGACCCCGAGCTGGATGCGCAGCAACCCGGCACGTCCGAGCCGACCGCCGCCCGTCCCGGCACGTCCGAGCCGACCGCCGCCCGTCCCGGCACGTCCGAGCCGACCGCCGCCCGTCCCGGCGCGTCCGAGCCGGCCGCCGCCCGTCCCGGCGCGTCCGAGCCGGCCGCCGCCCGTCCCGGCGCGTCCGGGCCAGTCGCGTCCGAGCAGGCCAATCCCAAGCCGGCCGCGGCCGGACCCGATGCGTCCAAGCCGGTCGCACCTCAACCCGGCGCCTCCAAGCCCAGCACCGCCAAATCCGACAAGCCCACCCCCGCCTCCCCCAAGCCAGCCACCCCCAAGCCGATCGTTCCCTTGCCGGAGAAGCCCAGGCCAGGGGTGTCCAGGCCGCTCGCCTCGACGCCGATCGTGTCCCGGCCCGTCACGTTCAAGTCCGTCACCTTCAAGCCCGCCACCCCCAGATCCGACACGCCCGGGCCCAAAACGACAGAAGTCGATATGTCGACCGCCAGCAGCACCGCCAGTAGCACCGCCAGTACGCAACCCGCCGAGGCTCCCAGGAACCCCCGCCCCGCCCGGGACATCCCCAGCAGCGCCCGTACCAAGACACCCCCGCGTCCCGCGACACCCCCGAAGACCTCGTCGCAGGCCCCCACTCGAAAGGCACCCGCGCCCACACTCGCGCCCGCGCCCGCCCCGCCCCGGACGAGCCGCCTCCCGTACCGCCGCGCCCGGGCCAACTCGGCGCAAGCCGCGCAAGCCGCACAAGCCGCAGAACCCGCACAGGCCTCGCAGGCCGTCCTCGCCGCGCAGTCGGAGTCCGAGCTCGGCTGGGACGACGGGCTGATCGCTCGACGGGTCAACGAAGCGGCCGAGGACGAGGTTCCCGTGGAGGAGCCCGAGCCGGTCGAGGCGTACGTACCCATCGGCGGGCCCTACGGAGCCGAACTGCGCGGGCGGCTGGAGGCGCTGCGGGAGCTCGTGGGGCTGTCGCGGACGCGGCTCGACGGGAAGACGCTCGCCGAGGCGGGCCGCGTGCTCGACGAGGCCGCCGCACGGCAGCGGCTGTCCGCGCGGCACACGGTCGTCGCCATCGCCGGGGCCACCGGCAGCGGCAAGTCGACCCTGTTCAACGCCCTCGCCGGTACGCACATCTCGGAGACCGGGCTCCGCCGCCCCACCACCGCCGCCCCCATCGCGTGCAGTTGGACCGACGGCGCCGCGGGCCTGCTGGACCGGCTCGGGCTGCCGGGCAGGCTGCGCCGCAGGCCCCTGCCCACCGACCCGCACGCCGAGGCCCTCCAGGGGCTGGTCCTCGTCGACCTGCCCGACCTCGACTCGGCGCTCGTCGAACACCGCCGCCAGGCCGACCGGGTCCTGGCGCTCGTCGACGCGGTCGTCTGGGTCGTCGACCCGGAGAAGTACGCGGACGCCGTGCTCCACGAGCGGTACCTGCGGCCGCTGGCCGGGCACGCCGAGGTCACCTTCGTTGTACTGAACCAGGTCGACCGGCTCCCCGGCGACGCCGCCGACCAGGTGCTCGACGATCTGCGCCGGCTCCTCGACGAGGACGGCATGGCGCTCGGTGAGCACGGCGAACCCGGCGCCACCGTCGTCTCCCTCTCCGCCCTCACCGGCCAGGGGGTCGGCGAACTGCGCGACCTGCTCAGCCGGTTCGTGCAGGAACGCGGCGCTCCGGAACGCCGCGTCTCGGCCGACCTGGACGCCGCCGCCGCCGAACTGCGGCCGGTCTACGTCGCGGACGGCCGTACGGGGCTCGACGAGCGGGCCCGCGAGGCCTTCACCGACCGGCTCGCGGCGGCCGTGGGCGCCGCCGCCGCGGGGGAGGCCGCCGAACGGGAGTGGCGGCGCAACGCCGGCCGCGCCTGCGGCACCCCCTGGCTGCGGCTCTGGCGCTGGTACGAGGGGTTGCGCGTCCCGGGCCGGGAGTCGCCGCAGCCCGCTCCTCCTCCGGAGGAGGAGGTGACGGCCCGCCAGCGGGTCGAACAGGCGGTACGCCTGGTCGCGGAGGAGGCGGCCACCGGACTGCCCGCCCCCTGGGCGCAGGCGGTACGGGAGGCGGCGGTGCGCGGCGCCGAGGGGCTGCCGGAGGCCCTGGACGAACTCGCTGTACGGGCCGAGCTGGAACGGGGCACCTCGCCCCGCCCCGCGTGGTGGCCCGCGGCGGTCGTGGTGCAGGCGGCCATGACGCTGGTGCAGATCGTGGGCGGTGTGTGGCTCGCCGGGCAGATCGTGGGGGTGTTCCCGCCCGGGCTGCTGGTGCCGGCGCTGGTGATGCTGGCCGGGATCGTCGGGGGTCCGCTGGTCGAGTGGGCCTGCGGGGTCGCGGCGCGCGGACCCGGCCGGCGGTACGGGCAGGAGGCCGAGCGGCGGTTGCGGGAAGCGGCGGCGGGGTGCGGCCGGGCGCAGGTCCTGGACCCGGTCGCGGCGGAGCTGATGCGCTATCGCGAGGTGCGCGAGCAGTACGTGGCGGTGCGCGGGGGGACCGCGGCGGGGTCGGGGGTGCGGGTCGGGGTGTCGTGACGGGGTTTAGTGACGGGGTGTAGTGACGGGGGCGGGCTCGCGGCTCGCCGAGCACCGGCACGGACGCCCCGACACCACCCCGCCGCCCCGCCGCCCCGCCGCCCTCCACCCTGCGCCCTCCCCCCCACCGACCCGCCTCCGCCCGACCCCGACAACCCCCGTTCGGGTGACGAGGTTTTCCACAATCGCCGGGTGGTCCACAGGCCCCGGCGCAAGGTCCTCCGTCCGGTCCAGCATGGTCATCGACAGCGCAAGGGTTCGATCGGCCAGCTGGGCCGGACGGAGCCGCGACGGGGACGCCGATGGGCGCGACGGGCGCGCACGGCACGCAGGACGGGGGAGTGGTGGGGATGAACGACACGCTGGTGACGTTGGTGGGGAACGCCGCGACGCGGGTGGAGTTCCGGGAGACGGCGACCGGCGGGGTGGCCCGGTTCCGGCTCGCGGTGACCCCGCGCCGGTTCGACCGGCAGAAGAACGCCTGGGTGGACGGCCACTCCAGTTTCTACACGGTCTGGGCCTGGCGGACGCTGGGCCTGAACCTGGCGAGTTCGGTCGCCGTGGGCGAACCGCTCGTGGTGCACGGCAGGTTGCGGGTGCGTGACGAGGACTTGGACGGCCAGCGCCGGTTCTCGGCGGATGTCGAGGCAATCGCGGTGGGCCACGATCTGACGCGGGGGACGTCCGCGTTCCGGCGCGTGGTGAAAGCGGACCCCACGCTCACCGGGCCGCCCAAGGACCCTGCGGGAGAAGCCGGTTCGGGGGCTCCGAGCGCATGGAAACCGGACCCGCAACCGGTTTCCACGGCCTCTCCGCCCTGGGCGGGAACGGGCGGTGCGGAAGTGGTCGCTGGGGGTGACGAGGCGGTTGGGGGGCACGCCGGGCAAGGTGGGGAAAGCGCAGGTGGGGGGCGTGTTGAGGCCTCCGTGAGGGCTGTCGAGGAAGCCGTCGCGGCGCCCTGAAAGTCCGTTTCCGCACTGGAGATTTGTCGATAACCCCAGGTGGGGACGGGTAACGGCGATAACGATTCCGATTCGGAATGGTTATCTGATCGCATGACAGGGGATCAGGCGGCCCGATCTCCATAGGATTTCCGTTACTCACGGGGCACTTGAGTCAGCAGGCGAGGCACTTCCCCCACGCGCACGTACGCGAAAGCTCCTCGCCCGAAGGGGAATTCTGTGTTTTCAGTCGTTCACGGGCTTTCTGTACCCAAGTCTGTACGCAAGCGCGGCGTGGCACGCCTCGCTGCCGCCGTCGCGGTCTCGGGTCTGGTCGCCGGCGGCGCCATGGCCGGGGCGGGCACGGCGGTCGCCGACACGCCCGGTCAGCAGCACCAGGGCGGCGCGGTCGCCACCATCAAGGGCCTGGACCCGGACGCCTCCGGCAAGGCCGTCATCCACCAGCAGGGCGGCGACCGCCCGGTCTCGGCCGGCCTCTTCCAGATGGTCGTCGACGGCGGCGGCACCCTGCGTACGTACTGCATCGACATCCACAACCCGACGCAGCCCGCCGCGAAGTACCAGGAGACCCCCTGGAGCGGCACGTCGCTCAGCGGCAACCCGGACGCGGGCAAGATCCGCTGGATCCTCGAGCACTCGTACCCGCAGGTGAACGACCTGACGGCGCTCGCCAAGTCGGCCGGCCTCAAGGGCCAGCTGACCAATGGCACGGCCGCCGCGGCCACCCAGGTCGCCATCTGGCGCTACTCCGACCACGCCCAGGTCGACGCGGTGGACGCGCAGGCCAAGGACCTCGCGGACTGGCTGACCAAGTCCGCGAAGAACGTCGCCGAGCCCAAGGCGTCCCTGACCCTCGACAACGCGGCCGTCTCCGGCAAGGCGGGCTCCAAGCTCGGCCCGGTGACCGTCCACACCAACGCCGACAAGGTCACGGTGACCCCGTCCGAGGAGCTCAAGGCCGCGGGCGTCAAGGTCCTCGACAAGGGCGGCAAGGCCGCCGCGGTCGCCAAGAACGGCACCCAGCTCTACTTCGACGTGCCCGCGGGCGCCCAGCCGGGCTCCGGCTCGCTGACCGTCCAGGCCACCACCCAGGTGCCGGTCGGCCGCGCGTTCGCCAGTGAGTCCAAGAGCCAGACGCAGATCCTCGCCGGCTCCAGCGACTCCACGGTGACCGCCGTCGCCAAGGCGACCTGGGCCAAGCAGGGCGCCATTCCGGCCCTGACGGCCGCGAAGAACTGCGCCAAGGGCGGCGTGGACGTCACGGCGACCAACAAGGGCGACGAGGCGTTCACCTTCAAGCTCGCCGGCCTGTCGTACACGATCGAAGCCGGCAAGTCGAAGACCATCACGGTGCCGGTCGCCGAGGACCAGGCGTACGACTTCGTGATCACCGGGCCGAACGGCTTCAAGCAGGAGTTCAAGGGCGTCCTGGACTGCAAGACGGCCGGCACCCCCAGCACCACCAAGCCGTCGTCGCAGCCCAGCCCCGCCTCCGCGGGCGGCACCTCGTCGGGCTCCTCGTCCGGCGGCTCCACCACCGGTGGTGACCTCGCCGAGACGGGTTCCTCCAGCTCCACGCCGATGATCGCGGGCGTCGCTGTCGCCCTGGTCGCCATAGGCGGCGGCGCGGTGTTCTTCCTCCGCCGCAAGAAGGCCGGGACCGCCGGGCACTGACCCAGCGGCTCCGATCCACGAAACCGTGGACTCGGAGTGACCACCTCGTGACAGTGGCCCCGGTGAGCGCAGGCGCACCGGGGCCACTGGCGTCCCCCGGGAAGTACCCGTTTCCGCCAGGGGGTGGCGGTACGGCAAGATGGGGTGTATCTGCCCACAGCCCGATTCACACTGCCGGACGGTTTCTCTTGGCTGAGTACATCTACACCATGCGCAAGACGCGCAAGGCGCACGGCGACAAGGTGATCCTTGACGACGTCACGCTGAGCTTCCTGCCCGGCGCGAAGATCGGTGTGGTCGGTCCCAACGGTGCCGGTAAGTCCACCGTTCTCAAGATCATGGCGGGCCTCGAGCAGCCCTCCAACGGCGACGCGTTCCTGTCGCCGGGCTACAGCGTCGGCATCCTCATGCAGGAGCCGCAGCTGGACGAGTCGAAGACGGTCCTGGAGAACGTCCAGGACGGCGCCGCCGAGATCATGGGCAAGCTCAAGCGCTTCAACGAGGTCGCCGAGCTCATGGCGACCGACTACTCGGACGCGCTCCTCGAGGAGATGGGCAAGCTCCAGGAGGACCTCGACCACGCCAACGCCTGGGACCTCGACGCCCAGCTGGAGCAGGCCATGGACGCGCTGGGCTGCCCGCCCGGCGACTGGCCCGTGGTCAACCTCTCCGGTGGCGAGAAGCGCCGGGTGGCGCTCTGCAAGCTGCTGATCGAGGCGCCCGACCTGCTCCTCCTCGACGAGCCCACCAACCACCTCGACGCCGAGTCGGTGAACTGGCTGGAGCAGCACCTTTCGAAGTACGCGGGCGCCGTGGTCGCCGTCACCCACGACCGGTACTTCCTGAACAACGTCGCCGAGTGGATCCTGGAGCTCGACCGCGGCCGGGCGATCCCGTACGAGGGCAACTACTCCACGTACCTGGACAAGAAGGCGTCCCGCCTCAAGGTCGAGGGCCGCAAGGACGAGAAGCGCGCCAAGCGGCTCAAGGAAGAGCTGGAGTGGGTCCGCTCCAACGCCAAGGGCCGGCAGACCAAGTCCAAGGCGCGCCTCGCCCGTTACGAGGAGATGGCCGCCGAGGCCGACAAGATGCGGAAGCTGGACTTCGAGGAGATCCAGATCCCGCCGGGCCCGCGTCTGGGCTCGATCGTCGTCGAGGTCGAGAACCTCTCCAAGGCCTTCGGCGACAAGGTCCTCATCGACGACCTGTCCTTCACGCTGCCGCGCAACGGCATCGTGGGCGTCATCGGTCCGAACGGCGCGGGCAAGACCACGCTGTTCAAGATGATCCAGGGCCTGGAGACCCCCGACACGGGCTCCATCCGCGTCGGCGAGACCGTCAAGATCTCGTACGTCGACCAGAGCCGCGCCAACATCGACCCCAAGAAGACCCTCTGGGCGGTCGTGTCGGACGAGCTGGACTACATCAACGTCGGCCAGGTCGAGATGCCCTCGCGCGCGTACGTCAGCGCGTTCGGCTTCAAGGGCCCGGACCAGCAGAAGCCGGCCGGGGTGCTCTCCGGTGGTGAGCGCAACCGCCTCAACCTGGCCCTGACGCTCAAGGAGGGCGGCAACCTGCTGCTCCTCGACGAGCCCACCAACGACCTCGACGTCGAGACGCTCTCCTCGCTGGAGAACGCGCTCCTGGAGTTCCCGGGTGCCGCTGTCGTGATCTCCCACGACCGCTGGTTCCTGGACCGGGTCGCGACGCACATCCTGGCGTACGAGGGCGACTCGAAGTGGTACTGGTTCGAGGGCAACTTCGAGTCGTACGAGAAGAACAAGATCGAGCGGCTCGGGGCCGACGCGGCGCGTCCGCACCGCGCCACCTACAAGAAGCTCACCCGGGGCTGATCTTCTTGGCTCGCCACATCTACAGCTGCCCGCTCCGCTGGTCGGACATGGACGCCTTCGGGCACGTCAACAACGTGGTCTTCCTCCGCTATCTGGAGGAGGCCCGGATCGACTTCATGTTCCGGCTGGCGCCGGGGGACGGCTCGCCGTCGTTCTCGGGCGGGTCCGTCGTGGCCCGGCACGAGATCGACTACGTACGGCCGCTGGTGCACCGCCACGAGCCGGTGACCGTCGAGTCGTGGGTCACGAAGATCGGCGCGGCGTCGCTGACGATCGCGTACGAGATCAAGGACCCCGAGCAGGTGTATGTGCGGGCGTCCACGGTCGTGGTGCCGTACGACCTGGCGGCGGGGCGGCCCCGGCGGATCTCCGCGGAGGAGAAGGCGTTCCTCCAGGAGTACGTCGAGGGGCCGGCCGGTGCGGGCGGTGCTGCGCGCGGCGCCGCGGGCGGCGGCGCGGGGAAGCCCGCGGGGTCGGAGCGGGCCGCGGCATGACCGTGAAGCTGGGCTTCGCCGACGCCGGGGAGGTGGCGGATCTCGCCGCCTTCCTGGCCCGGCTGATCCACTACGACCGGTCGGCGGCCGTGCGGCTGCAGGCGGGGGCTGGGGCGCTGGCGGTGTTCGGGCGCCCGCCGGCGTTCGAGGTGCTGGCGATTCGTACGGTGCGGCTGGACGCGGTGGTGGAGCTCGATGTCACCGTGTCGGCGGGTGAGCTCCTGGAGGCCCTCGACGAGCCCGCGTCGGCGGTGGTGGTCCCGGCCGCCGTGACCGGGCCGCCGTGGGCCGGCGTGCTCCCGCCGCGCGGCGGCTGGCGCCGGCTGCCCGGGCTGCCCTCGCCCGAGGAGATGCGGGGCGCGGTCGCGGCCGCGGTGGCGGAGTTCCGGGCGCGGGACGAGGCGCTGCCGGAGGAGTCGCGTACGCGGGCCGAGCGGGAGCGGATGGGGCGGGAGATCTGGTCGCGGACGCTGGGGGAGACCGGGGTGCCGCTGCGGGTGGTGCACGCGGCGCAGTCCCTGGGGTTCCTGCGGGCCGGTGCGGTCTCGTCTCCGTCCGGGGGTGGGGCCGAGGTGGCTTTGCTGGGGGCGGGGCCGTGGTTGCGGCTTCGTACGGCGTATGGGTCTGTGGCGGTTCGGAGGGCGGGGGTCGGGGCCCTGCCGTTGTCCCCGCGCTGACCTTTCCCCGGGCTGGGCTCCGCCCCGGGCCCTGTCCTACGTTTCCCCGAGGGCTTCGCCCCCCGGGCCCCGTCGTCTTTTGTCTGCGGACCGTGCTGGGCCGCTCGCGCAGTTCCCCGCGCCCCTGATCGGGCCCGGACTTCCCCTGCGGGTTGGTGGTGGGCTGGTCGCGCAGTTCCCCGCGCCCCTTGTCCGGCCGGGACTTCGGCTGCGGGCCTGTGGAGGGCTGGTCGCGCAGTTCCCCGCGCCCCTTGTCCGGCCGGGACTTCGGCTGCGGGCCTGTGGAGGGCTGGTCGCGCAGTTCCCCGCGCCCCTCAAGGACTGGGGCTGAGCCGGCTGTTCCGCGTGCCGTCGGACCCCTTGGGGGCGCGGGGAACTGCGCGCTCAGCCCACGTCAGCCGGCAGCCGTACTCCGGGCCTTGAAGGGGCGCGGGGAACTGCGCGACCGCCCGCCACAGCCGGCAGCCGGACACCGGCCCCCTCAGGGGCGCCGGGAACTGCGCGCTCAGCCCGAGTCGGGCCGCAGACGCGCTCCGGGCCGCAACCCGCACCCCCGCACACGCGCCCCGCGCCGCACCCCCTACTCCCCACCCCCGTCCGGCCACACCTGGATGTGGTCCTGTTCCAGTTCCAGGAGTACTCGGCGTTCCATCGCCAGTGCTTCCGTGTATTCCGCGGGGAGTTGGAGGCGGCCCGCTCGGTCGAGCATCGCGTATTCGCGGGAGATCACGGACTCCTCGCCCGTCTGCTCGTTCAGGTGCGTGCGGCGCAGGACCTCCGTCGAGGTGCGGCCGTCGCGGATCGCCACCGTGCGGCGGACCTCCGTCGCGACCGTCTGGTCGTGGGTGACGATGACGATCGTCGTGCCCAGCTCCTCGTTGGCCGTGCGGAACGCCGCGAAGATCTGTTCCGCCGTGGCGGAGTCGAGTTCGCCCGTCGGCTCGTCCGCCAGCAGGACCGCCGGGTTGTTGGCGAGGGCGACGGCGATCGCCACCCGCTGCTGTTCGCCGCCGGACATCTGGTGGGGGCGGCGGTCGCGGCAGTGGGCCACGTCCAGGAGCGTGAGGAGGTCGTCCGCGCGCGTCGACCTGTTCTTCGCGCGGCGGCCGCGCAACTGGAGCGGGAGCGAGACGTTCTGGGCCGCCGTCAGATACGGCAGGAGGTTCCTCGCCGTCTGCTGCCAGACGAAGCCGACCACCTCCCTGCGGTAGTCCAGCCTCGCCTTCGCGTCCATCGACAGCAGGTCCCGGCCCGCCACCTTCGCCTGGCCCGCGGTGGGCACATCCAAGCCCGCCAGGATGTTCATCAGCGTGGACTTCCCGCTGCCGGACGCCCCCACCAGGGCCATCAGCTCGCCCTCGGCGACCAGCAGGTCCAGACCCTGCAACGCCTGCACCTCCACGCCGTCCGTGGTGAAGATCCGGACCAGGCGGTCGCAGGCGATCAGGGCGTCATGGCCGTACGCGGGGCGGTCGCGCCGCGCCGCCGCCCGCTCCTCCAGCTCCGACAGCGTGCGCACCCGCGACCCGGACCCCGCACCCGGCCCCGGCCCCGCACCCGGCCCGGACCCCGCGCTCGTCTCCGTCCCCGTCATCTCGCGTCTCCCGCCCTCAGCTCCGTGACCGAGCCACGCCGGCTCGTCCACCACGCCTGTGTCGCCGCCACTCCCGCCGCCAGCGCCACCACGCACACCGCCGGGACCAGGAGCGACAGCGGATCCGTGCGCAGCCCGCCCCCGGCCGCGGCCGCCGACGGCGACGCCGCCAGGGCCAGGCCGGTCAGGTCCACGCCCGGGGCCAGCAGCTCCGTCGCCGCCCAGCCGGTGAGCGCGCCGCCGAGCGCGGCCAGGGCCGCCTGCGGCAGCGCCTCCAGGATCAGCAGCCGGCGGCCCTGGCGGCGGGTGAGACCCATCGTCCGCAACCTCGCAAGCAGCGCCGACCGTTCCGGCGCGCCCCGCAGCAGCGAGAGCAGCAGCGCCAGCACCGCGTACCCGGCGCCCGCCGCCACCGCCGCCCCGTAGACGCCTTCCGCCCCCGACTGGAGCGGGGAGTCGACCAGCTTGTGCCGGGCCTCCGAGCGGAGCTGGACCGTGGGGGCGTCGGCGGCGCGGGAGGGCTCGACCGTGCGGCGCAGGGCCGCCGCGTCCAGGCCCGTCCCCGCCACCAGCAGCGTCGTCGGCTCCCGCGCGCCCAGTCCCGCCAGGTCCACCAGCAGGTAGTCGCCGCGCGGGACGGCCGGGGTGCGCTCGCGCACCGCGACCACCTCGACCTGGAGGCGGTAGCCCGCCACCCGTACCTCGCGCGGCCCCCGGCCCAGGTCGGCGGCCACCTTTGGTGAGGCGATCGCCGCCAGCGCCCCGCCGTGGCGGGTCTTGAGGTCGTCGGCCCGGATCGCGCCGAGGCCGGTGCCCGCGGTGAGACGGGCGTACGGGGACGGGTCCGCGCCGATGACCGCGGCCTTGTCGCCGGACGGCAGCTGCACGCCGTACTCGACGCGCGCCGCGGCCACCCGCGCCACCCCGCCGACCTTGGCGACCCGGTCGGCGAGGCCCGGCGGCAGCGGTCCCTGGCTGTCGATCCGCGCGTCCGCGCCCGTCGTGTACAGCGCCGCCCGGTCGCGCGCGTCCGCCACCCCGGCGAGCACCGAGCCGCCGAACGCGGCCGTGGTCAGCGCGGTGAGCAGGGCGAGCAGCGGGAGGACCCCGCCGCCGGGGGCGCGGCCGGCGCGGGCCAGCGAGAGGAAGCCGACCGTGCCGCGCAGCCGCGCGGCCGGGCGGGCCGCCCAGCGCAGGGGCAGCGGATACAGCCGGACGAGGAGCAGCGCCGCCATCACGCCGATCAGCACCGGCGCCGAGCTGACCAGCGTGTCGGAGCCCGCCGCCGTGCTGCGCCGGCGCAGGGCGTACACCGCGCCCGCCGCCAGGACCAGCAGCGTCAGTTCGGCCACCGTGCGGCGCCGGGAGGGGCGGGCGCGTACCAGGTCGTCGCGGTCGGCGGCGGTGCGGACCGTACGGTGGGCGGCCATCGCCCGTACCGGCAGGGCCAGACACGCCACCGCCGCCACCGCGGCCGCGGCGAGCAGCGCGGGGCCGAGCCGTCCGCCGCGTACGGTCAGGACCGCCAGGGCCAGGCCCAGGGCCGCCGACGGGAGCGCCACCACCGCCGTCTCGGCGGCCAGCCGGGCGCCGATGCCGGGCAGCGAGCCGCCCCGGGCGCGCAGCAGGGCGAGTTCGGTGGTGCGGCGGGCCGCCGCGAGGCCGCCCGCCATCAGCAGGACCACCGCGGCGACCGTTCCGGTGCCGAAGGTGGCGACGGCGACCACCGGGGTGATCGAGTCGCGTACGGAGGCGTACTGCGCGAGGACCGCGTCGAGTTCGGTGGCGACCGTGGTTCCGGGGCCGGCCGACTGGCGCAGCGCGGCGAGCGCCGGGCCACCCTCCAGGGAGGCCACCGAGGTGGCCAGGCCGGGGAGTTGGCGGGCGTTCATGGCGGCGGCGGCCGGGGCGATGTCCGTGTACAGCTCGGCGTTTCCGTCCGCGCCGAGGAGCACGGGCGCCGAGCCGTCGCCGAGCAGCAGACCCGCGTACCAGTAGTGCGGCGCGTCCGGCTCGGGGGACATGGGGGTGAACGCGGGGTCGCGCAGGACCGACGCGGTGGCCCAGTAGCTCGCCTCCGGCTTCAGCGGCCGCACGATCCCGGTGATCCGGATCGCCAGCGGTTCGCTCCCGGCGCCGGGCACGTGGACGACCGAACCGGGGGAGATGCGCAGCGCCTTGGCGGTCGTGACGGTCACCGCGGCCTCCGCCGTGACGGAGCCCGCCTTCGCCGTCGCGGTGGGCAGCCGTCCGGCGACCAGGCGGCCGTGGTCGGCCAGGGAGGACCGGGAGGCGATCAGCAGCCGCACCGGCAGGCTCTCGGGCCGGGGCAGCCACGGGTCCAGCCGGGGGTCCGTGACCACCTTCTGGGTGGTGCGCACCCCGTACGCCGTCTGGGCCTCGTCCGGCCGCAGCGGTGCCGGGACCGCCGCCATCCGCTCGCGGAAGCCGCGCTCCATGGCCCGCGGACCGAGCGCGGTGCCGGGGTCGGGGTGCTCGGGGTCGTTGGTGACGGGCAGCGCGCCGGCCAGCCGCAGCACCGTGTTCTCCGGGGCGGCCGACGCCACCGCGTGGCGCAGGCCCCGGTCCTCGTACCCGTCGACGCCGCGCGGCAGCGCGCCCGCGAGGAACGCGGTGAGCGCCACCAGCAGGGCGAGCGCGCCCGCGGCGCCCGGCGCGGTCCGCAGCCGGGTGCGCACCCAGGGGGCAACGGCCTTGGTACTCATGTCAGTTGTCCCCCTGGTGGCGCAGCGAGACCGCCGGTTCGGTGCGCCGCAGCGCCAGGGTCGCGACGATCAGCAGCGGTACGGCGGCGACTCCCGCGAAGAGCACGGCGAGCCGCCCGGCGGGCAGCTCCACCAGCACCTTGGGCACCGGCTGGGTGGCCTGCCCGGTCAGCACGATCAGCGGCACCACCGCGCGGGTGAGCACCTCGCCGAGCGCCAGGCCCGCCAGCAGTGCCAGCGCGATCAGCACCCCCTGCTCGGCCGCGATCAGCCGGGCCAGCTGGCGGCGCGGGGTGCCCAGGGCCCGCAGCACGGCGAACTCGGCGCCGCGTTCGCGCAGCGAGCCGGCCGCGCTCACGCCGAAGCCGACCGCCGCCAGGGCCGCCGCCGCGATCGCGGCGGCGATGAGCGCGGCCTGCGGGCCCGCGCCCAGCGGGTCGTCGCGCAACCGCTCGGCGACCTCGGCGCGCACCACCACCTGCTGCGGGTCCATGTCGGGCCGGGCCCGCAGCGCGGCGGCGGCGCGGGCCTCGTCGCCGGGGGCGGTGGTGAGCCACCACTCGGTCGGGGCGAGGCTGTCGCCGGTGCCGGCGAGCGCCTGGTTGACGGCGCGCAGGTCGAGCACGAGCGCGCCGCCGTCGCGGCCGTCCCCGGCGGTGCTCCGCGCACCGGACCCGGTGGTGGGGAACTCGGCCATCCGGTCGACGACCTTCGCGCGCAGGGTCTGACCGGCCAGGACGGTCGTGACGGTCTGGCCGACCCGGGTGCCGCTGGAGGCCAGGAACCGGTCGGTGGCGATCGCGGTCAGCGCGGGGGCGGCGGGCCGTACGGCGGCGAGCCGGACGGTACGGCTGGGAACCGACGTCGAGAAGGGACCGGCCGGCGGGCTCGATCCCGTGGTGTACGGCACGCCGAGGCCCTGCCCGTCGGTCCTCGGGGTCAGGGCGACCACGCCGACGGGGCGGGTGGCGACCTCCATGGAGGTGGCCCGCCAGCGGTCGGCGGCGGGAACGGGGACGGCGGTGGTGCGTCCGTCCCGCGCCACGCTCGTCAGCTCGCGCACGGTGAACCGCTGCTTCTGGTCGTTCTCCGGCACGCTGAACTCCAGGTCGAGCCTGGTCAGGGCGAGCGGCGCGGCCGGGTGCCCCACCGGGGCGCCGGCCGCCAGGTCGAGGGAGAGCCGGCGCTCGGCCGCCCGCCCGTCGGCCTCCAGGGTCCCGGCCGGGAGGCGGTACTGGATGCCGAAGCGGTCCTCGACCACCGCCGTCAGGTTCAGGGTGAGCGGGGCGGAGGAGGCACCGCCCGGGGCGCCCTCGGTGTCGATCCGCAGGCCGAGGACGAGCTCGGCGGCGTCCGCCGGGAGCGGCACCCCGCTGCGGGCCGCCGGGCGCGGGGTGAGTTCGGCCAGCAGCGCGCGGGCCGGGCGGTCGCCGAGGCCGGGGCGGAGCAGCAGGCCGTCCGTGTGCGCGGTGTCCAGGGCCAGCAGCGTCCCGGAGCGCCCGCCGGAGAGCTCCAGCGAGGAGCGGGCCGCCGGGGCCACCGTCGTCACCCCGGGGACCTTGTCGTACGAACCGGCCTGGCCGAAGCCGTTCAGGCTCGACCCGGAGACCCGGAGCGGGGTGCCCGCGCGGAAGTCCGCCTGGTCCTCCTGCGAGCGGTCCCAGGACGCGGACTGGCCGATCGCCAGCATGCCCATGGCGACCGCGAGCACCAGCAGCAGCACCGGGCCCGCGCCGCGCAGCGGGCGGCGGCTGAACTGCCAGCCCGCGAGCGCCGCCGGAAGCCCGCGCCCGCCGGCGGCCCGCCGCTCGGCGAGCTTGGCGGCGGGCGGCAGCAGCCGCAGGGTCAGTACGGTCCCGGCGAGCAGGGCGAGGGCGGGGGCGGCCACCAGGAGCGGGTCGATGCCGAGGCCGCCGCCGCCGGTGTCGCTGAGCGCCCCGGAGCCGGAGGTCTGGCGGTCCAGTTGCCAGTAGGCGACCCCGGCGATCACCAGGAGCCCGACATCGGCCCCGGCGCGCACGGAGGCGGGCAGGGTGGCGGCCCGGCCGCGGGTGGCCCGCCCGGCCGACAGGGCCGGGGCCACCACGGCGGCCGCGCACCCCAGCGCGACCAGCGCCGCGACCAGCCACACCGTGCCGGTGGGGGCGGTCTCCAGATGGACGCCGCTGCGGGCGAGCGGGCCGTGGCCCGCGAGGAGACGGGTGAGCGGCCCGGAGAGCAGCGGGGCGCCGACCGCCGCCGGGACGGCGAGCAGCAGCGCCTCGGTGGCGGAGAGCCCGAGGAGGCGCGCGCGGGAGCCGCCGCGGGCCCGCAGCAGCTCGGTCTCGCCGGTGCGCTCGCTGCTGAGCAGCCGGGCCACGAGCAGCAGCGCGTACCCGGCGAGCAGCACCAGTTGCAGGGCCACGATGAGCAGGGTGGAGCGGGAGACGAGCAGGGAGCGCTCGGCCCCGTCGAGTACGTCGGGCAGTCCGGTGGTGGCGGTCGCGTCGCCCGCGAACACCCCGCCGCCCACCAGGGACTTGGGCCCCGCCTCGGCCGCCGTGCGCAGGGCGGCGACGCGGTCGGTGGTCAGGCCGGAGAAGTCGGCGGTGGCCAGCCAGGACCGCTGGCCGGCGCTGAGCCGTCCGCCGGTGAGCGCGGCGGGGTCGGTGAGCAGCGGTCCGTAGGTGGTGAAGTTGACCCGGCGCGAGCCACGGCCGCCGAGGTCGTCCAGCTGCCAGTACGCGTCGGTGATGTCGACGGGCCGGTAGACGCCGGTGATCCGGACCTGGACGGCCGGGCCGTTCAGCCGGTCGGTGAGGGGCAGCACGGTGGGCCAGTGGCGCAGGCCGAGCCGGGCGGCGGCGCTCTCGGGGAGCGCGGCCTGGATCTCATGGCCGGTGCCCGGCGGCGCGGGCCAGTCGCCGCCGGTCAGTCTGACGCGGGCGCGGTCGACTGCGGCGAAGAGCGTGAGGTCCGGCTCGTCGCCCTTGCGGGCGTCGGGGGACTGCAGGGTGCGCGGCAGGGCGTATGGCCCGGACTGCGTCAACGTGGCGGTGGTGACGGGGAGCCGGTCGAAGGTGCGGCTCGCGCCCGCCCGTACGGCGGCGTCGGCGGCCTGCCGTTTCGCCTCGGGGACGGACGCCTTGACGACCAGCGCGGCGGGGGCCGCGGAGCGGGTGGTCAGGGTGTGGCGCAGGGCCGCGTCCCCGATGGAGCCGGAGAACGCGGTCAGGGCGGCCAGTACCGAGGTGGTGAGCAGAACCGCGAGCAGCGCGGCGGCGAGCAGCAGGCGGTGCGCACGCACTCGCAGAAACACGAACCCCGTCACACGGCCCCCATGGTCCCGCCCCGCCCCCGAAAGTCTGTACGGATGCTTTCAGAGGGGACGGGGCGGTGGAAACCGCTTGCGGGGTCACCTTGACCGGATCGTGACCGGAATGCGCTCCCGGAGACCCGCATTCCGGGGCCGGGTGTGCGGAAGGTGAAGTTCCGCTCTACTCCGCCGTGTTGACCATGGAGGCGGCCGCGTACGTCAGGTAGTTCCAGAGCGTCGTCTCGTGCTCCGGGGAGAGCCCCAGCTCGTCCACGGCCTCCCGCATATGGGTCAGCCAGGCGTCGTGCGCGGCGCGGTCGACGGTGAACGGCGCGTGGCGCATCCGCAGCCGGGGGTGGCCGCGGTGGTCGCTGTAGGTGCGCGGGCCGCCCCAGTACTGGATCAGGAAGAGGACGAGCCGCTCCTCGGCCGGCCCCAGATCGCCCTCCGGGTACATCGGCCGCAGCAGCGGGTCCTCGGCGACGCCCCGGTAGAACCGGTGGACCAGGCGCCGGAAGGTCTCCTCGCCGCCGACCTGCTCGTAGAAGGTCTGCTCCTGAAGCGTGCCGCGCGGAATCTCATTCACGCGTCCATGGTCTCAGACGGGGCGGCCGAGGACCGGGGGCCTAGGACCACCCGCCCCCGGGCCCGGAGCGGCGTACGACCGCTCGCCTCCCGGGCCCCGGCGCAGCACAGTGGACCTATGGGCGCATACCGGGATCCGGCCGCCGAGGCGCGGGCGACCCTCGTCGCGCGGATCGCGGCCGGGGGCGAGCTCGCCGACCCGGCCTGGCGGGCCGCCTTCGAGGAGGTGCCCCGCCACCTGTTCGTGCCGTACTACTTCGTCGGGCGGCCCGGCGGCTACGAGCGGCTGTGGGGCGAGGACCCGGACCCGCGGCGCCGGGCGCGCTGGCTGGAGGGGGTCTACACCGACATCCCGCTGGCCACCCGGCTGCGCGACGGGGAGCTGCTCTCCTCCAGCAGCCAGCCGTCGCTGATGGCGCGGATGCTGGAGGTCCTGGACGTCCGGGACGGGCACACGGTCCTGGAGATCGGCGCCGGGACCGGCTACAACGCGGCGCTGCTCAGCCACCGCCTGGGCGAGGAGCGGGTCACCACCGTCGACCTGGAACCGGAGATCACCGAGTCGGCCCGGACGCATCTGACGGCAGCGGGCTTCCACCCAGCGGTGGTGACCGGCGACGGGGCGCGCGGCTGCCCGTCCCGGGCGCCCTTCGACCGGATCATCGCCACCTGCACCCTGCCGTCGGTCCCGGCAGGCTGGCTGGCGCAGTGCACGCCGGGCGCGCTGATCGAGGCCCCGCTGGCGACCGGCCTGATCCTGCTGAGGGTGCGCGACGCCGGGCACGCCGAGGGGCACTTCCTGGACACCCCGGCCTACTTCGTCCCGCTGCGCGGCACCGTGCCCGCGCCCGAGGCCCGGGAGCGCGGCCCGCTGACCCGCCCGGGTCTGGAGAACGAGCTCTTCCGCTTCCTGCTGGCGCTGACCGCGGACAGCCTGGACCCGTACGAGGCGTACGCGCTGTGGCAGCGCGAGGGGCGGCCCCGGCGCGAGCGGTTCGGCGTGACGGTCAGCGGCGAGCGGCAGTGGGCCTGGCTGGACGACCCGCAGGGACCGCACACCTGGCCCCTGCGGGACGCCGCGCCGAAGGACGCGCCCTAGGGCGCGTCGCGCCCTAGCCCCGCCGGACGGTCAGCGTCGTCCAGGCGCCCACGTGCACCCGGTCGCCGTCCTGGAGCGGGACCGGCACATAGGGCTGGATGGGCTCCTCGGCACCGTTGACGGTGGTGCCGTTGGTGGAGTTCTGGTCGACGACCGCCCAGCTGCCGTCGGGCTGCTGGACCAGGACCGCGTGCTGGTGCGAGACGCCCGGGTCCTCCGGCGGCACGGCCAGGTCGATGTCGGGCGCCTCGCCGGTGGAGTGGCGGCGGCGGCCGATGGTGAGCTGGTTGCCGGTGAGGCGGCGCTGCTGCTCGGGCGAGTACGCGGGCAGGTTGAGCCCGGCGGCCTCGGGACCGCTGCGCTGCATCATCGCCATGAAGTACTCGCGGTCCGGGCCGATGGTCACCGTCCAGCCGACCTGCTGGGGCGGCGGGGCCTGGAACTGCTGCTGCGGCGGCTGGGGCTGCTGCGGAGCCTGGTGGGCCTGCGGCGCCTGGGTGTGCTGCTGCGGCGGCTGCGACTGGGACGGCGGCTGGATCATCCAGTCGTCGTCCTCCGCACGGGCCGGCGGCCGGAACGCCGGGGGCGCGGGCGGCCCCGCCTGCTGGAAGGCGGGCGGGGGCGGCGGGCCCTGCTGGAAGTGCGGCGGCGGGCCCTGCCGCGGGGACGGGTCCCCGCTCGGCGGGGGCGGCGGTCCCTGGCGGAACGCCTGCGGCCCCTGCTGCTGCGAGGGGTCGCCGGTGAGCGGCTCCGCGGGCCGGTTGACCTGCGAGGGCCGCGAGCTCTGGTACTCGAACGGGTCACGCTGCTGCTGGGCCGGGGGCGCCGGGGGCGCCTGGGTGTGGCGCGGCGGCGACTGGAACCCGGGCGGCAGGTTGAGGCCCTCGCCCCGCCCGGGGGAGGGCTGGGGCGCCAGCGGCGTGTACGAGGTCGCCGTCCGGGTGAGGTAGTTCCAGCGGCACTCCTCGCAGAAGGGCGTGTTGCCCTCCCGGGGCGTGCGGCACTGCGGGCAGAGCTCCGCCGGGGTGGCGGGCGCCTCGGCGCCGGGGTAGCCGTAGCCGCCCTGCGGGGGCGGTCCGGGGAAGGCCGGCGGGGGCGGGGGAGGCGGCGGCACGGCGCCCATGCGATGGCCGCAGACCTCGCACCAGTCGTCGGAACCCGACTGGTGTCCGTTCGGGCAGGTCGGCATGGAGTCGCTTCCCCCTCTCCTCGTCCGGCCCCTCGGGCCGAGGCACTCACGTCGTCTCGCTGCCGCGCACCGCTGCGTGCGGCGCGCCCCCGGGCCGGTGCCCGGGTCGTTCCCGTCGTCACTTCTTCACGCGTACGGTCTTCGTCGAGCGGGTTTCGAGAGTCATCTCGTCCGCCTCCGCGACCTTCGCCTTCAGTCGCACAGTACCCGTCGCCTCGTCGACGACGTCCACCACCTTCGCGAGCAGCTTGGCCGTATCGGCGTTCCCGGAGGCGGCGGCGAGCTGGACGGCCCGGCCGAGTTTGGCGGTGGCGCCGTCGATATCGCCCGACTTGCGGGCATCCAGACCCTGTTGGATGACCTGGGCCAGTTCGGCCTGACCCGTGTAGTGGGCGACCTGGGGGTTGATCGCGGTCGAGGCGGCCATGTCCTCCGTCCACACCGCCCGGACCAGCCCCTGCGAGAGGGTCTGCGGGGTGCCGCCCGCCGGGTCGGGCAGGATCAGCGAGACCCGGGCGGCGAGCATCTCCTGGCCGATTCCGGCCTCCGGGACCAGCACGCACACGTGGTAGTCGCGCGACTCGTCGCCCCATGAGCCCGTCGGGTAGTCCCCGGCGCGCGGCCCCGCCTCGGTGCGGCGGCCGGTCAGGTCCTCGACGGCGGGCGCGACCTGCTTGACGAATCTGATCTCCACGCCGACCGGTGTCCACAGCCGCAGCGCGACGTCCGCGACCTCCTTGCCCATCGCGTTCTCCATCATCCGCGTGAAGTCCGCGGCCAGGGCCGAGGGGTCGGCCACGATGTCGGCGGTGCCGAGCAGCGCGGAGGCGATCGCGGTGACCTCCTTGACCTCCCAGTCGGTGCCGACCCCGCGCGCGTCGCAGGTGAAGCGGCCCGCGCAGGCCTCCAGGGCCGCCTGGAGCGCGGCCGGCGACTCGTGCTCGTTGCGGCCGTCGGTGAGCAGGATGCCGTGCCGGATCGGTACGTCGGCCGAGCTCAGCAGCCGGTCGGCGAGCCGCAGCCAGGTGCCGATGGCGGTGCCGCCGCCCGCGCTCAGCTTGCGCAGGGCCTCCTTGGCCTCGGCGCGGGTGTGCGGGTCGGCGGTGGCCAGGTGGCCGCCGCCGGGGTAGACCTCCTCGGCCCGGTGGGTGCCCGCGACCACCGCGAACGTCACGCCGTCGCGCAGGGTGTCGATCGCGGCGGCCGTCGCGTCGCGCGCGTTGCGCATCTTCGTCGGCGGGTAGTCCATCGACCCCGAGCAGTCGACCATGATCACCACAGCGGCACCCGGCGCCTGCCCCGGCACGGCCGAGGGCGAGAGCGCGGCCCCGGTCAGGGCGGCCCCGCCCACCGTCCCGCCGCCCATGGACGTCACGGTGACGATCGCGTTGACCTCGCGGCCGCCCTCCGGCAGGTACTCGTTCTGGTAGACCTCGACGGAGAACCGGGGGGCGGGCGGCTTGGAGAAGTTGGCCATCTGTGGGGCTCCTTGAGGCTTGCGGGCCTGAAGAGACGAGAATGCGGGGAAAACAGGTGGCACGGCCTAGTTGTAGGCGGATCCTGCCCCGGGCCGGGGGACCGCGAACGGCACCACGGCCACTGTTACGTTGTCGTGGCCCCCGCCGTCCAGGGCGTGGCCGACCAGCACCTGGGCGCTGTGCAGCGGCCGTTCGGCGGCGTCCGCCGGCACGGCCCCGGCCATCTCCTCGGCGCCCTCCGCGTAGTTCCACAGCCCGTCGGTGCAGACCACGACCACGCCGGAGCGGTCCGGCTTGAACGCCGCGGTGTGCGGCTCCAGTTCGTAGGCGTCGGCGCCGAGCCAGCCCGTGATGGCGTGCGCCCGCTCGTCCGCGTACGCGTCGGCCTCGCTCATCAGGCCCGCCGCCACCATCTGCGCGGCCCAGGAGTCGTCCTCGGTGAGCCGGGCGGGCGGGGTCGTACGGTCGTCGGGCACCCAGTAGGCGCGGCTGTCGCCGACCCAGCCGACCACCAGCAGGCCGCCCGCGGCGATGGCGCCGACCAGGGTGCAGGCCGGGGCGTTCTGGTGGCGCTGCGGGTCGTGGTCGGGCGCCGGATCCGGCGGGCCGGCCAGGGAGTTGACCGCCTCGGCCGCGGCCACGATCGCCTCGTGCATGGCCTGCTGGGGGTGCGTGCCCTGGGGCAGCGCCTGGAGCAGCGACTCGTTGGCGCGGGCCGCCGCGGCCGCCGAGGCCTCGTCGGGGCGGGTCGCGGAGGAGACGCCGTCGCAGACGATCGCGACTACGGCGGGCGAGCCGTCGGGCAGCGCGGTGGTGGACACGGCGAACGCGTCCTCGTTGCGGTGGTGGCGCAGGCCCCGGTCGCTGACCGCCGCCACCGGGCCGAGCTCCTGCTCCATGTGGTCGCGCTCGCGGGGCTGGGCGTGGCCGCAGTTCTCGCAGTACCCGTCGTCGTCGACCCGCCCGGCCCGGCAGGCCACACAGACCTTCAGGGGCGTGCTGACGTGGGTGGCCCGGTCCCCGAGGGCGGAGGGGTCGGCCGCGCGGGGGTCGGGCGCCTGGAGCGGGTACTCCGCGGCCTCGGCTGCGCCGCCGGGCTCGTCGTGCCGTG
Organism: Streptomyces sp. NPDC043908; assembly: GCF_056435525.1. Classification (NCBI taxonomy): domain Bacteria; kingdom Bacillati; phylum Actinomycetota; class Actinomycetes; order Kitasatosporales; family Streptomycetaceae; genus Streptomyces; species Streptomyces sp. NPDC043908. The sequence goes on along the minus strand of NZ_JBWKEI010000008.1, from coordinate 92,418 downwards.
CGGGCCCGGGCAGCGGGGAGCCGCCCGAGTCGGTGCCGGGCAGATCGGTGGGCAGGTGCACCGCGGCCGCCGCCGGGCCCTCCGCGGCACGGGCGGTTGGCCATGCCTCACCCGCCACGGGGGTGCCCAGGACCACCGTCGGGCTGTCCACCGCGGCCGCGGGCACGGCCGACAGGTCGTACCCGCAGGCCCCGCAGTACCGGTCGCCCGACTCCAGCGGCTCGTGGCAGCCGGGGCACGTCCCGGTTGCCGGCCGGTGCATCTGCGCCATCAATCACACCCACGTCCGGGGGCGGAAGCGGTTGGCCCGCTCCACCAGTTCGATCCGCTCCTCGCCGCTGCCGGCGAGCCGGGCGAGCACCCGGTACGAACGCTCCAGGCCGAACCGCAGGCCTCGTTCGTCCAGCTCGCTGCCCAGCAGTATGGCCCCGCCGCCCGGGCCGTCGCCGGGCCGCCCGCCCTCACCGGGGCCGCCCCGGCTTCCGGAGAGTACCCAGTCGAGCGCGGTGCCGAGGACCTCGGTGGCCAGCCGCTCGCGGCGCACCGCGTCCAGGCCGAGGTGCTGGAGCGCCTCCACCTGGTCCGCCGCGGCCCGCAGATCGGCCAGCAGGGCGTCGCCCGGGGCGCGCCGGCGCAGCCTCGCCCGCACGGCGGCGACCCGCGCTGCCGTGTAGTGGATCGAGGCCTCCGGCACCGACTCCAGGGTGGCCACGGCCGCCTCGCGCTCCCCGGCGGCCAGCTGCACCCGGGCCAGGCCGAACGCGGCACTGACGTAACCGGGGTCCGTCGTCCACACCAGCCGGTAGTACTCGGCGGCGTTGTCGAGCTGGCCCAGCACCTCCGCGCAGACGCCGAGGGCCAGCTTGGGCGTCGGCTCGCCCGGGAACGCGTCGTAGACGGCGTCGAAGGAGAGCGCGGCGTTCTCGTGGTCGCCGGAGACCAGCGAGGCCACCCCCCGGTACCACACCACCCGCCAGTCGTCGGGGTGGTCGGCCTCCAGGGACTCAAGGCCGCGGGCCGCGGAGAGGAGTTCGCCGAGGTCGAGCCGGGCGCGCAGCTCGCGCAGCCGCTTCTCCACCGAGTCGGCGGGCGCGGTGCGCAGCGCGGCGATGAGCTCGGCGGGCGCGGCGCCCATCAGACCGGCCAGGAAACCGGCGTTGGGGTCGCCCGGGTCCACGTGCGGGACCGGCAGCGCCAGCGCGGTGGCGGGCGCGTCGAGGGGCCGCAGATAGCCGTCGCCGCCGGCTCTCCCGCCGTACGGGGCAGGGGCGCCGCCGGCGCGGGGCGCGGGGACGAGGGCGGTGTGCGCGGGCGCGCCGCCCGGCACCGCGGCGCCCGTGCCGGGGGCGGGGTGCGGCGCGGCGGTGACGGTGGGCCCGGCCACGGCGACGGGCACCGCGCCCCCGCCCGTGTGGACCACGGCGGAGGGGGCGCCGGGCGCCGGGGAGCCGTTCGCGGCGGAGCGCGCCGCGCGTCTGCGCGTCCACCGGCTCTCGGGCACCGGCCGGGCCCCGAGCGCCGACACGTCACCGGTGAGCTCCGCGAACAACGTCGTGTCGGTGACCCGCAGTTCGGTGCCGAACAGGGTGGACAGGGCGGGGCGCGGCCGGCCGGTCTGGAGTGCCACGACCTCCCGCAGCACCCCGGTCAGCTGCTCGGCCATCTCCTGCGCGGAGGCGAACCGGCGCGCGGGATCGGGGTCGGTGGCCCGTACGAGGAACCGGTAGAACGACTCGTACGTACGGAAGACCTCGATGTGGTCGGGGTCCGGCAGGCTGTCCGCGAAGACGTTGGTGTAGCCCTGGAAGTCGAAGGTGAGCACCGCCAGCGTGCGCGCGACCGTGTACAGGTCGGAGGCGACCGAGGGGCCCGCCTCGGCGACCTCGGGGGCCTGGTAGCCGACCGTGCCGTAGATGGCCGACTCGTCGTCGTCCATCCGGCGCACCGCGCCCATGTCGATCAGCTTGAGCTGGTCCTCGGTCTGGATGGCGTTGTCGACCTTGAAGTCGCAGTAGAGCAGGTTGCGGCTGTGCAGATGACCGAGCGCCTCCAGCGCCTCGATCCCGTACGCGCAGGCCTGTTCGACGGGGAGCGGGTCGCGCTTGCCGTCCGGGCCGCGCCGCTCGTTCGCGATCTCCTTGAGCGACTTGCCGCCCACGTACTCCATGACGATGTAGCCGTCCATGGAGCCGGTGCGCTGGTCGAGGTGCTCCACGAAGTTGTAGATGCGCACGATGTTGGAGTGCTCGATCTCGGCGAGGAAGCGGCGCTCGGAGATCGCGGCCGCCATCGCGTCCTGGTCGCCGGTGTCGAGCAGGCCCTTGAGGACCACCCAGCGGTCGGAGACCGCGCGGTCCACGGCGAGGTAGACCCAGCCGAGGCCGCCGTGCGCCAGACAGCCCGCCACCTCGTACTGGCCGTGCACGATGTCGCCCTGGTGCAGCTTGGGGACGAACGAGTACGGGTGGCCGCACTTGGTGCAGAAGCCCTCGGTGCGCCCGGGCCGCTCCCCGCGCGAGCGGCCGACCGGCGCCCCGCAGTCCGCCCGCGAGCAGAAACGCTTCCGCTCGGGGACCTCCGGGTGCTCCATCACGGCCGTCGCCGGATTGGGGCGCGGCACGCCCGGCACGGTCACCAGACCGGCCCCGAGCCTGCTGCGCCCGGAGGTGCCGGTCGCCGGGCCCGAGCTGCGCACCGAGACCGAGCGCGCGCTGCCCGCCCCCGTCAGCGAACGCGACAGGCGCCCCGAGACCGACCGGCGGGAGGTGGCGGAGCGCGAGGAGCGGGAGGAGGCCGAGGAGCGCCCGGAGCGGGCGGAGGAGCCGCTGCCCTTGCGGGCGCCCGCGGTGATCCCCGTCGGGGCCGGCGGGATGGCGCCGCTCAGCGACACCACCGGCGCCAGGCCGCAGGTGTCGCAGTACAGCTCGCCGCCGCCCATGTCCTCGTAGGAGCCCTCGCAGCCGGGGCGCTGGCACTGCTTCTGGTCGCTCACGATTCCCCCCTCTGGTCGACGGGGCCCGGCTGTCCGGCAACCAGCGCCTCCGCCGCCGCCTGCTGGTACCGCAGCACCGCCTGCTCGGCGACGCGCAGGTCGCAGGGCGCGGACCACAGCATCCGGCGCGCCGCGTCGTACCGTTCGATGAGCAGCGGGTCCTCGGCCAGGCCGTGCCGGGCGACCTTCGCCTTGTACGCGTCGAGCCGGCCGCGCAGCTCCGCGCGGACCGCCAGCGGCGCGGTGACGGCCGTCAGGGACTCCCGCGCGCGCAGCAGTTCGTCCTCCGCCTCGCGCTCCAGGGATTCCAGGAGCGGGGAGAGCCGGTGCCACTGGGCGTGTCTGCGGTACTCGGCGGCGGCCACCAGGCGCTCCTGGAGCCGGGTCGGCGGGCCGCTCACCGCGGGCACCTCGGACGCGGCGATCTTCGCCAGCACCTCGCCGCGCGCCGCCCGCGCCTCGGTGAGCGTGCGGTCCGCCCGGGAGAGCACGTCCCGCAGCCGCACCAGCCGCATCTCGGCGTCCTGACGGACCGTCAATACGGCGTCGATCTCCCGGCGTACGTCGTCCAGGGCGCGGGCGGCCCGGTCGTAGCGCTCGGTGTCCGGGCGGCCGCCGCCGGGGGCGGAGCTGCCCGGCGCGGGCAGCCAGAACGCGAGCGGGTCCGACACCACCTGCGCCCGCAGCGACGCCAGCTCCTCGGTGATCGACTCCAGGTCGTCGCCGGCCGGATGCTCCCCGGGGCGCACGCCCACCGAGTGGGCCAGGCTCCGGGTGCGGTGCAGCTCCGCCGCCAGGAGGTCTATCCGGGCGGGCAGCGCCGACCACACCGCGTCGGCGGCGACGACCAGGTCGAGCGAGCGCGCGTACAGCTCGTTCATCCGGTTGACCAGCTGCTCCAGGGTGAACCGCTCGGCCAGCCGGGCGGGGCCGGCCGGCGCGGCGGCCTGGGAGGCGGCGCCCGCGACGGTCACCGACTCGCCGCGCAGCCGCTCGGTCAGCTCCACCAGGTCCTCGCGGGAGGGCCAGCGGCGCCGCTCGCGCAGCTCACGGGCGTCGTCCAGGGCCGCCTTGTAGGCGTCGAAGTACGCCCACAGCACGGTGATGGACTGCTCGGCCGACGCCCAGCGCTCCCGGGTGACCCCGGTCAGCTCGGCGCCCTCCAGCAGGCGCCTTCCCGCGTGGTCCTGGAGGGCGAGCAGCGAGGTCTCGATGGCCTCGTGCTCGGCGTCGAGCCGGGTCAGCGCGCGGTCCACCTCGTCCCGGTCGAGCACCGGCCGGACGGGCCTCCCCGAGGAGGAGCCGGGGAAGGATCCCGCGCCCATCGATCACCTCTCTGCTCTGCGTGTCTGTGCGGTCGTGCCGGGCGGGTCAAGCCGGGCGCTAGGAACGGTACTTGGGCTCGGGCGGGCCCGTTATCCCGGGCAGGTCGGCGGCGAGCCAGTCGCGGTAGGCCTTCATCCACGGGCTGTTGTCGCCGCCGCTGCGGTAGTCCACCAGGACGTGGTTGATCCGGCGGACCAGATCGGTGTTCTCCAGCTTGGTCGCCACCCCGTAGTACTCCTTGGTGAACGGGTCGCCCTTGAGCTGGACCGCCGGGTCCTGGGCGGCCTGGCTGGCCGCGAGCGCGCTGTCGGTGACCACCGCGTCGGCCTGGCCGAGCTGGAGGCGCACCAGGCAGTCCAGCTGGCTGGGCACGGTCAGGTCCTTGTAGACGGCCCCGTACGACTCCTTCTCCAGCGCGTCGAACGCGGTCGAACCGGCCGCCACGCAGACCTTCCTGCCCTTCAGCGTGGCGTTGTAGCCGGTGATCGCCGACTCCTTGGGGGCGAGCACCTGCTGGCCCGCCTGGAAGTACGCGGAGGAGAAGGCGACCTGGCCGATCCGCTTGCAGTTGATGGTCATCGTCCGCACGACCACGTCGACCTGGTCGTTCTGGAGGGCCGGGATGCGCCGGCTGGTGGGGATGGCGCGGTAGACGACCGCGTCCGGGTCGCCCAGGATGTCCTTGGCGATCGCCCGCACCAGCTCGATGTCGAACCCTTCGAGCTTTCCGTTGGCCGGGTTGCGGTACCCCCAGCGGAAGCTGTTCTGGTCGACGCCCGCGACCAGCTTGCCGGCCTTCTTGATCTTCTCGATGCTCGGTCCGCCGGCGTCCGAGGCGGGCAGGCTCGCCTCCGGGTCGGTGCAGGTGTCGGCCTTGGCCTGGACGCCCCGCCCCACCCCGGGGCCGCCGGTCCGCGCGGCATCCGCGCCCGCCTCGTGCCGCGACAGCGGGACCAGCAGGGACGCGGCGGCGGCGCAGGCGAGCGCCATCCCGCCGACGCCGCCCCACCCGCGGAGCCTGCCTTTCCGGTTCATCGCGCCTCCTCCCGGGGCCGTTGCGCCTCTCGGGCCGGTGTTTCCCTGGATCCCACGGTGCTCACCTGTACTCCGCGAGCCTGCGGCTGACGCCGACGCCCGCCGCCGCCGCGCCCAGCACCGCCAGCACCGCGGCGCCCAGCGGAAGCCCGGTCAGCGCGCCCCTGCCGTCGGAGGCGGCCCGGGTGAACTCGCGCTGCTCGTGCCCGATCGCCTTCTCCAGGGCCGCGTCGACCCGGTCGAAGGACTGGCCGGTGGAGCCGGACGCGCCGATGACCTGCTCCAGGGCGCCTTCGTAGTCGCCGTCGGTGTCGGTCCGGTGCGCCTGGTCGTGCCGCTGCCGCCACTCGGTGACGCTGCCGCGCGCCTCCTCGACCGGGGTGCGCCCCGCGCTGTCGTCGGCGAGGTCCCCGGCCGAGCCGAGCTGGTCCACGAGCTCTTTCATCTCCGCCTTGTAGTCCGCGTCGTACTTGTCCTCCTTGCCGTCCTCGGTCAGGACGGCCCCGCGCGCCACCAGCGTCAGGTTCTCGTTGGCGCGGGCCTGGAGGGAGTTGATCCGGGCGTCGTTGAGCACCTTCAGCGACTCCTGGCCGTGGGTGCGCGAGTCCGACAGGTCCGCGGCGGCCACCGCGTGTCCGGCGACCAGCCACAGCAGGACGACCGCCGAGGCCGCGCTGCCCGCGAGCAGCCCGTGGTTGAGGACCCGGTTGGTGCGCCGGTAGGTGCGCCGCTGGGCCCAGAACAGGGCTCCCAGCGCCACCGCGCCCACGGCCAGCGCCGCGTACGGCCAGGTCTCGGCCTGGTCGTAGTCGTCGTAGAGCCGGCCGGTCTCCGCCTCGTAGAGGTCCTGGGCGGCGGGCAGCAGGTGCTTGGTCATCTGCTCGTTCGCGTACCGCAGATAGGCGCCGCCGACCGGGAAGCCCTGGCGGTTGTTGGCGCGGGCCTGCTCGATCAGGCCGTTGTAGACCGGCAGTTGCTCGTTGAGCGAGGCGATCGCGCGCCCGGAGTCGGAGGCGCCCGTGGTGTTGGCCGCGGCCTTCACCAGCAGGCGGGAGGCGGTCGCGATGTCCGCCTCGTACCGCACGCGGACGGCGCGGGGCTCCTTGGCGCCCGCGAGGAAGCCACTGGCGGCCGCGGTGTCCGCGTCCGCCAGCGAGCGGTAGATGGAGGCCGCGTCGGCGCTCAGCGGCTGGCTGCGGCTCACCACGTCGTCGGCGGCGGCCGCCCGGTCGGTGACCTGCCAGGCCGTCACCGCGCCGAACGCCACCACCAGCAGCGCGACCACCGTGCCGATGATCCACAGCCGCCCCGGCTCGGTCGTCGCGGCGGCGTGCACCCGCTCCCGGGCCGTCGCCCAGCCGCCCCGGCGGGACGCGGGCGCGGGCCGGGCCCCCGTGACAGGCGCGGCCGGCGGTGCCGGATCCGGCACCGCCACGGGTGTCCGTGGTGCCTGTGTGCTCGGCGGCTGTGCCACTTGACCTCCCCCTGGGTCACCGAGTGCCTGGCCAGCAGTATGGACGCAGGGACCGACCACCACACAAGGGTTGACCTGATCTTGTTACCCGCTTGCTCCGCCCCGGCCCCCGCTACCTCCCCACCATGTATACGCCGCAGGCCGCGGATCGGTTCCCGTCGGTGCGACCGGAAGCGACGGCACCGCTTGCGCGTCCGCGCGCACCACCCCCGCCCCTGAGCGCACGCCCCCCGCCGCGCCCGCGCGCCGGCCGTCCGGGAGAGCGCCGCCGGCCCGTCCTCACGCTCCCGGGTACTGCCCGCGCAGCCGCTCGAACACCTCCGCCGAGGCCCCCACCTCGTCCAGCCCGAGCAGCCCCGCCCCCAGCACCGGCGAGGCCGCCACCACCAGCGGGACCGCCTTCGGCGCCCGGGCCGCCAGCAACGTGACGACCCCGTCGTCCAGTTGGGGGTGGCGGGCCGCCAGCACGCTGCCGCCGAGCAGGACCGGTGTCTCCTCGTCGAGCAGGTCCAGGCGCTCCAGGGCGACCACGGCCAGCGCCACGATCTCCTCGGCCTGGCGGTCCACCAGCGACCGGGCCACCGGGTCCCCGTCCGCCGCCACCGCGAAGAGCACCGGCGCCAGTTCGTGGCGGCGGGCGGGCGCCACGTGCTCCAGGTGGAGCGCCTCGATCAGCGCGTACACGGACTCCAGCCCGAAGTGCTCCGGCAGCGCCCGGGCCAGCGCGGTCGGTTCGCCCCGCCCGTCCTCGGCGCGCGCGGCGAACCACAGGGCCTCGTCGGCCAGACCGCCGCCCCCGCCCCAGTCCCCGGAGATCTTGCCGAGCGCGGGGAAGCGGGCGGTGCGGCCGTCCGGGGTCATGCCGACGCAGTTGATCCCCGCCCCGCACACCACCGCGACCCCGCGCGGTTCGGCGCCTCGGGGCAGTCCGGCCCGCAGGATCGCGAAGGTGTCGTTGTGGACCCTGACCGTTCCGCCCCAGCCGCGGGCCGCCAGCGCCCGGGCCAACTGGCGCTCCTCCACGGGCAGGTCGGCGTTGGCCAGGCACGCCGAGACGTGGTCGACCGCGGCCGGTCCGGTGTTCCCCGCCGCCGCCCAGGCCCGGTCCACCGCGTCCGCCAGCGCGTCCACCGCCGTCCGGACCCCCACGGCCGGCGGGCGGAAGCCGCCGCCCCGGGCGGTCCCCAGGACCGTGCCGTCGGGGCCGATCAGGGCGACGTCGGTCTTGCTGTTGCCGGCGTCGATGGCCAGCACGCTCATGCCCACGCGAGGTGCTCCCGGTTGTGCGCGATCAGCCGGTCGGTGAGGCCGTCCGCCAGCGCGTACTGGCCGACCAGCGGATGGGCGAGCAGCGCCCGGAACACCCGCTCGCGCCCCCCGCGCAGCGCCGCCTCCAGGGCCAGGTCCTCGTACGCCGTCACGTGCGCGATCAGCCCCGCGTACAGCGGGTCGAGCTCCGGCACGGCCAGCGGCACCGGGCCGTCCGCGTCCACCCGCGCCTGCACCTCGATCACCGCGTCGTCGGGGAGGAAGGGCAGGGTGCCGTTGTTGCGGGCGTTGACCACCTGCACCGGGCTGCCGCCGTTGCCGAGCAGGGAGGCCGCCAGGTCCACGGCCGCCTCCGAGTAGAAGGCGCCGCCGCGCCGGGCCAGCAGCTCCGGCTTCTCGTCGAGCGCCGGGTCCCCGTACATCGTCAGCAACTGCCGTTCCATCTCGGCGACCTCGGACGCCCGGGAGGGCTTGGTGCCCAGCTCCCGTACGACCTCGTCGTGGGCGTAGTAGTAGCGCAGATAGTACGAGGGGACGACGCCGAGCCGGTCCAGGGCCCGCCGGGGCAGGCGCAGGTCGTCCGCCACCGCGTCCCCGTGCTCGGCGAGCAGCTTGGGCAGCACGTTCTCCCCGTCGGGGCCGCCCAGGCGCACCCCGAGCTCCCAGGTGAGGTGGTTCAGGCCCACGTGGTCCAGGTGGACCTGGCCGGGCGCGACGCCGAGCAGCGCGGCGAACTTGCGCTGGAAGCCGATGGCCACGTTGCAGAGCCCGACCGCCTTGTGGCCGGCCTGGAGCAGCGCGCGCGTGACGATGCCCACCGGGTTGGTGAAGTCGATGATCCAGGCGTCCGGGTTGGCGCGGCGCACCCGCTCGGCGATGTCCAGGACCACCGGGACGGTCCGCAGCGCCTTGGCGAGTCCGCCCGCCCCGGTCGTCTCCTGGCCCACGCAGCCGCACTCCAGCGGCCAGGTCTCGTCCTGCTCGCGGGCGGCCTGGCCGCCGACGCGCAGCTGGAGCAGGACCGCGTCGGCGCCCTCGACGCCCGCGTCCAGGTCGGAGGTGGTGGTGATGGTGCCCGGATGGCCCTGCCGGGCGAAGATGCGCCGGGCGAGCCCGCCGACCAGCTCAAGCCGGCCGGCCGCCGGGTCGACCAGGACCAGCTCCTCGATGGGCAGGGTGTCCCGCAACCGGGCGAATCCGTCGATGAGTTCGGGGGTGTAGGTCGATCCTCCGCCGACCACGGTGAGCTTCATTTCTCTAACCCTTCACTCCGGTGAGCGTGACACCCTCGACGAACGCCTTCTGCGCGAAGAAGAACACGAGGATCACGGGGGCCATGACCAGCACGGTCGCGGCCATGGTCAGGTTCCAGTCGGTGTGGTGCGCGCCCTTGAAGGACTCCAGGCCGTAACTGAGCGTCCAGGCGCCGGGGTTCTCCGAGGCGTAGATCTGCGGCCCGAAGTAGTCGTTCCAGGCGTAGAAGAACTGGAAGAGCGCGACGGCGGCGATGCCGGGCTTCGCCATCGGCAGCACGACCCGCAACAGGGTCCGCAGCTCTCCGCAGCCGTCGACCTTGGCCGCGTCCAGGTACTCGTTCGGGATGGTCATCAGGAACTGCCGCAGCAGGAAGATGGAGAACGCGTCGCCGAACGCCATGGGGACGATCAGCGGCCACAGGGTGCCGGACAGGTCGAGCTGCTTCGCCCAGAACAGGTACATCGGGATGATGATCACCTGGGGCGGCAGCATCATCATCGAGATGACCAGCATCATCGACAGATTGCGGCCGCGGAAGCGGAACTTGGCGAGCGCGTAGGCGACGGGGACCGAGGACACCACGGTCAGGACGGTGCCGAGTCCCGCGTAGACCAGGGTGTTGCGCCACCAGGTCAGGAAGCCCGGGGTGTTCCACACCGTCCTGTAGTTGGACCACTGCCAGTGGTCGGGGACCAGGTCGCGGGTGAGCGTCTGCTGGTTGTCCATCAGCGAGGTGAGCACGATGAAGACGAACGGCAGCACGAAGAAGAGGGCCGCCGCGACCCCGAGGGCGTGCACCCCGATCCAGTGCAGGAGCGCCTTGCGGCGGGCCGTACGGGCCGCCGGGGTCGTCGCCACCGGCGCGTCGAGTGGGTACGTCAGATCGGCCATCGGCTAGTCACCTGCCTGGATCAGTCCGCCGCGGCGCCGCATGAGCAGGGCGGTGAAGGCCATGGAGAGGGCGAAGAGGACCAGGGCGACCACACAGGCGGAGCCGTAGTCGAAGCGCTGGAATCCGAGGTTGTACACCAGCTGGGGAAGGGTCAGCGTCGACTGGTCCGGGTAGCCGGGCTCGAACTGCTGACCGGAGCTGCCGATGACCCCCGAGGCGACCTTTCCGGCCACCAGCGGCTGGGTGTAGTACTGCATGGTCTGGATGATCCCGGTGACCACCGCGAACATCACGATGGGCGAGATGTTCGGCAGCGTCACGAACCGGAACCGCTGCCAGGCCGAGGCCCCGTCCAGCTCGGCCGCCTCGTACTGCTCCCTCGGCACGTCCAGCAGCGCGGCCATGAAGATCACCATCAGGTCGCCCACGCCCCACACCGCCAGCAGGGTCAGCGCCGGCTTGGACCAGGTGGGGTCGGTGAACCAGGCCGGCGCCGGGACGCCGAGGCCGGCCAGGACCGAGTTGACCGGTCCCGTACCGGGGTTGAGCAGGAAGACGAAGGCGAGCGTGGCGGCGACGGGCGGGGCGAGGTAGGGCAGGTAGAACAGCGTCCTGAAGACCCCGGTGCCCGTCTTGATCCTGGTGATGAGCAGCCCGATGCCGAGCCCGAAGACGACCCGGCAGGCCACCATGACCACCACCAGCCACAGCGTGTTGCGCAGCGCGGGCCAGAACAGCGGGTAGTCGTTGAAGACGTACGACCAGTTCTTGAGCCCGTTGAAGGTGGGGTCGGCGAAGCCGTCGTAGTGGGTGAAGGAGAAGTAGACGGTGGAGATCAGCGGGTAGGCGAAGAAGACGCCGAAACCGATCAGCCAGGGGGACATGAAGGCGGCCGTCCGCAGGGCCGCCCGGCGGCGCTTGGCGCGCAGGGTGTACGTGGTCATGGAGTGCTCCGCGGCGCTCGTCGGACCCGGCCTACTTGGCCTGGTCGATCGCCGTGTCGATCTCCTTGGCGGTCTTCTCCAGACCGGCCCTGATGTCGCTCTGCCTGCCCTTCTCCACGTCGTAGCCGAGGTTCTGGATCGACACCAGGTACTGGCCGCCGTTGACCGAGGCCGGGCTGGTCGTGGAGGCCGGGTTCTGCGCGATGTCCAGGAACGTCTTGAAGCGCGGGTCGTACTTCAGGTGCGGCGACTTGAGCGCCGCCGTCGTGGAGGGCACGTTGTGGATGGCGTTGGCGAAGTTCACCACCGCCTCGGTGTCGGTGGTCATGTACTTCACCAGCTCCCAGGCGGCGTTCTGCTTGCCGGAGGTGGCGGCGATCCCGGCGATGGTGCCGGTGATGTACCCCTTGCCGTAACTGCCGGCCTGGTCGTCCGGCACCGGCAGCGGGGCGACCCCGATCTCGAACGCCGGCTTGGCGTCCTCGGCCATCCCCAGCCGCCACTCGCCGTCCATCTGCATGGCGACCTGCCCCAGGTGGAAGGGGTGCTTGGCGCCGAACTCGTCACCGAAGCCCGAGCGGAACTTCTCCAGCTTCTGGAACCCGCCCAGGTCGTCGACCAGTTGCCTCTGGAAGGCGAGCCCCTGGGCGAAGGCCGGGTCCTTGGCGATGTTCGACCTGCCGCTGGAGTCGAAGTACGTGGGCGACCACTGCGCGATGTAGTGCTCGGTCGTCGACTCGTAGCCGTGGTAGTCGGGCATGAACCCGAGCTGCTCGTACGAGTCCCCCTTGGCCTTCGTCAGCTTCTTGGCGTCGGCGGCGAACTCGCTCCACGTCCTGGGGGGCGTGGTGATCCCGGCGGCCTTGAAGGCGTCCTTGTTGTAGTACAGCGCGTAGGCGTCGCCGAGCAGCGGGAGCGTGCAGCGCTTGCCCTCGAACTGCGTGTACTCGTTCATCGCCTTCGGGAAGGTCTTGGCCGGGTCGATCCCGTCCTTCTTCAGGAAGGGCGCGAGGTCGACGAAGGCGCGGGAGGAGCAGAACTTGCCGACGTTGTTGGTGCTGAAGGAGGAGACCACGTCCGGGGCGTTCGAACCGCCCGCGCGCAGCGCCTGGTTGATCTTGTCGTCGTTGATGTTGCCGACGACCTTCACATGGATGTTGGGGTGCGCCTTCTGGAAGGCGTCCACGCTGGCCTGGATCGCCTTGACCTCCTCGGGCGCACTCCACCCGTGCCAGAAGGTGATCGTCGTCTCCTTGGAGGCGTCGTCCTCGGCGGAGGAGGAGCTCTGGCCCGTACAGGCGGAGGCGAACAGGGCGATGGAGGCGGTCACGGCGAGGGCGGCGGCCGACTTCCGGCGGCTCGGGCTGTTTCCGGACATGGCGAAGTCTCCCGGGGCAGGGGCAGGGGCAGGGGGCTGGGACGGGGATGAGGAACGGGTGGGCGGGACCGTACGGAGGTGCGTTCGGGGGCGGCGGGGGTCAGCGCGAGGTGTCGAAGACCTCGTCGCGGGTGGCGGCGAGCGCGCTCTCCAGAGCGCCGCGCAGGACGGGGTGGTGGCGCACCTCGCCGATGACGAGCCGGGGGCGGGAGGCGGCGAGTTCGCCCAGCTCCTGCTGGACCAGCGCGCGCAGGGGCTCGCCCCCGGCGGTGATCAGGGCGCCGGAGAGGACCACGAGCTCGGGGTCGAGCACGGCGACCATGGAGGCGAGGCCGGTGGCCAGACCGGTGGCGAAGGTCTCCAGGAGCGTGCGGTAGGGCCCGCTCTCCCGCTCCCGTACGGCCTCGGCGGCGCGGGTGATCAGCGCGGCGGCGGCCTCGGTGGACGGGCCGCCGGGGATGTCGGCGACCCCCAGCTCCCGGGCCAGGCGCGGCACCGCCTGACCGCCGGCCAGCTCCTGGAAGCCGCCCGCGTTCGCCTTGGTGACGTGCCGGACCAGCGGGGCGCCCGGCACCGGCAGGAAGCCCACCTCGCCCGCGCCGCCGGTGAAACCGCGGTGCAGCCGGCCGCCGATGACGAGGGCCGCGCCGAGACCGCCCTCGTTCCACAGCAGCACGAAGTCGTCGTGGCCGCGGGCGGCGCCGAGCCGCTGCTCGGCGATAGCCGCGAGGTTGACGTCGTTCTCGTACTCGACCGGCATCGGCAGCGCCGCCGCGAGCTCGTCGAGCAGGGCGGGGGAGTGCCAGCCGGGCAGGTGCGAGGCGTACCGCAGCCGCCCGGTGCCGGGGTCGAAGGCGCCGGGCGTGCCGATGACGACGCGGTGCAGATCGGCCCGGACCAGGTCGGCGGCCTTCACGGCCCCGTCCAGGGCGTCGGTGACCTGCCGCACCACGGACTCGCCGGCCCGGCGCCCCGGGGTGCGCGCCTCGAACTCCCCGACCACGTCCCCGGTGACGTCCGCGACGGCGGCGCGGATGCGCTCGGGGGTGACGTCGAGCCCGGCGACGTGCGCGGCGCGCGCGTTGACCGCGTACAGCTGCGCGTTGGGACCGGGCCGGCCCTCGGTGGTCCCGGTCGCCACGACGAGCCCGGCCGCCTCCAGCCGCGCCAGGAGCTGCGAGGCAGTCGGCTTGGAGAGCCCGGTGAGCTTGCCGATGCGGGTGCGGGACAGAGGGCCGTGCTCCAGCAGCAGATCGAGGGCGGCACGGTCGTTCATGGCGCGGAGTACGCGCGGCGTTCCCGGGGTAGTACCGGCCACGAGGCTGCACCTGCCCTTCACATCACTGTTAGGAAAGTTTCCTATCGGATGCAGTGAAGGTAGGGGGCGTTCAGCGGGGCGTCAATGGTGCGGGCCCGGGGGTCTACCAAAGCGTTACGTGACGCACGACGGCCCCGGCGCACTGGGCACCGGGGCCGGGCCGCACCCCCGAAAGGGCCGCGGGAACCGCGCGACCGGCCACAACGGACCCGCAGCCGAACGAACTACTTCGCCAGCCCCGGAGGGATCGGCGTCGTGGCCAGCGACTGCGGGGAAGTCGGGTTGTTGAGGGCCGACGGGGCGGCCACCGAGGCGGACGGGTCCGGGGCGGACGCGTCCGGGTCCACCGGCGCCGCACCCCCCACGATCCGTATCCCGGCCGCGTCCAGCGACCGCTTGATGCGCCAGCGCAGCTCCCGCTCCACGCCCAGCGCCTTGCCCGGCATCGTCTTCGCCGAGACGCGGATCACCATCGAGTCCAGCAGCACCTCGTTGAGGCCGAGGACCTCCACCGGCCCCCACAGCCGCTCGTTCCACGGCTCGTCCTTGGCCATGGACTCGGCGGCCTCCGTGATGGCGGCCCGGACCCGGTCCAGGTCCTCCGTCGGACGGACCTGGACGTCGACGGCGGCCGTCGCCCATCCCTGGCTGAGGTTGCCGATGCGCTTGATCTCGCCGTTGCGCACGTACCAGATCTCGCCGTTGTCGCCGCGCAGCTTCGTCACCCGCAGCCCGACCTCGACCACCTCGCCGGAGGCCACGCCCGCGTCGATCGAGTCGCCGACGCCGTACTGGTCCTCCAGGATCATGAAGACGCCGGAGAGGAAGTCGGTGACGAGGTTGCGCGCGCCGAAACCGATCGCCACACCCGCGACACCCGCCGAGGCGAGCAGCGGCGCCAGGTCGATGTTGAGGACGCCCAGGACCATCAGGGCCGCGGTGCCCAGGATCAGGAAGGACGCCACCGAGCGCAGCACCGAGCCGATGGCCTCCGAGCGCTGGCGGCGGCGCTCGGCGTTGACCAGGAGGCCGCCGAGCGCGGTGCCCTCCACCGCCTGGGCGCTGCGGTTCATCCGGTCGATGAGCTTGGTCAGCGCGCGGCGCACCAGCACCCGCAGCACCGACGCGATGATCACGATGAGCAGGATCCGCAGGCCGATGGCGAGCCAGGTCGACCAGTTCTCCTCCACCCAGCCAGCGGCCTCGGTGGCCTGCTTCTGGGCGTCGTCGAGGGTGACCGGGGCGGTCGTCGGGCCGGTGGGATCGGACGGGGATCCGGCGGCCAGTACGGCGGGCCAGTGCACGGCGGGAACCTCCAGGCATTGCGCTGCCGACAGTGCGACGGCAGACCAACCACACTAACGGGGCAAGCCATGTGCTTCGTTGCCGTGCGCGGGGCGGGCGCGAGGGCGGGCCCGGGACGCGGGGGAGTGTGGTCGAAAACACTTCAGGGCCGTTACCCGGACGTGGTGGCGCTCCGACCGGCCCTGAGGAGAGACTGAAGGCAGATCGTCCCGGCGCGAGCCACGCGCCGCCGGCGTACAAGGAGGCATCCACCGTGCCGCACGTCCTGGTCCTCAACGCGTCGTACGAGCCCCTCGGCGTCGTACCGCTCCGCCGCGCGCTCGTCCTCGTGCTCGAAAACAAGGCAGTCTGCCTAGAGGAATCCGGCGCCTTCCTGCACAGCGCGACCCGGGTCGTCCCCGCTCCCAGCGTGGTCCGGCTCAAGAGATTCGTACGGGTCCCCTACCGGGGGCCCGTCCCACTGACCCGCCGTGCGCTCTTCGCCCGTGACGGCGGGCGCTGTATGTACTGCGGTGGCGTCGCAACCAGCGTCGACCACGTGATCCCGCGCAGCCGCGGCGGTCAGCACGTCTGGGACAACGTGGTGGCGGCCTGCCGCCGCTGCAACCACGTCAAGGCCGACCGGCACCTGCTGGAGCTCGGCTGGCGCCTGCGCCACCAGCCCGCACCGCCCAGCGGTCTGGCGTGGCGCATCATCGGCACGGGGCACCGGGACCCACGCTGGCTCCCGTACCTCCAACCGTTCGGCGCCGACGACGCCCTGGCCCGGATCGACGGCATCTCCGCCTGAGTCCGGGCCTTCGTCGTCCCCGGGGGCCGGTCCGCCGGCCCCCGGCCCCGGTGCGCCCGCGCCCCGCCTCACCGGCCCCGCCCGGCCACGCCGTACGCCTCCACCGACCACAGCGAGTACCCGTACGGCGTCGCCCGCGTCACCCCCTGCACCCGCAGGAACCGCACGTCGCGCGCGTCCATCCGCACCGCCTCCCGGCCGCCCCGGCCCTCCCGCACGGTCGCGGCCGTGTGCCAGGTCCGCCCGTCCGGCGAGACCTGCACGGTGTAGCTGCTCGCATACGCGTCCTGCCAGGTCAGCACCACGAGACCGACCCGGCTCGGGGCCGCGAGCTCCACTTGCCACCAGGCGTCGTCCCGCGCCGGGGAGGACCAGCGCGTCGCGGGGTCGCCGTCGGCGGCCGCGCGCGCGGGGAACGCGGGCGTCTCGTCGCCGGAGGAGGTGGCCGCGGCCCCCGCGACCAGATCGGGCCCGGCCGTGCGCGGATACGCCCGTACGGTCAGGACGCGCTCCTGCCCGGAGAAGGCGACCGGCACCCGGTACTCGCCCGCCGGGGTGCCCGGGGCCACCGACACCTCCACCGGCACGCTCACCGAGGCGCCGCGCGGGACCGTGAGCGCCCCCGGGACCCGCACGGCCAGGCCCCGCGGGGCCTTCGCGCCGAGCGTGCCCGCCACGTCCGCGGGCCGGGTCGAGGTCAGCACGGCCGTCACCACCTGCGGCTTCCCGCCGATCTCGGCGTCGGCCACGTCCCGGGCGAGCTCCAGGCGGGCCCGCGGCTCGTCGGCGAACCACGGGACCAGATGGCGTACGGACCGTACGGCGGCGGTCGGGCCCGTCACCCGGACGGCGTCGGCGCGCACGCCCCGCGCGGCGCTCTGCGTCCAGCCGTCCGGCGACAGCGGTCCCAGGCTGCGCCAGCCCACCCCGGGCAGATGCGCCTGCACCAGCGCCCCGCCCTCGGCCCAGGCGACCCGGCCGGGACCCGGGCCCGGCCCCCAGGCGGCGTCCGGCACGGGCCGCGCGCCCGCGGTGGCCCAGGCGGGCGGGCCCGAGCCGGGGCCCACCGACGGGCTCGGCCCGATGCCGGAGTCGTCCATCACGGTGACCGCCTCCACCGGGCGGACCCGGCCCAGGCGCACGGTGTAGGCGTCCGGCGAGAGGGTGACCTCGCCGGGCGGCCGGTCGGCGCCCGTCCAGGTGGCCGAGGCCCGCGCCGCGCGGGTCAGGAACGCGTCCAGGACGCCCTTGCCGACGGTGACCGGACCGGTGGCGGCGTCCCGGCGCAGCGGCTCCAGGTCGAGCGCGGCCCGCCAGGCGCCCGCGCCGTCGCCGTGGGCCTGTGCCTGGAGCATGTCCACGGCCTTCTCCCCGGCCCGGCCGTAGCGGGCGAGCCGGTCGGCCCAGGGGCGCAGCTCGTCGGCGAGCGAGCCGCTGCCCGCGAGGCGCTCGGGGGTCAGCCGCATCACCGTGAACGCCGCGCGCAGCCGCGCCGCCGCCCGGTCCCGTACCGCCGCGTCCGCCGCGCCGCGCGAGCTCCAGAACGTGTCGAGCAGCGGGCGCAGATAGGCCGACTCGGCGCTGCTGAGGACCGAGGAGGAGTCGTTGCCCGCCAGCGCCGTGAGCGCCTCGCGCAGGTGCGCGTCACCGCCCGCGAGGTCCGCGACAGCCGCCCGCCAGGACTCCTCCGGCTCGTACCCCTGCGGGTTCCAGGCGTAGTCGGCCGCCGTGAACAGCGGGATGCGGGAGGCCGAGGCCTGGACCATGGCGTTGGCGAGCAGGGCGGCGGAGCCGGTGGCGACCGCGGGCTCGCGGCCCGTGTAGGGGCCGAGGAAGATCCGGCCCGGCGCCCAGTCGTTCACCGGGTAGTTGTCCATCGTCACCAGCGGATGCCCGAACGCGTCCCGCGCGCCCGCCAGTTCGTGGCCGGTGATGGTGCGCGGCACCACCCCGACGCCCGTCCAGGCGACCTGCACGCGCGCGTCCAGCCCGTCCGCGAGCGCGTCCCGGTAGGCGGTGGCGCCGTCCTGGTAGTACTCGGTCGGCATCAGCGACAGCGGCCGCGCGTCCGGATGGCGCTCGGCCAGGTGCGCGGCGACGGCGTTCGCCACGCGCGCGTGGGCGCGGGCGGCGGCGGCCGGCCCCCGCCCGAAGGTGTGCGCGTCCTGCCCGCAGTGCCACTCGCTGTAGCTGACGTCCTGGAACTGGAGCTGGAAGGCGCGCACGCCCAGCGCCCACATCGCGTCGAGCTTGCGCAGCAGCGCCTTGAGGTCCTTGTCCGAGGACAGGCACATCTCCTGGCCGGGCGCCACGGCCCAGGCGAGGGTGACGTGGTTGGCGGCGGCGCGGGCGGCGAGCGCCCGGAAGTCCGCGCGCAGGCCGGCCGGGTACGGGTCGCGCCAGCGGGCCAGGCGGTACGGGTCGTCGCCGGGCGCGTAGAGGTACCGGTTCTGCTTGGTGCGGCCCATGAAGTCGAGGTGTTCCAGGCGCTGTTCGCGCGTCCAGGGCTGCCCGTAGAACCCTTCCGTCGTGCCGCGCACGGCCGTGGCGGGCCAGTCCCGCACCCGGACGCCGGGCAGCGTGGTGCCGCCGCGCCGGTCCTGGACCAGGAGCTGACGCAGCGTCTGCACGGCGTGGAAGAGCCCGTCCTCACCGACCCCGTCGAGCGCGACCGTGTCCCGCCCGGCGACCCGGCCCACCCCGATCCGGTAGCCGCCCGGCGGCAGGTCCCCGCGCTCGGCGAGCCGCAGGGCGCGCAGCGCGTCCTGCGCGCCGCTGCCGCCGACGCGGAACACCGGGCCGTGGCCGCCCGGTTCGTGGTGCAGCGTGGTGACGCCGGCCCGGCCGAGGACGTCCCCGAGCGCGGCCACCGCGTACGGGTCGGCGTCCGGGTCCGCGAGCAGCACGGCCTCCGAGCCGAGGCGCAGCGCCGGGCCCGCGTGCCGGACGGACTGGGGCCGGGGCCAGACGGCGGGGGTGCCGTCCCGTGCCGCTTCCCTGGCTGTCTCCGTGGACGCGCCCTCGGCGGTGGGCTGTTCGGGTGCCGGGGGGTCCGCGGGGGCGGCGAGGGCGCCGGGCGCCGCGCCGAGCAGTCCGCCGATGACGGCGACCGCGACGGCCGCCGCCCGCTTCCCGCGCCCGAACTGCACACCGTCTCCTCGTCTGTGTGGACTTGTGGAGCTCCGGTCCTCTGGTGACAGCCCCCGGCGGAGCGTCCCGCGCCGCGACCGGACCCGAGCCCACCACCCCCGTGGCGAAGGTGTCAACGCGCGTGACTGTTGTGCCGGAATTGCCCGTTCCGGTGACCTGGGTCACAGGACGGGGGTGACGAGCGCTACTCGCCCCGCGTTGTACGTCTGGGAGCCCGCCCGCTGGGTAGGGCTGCTGTGTCCCCGTCGCCGACCCCGTGGAGCCCTCCGTGGCCGTTTCCGCCCTTGAACAGCCCCTGACCAGCGAACCTCCGCTGGCCGACGCCGAACCGCTGACCAGCGAGCCGCCCCTGACCGAGGCCGCGCCCCTGACCAGCGAACCGACCCCGGTGGCCGCGCAAGCCGGAGCCTGACGCCATGACCCTCGCCCGGCTCGCCGCCCTGCACGGCGTCGCCACGTCCTACGCCCCGTCGGCCGACCGCACGGTCCCCGTCCCGGAGGCCACGGTCGTCGCCGTCCTCGCGGCCCTGGGCGTCGAGGCGGCGACGCCGGAGGCGGTGGCGGCGTCCCTCGCCACCGCCGAACTGAGCGCGGCCGGGCGCCTGTTGCCGCCGACCGTGGTCCACTGGCGCACCCCGGACCCCGCCCCGCCCCCACCGCTCACCGCCCTGCCGCCCGGCACCCGCGTCCGGGTCGAGACCGAGGACGGCGCGGAGGCGGACTGGACGGCGCCGGACGCGCCGCGCGACGCGCCGCGCGACGCGGCGCCGGACGCGCCCTGGCCCGTCCTCCCCCTCGGCGTCCACCGGGCCACCGCCCGCACCCCCGACGGCCGCACCGCCGCCGCCTGCCTCGTGGTCGCCCCCGAGCGCACCCCGCAGCCCCCCGAGCGCACCCACGGGTTCCTGGTGCAGCTCTACTCCCTGCTCTCCGCCCGGTCCTGGGGCATGGGCGACCTCGGGGACCTCGCCGAGCTCGCCGGCTGGGCCGGACGGTCCGTCGGCGCCGGATTCCTCCAGGTCAACCCGTTGCACGCGGCCGTCCCCGGCACCCCCACCGACCCGTCCCCCTACCGCCCCTCCTCCCGCCGCTTCCCCGACCCCGTACACCTGCGGATCGAGGACGTTCCCGAGTACGCCTACGTCCGCGAGCGCAAGCGGCTGGACGAGCTGCTGACGGCGGCGGACGCGCTGCGCCGCTCGGTGCTCGACGACGGCGAACTGATCGACCGGGACGCGGTGTGGGCGCTGAAGCGCGAGGCACTCGAAGCCCTGCACGCGGTACCGCTGACGCCCGGGCGGCGCGAGGCGTACTGCGACTACCTGGCGCACCAGGGCCAGGCCCTGGAGGACCACGCCACCTGGTGCGCGCTGGCCGAGCGGTACGGATCGGACTGGACCCGCTGGCCCGGCGCCCTGCGCGACCCCCGCTCGCCCGCCACCGCCCGCGCCCGGCGCGAGCTCATCGACCGCGTCGACTTCCACACCCGCCTCGCCTGGCTCACCGACACCCAGCTCGCCGCCGCCCAGCGCGCCGCCAGGGACGCCGGGATGGCCGTCGGCCTCGTCCACGACCTCGCGGTCGGCGTGCACCCGGGCGGCGCCGACGCCTGGGCGCAGCAACGCACCTTCGCCCAGGGCATGTCGGTGGGCGCGCCCCCCGACGCCTTCAACGCGCGCGGCCAGGACTGGGGGCTGCCGCCCTGGCGCCCCGACGTCCTCGCCGCCTCCGGCTACGCCCCCTACCGGGGCCTGCTGCGCAATCTGCTGCGGCACGCCGGGGCCCTGCGCATCGACCATGTGATGGGCCTGTTCCGGCTCTGGTGGATCCCCAAGGGGCAGGAGCCCACGGCGGGCACCTATGTCCGCTACGACGCCGAGGCGATGCTCGCCGTGCTCGTCCTGGAGGCCCACCGCGCGGACGCGGCCGTCATAGGGGAGGACCTGGGCACGGTCGAGCCCGGGGTGCGCGAGGCCCTGAGCCGGCGCGGGGTGCTCGGCACCTCGGTGCTCTGGTTCGAGCGCGACTGGGAGGGCGCCGGCCGCCCGCTGCCCCCCGCCGACTGGCGCGAGGGCTGCGTGGCCACCGCCACCACCCACGACCTGCCCTCCACGGCCGCCCGCCTCACCGGCGAGCACGTCGGGCTGCGCCACCGCCTCGGACTGCTCACCCGGCCGCTCGCCGAGGAGCAGGCCGAGGACGCGGCCGAGGTGGGCGAGTGGCTGGCCTACCTCACCCGGCTCGGGCTGCTGCCCGAGGGCGCCCGGGGCGAGGAGGGCGCGGTGCGCGCGGTCTACCGGTTCCTGCTGCGCACCCCGGCCCGGATGGTCGGGGTGTGGCTGCCGGACGCGGTGGGCGACCGCCGTCCGCAGAACCTGCCGGGCACCTGGGACCAGTACCCCAACTGGCGCCTGCCGGTGGCCGGTCCCGACGGCCGTCCGCTCGCCCTGGAGGACGTGGTCGCCTCGCCCCGGCTGCACGGCCTGATGCGGGTGTTCGCGCCCGGTCCGGACACCCCGGTCCCGGGCGGGCGGCCCCGTACGGCACCCCCGGGCGCGCGCCCCGCTTAGGCGTTCGCTACGTTTGCACCGTGGACAAGAAGAACACCCTGCGCGCCGGCGCCGTGGCAGCCGGTACGACGCTGATGATGCTGCTCATGTCGGCCCCCGCCCTCGCGGTCACCCGCGACGACGGCGACGACCCGGGCTCCGGCCTGAGCGTGTTCGACACGATCGGCCTGTACGTGATCGCGCCCATCGCGCTGTTCGCGGTCATCGCCGGCCTGGTCATGGTCCTCGACAAGTCGAAGAAGGCCTGACCGGTCACGCCGTACGCCCTGTGAGGCGCTCCGCGGTACGAGTGGCACTCGTACCGCGGAGCGCCTTTGCGTTTTTCTCCTGCCGAGGGGTCAGTGCGCCGCGAGCAGCTTGCGCAGCAGCCCGTTCAGCTGCTCCGCCTCCGCCGCGTCGAGCACCCCGTCCAGCACCTCGTGCTGCATCTCCAGACCGGCCGTCACCGACGCGTCGACGATCTCGCGGCCCTTGTCGGAGAGGGTGACGCGCAGCCCGCGCCGGTCGTTCGGGTCCGGGCTGCGGCTGAGCAGCCCGGCCTTCTCCAGCTTGTCCAGGCGTCCGGTCATCCCGCCGGTGGTGAGCATCGTGGTCGCCGAGAGCTGGCGCGGCGAGAGCGTGTACGGCTCGCCGGAGCGGCGCAGCGTCGCCAGGACGTCGAACTCGCCGCGCGAGATACCGAACCGCCGGTACTCCTTCTCGATCCGGTCGCCCATGGCCTTGGCGACGCGGTAGATGCGTCCGTAGACGGCCATCGGCACGGTGTCGAGGTCGGGCCTGACCTCCGCCCACTGCGCGGTGATGGCGTCGACGGGGTCACGGGGGGTCGCAGTCATGGGACCAGTATCCGAGCCGTGTGGAACGGACGCAAGAAAGTTGCTTGACGAAAAGTAGCTTAGGAGTAAGCTACTTTCCATGAAGCGAACCCAGAGCCGTATCGCCACCGTCGCCCTCACCGCCCTCGCCCCCGTCTCCTGGGGCTCCACCTACGCCGTGACGACGGAGTTCCTCCCCGCCGACCGCCCGCTGTTCACGGGCATGATGCGGGCGCTGCCCGCCGGACTCGCGCTCATGCTCGCCACCCGGCGACTGCCACGGGGGTCGTGGTGGTGGAAGGCGGTGGTGCTGGGGGCGCTGAACATCGGGGCCTTCTTCCCGCTCCTCTTCCTCGCCGCCTACCGGCTGCCCGGCGGCATGGCCGCGGTGATCGGCTCGCTCGGACCGCTGTGGGTGGCCGGACTCGCCGCGCTCTTCCTCGGGGAGCGGCCGTCGCTGCGGACCCTGCTCACCGGCATAGCGGCGGCCCTCGGGGTCAGCCTGGTCGTCCTGAAGGCCACCGGGGCGCTGGACGCCGTCGGGGTCGTGGCGGGAGTGGCCTCGTCCGTGTCGATGGCCGCGGGAACCGTCTTCACCAAGCGGTGGGGGCGCCCCGAGGGAGTCGGCCCGCTGGTGCTCACCGGCTGGCAGCTGACCGCGGGCGGACTGCTGATCGCGCCGGTCGCCTTCCTGGTCGAGGGCGCGCCGCCCGCGCTGGACGGCCGCAACCTCCTGGGCTACCTCTACCTCGCCCTGGTCAACACCGCCGTCGCCTACTGGCTCTGGTTCCGCGGCATCGGCCGCCTCACCGCCACCTCGGTGACCTTCCTCGGCCCGCTGTCGCCGCTGACCGCCGCCGTCATCGGCTGGGCCGCGCTCGGCCAGGCGCTCACCCCGCTCCAGCTGGCGGGCATGGCGGTCGCCTTCGGGGCGACGCTGGCGGGCCAGTACGTGCCGAGGACCCGGCCGGCGACGACGACTGAGCCGGTGGCGGCGACCGGAACGGCGGCGGCCACGGCCGAAACGTTCACTTCGACTGAACGGTCGGCCCGGAAAGATTCGATGGACGTGATGGTCGGGGCGGTGCGACGGTAATCCGGCACCCCCGCCGCCCACCGAAGGAGCACCCACCACCGTGGCAGTCCTGGAGCACGACCGGCACGACCGGACCATACGGACCCCCCAGAGGGCGAGCCGGGCCAACGGCCCCGGACTCGCCCTCGCGGGCGTCGCGACCCTCGTCTGGTCCGGCAGCTTCGTCGCCTCCCGGTCCCTCCACGACTCCGTGCCCCCCGTCCAGGCCGCCTTCTGGCGCTGGATCATCGCCCTCGTGGCGGTCGCGCCCTTCGCGGCCCGCGAGACCTGGCGCCAACGGGCCCTGATCCGGCGCCACTTCCGCTTCGTCCTTCTCGCCGCCCTGCTGGGCATCACGGTCTACAACACCCTCGTCAACCAGGCCGGACTCTCCACCTCCGCGGGCAACATGGGCATGATCATGGCCACGTCGCCGGTGCTGATGGCGGTGTACGAGCGGCTCGGCGGCGACCGGCTCGGGGTGCGGCGCACCACCGGGATGCTCGTCGCCTGCGCCGGGGTGCTGCTCCTCGTCGGCAAGGGCTCGACCGGCCCGGACTTCGCCCCCGGCGACCTGTGGATGCTGGCCGCCGCCGTCTCCTTCGCCTCCTACAGCGCCCTGCTGCGCCGCCGCCCCGCCGAACTGGGCGGTCTCGCCTTCCTGTTCACCACGTTCGCGCTGGGCGCGCTGATGCTGGCTCCGGTGTACGGGGTGAGCCTCGCGGTGCGGGGCGGCTTCGCGGCGACGCCGGGAACGGTGGGGCCGCTGGTGTACGTGGGTGTCCTCTCCTCGGCCGTCGCCTTCTTCGCCTGGAACAGGGCGATCGGGCTGATCGGAGCGGCCCGCGCGGGCGCCGTCTACTACCTCCAGCCCGTCTGCGTGGCCCTGCTCGCGTACGCCCTCCTGGGCGAGGCGACCGGGCCGGGCGGGCTGGGATGCATGGCGCTGATCCTGGGCGGGGTGGTCCTGGGCTCCCGGCGCGGGGGGCGTGACTAGATTGACGGCCATGAACGCGAAGGGGCGGGGGCAGGGGCAGGGGATGCGCGCGGAGCCGGAAGCGACCGGGGTGCCCGACGGGACCGGCACCGCCCCCGGAACCCCCTCCGACAGGACCGGCAACGCCCCCGGGACCCCCTCCGGGACCCCCTCCAACGGTCCGCGCGGCTGGGACATCAAGAAGCTCCACATCCTGCGGACCCTGCGCGAGAAGGGGACCGTCACCGCGACCGCCGAGGCGCTGCTGATGACGCCCTCCGCCGTCTCCCAGCAGCTCACCAACCTGGCCAGGCGGCTCGGCGTGACCCTCCTGGAGGCGGACGGCCGCCGCGTCCGCCTCACCGACGCCGCCCACCTCGTCCTGCGCCACGCCGAGGCCGTCTTCGCGCAACTGGAGCGGGCGGACGCGGAGTTGGCCGGGTACTTGCGGGGCGAGACCGGGCCGGTACGGGTGGGGGCGTTCTCCACGGCGGTGCCCGCGCTGGTCGTACCGGCCGTACGGCGGCTGCGGCGCAGCCATCCCGGCCTTGAGGTGCGGGTACGGGAGGCGGAGGCGGCCGAAGCGTACGAGCTGCTGTCGGCCGGGGCGGTGGACGTGGCCCTGTCGCTGGCGGCGCACGCCCCGAGCGTCCGGGACCCCCGCTTCACGGTGGTCCCGCTGCTGGCCGACCCCCTGGACGTGGCCCTGCCCGCCGACCACCCGCTCGCCGCCGCACCGGACCTGCGCCTGGCGGATCTGGCGGGCGAGCCGTGGATCTTCGGCGGCAGCGGCCCGTGGTCGCAGATCACGACGGCGGCGTGCGAGGCGGCCGGCTTCGTTCCCGAGCAGGCGCACAGCGCGGCGGGGTGGACGGCGATCCTGGCGATGGTGGAGGCGGGGATGGGGGTGGCGCTGGTGCCGAGGATGGCGTCGGTGGCGCGGGAGGGGGTGGCGATGCGTGAACTGGACGCGGAGCGGCGTCCGTACCGGCATGTGGTGGGGGCGGTGCGGAAGGGGGCGGGAGGCGCGGCCGGGGTGGGCCGCGTCCTCGCCACGTTCCAGGACCTCGCGTCCCGCACCGCGCCGCTTCCCTGAACCCACCGGGGACGCTTCCGCATGGGGCTGCACCCCCGGGGTCCCTGCGGGGCCTGGACCCCGTTTCCGGGCACTGCCCCGGGTCTTTCGGCTGCGGTCCGTTGGTGGGTTGCTCGCGCAGTTCCCCGCGCCCCTGGGTGGTCTGGGGCGCGGGATGGCGGTTTCTGCGGCTCTGCTGCGGGTTTTTCGGCTGCGGATCGTGGTGGGTTGCTCGCGCAGTTCCCCGCGCCCCTGGGTGGTCTGGGGCGCGGGGAACTGCGCGGCCCGCCACCGACGGGCCGCAGCCGAATACGCGCCAGCGGGGCACGGGGGCCGCAGGCCCCGCAAGCGGGGACCCGGGGCGCAGGTCCCGTAGAAGGCCCGGAGGCACCCCAGGTCCCGCAGGGGCCGGGGACGCAACCCCGGGCAAACCCGCCCCGCCCCGCCCCCGGAGGGTTCAGGGAAGGGGCGGGGTGGGGGAAAAACCTACGCCTCCGCGTCCGCCTCCTGCGCCCGCAGGGCCCGCTCGACCCCCGCCCGCGACTCCGAGATCAGCCGCCGCAGCGCCGCGCTCGGGGACGCCGACGCCAGCCACGCGTCCGTCGTGTCCAGCGTCGCCTGCGACACCTGGAGCGACGGGTACAGCCCCGTCGCGATCTGCTGCGCGATCTCGTGCGACCGCGACTCCCACACCCCCTTCACCGCCGCGAAGAACTTCTCCGTGTACGGGGCGAGCAGCTCGCGCTGGTCGACCTGGACGAAGCCCCCGATGACCGCCTCCTGCACGGCGTTGGGCAGCGAGTCGCCCTCCACCACCGACGCCCACGCCTCGGCCTTCGCCTCGGCCGTGGGACGCGCGGCGCGCGCGGTGGCCGCGTGGCGCTCGCCCGCCGCCGTACGGTCGCGCTCCAGCTCCGCCGCGATCACCTTCTCGTCCGCGCGCCCGGTCGCCGCGAGGCGCTCGACGAACGCCCAGCGCAGATCGGTGTCGACGGCCAGGCCGTCCACCGCCTCGGTGCCGTCGAGGAGCCCCTGGAGCAGGTCGAGCTGCTCACCGGTACGGGCGGTGGCCGCGAACGCCCGCGCCCACGCCAGCTGGTGGTCGCTGCCGGGCGCCGACGCCCGCAGCTGCTCCAGCGTCGCCTCGGTCCAGCGGGTCAGGCCCGTCTCGCGCCACTCGGGCGCCGCGTACAGCTCAAGGGCGAGCTTCACCTGGCGGTGCAGCGACTGCACCACACCGATGTCCGACTCCTTGGCGATGCCGGAGAGCACCAGCGCCAGGTAGTCGCGGGTCGCGAGCTCCCCGTCGCGCGTCATGTCCCAGGCCGAGGCCCAGCACAGCGCGCGCGGCAGCGACTCGGCGAAGTCGCCGAGGTGCGCGGTGACGACCTTCAGGGACTCCTCGTCGAGGCGCACCTTCGCGTAGCTGAGGTCGTCGTCGTTGAGGAGGACGACCGCCGGGCGGCGGGTGCCCGCCGGGAGCTCGACCGCCGTGCGCGCCCCCTCCACGTCCAGCTCGACGCGCTCGGTGCGCACCAGCTTGCCGGTCTCGTTCAGCTCGTAGAAGCCGATGGCGATCCGGTGCGGGCGCAGGGTCGGCTCGCCCTGGGCGCCGGCGGGCAGCGCCGGGGCCTCCTGGAGGACGGTGAAGGAGGTGATGACGCCCTCGCCGTCGACCTCGATCTCCGGACGCAGCACGTTGATGCCGGCCGTCTCCAGCCACGCCTTCGACCAGGTCTTCAGATCGCGCCCGGAGGTCTTCTCCAGCGCGCCGAGCAGGTCGGACAGGCGCGTGTTGCCGAAGGCGTGCGCCTTGAAGTACGCCTGCACGCCCTGGAAGAACGCGTCCATGCCGACGTACGCGACGAGCTGCTTGAGCACCGACGCGCCCTTGGCGTACGTGATGCCGTCGAAGTTGACGAGCACGTCGTCGAGGTCGCGGATGTCCGCCATGATCGGGTGCGTCGACGGGAGCTGGTCCTGCCGGTACGCCCAGGTCTTCATGGAGTTGGCGAACGTGGTCCAGGCGTGCGGCCACTTGGAGCCCGGCGCGTACGCCTGGCAGGCGATCGAGGTGTACGTGGCGAACGACTCGTTCAGCCACAGGTCGTTCCACCACTCCATGGTGACGAGGTCGCCGAACCACATGTGGGCGAGCTCGTGCAGGATGGTCTCGGCCCGCACCTCGTAGGCGGCGTCGGTGACCTTGGACCGGAACACGTACTGGTCCCGGATCGTCACCGCGCCCGCGTTCTCCATCGCGCCCGCGTTGAACTCCGGCACGAAGAGCTGGTCGTACTTGGCGAACGGGTAGGCGTAGTCGAACTTCTCCTGGAACCAGTCGAAGCCCTGCCGGGTGACGTCGAAGATCTCGTCGGCGTCGAGGAACTCGGCGAGCGAGGGACGGCAGTAGATGCCCAGCGGCACGGACTGCCCGTCCTTCTCGTACGAGGAGTGGACGCTGTGGTACGGACCGACGATCAGCGCCGTGATGTAGCTGGAGATGCGGGGCGTCGGCTCGAAGACCCATACGTCGTCGGCCGGCTCGGGGGTCGGCGAGTTCGAGATCACGGTCCAGCCCGAGGGGGCCTTCACGGTGAACTGGAAGGTCGCCTTCAGGTCCGGCTGCTCGAAGGAGGCGAAGACGCGGCGGGCGTCCGGCACCTCGAACTGGGTGTAGAGGTACGCCTGGTCGTCGACCGGGTCGACGAAGCGGTGCAGGCCCTCGCCGGTGTTGGTGTACGCGCAGTCCGCGACGACCTTCAGCTCGTTCGCCCCCGCCCGCAGACCGGCGAGCGCGATGCGCGAGTCGGCGAACACGGCGGCCGGGTCGAGCGCGGTGCCGTTGAGGACGACCTCGTGCACGGCGGGCGCGACGAGGTCGATGAACGTCTCGGCGCCGGCCTCGGCGGAGTCGAAGCGCACGGTGGTCACGGACCTGTAGGTCCCGCCCTCCTGCGCGCCGCTCAGATCGAGCTCGATCGCGTACGAGTCGACGCTCAGCAGCTCCGCGCGCCGCTGGGCCTCTTCACGGGTCAGATTCGTGCCAGGCACCCGGCCATCTCCTTCAGGACTTCTCTACGGTTTCGGCCATCCTTGCACGAGACGTCCGGGGGGCGTACAGGGCTTTTGCCCGGCGGGTTCCAGGTCCGAATTCCGCCGGTGAGGGGGTGGGGCGCCCCGGCAGCCTGGACGCATGACGCAGACGACCCGGACGACCCGGACCACTCAGTCGAGCCACATGACCCGGCCGACCCCTACGACTCGTCCGACTCGTCCGACTCGTCCGACTCGTATGGGCCGGCCGACGGACGCTCCGGCCTACTCGCCCCTGCCGATCCCGCCCTCCGCGCTGGCAGAGCTTCGCGTCACGGACGACGCGGGGCGCGCCTTCGCGCCCTTCACCGACGAGGAGGGCGACGCCCCGCTCCGCTGCTGCCTGCGCCGCAGCGCGCCGGGCGAGCGGATCGCCCTCGTCTCGTACGCGCCGCTGCGCCGCTGGGCGGCCGCGACGGGGGTGGAGCCGGGGGCGTACGACGAGCAGGGCCCGGTGTTCGTCCACGCGGAGTGCGGGGGGCCGGGGGAGTGGGAGGGGTACCCGTTCGCGCGGGAGGGGGCGCTGCGGGTGGTGCGGCGGTACGACGCGGGGGGCCGGATCGTCGGGGGCAGCCTGCTGGAACTCCCCTCCAACTCGACGGAGGCCTTCGAAACGGCCTTCGCGGAGGCCTTCGCGGACCCCCGGGTGGTGCTGGTCCACGTACGGGCGGTGGACTACGGGTGCTTCCACTTCGAGGTGCGGAGGCGGTAGGCCGGGGGCGGGGCGGGCCCGGGGTTCGTCTGCGGGTGGGTGGGGCTTGCTCGCGCAGTTCCCCGCGCCCCTAGGGGGATGGGGGTGGGGTGCGTAGTGCCTGCGGCGGGGTGCGGGGGCTTTTGTCCGCGGGCCGTGGTGGGCTGGTCGCGCAGTTCCCCGCGCCCCTCAAGGCACCTCCGGCCCGAGGGCAGTGGCGGGCCCCGCCCTCCACGGGCGCGGGGAGCGACGCGATCACGCCATCACTGGCCCGTGGATAGCCAGGGAGGGATCCGGGGGCGTAGCCCCGGGCTTTTAGGGGCGCGGGGAACTGCGCGAGCAACCCCCACCGGCCGGTAGATGAACGGGTGCCCAGGGGTGCGGGAAACTGCGCGAGCAAACCCCACCGGCCGGTAGGCGAACGGGTGCCCAGGGGCGCGGGGAACTGCGCGAGGAACGCCGTACGGGCCGCAGGCGAACGTGAAGTCGGGGGCGGGGGCCGCAGGCCCTGCGAAGGGGGTGCAGGGGGGCAGCCCCGCCCCGCCCGGGGGGCCCGGGGGCGTTGCCCCCGGGCAGCACACCTTCGCCCCCCACCCACCCCCGGAGGGTCTAGGTGAAGGGGCGGGGTGGGGCAAAAAACGCTAGGCCCGCAGCTCCCGCGCCACCAGCTCCGCAATCTGCACCGCGTTCAACGCCGCCCCCTTGCGAAGGTTGTCGTTGGACAGGAACAGCGCGAGCCCGTTCTCCACGGTCTCGTCCACCCGGATCCGCCCCACATACGACGCGTCCTTCCCCGCGGCCTGAAGCGGCGTGGGAATCTCCGAGAGCTCCACCCCCGGCGCCGAGCCGAGCAGCTCGTACGCCCGCTCCACCCCGATCGGCCGCTCGAAGCGCGCGTTCACCTGGAGCGAGTGCCCGGAGAAGACCGGCACCCGGACGCACGTGCCGGAGACCTTCAGCTCCGGGATGCCCAGGATCTTGCGGGACTCGTTGCGGAGCTTCTGCTCCTCGTCCGTCTCGAACGACCCGTCGTCCACGATCGACCCCGCCAGCGGCAGCACGTTGAACGCGATCGGCCGCTTGTAGACGCCGGGCTCCGGGAAGGACACCGACTCCCCGTCGAAGGCGAGCTGGTCCGCCGTCTCGGCGACCGCGCACGCCTGGGTGTGCAGCTCCGCCACGCCCGCGAGGCCCGAGCCCGACACCGCCTGGTAGGTGGTGGCGACCAGCGCGGTCAGCCCCGCCTCCTCGTGGAGGGGGCGCAGGACCGGCATCGCGGCCATCGTGGTGCAGTTCGGGTTGGCGATGATCCCCTTGGGGCGGTCCTTGATCGCCTCGGGGTTCACCTCGGAGACCACCAGCGGCACCTCGGGGTCGCGCCGCCAGGCGGAGGAGTTGTCGATCACGACGGCGCCCTGCCCGGCCACCTTCTCCGCCAGCGCCCGCGAGGTCGCCCCGCCCGCCGAGAAGAGCACGATGTCCAGGCCGGTGTAGTCGGCCGTGGACGCGTCCTCGATGGTGATCTCCCGGCCCTCCCACGTGAGGGTGGAGCCGGCGGACCGCGCGGAGGCGAACAGGCGCAGCTCGTCGACCGGGAACTTCCGCTCGGCGAGGATGCTCCGCATGACTCCGCCGACCTGTCCGGTGGCTCCGACGATTCCGACCCTCACAGTGACTCCTTCGGTACGCGCGGTACGCGCATGTACGGCACGGGCGCTCCCATCATGCGTCGGCGCCCGGCGGACTTGTCCAATCCATTGTCCGGGGTGTGGGACGCCCCGGACGGCGTAAGCGGGAGACCCCTTCCCACTTGTGACGAGTTCATGGCGGCTCTGTTGCATCCGCCCCGGAATACCCCCGCACGGCCCTTTCGCTGGTTACGGTCCTGCCGTCCGGACCGATAAACGATCACCGGCAACCGTATTCCGGAGGAGCCCCGTGCGCGCATCCCGCCGCAGCAAAGCCATAGCGTTCCTGGCCGCAGCCCCCGTACTCCTGGGCGCCGCCGGTCCCGCCGTCGCGACCCCGCACCCCGGCAAGGACCCGCACCGCCAGGCCGAACGGCTCGCGAGAAAGCTGGTCGCCCAGGCGTCGGGGGAGGGCGCCTACCACCACCTGGAGCAGTTCCAGAAGATCGCCGACGCCCACGGCGGCAACCGCGCCGCGGGCACGCCCGGCTTCGACGCCTCGGCCGCGTACGTCTACGGCCGGCTGAAGGAGGCCGGCTACGAGGTCGCGTACCAGGACTTCGACATCTACGAGTCGAAGACCCTGCGCGAGAAGCTCGCCGTCGTCACGCCCCAGCCGCGCGAGCTCAAGACCACCGCGTTCGACTTCAGCAAGGCGACCCCGGCCGGTGGCCTCACCGCCCAGGTGAAGGCGGCCCGCGTCGACGCCACCCCCGGCTGCGAGCTCGACGACTACGCGTCGGGCTCCTTCGCCGGGAAGATCGCCCTGGTCAAGCGCGGCAACTGCACCTTCGTACAGAAGGAGGCCGTCGCGGCCCAGGCCGGCGCGGCCGGGATCATCCTCTACAACCACTCCGGCGACACCCCCGTCCACGGCACCGTCAGCGACCCCGCCAACGCGCACATCCCGGCCACCGGCATCTCCCTCGCCGACGGCGAGGCGCTGGCCGCGCAGGTCGCCAAGGGCGAGGTCACCGTCACCCTGGACGTCGCCACCGAGGCGGTCGCCCACAAGACCCGCAACGTCGTCGCCCAGACCAAGGGCGGCGACCCGTCCAGCGTCGTCGCCCTCGGCAGCCACCTCGACTCCGTCAAGGCCGGGCCCGGCATCAACGACAACGGCTCCGGCTCGGCCGGTCTGCTGGAGGTCGCGCTGAAGCTCGCCAAGGAGACCAAGCAGACCAGGAAGCACCCCAAGCCGCTCGCCAACAAGGTGCGGTTCGCCTGGTGGTCGGGCGAGGAGCTGGGCCTGCTGGGCTCCGAGCACTACGTCAAGTCCCTGTCGGAGAAGCAGAAGCAGCAGATCAAGCTGTACCTCAACTTCGACATGATCGCCTCGCCCAACCCGGCCGAGCTCGTCTACGACGGCGACAACTCCGACAACACGGGCGCGGGCGCCGGTCCGGCCGGCTCCGCCCAGATCGAGCGGCTGATCAACGGCTACCTCGACAAGCGGCGCGTCCCGCACTGGGGCACCGACTTCGACGGCCGCTCCGACTACGGCCCGTTCATCGAGCAGGGCATCCCGGCGGGCGGCACCTTCACCGGCGCCGAGGGCCTCAAGACCGAGGAGCAGGCGGCCCGTGCGGGCGGCGCGGCGGGCAAGCCGTACGACGCCAACTACCACGCGGCCGGTGACACCCTGGAGAACATCGACAAGAAGTACTTCGACCTCAACGTCGATGTCATCGCCCACGCGGTCGGCACCTACGCCCAGGACCTGAGTTCCCTCAAGGGCTGAGCCCGCGGCCGTACGGATCAAAAAGAGGGGCCCGGCGTTCTCGCGAACGCCGGGCCCCCTCGCACGTGCTCACTCCGTTACGGCGTGACCTTCTCGATCACGACGCTGCCGGTGCCCGCGGCCGTGCCGCGCGCGTTGACCAGCTTGACCTCGCCGAAGAACTGGCGTCCCTCGGGAGCCGCGCCGGCCACCACGACCTGCGCGGAGACGGCCGCCGTGGCGCCGGTGGCCAGCTTGACCGCCTTCGACTCGTCCACCTTGACGGCGCCGAGCGAGGGCGCGTAGTACACGTCACGGTAGTTGTACGTGGTCGAACCGGACGGGATGGCGTAGCCCGCGACCTGGATCGTGTAGGTGCCGGCGGCCGGCTTCACCAGGCTGACGGCCTCCTCGGAGTCGCCGTCCGCGGACGAGCCGACCTGCACGCCGTCCTTGAGGACCGCGAGGTCCAGGTCGGCCGCGGTGTCCGAGACGCCGCCGATGGCGACGTCGAGGCGCTCCACGCCCTCGCCGACGGTCAGCGTGGTCGTCTGGACCTCACCGGCCTTGATGGTCGGCTTGGCGACCTTCGCGGAGCCGAGCGAGCCGCCCTGGAGCTTGCCGTCGATGGCCGCGAACCCGTTGGTGACCTTCCACTCGACCGGGGCCGAGGTGCCGATCTTCGCCTCGGGCACGGTCTTCACGGCCGGGTCGAAGGTGGCGCCGAGCACCGCCACGTCCAGCTTGTACGGGTTGTCGAGGTACGGCGACGTACGGCGCGACTCGACCTCGATCTCCCACACACCGGCCTGCGGGTCCGCGTAGGAGCGCAGGTCCGGGCGGCACTTGTTGGCCGGGTTGTCGTAGTTCGGGTAGCAGTTGGGCGTCCCCGTCTCGTCGACCGGCACACCGTAGGGGTGGATCGCGATGAACCGGGTCTGGCTGCCCGAGCGCAGCGCGCCCATGGAGACCTCAAGGGCCTTGGCGCCCGCCGGGACGGTCACGAAGTACGACTTGGTGCTGTTGCGCTGCACCGAGGACGAGTCCGTGAAGGCGAAGCCCGAGGCCTTGGCCAGCGGCTTGGAGACGATCACGGTGGCGAGGATCTGCTGGTCCACGCCCTTGGTCCGCTTGTCGTTGACCTCCAGGATGGCGCTGTGCACGCCCGCCGACTTCGGCTGTGCCTGCACCTTGACCGTGACCGGCTTGTTCAGCTCCAGGGCGATCTCGTCCTTGCCCAGGATCGTGAAGGTGCCGTCGTTGTTCTTGAACGACAGCTTGTGCTTGACGGCCTTGTCCGGGCCCGTGGTGCGGGAGACCGTGACGTCGTAGGTCTTCTTCTCGCCCGCCTTGAGGCCGCCCTCGCGGTCGTAGATGCCGGTGCCGAAGCCCGGCGTCTTGAGCGCGAAGTCGAGCGCGGTCCTCACCGGCGCCTTGACGGTGTACTCGTGGGCCGTGGCGCCGTCCTGGATCGCGTCCCAGGCGTCGACGATGTCGATCAGGCCCGCGCCCTCGGCGTACGCCTGGGCGCCCTTGATGTGCTTGGCCGTCGACGTCAGCGCGGTGCGCAGGTCGGCCGGGGCCAGGTCCAGGTGCTTCTGCTTGGCGGCCGACAGCAGCAGGGCCGCGGCGCCGGTGGCCTGCGGCGAGGCCATCGAGGTGCCCTGGAGCATCGAGTAGCCGGCCGGCAGCGTGTAGCCCGACTCCTTGACCGGGGAGCCCGGCAGCCACGTCTGCGTGGTGTTGATCGCGGCACCCGGCGCCGACAGCGTCGGGGTGAAGCCGCCGTCCTCACGCGGACCGCGCGAGGAGAACGGCATCATGTCGTACTTCTTCGCCACGTTGGAGCCGTAGTTGGCGGCCCACGTCTGCTGCGAGATGCTGGCGCCGACCGAGATGACGTGGTCGGCCAGGCCCGGGTCGCCGATGGTGTTGAGGCCGGGGCCCGAGTTGCCGGCCGAGATGACCAGCTGGACGCCGTAGCTGTCGATCAGGCGCTTGTAGAGCTCGGCGCGCGCGTTGTTGCCGTCGTTGAGCGCCGGCAGTCCGCCGATCGACATGTTGACGATGTCGACGTGGCGGTTGGTGACCAGGTCGATCATGCCCTCGGTCAGCGCGATGTTGGTGCAACCGCCGGACCAGTTGCAGGCCCGCGAGGAGACGATCTTCGCGCCGGGGGCGGCGCCGCTCATCTTGCCGCCGAACAGGCCGTTGGCGGCGGTGATGCCCGCCACGTGGGTGCCGTGCTCGGACTCGATGACGCCGATGTTGACGTAGTCGGAGGTGTGCCCGGCCGCGTCGTACTTCACGTCCTTGCGGATCTCGACGGTGAACGGCATGCGCTCGACGACGTCGGTCACCGGGTTGTCGGTGCCGAAGTAGCCGACCTGGTAGCCGTCCTTGTACGGCTTCATGGCCTCGTCGTCGGTGAAGTCACCGTTGTTGTTGAGGTCCACCCGGACGGTCCCGGCGACCGGGTCGTAGAGCACGCCCCAGGTGTCGGTGGTGTCGCCGTCGCGGTTCACGTCGCCCTTGGCGTCGCCGCCCGCGGTGATCTTCTCCGAGAACAGGCTGACGTCGTAGCTGCCCGCCGGGGCCTTCCAGGTGCGGCCCTGGTAGGTGAACTCCGGTCCGGAGACGGCGGTGTTCATCCGGCGCCAGGTGCCGTCGGCGTCGGCGACCGGGTCGGTCGCGGTGACCCAGTCGACGATCTTGCGCTCGCCGGTGGTGGTCTTCTGGAGCGCCGGGTGGCCCAGGTCCACACCGGAGTCCAGGACGCCGATGGTGACGCCGCGGCCGTCGGCCTTGGGGTGCTGCTTGACGAAGTCGACCGCGCCCGTCTCGAAGGAGGGGTTGTACGGGTTCTTCGCGGGCGTGTCCTTGCCCGGCGCCGCGTACGAGCCCGAGAGCGACCGGCGCGGGGCGGCGGCGCCCTTGGCGCTGTCGGCCGACGGGGTCGGGTCGTCCAGCTGGATCTCCTGCTTGAGGTCGATCCCGTGGACGGAGGGCAGCTTGGCGGCGGCCTTCAGGGCGGACTCGGCACTGCCGGTGGGCAGGGTGGCCCGGACGTAGCCGAGCTTGTCGTCGGTCTTGCCGACGGTGGCGCCGGGCACCGCGTCGAGCTGGTGCGAGACGGCGCCGGTGGCGCCGGGGGCGGTGGCGACCATCACGGTGACGGTCTGCTCGCCCTTGGCCTGGGCCTCGGCGAGCCGCTGCTCGTCGGCGGCGCCGAGCTTGTCCGCCGGGGACTTCGCCGGCGTGGACTTCACCGGGGCGGGAGTGGGATCGGCCGTCTCCGCGGCGAAGACGGGGGCGGCGCCCGCGGTGATGAGCGCGGCCACCAGGCCTGCCGCGGCCGCTATGCGGGCCGTGCGTCTAGCGCCGGGTATGGCGCGCGGCGATTCGGAGGTCATCTGCATCCCTAATGGTCAGAAAGGGTCCGGAATACGGTGCCGGATGACCGCTGAGCATTTCCTATATGACGGTTGTTTGTGGAGAGTTGACCGAGCCCGGAATCGGACATGGCGGTATCCCGCCATACGCCATCGGGCGCAGGGCGGGGTGAAGCGGGGCGAATCAGCCCTCGCGGGTACGGGCGTAGTGACGGGACGCCTTCGCACGGTTGCCGCACCCGGCCATCGAGCACCAGCGGCGGCTGCCGTTCCGCGAGGTGTCGAAGAAGTGCAGGATGCACGCGTCATGGGCGCAGGCCCGGATCCGGTCCGGCGCGGTGCGCAGCAGATCGAGGTAGTCCCGCGCCGCCGTCCAGGCGGGCCCCCAGGCCGGATCGGCGAACTCGGCCCGCTCGCCCGGCCCTTCGGCGGACAGAGTGGCGCGAATGCGGCCGTGCTCCAGGACCGCGTCCAGATCCTCGGCCGCCGTCGGGTCGCCGGGGTTCTCCACCGCCCGCAGCAGTGCCTCGCGGGTCCGCAGCAGCGGACCGAGCGCGGCCGCGTCGGCGGGGAAGCGCGTGTTCAGGCCGGTGGCGGCGAGCCAGACGGCGAGTCCGTCGGTGCGGGCCAGCAGGTCCTGGCGCTCCCCGTCGTGCATCCAGCGCGTGTTCAGCAGGTCGAGGGAGACGGGCTCTCCGGTGAGCGGACGCGGATCGGGCGCGGACATCCCGGGCTCCTCCCGTGCGTGGGGCGTACGGCTGCGGCGTACGGCCGCGGCGCTAACCACTCAAGGTTACGTGACCGGTTGCATCCCACGCCTCTAACCCCTAATCTCGAAGTAAGGGGTTAGGGGCGACCTGGCCCCGCTCGGGAAAGGGGACCGCCATGACGGCGACCAGCACGTTCCGCACCGGCCACATCGGCCTCAATGTCACCGAGGTCGACCGCTCTCTCGCCTTCTACCGGGACCTCCTCGGCTTCGAGGTCCTGTCCGAGGGCAAGGAGGACGGCCGCCGCTTCGCCCTCCTCGGCCGCGCGGGGCGGCTCTCGCTCACCCTGTGGCAGCAGGCCGGCGACGGCTTCGCCCCGGACCGCGCCGGGCTGCACCACCTCGCCTTCGAGGTCGACACGATCGACGAGGTGAAGGCGTACGAGAGCGAACTGCGGGCGCACGGCGTGCAGTTCGCGTACGAGGGGATCGTCGCCCACCGTGAGGGCGCGGCCTCTGGGGGCATCTTCTTCCGCGACCCGGACGGAATCCGTTTGGAGATCTCCTCGCCGCTGGGCGCGGAGACGGCGCCCGCGCCGGTCGCCGCGGCTCCCACATGCGGTTTCTTCTAGTCCGGTAGCTGTCCGTGGCTGGTCGCGCCCGCGCGGCGGAGCCGCGAAGGCCGCGGCCCCGCGCCCCTTGAGGGCGCCGCGCCGGCCTTCCCCGACCGCACAGAAGAAGGAGGAGGACACCCCCATGGCCGCGCCCACCCCGTACCACCCCGGCTCCCGGGCCGTGCAGGACCGCGTCGGCGTCCGGGAAGCCGCCGACCACGTCGGGCGCGCCATCGGGCCCGGCATCCGCCCGGTCGCCGCCGCCTTCCTCGAACTCCAGCCGATGCTGGTGCTCGGGGCGGCGGACGGCGGCGGCCGGATATGGGCCTCGCTGCTCACCGGGCGCCCCGGCTTCGTCCGGGCCACCGGGCCGCACCAGATCTCGGTGACCGGCCACCCCGCCGCCACCGACCCGCTCGCCGGGGCGCTCACGGCCACCGGGACCCGCGTGGGCACGATCGCGCTGGACCCGCGCACCCGGCGCCGGATGCGGCTCAACGGCGCGGCCCGCCCGACCCCGCGCGGCCTCGCCGTCGAGGCCGAGCAGGTCTTCTCGAACTGCCCCAAGTACCTCCAGCGCCGCGAGCTGGAGGAATACGTCGAGGAGACCGCGCGGACCGAGCGGCCCGCCCCGGCCGGTGCGGTGCGGCGCGGCGACCGGCTCGTCCCCGGCCAGGAGGAGTTCGTCCGCGCCGCCGACACCTTCTTCGTCGCCACGACCGGGCCCGACGGGGTGGACGCCAGCCACCGGGGCGGCAACCCCGGCTTCGTCCGCGTCACTTCCTCCACCACGCTGGAGTGGCGCGACTACCCCGGCAACTCCATGTTCCTCACCCTCGGCAACCTGGAGGCCGACCCGCGCGCCGGACTGCTCTTCGTGGACTGGGCGCACGGCGGCACGCTCCAGCTCTCGGGCACGGCCCGGACCGTGTACGCGGCGGGGGAGCGCACGCTCCGTTTCACGCTGGAGCGGACGGTCTGGTCCGAGGGGGCGAGCCCGCTGCGCTGGTCCGCGCCCGACTACTCGCCCGCCAACCCGCCCCGCTGAGCGGCGATTCGGCCGGAACTCGCTCAACCCCGCCCGAGCCGGGCAACTCCCCGTGCCGCGGCCGGGTCCTGTCCGCCGACGGGGCCGTTCCGGGCGCCGCGGACGACAGGGAGAGCGCATGTCGGTACGTACGGGCAGGAGCGTCAGGACCGCCGCCCTAGGGATGGCCGTCGCCGCCGGGATCACCGCGACCGTGTGCGTGGCCCCGGCCTCCGCACGGCAGGCGCCGCCCGCGCCGCCCCACCGGGCCACCCAGCAGGCCATGGACGCGGCCGTGGCGGACGGGGTGCCGGGGGTGGTCGGCAGGGCCGAGGACGGCGGACGCGCCTGGAACGGGGACGCGGGCGTCGCCGATCTGCGCACCGGCCGCGAGCGGCGCGCCGAGGACCGCTACCGGATCGGCTCGCTCACCAAGACGTTCGTGGCCACCGTCGTCCTCCAGCTCGAAGCCGAGGGCCGGCTGAGCCTGGACGACACCGTGGACCACTGGCTGCCGGGCGTGGTGCGGGGCCACGGCCACGACGGCACGA
Source organism: Streptomyces sp. NPDC043908 (assembly GCF_056435525.1). Taxonomy (NCBI): domain Bacteria; kingdom Bacillati; phylum Actinomycetota; class Actinomycetes; order Kitasatosporales; family Streptomycetaceae; genus Streptomyces; species Streptomyces sp. NPDC043908. The sequence goes on along the minus strand of NZ_JBWKEI010000008.1, from coordinate 53,289 downwards.
GGATCACCCTGCGCCAACTCCTCAACCACACCAGCGGCATCTACAGCTACACCGAGGACGAGGACTTCGGGCAGCGCGTCTTCGGCACCGACTTCCTGCGGCACCGCTACGACACCTACACCCCGCGGCAGTTGTCCGACATCGCGATGAAGCACGCCCCGGACTTCGCGCCGGGCGCCTCCTGGCACTACTCCAACACCAACTTCATCCTGGCCGGGATGGTGATCGAGAAGGCCACCGGCCACTCCTACGCCACCGAGATCGAACGCCGCGTCCTGCGCCCGCTGGGTCTGCGCGCCACCTCGCTGCCCGGCACCGACGCCCGGATGCCGAAGCCCAGCGGCCGGGCCTACTCCAAGCTGTCCGCGAAGACGACCGGCAGGACCTACGACGTGACCGCGCTCAACCCGTCGATGGGGGGCTCGGCCGGGGAGATGGTGTCGGACTCCGCCGATCTCAACCGCTTCTACCGGGCGCTGCTCACCGGCAAGCTGCTGCCGCGCCGCCAGCTGGCGGAGATGACCACCACCGTCCCCGTCGGCCCCGACCACCCCGAAGGCCGCTACGGACTGGGTCTGATGACGACCACACTGCCCTGCGGCGTCGCGGTCTGGGGCCACGACGGCGGCATCCACGGCTCCTCGTCGATGGCGCTCACGACGAAGGACGGGCGCCACTCGCTGGCGTTCAACTTCAACAACGACTGGTCGGGCGACGGCTTGGCGGTGGTGAACGCCGAGTTCTGCGGCACGGCGCCCACGGCGAAACCCGTGAAGTGAGGGTGTGGCGCCTGCCCGTCACTGGGGGAGCACCACCACGTACGCGGCCGGCTCCCGGTCCACCGACGCCATCAGGGCGGTGCGGACCACGGTCGCCTGCTGCTCCATCGCCTCGCGCAGCTTCCTGGGCGTGAGGTGGACGACGGTGATCCCCAGCCGCTCCAGCGTCTCGCGCTTGCGGGCGTACTCGCTCCACAGGTCGTCCTCGGCCCCCTCCTCGCGCCGCCGGCCCTGGCGCGGCGCCCGGGTGTCGAGCTCGACCGCCACCGCCTGGTCCGGCCAGTACGCGTCCACGCCCCCGATGTGCGGCCCGCCCGGCAGCCGCAGGTCCACGTTCCACAGCGGGTCGGGCAGGTCGTGGACGCGCACCATCTCGTAGAGGCGGTTCTCGGCGATGGCCCGGCCCTCGGCGAGCAGCGAGTCCACCGCGTCCACCACATGGGCCCGCGTCAGCAGCCGCGCCCGCGTCAACTCCCGGACCAGGGCGGCCGGTTCGCAGTGCCCGCCGCGTACGGCCTCGGTGAGCAGCCGGCGTACCGCCTGGGCGTCGGTCAGCTCGGCCACCGCGTCCGCCAGGGCCCTGGGCACCGGCGCCACCGGCACCCCGGCCACCGGCTCCGGCACCGGCATCACCTGCGCCCGCACCAGCCGGACGCAGCCGGTCGAGCGCAGCCGCCGGGTGCGCGGCACCAGTACGTCGATGTGGTCCAGGGAGAGCAGCGGGGGAGCGGAGGAGAAGCGGTGCAGGGCGAGCGCGGCGAGGCCGGTGACGACGGCCTCGACGGGTGCGGCGTGCGCCTGGCCCTGGACGGGGACCGCCTTGGCGCGCTCGGGGGCGGGGCGCCCCGCGTACAGCAGGGCCGCGTGCAGCCGCTCCTCGCTGGTGGGCGGCCCCGGGTGCAACACGTAGACGCCGGGCAGCAGTTGCTGCCAGGGGCCGCCGGGGCGGCACTGGGCGGCGGCGGTGGCGGCCGGGACGCCGTGGGCGCGCAGCTGGGCGGCGGAGTAGACGCGGCGCTGCACGCCGGTGAGGTGGCTGAGCGGGCGCGGGGAGAGCGGGGAGGGGGTCTCGCCGCCGAAGGTCGGGGTGTTGTGGTTCATGCCGGGGGGTTTTCCGCGCCCGGAGCGGCCCGTAACCGCTGTTACACGCTCGTCGACAATTCCGGACAAGCCCGTCCTAAAGTACGGGCGTTCGAGTGCCGATCAGGGGGCCCGGCGCCGGGCCCCCCGATCCGGCTCAGCGGGCGCCCGCGGCCGCGTCGCAGGCCTGGCCGCGCAGGGTGCGGGCCAGGTCGTCACGGGCCTCCAGGACCAGCCGGCGCAGTGCCGGGGCCGCGTCCTGGTGCGCGGCCAGCCATTCGTCCGTGGAATCGAGCGTCGTACGGTTGTCCCGCAGGCTCGGGAAGAGCCCGCGCACCACGTCCATGCCGATCTGGATGGACCGCTCGGTCCACAGGCGTTCGATCACCTCGAAGTACTTCGGCGCGTACGGAGCGATCAGCTCGCGCTGCGAGGGCTGGGCGAAGCCCGCGATGGTGGCCTCCACCAGCGCGTTCGACAGCGCGTCCGACTCCACGACCTGCGCCCAGGCCTGCGCCTTGACCGCCGCCGAGGGCCGGGCCGCCAGGCACCGCACCTGGTGGCGCTTGCCGGAGGCGGTGTCGTCACGGGCGAGCTCGGCGCCGATCACCGACTCGTCCGCCCGGCCGTGCGCGGCCAGCGGCTCCAGGAGCACCCAGCGCAGCTCCTGGTCGACCTCCAGCCCGTCGATCTTCGCCGTCCCTTCGAGGAGCCCCTCCAGGAGCTGGAAGTCGGCGTCGGTGGTCGCCGTGGAGGCGAAGAAACGGGCCCAGGCCAGCTGGTGCTCGCTGCCGGGGGACGCGATCCGCAGCTCGCGCAGCGCGCCCTCGGCCAGCAGCCGCCCGCCCTGCTCGCGCCACTCGGGCGCCGCGTAGTGGGTGTGCGCCGAGCGGGTCCAGGTGTGCAGCATCTGGAGCACGCCGATGTCCGTCTCGCGCCCGGCGTGGGCGAGGACCAGGTCGACGAAGTCGCGCGCCGGCATCAGCGCGTCCCGCGTCAGGTTCCACAGCGCCGACCAGCACAGGGCGCGGGCCAGCGGGTCCGTGAGGTCGCCGAGGTGGGCCCGCAGGGTGGTGAGCGAGACCTCGTCGAAGCGGATCTTGCAGTACGTGAGGTCGTCGTCGTTGACGAGGACCAGCTCGGGCCGCTCGGCCCCGGCCAGCTCCGCCACCACCGTGCGCGGCCCGTCCACGTCGACCTCGGCGCGCGCGTACCGCACGAGGGCGCCCGCCTCGGAGCGGTAGAGACCGACCGCCACGCGGTGCGGGCGCAGGGCGGGGTGGCTCTCGACGGCCTCCTGGACCACCGCGAGCTCGGTGACGCGGTCGCCCGCGTCACAGGTGACCTGCGGGGTCAGGGAGTTGACGCCCGCCGTCTGGAGCCAGGACCGCGACCACGCGGCCATGTCGCGCCCGGAGACCTCCTCCAGCACCGCCAGGAGGTCGGCCAGGCGGGTGTTGCCGTAGGCGTGGCGCTTGAAGTAGCGCCGGGCGCCCTCCAGGAACGCCTCCCGCCCCACGTACGCCACCAGCTGCTTGAGGACCGAGGCGCCCTTGGCGTAGGTGATCCCGTCGAAGTTGAGCTTGGCGTCCTCCAGGTCGCGGATGTCGGCCGTGACCGGGTGGGTGGAGGGGAGCTGGTCCGCGCGGTACGCCCAGGACTTGCGGCCGTTGGCGAAGGTGATCCAGCCGTTGTCGAACCGGGTCGCCTCCACCTGCGAGAAGCTGCCCATGAAGTCGGCGAACGACTCCTTCAGCCACAGGTCGTCCCACCAGCTCATGGTGACCAGGTCGCCGAACCACATGTGCGCCATCTCGTGCAGGATGACGTTGGCGCGCCGCTCGTAGGCGGCCCGGGTCACCTTGCCGCGGAAGATGAACTCCTCGCGGAAGGTCACCAGGCCCGGGTTCTCCATCGCCCCGAGGTTGTACTCCGGCACGAAGGCCTGGTCGTACTTGCCGAACGGGTACGGGTAGTTGAACTGGTCGTGGAAGAAGTCCAGGCCCTGCTTGGTGACGAGGAAGACGTCGTCCGCGTCGAAGTGCCGGGCCAGGCCCTTGCGGCACATCGCGCCGAGCGGGATCTCCAGGGTGGTGCCGTCGTCGAGGGCGCGCGTGTAGGTGTCCGTCACGTAGTGGTACGGACCGGCGACCACACAGGTGATGTACGTGGAGATCGGCTTGGTCTCGGCGAACCGCCAGACGCCGTCCCCGGCCCGCTCGCCCTCGCCGTTGGACCACACCGTCCAGTCCTCGGGGGCCCGGACCTCGAAGCGGTAGGGGGCCTTGAGGTCGGGCTGCTCGAAGTTGGCGAAGACCCGGCGGGCGTCGGCCGGCTCGTACTGGGTGTAGAGGTAGACCTCGCCGTCCTCCGGGTCGACGAAGCGGTGCATGCCCTCGCCGGTCCGGCTGTACACGCAGTTCGCGTCGACCACCAGCACGTTCTCCGCGGCGAGGTCCGCCAGCGCCACCCGGGTGCCGTCGAAGACCTCGGCCACGTCCAGCGGCTTGCCGTTGAGGGTGACCGCGTTCACCGACGGGGCGACCAGGTCCGCGAAGGAGCCGGCGCCCGGCCGCGCGCAGCGGAACCGGATCGTGGTGAGCGAGCGGAAGGTCCGCGGCCCGTCCGGGGCGTCCCCGACCGCGGACCGCAGGTCGAGGGCGACCTCGTACCCGTCGACGGACAGCAGGTCGGCCCGTTCACGGGCCTCGTCGCGGGACAGATTCTCACCGGGCACGGGCACTCCTTCGTGTCTCGTTCGAACACCGCTGATCCTGCCATGCCCGCCCGGCCCCGGACACGCGGGAATGCGCCGGGCCGCTCGGGACGTTCTCCCCCGTGATCCACCCGGTGTTGCCCCGATGAGGAGAGACATGTCCCCGACCACGTCCCAGACCGGGAAGACCCCCGTCGACTTCTGGTTCGACCCGCTCTGTCCCTGGGCCTGGATGACGTCCCGCTGGATGCTGGAGGTCGAGAAGGTCCGTGACGTCGAGGTCCGCTGGCATGTGATGAGCCTGGGCGTCCTCAACGAGGACAGGCTGGACGAGCTGCCGGAGTCCTACCGCGACTTCCTGGTCAACCGCGCCTGGGGCCCGGTGAAGGTCGTCATGGCCGCGCGGCAGAAGCACGGCGAGGAGGTGCTGGGCAGGCTCTACACCGCGCTCGGCACCCGGATCCACAACCAGGACCTCGGCTCCGGCCGCGAGGTCCTGGAGGCCGCCCTGGAGGAGGCGGGCCTGCCCGCCGACCTCGCCGACTACGCCGAGGTCGACAACAGCGCCTACGAGTTCGACGCCGAGCTGCGCGCCTCCCACAAGGAGGGCATCGACAAGGTCGGCCAGGACGTCGGCACCCCGGTCATCGCCGTGCCCGGCGCGGACGGCGAGCAGATAGCCTTCTTCGGCCCGGTCGTCACCCCGGCGCCCAAGGGCGAGGCCGCCGCCCGCCTGTGGGACGGCACCCTCCTGGTCGCCTCCACCCCGGGCTTCTACGAGATCAAGCGCACCCGCACCCAGGGCCCCGTCTTCGACTGAGCACGGCCCCGGCCCCGGCAGCCCCGGCCCCCGCGAGCCGCCCGCTCGCGGGGGCCGGGCGCGCCCCTCACCCGTACAGCGCGGCCAGGCGCGGCAGGCGCCTCGCCATCTCCCCCAGGTCGTCGAAGTCGAAGTCCCAGCCGGGGTCCAGCTCCGGGTAGCGGATCGTGAAGCTGTCGCCGGGCAGCTTCTCGCCGGTCGCGGCCAGATGCGCGTTCCAGGCGATGGCGAGCGCCTCCTCGCACTCCACCTCCCAGCCCTCCACCGCCGCGTCCCGCACGGCCGCCACGCCCGCGAGACCGTCCGGGTCGGCCACCGCCGCGTCGAACACCTCGCGCCCCTGCGCGATCAGCCAGCCCCGGAAGTAGTCGAATCCGTCGTCCGAGCACCCGCCGTTGATCGTGTACGCCGCGGCCCAGAGCGGCTGGCGGTAGGAGGCGGCCATCAGGTCCCAGAAGACCTGCTGGAACGCCACTATCTCGTCGGCCGGCCGGGCCGCGAGCAGGGCCGCGGCCCGCGCCGCGACCGCCTCGGCGTCGGCCGCGTGTGCCACCTGCGCGCGGGCGTCGTCGATGAGCGTCCAGAACTCCTGTGTGTCCATGGCCCTGAGCATGGCATCCGGCACTGACAACGGCCCCGGCGCGAAAGGGTGAAGGACCGGCGCACCGCACCCGCGCGCCGGGGCGAAAGCACCGGTGAGCGGCGTGGCGCACAGCGAACGGCCCCCGCGAGTCACGTCCTCGCGGGGGCCGTCCGTCTTTCCGCCCGCACGTGAAAGGTGAGAAGACGATCACGAGCAGGACGATCGCGGGGTCCCTACGGGACCAGCAGCAGGGTGTTGCCGGCGTCCTTGGCGGTGGCGTAACGCTTCGCCACGTCCTGCCAGTTGACGACGCGCCACATCGCCTCGATGAAGTCCACCTTCTGGTTCTTGTACTGGAGGTAGAAGGCGTGCTCCCAGGCGTCGAAGACCAGGATCGGGGTGGAGCCCTGGCCGACGTTGCCCTGGTGGTCGTAGACCTGCTCGACGACGAGACGGCCGCTGACCGGCTCGTACGCGAGGACGCCCCAGCCCGAACCCTGCGTCGTCGCCGCCGCCTTGGTCAGCTGGGTCTTGAACTTGGCGAAGGAGCCGAAGGACTCGGCGATGGCGTCCGCCAGCTCGCCCACGCCGTCCTTCTCCAGCGGCTCGCCGCCGCCGTCACCGGTCATGTTGTGCCAGTAGATCGAGTGCAGGATGTGGCCGGAGAGGTGGAACGCGAGGTTCTTCTCCAGGCCGTTGACCGCGCCCCAGGCGTCCTTGTCGCGGGCCTCCGCGAGCTGCTCCAGGGTGTCGTTCGCGCCCTTCACATACGCCGCGTGGTGCTTGTCGTGGTGCAGCTCGATGATCTCCGGGCTGATGACGGGTTCGAGCGCGGCGTAGTCGTACGGAAGTTCAGGAAGCGTGTAAATGGCCATGTCCGAAGCCCCTCCGACTGCTTGTTGCAACTGATGTGCAAGTGCACGCTACCAGCAGGTATGCGGGGTGCGCAGCTCAGGGGCACCTCAGCAAAAAGCCCTGCGTCCGCAGGTCTAGGACCTGTGGACGCAGGGCTCTTCGGGAAGAGGCGGTGGGATCAGAGGGCCCGGCGGGCCGCCGTCCGCTGCCGGACGTAGCCGAGCACGGCCAGGACGGCCGTCAGCACGCCCGTCGCCATCAGCTGGTCACGCGTGTCGGACTGGCGCGCCATCAGGACGAAGATCGCGGCCATCGCGGCGAGCGCCACCCAGGTCAGCCCCGGGTACAGCCACATCCGCACCACCAGCTTCTCCGGCGTCTCGCGCTCGGTGCGCCGGCGCAGCAGCAGCTGGGAGACGGCGATGAAGATCCAGACCACCAGGATCACCGCGCCGATCATGTTCAGCAGCCAGGGGAAGACGTCGTCCGGCCGCCAGTAGCTCAGCAGCACGCACCCGAAGCCGAAGACCGAGGAGCACAGCACCCCGACGCGCGGCACGCCACCGGAGATCCGCCCGAGCGCCTTGGGGCCCTGGTCCCGCTCGACCAGCGAGTACGCCATGCGCGAGGCGCCGTAGATGTTGGCGTTCATCGCGGAGAGCAGGGCCACCAGGACGACCACGTTCATGATCTGCCCGGCGCCGTCGATGCCGAGGTGGTCGAGGGCCGCCACGTACGGGCCCTTCGCCACCACGGTCTTGTCGTTCCACGGCACCAGCGTGACGATGACCGCCATCGAGCCGATGTAGAAGACCGCGATGCGCCACATCGCCGTACGCACCGCGCGGGCCACGCCCTGCACCGGCTTCTCGGACTCGGCCGCGGCGATCGTCACCGTCTCCAGGCCGCCGTACGCGAAGACGGAGGCGAGCAGGCCGAGCACCAGGCCCTCGGAGCCGTTGGGCAGGAACCCGCCCTCGCCGGTGAGGTTGGAGGTGCCGGGGGCGGGGGTGTCGGGCAGCACGCCGAGGATGGCGAGCAGGCCGAGGACGAGGAAGAGCGTGATGGCCGCGACCTTGAGCGCGGCGAACCAGAACTCGAACTCGCCGAAGTTCTTCACGGCCGCGAGGTTGGTGGCGGTGAACACCAGCATGAAGAGCGCGACCCAGGCCCACTCCGGCGTACCGGGCAGCCAGACCGTGACGATCTTCGCGGCGCCGATGCCCTCCAGGCCGACCGCCACACAGAGCAGCACCCAGAACGACCAGCCGGCGGTGAAGCCGGCCCAGGGGCCGATGGCCCGCTCGGCGTGGACGGAGAAGGAGCCGGAGGCGGGGTTGGCCGCCGACATCTCGCCCAGCATGCGCATCACCAGCATGACGAGGGCGCCGGATATGCCGTAGGCGAGGACGATCGAGGGCCCCGCGGCGGCGATGCCCGCGCCGGAGCCGACGAAGAGCCCGGCGCCGATGACGCCGCCGAGGGCGATCATCGAGAGATGGCGCTGCTTGAGACCGTGGGTGAGAGGGGAGTCGACCTTCGGCGGGGCGTCGGTCGTCGCGGGCACGTTTGTCCGGGACATGGGCAGGCCCTGTTCAGTAGCTGAGACGGGGGGCGGGAGCCACAGTCTGGAGGCGGCCCCGCTCAGAGGGAACACCAGACCGCTATCCGGACACTCGACTCACACAGCGTGAAGCCCTGCGCACAAGTCGCACACGGAATGCACACCTCCGGCTTCGTGGGTCCCGCCAAACCCGCCCGTAACTACCGACCTGACGCTCGGTCGGCCGACGGACCGCCGGACTCCGCCGCCCGCGTCCGCCACTCCCGTACGACGGCGACCAGCAGCACCGCCGCCGTCGCACCCGCCGACCACAGCACCTGGGGCCGGGCCCCGTCGTCGAAGAGCATCAGCACCAGCACGGCCGCCATCGCCGCGAGCGCCGCCCAGGTCAGATACGGGAAGCCCCACATCCGCAGGGTCAGCCGCTCCGGTGCCTCGCGCTCGATCCGCCGGCGCAGCCGCAGCTGGGAAACGGCGATCAGCCCCCAGACGAACAGCAGCACCGCGCCGACCGCGTTGAGCATGTAGAGGAAGACCGAGTCGGGCCACTTCAGATTGAGCAGCACCGAGACGAACCCGAAGGCCACCGACGCCAGCACCGCCCGCCGCGGCACACCGCCCCCCGCCACCTTCAGCAGCCCCTTCGGCGCCTCGCCGCGCTCGGCCAGCGAGAAGACCATCCGGGACGAGCCGTAGAGATTGGCGTTCAGCGCCGAGAGCAGCGCCACGAACACCACGACGTTCATGATCTGCCCGGCGCCCGGGACGCCGATCGAGTCGAGCACGGCGACGTACGGGCTGTGCCCCGGCCGCATCGACGTCCACGGCAGCAGGGTCACGATCACCAGCATCGAGCCCACATAGAAGAAGAGGATGCGCCACACCGCGCTGCGCACCGCGCGCCCGACCGCGCGCACCGGGTCGTCCGACTCGGCCGCCGCGATGGTGACGACCTCCAGACCGCCGAAGGCGAAGATCACCGCGAGGACGCCGGAGACCACGCCGTCCCAGCCGGCGGGGAGGAAGCCGCCCTGCCCGGTCAGGTTGGCGAACCCGACCGGATCGGTGTCCGGCAGCACCCCGAAGACCGCCAGCAGACCCAGGATCAGGAACAGCACGATCGCGCCGACCTTGAGCGTGGCGAACCAGAACTCGAACTCGCCGAAGTTCCTCACGGCCGCCAGGTTGGCCACGGTGAACACCACCATGAACACCAGTACCCAGGCCCACTGCGGCATCCCCGGCACCCACCCATGGGCGATCTGCGCCGCGCCGGTCGCCTCCACGGCGAGCACGACGACGAGCAGGAACCAGTACAGCCAGCCCACGCTGAACCCGGCCCACCGCCCCAGCGCCCGCTCGGCGTGCACGGAGAACGACCCCGAGGCCGGCATGGCCGACGACATCTCCCCGAGCATCCGCATCACCAGCATCGCGATGGCGCCCGCGAGGAGATACGAGACGACGATCCCCGGCCCCGCCACCGCGATCCCGGCGCCCGACCCCACGAAGAGCCCGGCGCCGATCACCCCGCCCAGGCCCAGCATGGTCAGATGGCGCTGCTTCAGCCCGTGGGACAGCGGCTCGGGGTCCACCGAGGCGGTGTCGGCGGCGGTGGCCCCGGCCGTGGTCTTGCCGTCGTGCATGGCGCTCGTTCTCTCGGATCAGCAACTGATCGTTTATGGGGAACCTACAGTCTCCCCGAGCCCGCGCCGGATCCGCAAAACCGCACGTACTCCTCATCGGTGCAGTGACGAGGGTCACCCCGTCGGACGGAAGCAGTCCGGCCTTTGTGCGATCTCCACCAAGGCCCCAACCGCCGCTTTGTGGGCCGCTGATGGTGATCCAGTGAGAATCCCTCGGCTAACGTCACCGTGTCCCTTGCATGTATCTCGCTGCCCGTCCCCGATCCCGCGGAGCCCACGATGGCCACGACCACTGTCACTGCCCCTGCCGCACCCCGTACCGGGGGAACCGGAAAGGTCCTCGCCGACCTGCTGCCCGGCGCCCGCACCCGGGACGCCGTCCTGGTCCTCGGCGGTGCGGCCCTCACCGGCCTCGCGGCCCAGATCGCGGTGCCCGTCCCCGGCTCCCCGGTCCCCGTCACCGGCCAGACCTTCGCCGCGCTGCTGGTCGGCACCGCGCTCGGCGCCCGCCGCGGCTTCCTCTCGCTCGGGCTGTACGCGCTGATCGGCACGGCCGGGATGCCCTGGTTCGCGAACGGCACCTCGGGCGCGGGCGGCGCGTCCTTCGGCTACGTCCTGGGCATGCTGCTCGCCTCCACGGTGGTGGGCGCGCTGGCCCGCCGCGGCGGCGACCGCTCGGTCCTGCGCACGGCGGGCACCATGGTGCTGGGCTCGGCGATCATCTACGCGGTGGGCGTGCCGTACCTGGCGGCCTCGGCGGACGTGTCCCTGACGCGCGCGGTGGCGCTGGGCCTGACGCCGTTCCTGCTCGGGGACGCGCTGAAGGCGGCGCTGGCGATGGGGGCGCTGCCGACGGCGTGGAAGTTCGTGGGCCGCAAGTAGCGGTACGGCGGAAGCCGGTACGGTACGGACCGGTACGGCTGAGACCAGTACGACGCAGAGGGCCCGGCCGCGCGAGATGCGCGCCCGGGCCCTCCGTACGTCCGCGTCCGCGTCCGTGTCCTCGTCCCCTAATGCATACGCCTGCGGTGGTGCTGGCGGGTGTGGGCCCACCAGATGCCGGTGGTGCCGACGAAGAGGAGCAGGCAGGCGGCGGCGAGCAGCGGAAGGATGCCGTCGTTGACGCCGGTCCTGGGCAGTTGGGACGGCGCGGCCGGGGCGGGGGTGCCGGGCGCGGCCGGGGCGGGGCTCGCGGAGCCTGCGGGCGGCGCGGCCGGGACGTTGTCGGTGCCGAGCAGCAGCGGGGTGTCGGGGGCGTTGGGGGTCGGCTTGGTCGTACCGAAGGGGACCGGGCCCTGCTGCCACAGCAGTTTCCCGCCGGTGCCTTCGGCGCCCTCGGTGACGGGCAGGCAGATCTTCCCGGTCCTGTTCAGATCGTAAGTGGCCGCGACGTCATACGTTTTGTCGGCGCCGGCCCCAAGATTGTCGATGGCGCAGGCGAATCCGGTGTTGGTCCCCTTCGGCAGTTTCTTCTCGGGGACGGTGGCGCAGCCGTCGACGCCGGTGATCCGCATACCGTCGAGACCGAGAACGGTGAGGGTGATCCGGCCGGTGTCCTTGGTGCCCTTGTTGAGAATCCTCGCGGTGAGCGTGGTCTTCCCGGAGGAATGGGTGACCTTGATTTCCTTCGGCAGCTCCGTGGAGATCTTGAGCTCGGCCGGAGCGCTGGGACCGGGCGATCCGCCCTGGTCACTGCCGGGTGTCGGATCCGCCGCATGGGCGGCCGCCCCGAAGGGCAATAACAACGCCCCGGCGAAGAGTCCGGCGGCCAGAGATCCCCAGTGTTTCTTCGAACGCATTTCCATCCCCCTCAGCCGAGTTGAACGGCCGACGTACTGAGAGCAGTGCTGAGAAGGGTCCCACAAGATTTCGCGGAATTATGCTGTGATGGTGGCAAGTTCGTGTTTCTGTCCTGGGCGTACCAGGTACTGAGGGGGCGGGCGGTAATGCCGGGAATTCGGGGGCTGTTGGTCGCGGGGCGATACCGGCTCGACGCCACGATCGGCCAGGGCGGAATGGGGCGGGTGTGGCGGGCGTTCGACGACGTCCTCGACCGCCAGGTCGCCGTGAAGGAGATGCGGATGGGCGACCTCGACGCGGAGGACAGCCGCATCCGCCGCGAACGCACCCTGCGCGAGGCGCGGGCGACGGCCCGGATCGACCATCCGAACGTGGTGCGCGTCTATGACGTGGTGGAGGAGTCCGACCGCCTCTGGATCGTGATGGAACTGGTGGACGCGCGCTCCCTGGAACAACTCCTCATCGAGGACGGGCCGGTCGCCCCGCGCGAGGCGGCGCGGATCGGCCTGGGCCTGGTGGAGGCGCTGCGGGAGGTGCACGCGGTGGGGGTCCTGCACCGGGACATCAAGCCGGGGAACGTCCTGCTGGGCCGGACCGGCCGGGTGGTCCTGACCGACTTCGGCATCGCGGCGATCCAGGACGCGGCGGCGCTGACGGTGGTGGGGATGCTGGTCGGCTCCCCGGACTACATGGCGCCGGAGCGGGTGGGGGGCCGCCCCCAGGGCCCGGCGTCGGACCTGTGGTCGCTCGGGGCGACGCTGTGCGCGGCGGTGGGCGGCCAGTCCCCGTTCGCCCGCGAGACGACCCTGTCGACGCTGCACGCGGTCCTGTACGAGGAGCCCGAACTCCCGGCCGCTGCGGGCCCCCTGACCCCCGTCCTGGCGTCCCTCCTCAAGAAGGACCCGGCCGACCGCCCGACCCTGGACACCCTGTCGGCGCTCCTGCTCCCGACAGCGGCCCCACCCACACTCCTGTCCCCGGCTCCGCATCCCCCCACGGTGGCGGTACACCGAACGACGCCGAACCCCCCGCACGACGTGAGGGACCGGCCGGCACCGGGGGACCCGGGGCAAGGCACCGGGGGAGCCGCGGGGACCGAGGCCCCGGCGAACCAGCCTCCACCCGCACCAGAGGCACCCCCACCGGCCCCGGGGAGCAGCCCCGAGCGGGCTGTGGGGAACGAGGGCCCCGTGCGGGGGGTCGGGGGCGTAGCCGCGGCGAACCAGCCTCCACCCGCACCAGAGGCACCCCCACCGGCCCCGGGGAGCAGCCCCGAGCAGGCTGTGGGGAACGAGGGCCCCGTGCGGGGGTTCGGGGGCGTAGCCCCGGTGAGCCCGTCCCCTCCCGCGCCCGAAGTACCCCTTCCGCCCCCACCCGCCCCGGCGCGTCAGCCTCAGCCCACCCCCCGGCCGCCCGCCCAGGGCTTCGGGGAAGGGGCGGGGTGGGGGAGTCGCCGCCGTGCGGCCCTCGCCGCCCTCGCCGTCACCGCCGTGGCGGCGACCACCACCCTCGTCCTCACCACCACCCACCACCAGGGCCACCCCACCCCCAGCCACACCCCCACTCCCACCCCCACCGTCGCCGGCACCTCCCGTCCCCCCGGCACCCGCGACGAGACCGGCTTCGCCTGGGCGCCCCCCGCCGCATGGACGCGGACCGCCAAGAGCCCCTCCAACGTCCACTACCACGCCCCCGGCGGAAAACAGGAGATCGCCGCCTCGTACGCACTCGTACGCGGCGGCGATCTCCTCACCCAGTGGCGGGAAGCCGAACAGGGCTCCCACGACGTCCCGGGCTACCGCGCCATCCGGCTGGAGCGGACCACCTTCCACGGCCGCCCGGCCGTCGTGTGGGACTACCACTTCACTCAGGACGGCGCCCCCTGGAAGGCCCGCCAGACGGGCTTCGACGAGGGCGGCAAGTCGTACCAGATCAACATCTGGTACCTCGCCGCCACCGAGGACGAAGCCCTGCGCACCTACTCCGCGGTGGCCTCGTCCTTCACACCGCTCTGAACGGCGGAGCCGCGCTGCGTGAAGTCCCGCACCAGCGCGATGGCCACGACCACGGCCGCCACCAGCAGCGACAGCAGCACCTGCTTGCGCCCGGCGTCGTCCGTCAGCATGTACACCAGCACGAACGAGATCATCGCGATCGTCGCCCACGTCAGATACGGGAAGAGCCACATCTTGACCGTCAGCTTCTCCGGCGTCTCGCGCAGGATGATCCCGCGCATCCGCAGCTGCGTGAAGCAGATGACCAGCCACACGAACAGCGCGACCGCGCCCGAGGAGTTCAGCAGGAAGTCGAAGACGGTGTCGGGCCACTTGTAGTTGAAGAAGACCGCGACGAACCCGAAGAGGACCGAGCAGAGGATGGCCGCCTGCGGCACGCCCCGCGCGTTGGTACGGGCGAAGGCGCGCGGCGCGTCACCGCGCTGGCCGAGCGAGAAGGCCATGCGGGAGGCGGTGTACAGGCCGGAGTTGAGGCAGGAGAGCACCGCCGTCAGCACGATCACGTTCATGATCTGCCCGGCGTGCGGGATGCCGATCGAGTTGAGCGCGGCGACGTACGAGCCGTCCTTGACGATCGCCGGGTCGTTCCACTTCAGCAGGGTGAGCACGACGAGGATCGAGCCGAGGTAGAAGACGCCGATGCGCCAGATCACGCTGTTGGTGGCCTTGGTGACGGCGCGCTGCGGGTCCTCGGACTCGCCGGCGGCCAGCGTGACGATCTCGCTGCCCATGAAGGAGAAGACGACCATCAGCACACCGGTGAGGATGGCCCCGGCGCCCTTCGGCATGAATCCGCCGGCATCGGTCAGATGCGCGAACCCGTCCCCGGGGTTGTCCGAGCCGGGCAGGATGCCGAAGACGGCGAGCAGCCCGATGGCGACGAAGGCGCCGATGGCGACGACCTTGATCCCCGCGAACCAGAACTCGAACTCCCCGTACGAGGAGACGGAGACGAGGTTGGTGGCCGTCAGCACGATCATCACGATCAGCGCCCAGCCCCACTGCGGGACCGCCCCGACCCAGCCGTGCAGGATCTTCGCCCCGGCGGTCGCCTCGACGGCGAGCACCACGACCCAGAAGAACCAGTAGAGCCAGCCGATGGAGAAGCCGGCCCAGCGGCCGAGCGCGCGGTCGGCGTAGGCCGAGAACGAGCCGGAGGTCGGCCGCGCGGCGGCCATCTCGCCCAGCATGCGCATGACGAAGACGACCATCAGGCCGACGAGCGCGTACGAGAGCAGGATGGCGGGACCGGCCGCGGCGATGCCGGAGCTGGAGCCGACGAAGAGCCCGGCGCCGATGACACCGCCGATGGCGATCATCGACAGATGACGGTTCTTGAGACCGGCCTGGAGGCCGCCTGAGCCGTGCGGGGCGCCGACGACGGGGGAGTCGGGCGTTCCGGGATCGCCCGGTCGGCCGTCTTCCTTCGCAAGGGAGGGTTGCGAGGTCATGGACGAATCCTTAGGTCTAAAGGTCGCTCGGGTTACGAACCAACGCATTGAAGCCCGGTACTCCCAGGTACGGAAGGCCTGACTCCGAATCGTGATGAGGGGCACAACCGCCCAAGTCGGGAGGAACAAGGTCATCGGCCGGGTCGTCGGCCACCGGGACGAGGGCCCCTCACCCCGATGAACCCTGCCCGGCCGCTCGCATGCCACACTCGGGGGCATGCGCGTGTACCTCGGTTCAGACCATGCCGGATACGAACTCAAGAACCACCTGGTCGAATGGCTCACGGCCCATGGCCACGAGGCCGTCGACTGCGGTCCCCACATCTACGACGCCCAGGACGACTACCCGCCGTTCTGCCTGCGCGCCGCCGAGAAGACGGCCGCGGACCCGGACTCGCTGGGCATCGTGATCGGCGGCTCCGGCAACGGTGAGCAGATCGCCGCGAACAAGGTGAAGGGCGTACGGGCGGCCCTGGCCTGGAGCGAGCAGACGGCGGCGCTGGGCCGTGAGCACAACAACGCGAACGTGATCTCCATCGGTGGGCGGATGCACACCCAGGAGGAGGCGACCAAGTTCGTGGAGATCTTCCTGAGCACGCCGTACTCGAACGAGGAGCGCCACACGCGCCGCATCGAGATGCTGTCCGCGTACGAGACGACGGGCGAGCTCCCGGCGATCCCCGCGCACCACCCGCAGCAGGGCTGACCCGGCCCGATGCCCGAGGGCCATACGATCCACCGGCTGGCCGCCGACCACGCGGAGCGGTTCGGCGGCCGCCGGGTGCGCGCGTCCAGCCCGCAGGGCAAGTTCTCCGACGGGGCGGCCCTGGCCGACGGCCAGGTGCTGACGTCCGCCGAGGCGCACGGCAAGCACCTGTTCCTGGGCTTCGGCGGGACGGGCTGGATCCACGTCCACCTGGGCCTGTTCGGGAAGTACGCGCTCGGTGACGGTCCGCCGCCCCCGCCGACCGAGACGATCCGCCTGCGCCTCACCGCCGGCACCGGATACGCCGACCTGCGCGGTCCGACGACCTGCGCGCTGATCACCGACCCCGAGAAGCGGGCGATACACGACCGGCTGGGCCCGGACCCGCTGCGCCCGTCCGACGACGGCGAGAAGGCGTGGGCGCGGATCTCGCGGAGCCGGACGACGATCGCGGCGCTGCTGATGGACCAGAAGGTCATCGCGGGCGTCGGGAACGTGTACCGGGCGGAGGTCCTGTTCCGCCACGGCGTGGATCCCTACCGGGCGGGCCGTGACGTGCGGCGTTCCGAGTGGGACGCGATGTGGGAGGACCTGGCGGGGCTGATGCGGGAGGGCGTGCGCCTGAACCGCATCGACACCGTGCGTCCGGAGCACACGCCCGAGGCGATGGGGCGCCCGCCGCGCGTGGACGACCACGGGGGTGAGGTGTACGTGTACCGCCGCGCGCACCTGCCGTGCCACGTCTGCGGCACGGAGATCCGCACGGCGGACCTGGCGGCGCGGAACCTGTTCTGGTGCCCCGTCTGCCAGACCGCCTGACTCACCCCACCGTCAGAACCCGTGCGGCAGCCACGGCGCCACCGGTGTCGTGAACGCCACCGACGCCTCCCGCAGGGCGCCCTCCCGCAGCTCCTCGACCTGCCCGGCCGCCGCGAGCGAGCCGAGGGAGGGACCCCCCAGGTAGGCCGCGCCCAACTCCCGTACGGACAGCGCCAGATCGGCCGTGTCCGTCGTGCGCGAGCACACCGCCCCCTTGATGTCCCCGCTCAGCCGCCACCGCCCCGCGTTCCATCCGCAGAACGCGTCGGCCACCTCGAACACCACGTCCACCGGCGCCGAGTACGTCCGGGACGCCAGCGCCGCCCCGACGTCCACCAGCCGTACGTACATCCCGTCCCGCACCCGCGCCCCGCACCGCCGCACATCGGAGACGAGGTGCAGCAGCGGGTCGTCCACCGGGCGGTTGCCCGCCTTCACCGTCGACGTCAGGTCGATCTCGCAGAGGAAGCGCCACAGCGCGCCGTACACGGCGGGATCGTCCGCGCCGATGTCCCGCAGCGTCACGACCCCCTTCGGCCCCGCCGCGTCCCACACCGGCTTGGTGTGGAAACGGACGTACCCCACGACCTCACCGCCCCGCGAGGCGAGCACGCACTGCGCCGGCGACGCCCCGTCCCGCGAGTCCGCCGGGTCGAGCAGTGGATGCCGCTCCCAGCCCGGCGCACGCAGGAACCGGCCCGCGCGCGTCCCCGCCGCGCGCCCGTGGACCTCCTCGCACACCGAAGCGGCCTCGGCGACCGGCACGTACCGCAACGTCACGTCGTCCCCGCCGCCGGGCACCTCCACCCGCACCCGCGAGGAGTCGATCTCCAGCCCCAGCTGCTGGGTGGCCAGGCCGAACCCGAACCGGCCGTAGATCCCCGCCTCGGACGCCGTGAGCACGGCGAGCGACAGGCCCTCCTCGCGCAGCACGTCGAGCTGCGCCCGCATCATCGAGCGGAGGATCCCCCTGCGCCGGTGCGTCGCCGCGACACCCACCGCGCTGACCGCCCCGGTCGGCACGAACTGGCCCCCCGGAACCTCCACCGACAGCGCGAAGGTCTGCGTCGTCCCGACGACGCGCTCCCCCTCGTACGCCGCCAGGCACCGCCTCCGGTCGATCACCGTGTGCCAGAACTCCTCCAGCTCCGGATCCTCCGGGACACCCCCGAAAACCCGCTCCACCGCCGCGTACCACTCGTCGAAGTCGGCCGGGTCCAGCGCACGTACATCCACAGTCATACGCCATGACTACCAGCGCGTATGCCATCCGGTCGACCGGATTTCGAACGCATGGCCACAGGGGTCCCCCTGCGCACGCGCGCGTCCGCTGGATAGGGTCACCGGCAATGGCACGTCGCGCGGGAGCGGTCTCGTTCAGTGCCCGGTGGCGCAAGTCCGCGCACCGGGCACGCATCGCGCTGCGCAAGTCGGGGGTCGACTACTTCCGCGGTGACGGCTCCGACTGGATCGCCCTCGTGGGCCTCCTCCTCACCGTGCCCGCGATCGCCGGCGCCACACTCGTCTCACCCGTCTGGTGCGCCCCCAGCGCCCTCACCCTCCCCATCGTCGCGGGCGGCGTCCTGCTCCGCCCGGCGAGCCTGCTCGGGCTGTACGCGGCCGCCGCGCTCGCGCTGATCGTGGAGTCCGTCCAGCTCGGCCCCTACACCGAGGGCCCCGCCCGGGTCACCCCCGGCACCGTCCTGGTGGTCGCCGCGTGCGGCCTGTTCGGGCTGCTCATCGCCCAGTTCCGGGCGCGCGTCGGCGTGCCCTGGCGGCGCGGCGGCACCATGCTCTTCGACCTGCGCGAACGCATCCGCGTCCAGTCGGCGCTGCCGCGGCTGCCGCGCGGCTGGCACCGCGAGATGGCCCTGCGCCCGGCCGGCGGCCAGTCCTTCTCCGGTGACTTCGTCGTGGCCGCCAGGACCAACGGCAACCGGACCCTGGAAGTCGTCCTCACCGACGTCTCCGGCAAGGGCATGGACGCGGGCTCGCGCGCGCTGCTGCTGTCCGGCGCGTTCGGCGGCCTCCTCGGCTCGCTGCCGCCGCACGGCTTCCTGCCGGCCGCCAACGGCTATCTGCTCCGCCAGAACTGGGACGAGGGGTTCGCCACCTCCATCCACCTCGTCCTGGACCTCGACTCCGGCGACTACGAACTGCTCTCCGCCGGACACCTCCCCGCGCTCCACCTCCAGGCCGGCTCCGGCCGCTGGCGCGAGGTGTCGGGGGAGGGGCCGCTGCTCGGGGTGTACGACCGGGCCGAGTTCCACCCGGTGAAGGGCTCCCTCGGCCCCGGCGACGTCCTGATGCTGTTCACGGACGGCCTGGTCGAGACGGCCGAACGCGATATCGCGGAGGGCATCGACCGCCTCACGGGCGAGGCCGACCGCTATGTCACGACCGGCTTCGAGGGCGCGGCCTGGCATCTGATCGAGGCGGTCGCGAAGGACGTCAACGACGACCGCGCGCTCCTGCTGATCAGGCGGGACGCCTGAGACACCCGGAAGCGGACGGGCCAGCTCCGGCCCGGGGGTAGGGCTTTCCCCACCCCTGATCCGCCGGGAGCCGCCATGGTCCGCGACCTGCGGTGATCCGTAGCTTCGACGTATCGGAAACGGACGTACGAGGAGAGGCCGGGCGATGGCACTGCGACGGGGCAAGCGGCGGAACACACCGGTCGAGGGCGCCGAGGGCGACCCCGGCTGGGCCGTCGAGCTGCGCGGGGTGCGGCGCCAGTACGGGCGCGGCGGCTCGGCCGTGCACGCCCTGCGGGGGATCGACATCGCGCTGCCGCGCGGCAGCTTCACGGCGGTGATGGGGCCCTCGGGCTCCGGCAAGTCGACCTTCCTCCAGTGCGCGGCGGGCCTCGACCGGCCCACCGGCGGATCCGTGCGGCTCGGCGGGACCGAGATCACCGGCATGAGCGAGAACAAGCTGACCGAACTGCGCCGGGCCCGCCTCGGCTTCGTCTTCCAGGCCTTCAACCTGCTGCCGTCCCTGACCGTCGAGCAGAACGTGGTGCTGCCGATGCGCCTCGCCGGACGGCGCCCCGACCGGCGCCGGGCCGACGAGCTGCTGGGGCAGGTGGGGCTCGCGGGCAAGGGGCGGCGACGGCCCGGGGAGCTGTCCGGCGGGCAGCAGCAGCGCGTGGCGATCGCCCGCGCGCTGGTGACCCGCCCGGACGTGGTCTTCGCGGACGAACCCACGGGCGCGCTGGACACCACGACCGCCGCCGAGGTGCTGACCCTGCTGCGCACCGCCGTGGACGGCATGGGCGCGACCGTCGTCATGGTCACCCACGACCCCGGCGCCGCCGCCTACGCCGACCAGGTCCTCTTCCTCGCGGACGGCTCGATCGTCGACGCCCTCACCCGCGCCCCGGCGGCGGACATCGCCTCCCGGATGCGCTCCCTGACCGCCCGGCCCACGGCCGCCTACGCCGGAACGGCCGCCTGATGCGCACCAACGGCCTCGCCCGCGCGGCGCTCCGCTTCAAGCCGTCCGCGTTCGCCGGGACCTTCATCGCCCTGTTCATGGCCGCGATGATCGTCTCCGCGTGCGGGATCCTCCTGGAGACCGGGCTGCGCGCCTCCGTCCCGGCCGAGCGGTACGCTGGCGCCCCCGTGATCGCCGCCGCCGACCAGCAGGCCCACTACACCACCGGCAGCGGCGAGGACCGGGAGACCGAGTCCGTCGCGCTGCCCGACAAGGCCCGCCTCGACGCCGCCCTCGCCGCCCGCGCGGCCTCGGCCCCCGGCGCCGCCACCGCGATCGCGGACGTCTCCTTTCCCGTACGGAAGGGACATGCGCCCGGTACCGCCCACGGCTGGGGCTCGACCGCCTTCACCGGGACGAAGCTCGCCTCCGGCACCCCGCCCCGCACCGGCCAGGTGGTGACCGGCGACGGCGCCGCCCCCGGACAGCGCGTGACCCTCGACACCCCCTCCGGCACCCGGCAGTTCACGGTGTCCGGCACCACCGACAGCCCCGGCACGGTGTGGTTCGCCGACACCCAGGCCCTCGCCCTCTCCGGGCACCCCGGCAAGGCCGACGCCATCGCGGTGCTGCCCAGGCCCGGCGTCGACGCCTCCGCGCTCGCCGCCCAGGTCGCCCAGCGGCTCGGGGACGCCGCCGAGGTCCACACCGGCGACGACCGGGGCTCCGTCGAGACCCCGGGCCTGGCCTACGCCAAGGAGATGCTGACCGCGCTCGGCGGCTCCTTCGGCGGCGTGGCCACCGCCGTCGCCGTCTTCACCGCCGCCGGGACCGTCACCCTCTCGGTGGGCCAGCGCCGCCGCGAGTACGCCCTGCTGCGCGCCATCGGCGCGACCCCGCGCCAGATCCGGCGCACCATCGCCACCGAGACCCTGCTCGTCGCCCCGCTTGCCGGAGCCCTCGGCTGCCTGCCCGGCGTGGCGCTGGCGACCTGGTGGTTCGGCCGGCTCCGCGACAAGGGCGCGGTCCCGGGGGCCGTGGAGCTCTCGGTGTCGTGGATCCCGCTGCTGGCGGCGGGCGGCGCGGCCGTGCTGACCTCCTTCCTCTCCGGCTACCTGGCGGCCCGCCGCCCCTCCCGCGTCAAGCCCGGCGAGGCCCTGCGGGACGCGTCCGTGGAGCGGCTGCGGCCCGGCTGGATCCGCACCCCGCTGGGCGTGGCGGCCCTGGGCGGCGGCATCGCGCTCTCGGGTGTGGCCGCCGCCGAGAAGGGCGAGGACGCCGCCAACGCGGCCCTGGGCGTGGTCATGCTGTTCATGCTGGCCGTGGCGCTGCTCGGCCCGCTGATCGCCCGGGCCTGCGCGGGACTGTTCGGGCTGCCGCTGCGCGCGGCGGGCGCCCCGGCCTCGCTCGCGGCCGCCAACTCCCGCACCAACGCCCGCCGGCTGGCCTCCGCGATCACCCCGATCGTGCTGGCGACGGCGTTCTCCTCCACCCTCGTCTTCCTGCACACCAGCGAGGACCGCGTCACCGAGAAGCAGCAGCGGGCGGGCCTCGTCGCGGACCGCGTGATCACCGGCCCGGACGGTCTGGCCCCGGACTCCGTGGCCCGGGCGAAGGCCACCCCGGGCGTCACCACGGCGGTGGGCCTGACCCGTACGTCCGTGCTGGTCCACTCCGGCGGCAGCCTCCAGCCGGTCTCCACCCAGGGCTTCACCGGCACGGGCGCCGACCTGGCCCGCGTCCAGGACCTGGGCGTACGCACGGGCTCCCTCACCGCCCTGGTCCCCGGCACGATCGCCCTCGACAAGACCCTCGCCGCCGACCTGAAGGCCCGCGTCGGAAGCCGTCTCGCCCTGCTCCTGCCCGACGGTACGAAGGCCTCCCCGACAGTCGTGGCCACGTACGCGAGGGGACTGGGCCTGTCCCAGGTCACCCTCCCGCAGAGCGACCTGGCGCCCCACACCACCACCGTGCGCGCCCCCACGGAACTCCTCATCGAGGGCGCCGTCCGCCCCGCCGCGCTGGCACCGCTCGGCACGGTCACGGACGCGGCCGGCTACGCCACGGCCAAGAGCCTGGACCGCGAGCTGAACGCCTGGGCCAACACCACCATGGCGGCCGTCCTCGGCGGCTTCGCGGCCGTCGCGGCGGCGAACACGCTGGTCATGACCGTCCTGGACCGCCGCCGCGAGCTCGGCACCCTGCGCCTGATCGGCACCACCCGCCGCCAGGTCCTGGGCATGGTCCGCTGGGAGGCCCTGCTGGTGACCTCGGCGGGCCTGGTGCTCGGCACGGCCATCGCCCTGGCCACCCTCTTCCCGATGACCAACGGCCTGACCGGCGAGAACCCGTACATCCCGCCCTTCCTGTACGGCTCGTTCGCCGCCGGCGTCCTGGGCCTGGGCCTCGCCTCCACGGCGCTGCCCGCCCGCGCGGCCCTACGCTGAACCGCATGCTCACACTCCCCGAGGTCGAGGCCGTCGCACGGGCGGCCCACGCGGATCAGACCGACAAGGCGGGCCGCCCCTACACCGAACACCTGGCGGCCGTGGCCGAGGGCGTACGCGCGCGCGGCGGCAGCGAGGCGCAGATCGCGGCGGCCTGGCTGCACGACTCGGTGGAGGACGCGGCCCTGCCGCCGGGCTGGCTGGAGGAGGCGGAACTGGCGCCCGGGGTGCGGGAGATGGTGAGGGCGCTCACCAAGGAGCCCGGCGAGGACCTTCCCGCGTACACGGCCAGGATCCTCGCCACCCCGGGAGCGCTGCTGGTCAAGGAGGCGGACCTGGCCCACAACGCGGACCCCGCCCGCCTCGCCGTCCTCGACCCGGCGACCCGGTCCCGCCTCACCCGCAAGTACGCCACCACCCGCGCGCTCCTGGAACTCCCGGACCCGCACGCACGTTTGGGGTGATGCATACCTTGGCTATGTGTCAGGCGGCAGGACCTGGAGGGGTGTTGGTGGCACGATGGACCCCGCGGGGTGTGCTCGGCGGCACACTCCGGGCCGGCAAGGCGGACCGACCAAGGGTGTGATCAGTTGTGGCCATTTCACTGTCTGTGGTGCTGCTGTTGGCGATCGTCCTCGTGGTGATGATCCGCGGCGGTTCCATCAAGACCGGCCCGGCCATAGTCGCCGCGCTCTTCGGATTCTTCATGGCGTCGACCGGAATGGCGCCGTCGATACAGCGCTTCCTGAACTCGCTCGCGGACACGATCAACCAGATCAAGTTCTGAGCGGACGGCGTTCTCGCGACGCGCTCGGGGAGACCCGGGAAACACCTCGGGCCCGATGAGACTGGTCACCGGGCCCGAGGGGTGGAGCGGGCGACGGGAATCGAACCCGCGTAGCTAGTTTGGAAGACTAGGGCTCTACCATTGAGCTACGCCCGCGTGCGCCGCGCCGCAGGTCGGGAACGACCGCGGCACGAAGAGCATCGTAGCGGGTCACCCCCCGCGCGCGCACACCGCGTCCGGCCGCGCGGCCCGCCGCGGAAAGCGGCCGACGTATTCCTCGCGGGCATGTACCCTACGTGTCGCACCGACGGGGTGTGGCGCAGCTTGGTAGCGCGTCCGCTTTGGGAGCGGAAGGCCGTGGGTTCAAATCCCGCCACCCCGACCAGCGCCTCGCACGATCTTCGGAGCGCGCCTTGCGCGATCTCCGCACACAAGATCACATTGTGGGTGACATCCCGCTTGCGGTTACTATGCAAGCTGCGTGCCCGTGTGTCTGATGAATCCGATGAACCGGGCCCGATCCGCCCGCGGCCGTCGGCCACCGGGTAGAACCCCCCAGAAGTCAGCCACAAGGAGACCGAACCGTGAAGAGCGCCGTGGAGACCCTGAACCCGACTCGGGTTCGGCTCACTGTCGAGGTGCCCTTCGAGGAGCTCAAGGACAGCCTCGACGCGGCGTACAAGAAGATCAACCAGCAGGTCACGGTCAAGGGCTTCCGCAAGGGCAAGATCCCGGCCCGCGTCATCGACCAGCGGTTCGGCCGTGGTGCTGTGCTGGAGGAGGCCGTCAACGACGCCCTCCCGAAGTTCTACACCGAGGCGGTCAACGAGGCCGAGCTGAACCCGCTCGGCCAGCCGGAGGTCGACATCACGGAGCTGAAGGACGGCGAGACGCTGAACTTCACCGCCGAGGTCGACATCCGCCCGACCATCGAGATCCCGGACTACTCGGGCATCGAGGTCACCGTCGACGCCGTCGAGGTCTCCGACGAGGACGTCGAGAAGGCCGTCTCCGACCTGCGTGAGCGCTTCGCCTCGACCTCCCCGGTCGAGCGCGCCGCCCAGGACGGCGACGTCGTGACGATCGACCTGGAGGCCAAGGTCGACGGCGAGGTCCTGGAGGACGGCGTCGCCGAGGGTGTCTCGTACACCATCGGCTCCGGCGAGCTCCTCGACGGCATCGACGAGGCCGTCAAGGGCCTGGAGGCCGGTGGCGAGGCCACCTTCACCTCCCAGCTCAAGGGCGGCTCGGCCGAGGGCAAGGACGCCGAGGTCACCGTCAAGGTCACCCAGGTCGCCGCGCGCGAACTGCCGGAGCTGGACGACGACTTCGCGCAGCTCGCCTCCGAGTTCGACACCCTCGACGAGCTCAAGGCCGACAGCCGCAAGCGCCTCGAGAACATGAAGCAGTTCGACCAGGCCACCCAGGCCCAGGAGCGCGTGCTCGACGAACTGCTGAAGATCACCGAGGTCCCGATCCCCGAGAAGCTCCTCGCGGACGAGATCCAGACGCGCAAGCACAACCTCGAGCACCACCAGCTCGGCCAGATGGGCCTCGACCTCGCCAAGTACCTGGAGATCCAGGGCAAGACGCAGGAAGAGTTCGACGCCGAGACCGAGGAAGCGGCCGTCAAGGGCATCAAGACGCAGTTCATCCTCGACGAGCTCGTCAACAAGGAGAAGCTGAACGTCAACCAGGAGGAGCTCACCGAGCACCTGGTGCGCCGTGCCGCCTCCTCCGGTATGTCCCCCGACCAGTTCGCCCAGGCCGTCGTCGAGGGCGGCCAGGTGCCGATGCTCGTCGGCGAGGTCGCCCGCGGCAAGGCGCTGGCCGTGGTCGTCGAGTCCGCCAAGGTCGTCGACACCAACGGTGAGGTCGTCGACCTGGAGGATGACGAGGACGAGGCCGCCGAGGCCGGCGAGACGGAGGCCGTGGAGGCCGCCGCCGACGACGCCGAGGAGAAGACCGAGGCCTGAGCCTCGACCGCACCTCGTACGCCAGGCACCGCCTGACCACGTACGACGTACGTAAGGAGGGGCCCGCGACGCAGCCGCGTCCGGGCCCTTCCGCGTACCCGCCCCGGGGCGGCGCCCGCACGCCCCGTGGCCGGTTCCGCACGGGCCCGCCCTTCAACCACCTTGCGCTCCGAGCGAACAGTTCGGGAACCGGGATGGCGTTGTCCTACCTGCGCGTTAGGGTCCATGAATACGGGGGTGGAGTCAGCCGGTGACGAGTCGGCCCCAAAGGCCCCGCCCTCTGAACGAAGACGCTGAGACGGTTGAAGCCGTCAGAGACGAGCAGGTGGATACGTGACGAATCTGATGCCTTACGCCGCCGGCGAGCCGTCCCTCGGTGGTGGCCTCGGCGACCATGTCTACAACCGGCTGCTCAACGAGCGCATCATCTTCCTCGGCCAGCAGGTCGACGACGACATCGCGAACAAGATCACGGCGCAGCTGCTCCTCCTGGCCGCCGAGCCGGAGAAGGACATCTACCTCTACATCAACAGCCCCGGCGGCTCGGTGACGGCCGGCATGGCGATCTACGACACCATGCAGTACATCCCGAACGACGTGGTCACGATCGGTATGGGCATGGCGGCCTCGATGGGCCAGTTCCTGCTCACCGGCGGCGCCCCCGGCAAGCGCTTCGCCCTGCCGAACACCGACATCCTGATGCACCAGGGCTCCGCCGGCATCGGCGGCACCGCCTCGGACATCAAGATCCAGGCCGAGTACCTGCTGCGTACGAAGACGCGCATGGCGGAGATCACCGCCCGCCACTCGGGCCAGACGGTGGAGACGATCATCCGCGACGGCGACCGCGACCGCTGGTACACGGCGGAAGAGGCCAAGGAGTACGGCCTCATCGACGAGATCATGGCCCACGCGGCCGGTGTTCCTGGCGGCGGCGGCACCGGGGCCTGAGCCCCGTCCCCCGGCTCCGAGCGAGCCGGGGACCCCAGCCCCGGCCCCGAAGCCCCCGAGCCCACCGAACGCCACCAGGATGGTGAACCCCGACATGCAGAACAACCTCTCCGCAAGCGGCCTCTACACCGGCCCGCAGGTGGACAACCGCTACATCGTGCCGCGCTTCGTCGAGCGCACCTCGCAGGGCGTGCGCGAGTACGACCCGTACGCGAAGCTGTTCGAGGAGCGCGTGATCTTCCTCGGCGTGCAGATCGACGACGCCTCCGCCAACGACGTCATGGCGCAGCTGCTGTGCCTGGAGTCGATGGACCCGGACCGCGACATCTCGATCTACATCAACAGCCCCGGCGGCTCGTTCACGGCCCTCACGGCCATCTACGACACGATGCAGTTCGTGAAGCCCGACATCCAGACCGTCTGCATGGGCCAGGCGGCCTCCGCCGCCGCCGTGCTGCTCGCCGCGGGCACCCCCGGCAAGCGCATGGCCCTGCCCAACGCGCGCGTGCTGATCCACCAGCCGTCCTCGCAGACCGGCCGCGAGCAGCTCTCCGACCTGGAGATCGCGGCCAACGAGATCCTGCGCATGCGCAGCCAGCTGGAGGAGATGCTCGCCAAGCACTCCACCACGCCCATCGAGAAGATCCGGGACGACATCGAGCGGGACAAGATCCTCACCGCCGAGGACGCCCTGGCGTACGGCCTGGTCGACCAGATCGTGTCGACCCGCAAGACGACGTCGGCCGCGGCCGCCTGACGCGGCCGGATCCCCTGGCGCGGCGCACTCGGACGGTCCCCGTCGAAGTGAACCGCGCCAAGGGGGGCCCGAACGGGGGGCCAGGCAAGGTACCGTCGGATATGAGGCACCAGGAGCCGCTGAACGTGGCGTCTCCCAGGCGAAGGGGAAGCACCTCGTGGCACGCATCGGTGATGGCGGCGACCTGCTCAAGTGCTCGTTCTGCGGCAAGAGCCAGAAGCAGGTGAAGAAGCTCATCGCAGGCCCCGGTGTGTACATCTGCGACGAGTGCATCGATCTCTGCAACGAGATCATCGAGGAGGAACTCGCCGAGTCCTCCGAGGTGCGGTGGGAGGAACTGCCCAAGCCGCGCGAGATCTACGAGTTCCTGGAGAGCTACGTGGTGGGCCAGGAGCCCGCCAAGAAGGCGCTCTCCGTGGCGGTCTACAACCACTACAAGCGCGTCCAGGCCGGCGAGAACGGCGGCGCGCAGGGCCGTGACGACGCGATCGAACTCGCGAAGTCCAACATCCTGCTGCTCGGCCCCACCGGCTCGGGCAAGACCCTGCTCGCCCAGACCCTGGCCCGCATGCTGAACGTCCCGTTCGCCATCGCGGACGCGACGGCGCTGACGGAGGCGGGCTACGTCGGCGAGGACGTCGAGAACATCCTCCTGAAGCTCATCCAGGCCGCCGACTACGACGTCAAGAAGGCCGAGACGGGCATCATCTACATCGACGAGATCGACAAGGTCGCCCGGAAGAGCGAAAACCCGTCGATCACGCGCGATGTGAGCGGTGAGGGTGTCCAGCAGGCGCTGCTGAAGATCCTGGAGGGCACCACGGCCTCGGTGCCCCCGCAGGGCGGGCGCAAGCACCCCCACCAGGAGTTCATCCAGATCGACACGACGAACGTGCTGTTCATCGTGGGCGGCGCCTTCGCCGGCCTGGAGAAGATCATCGAGTCCCGGGCCGGCGCGAAGGGCATCGGCTTCGGCGCGACGATCCGCTCCAAGCGGGAGATCGAGGCGAGCGACCAGTTCCAGGAGGTCATGCCGGAGGACCTGGTGAAGTTCGGGATGATCCCCGAGTTCATCGGCCGCCTCCCCGTCCTGACCTCGGTCCACAACCTCGACCGCGAGGCGCTCCTCCAGATCCTGGTCGAGCCGCGCAACGCGCTGGTCAAGCAGTACCAGCGCCTGTTCGAACTCGACGGCGTGGAGCTGGACTTCGACCGCCCCGCCCTGGAGGCCATCGCCGACCAGGCGATCCTGCGCGGCACGGGGGCGCGCGGCCTGCGCGCGATCATGGAGGAAGTCCTGATGTCGGTGATGTACGAGGTCCCGTCCCGCAAGGACGTGGCCCGCGTCGTCATCACCTCGGACGTGGTCCACAACAACGTCAACCCGACGCTGGTACCGCGCGAGCCGCGCATCGTGAAGAACGACGGGCGGCACGAGAAGTCGGCGTAGCCGACCTGCCCCGGCAACGCAAAGGGCGCCCGCCGGTGGGATCTCCCACCGGCGGGCGCCCTTAGCGTTGCCGCTGCTACTTCTTCACGCGCGCGGTGTTGTAGAGCTTCGCGGCGAGGTCGGCGGCCTGGTCGAGGGGCATGGGCGTGCCGCCGCCCTTGCCGAGCACCGTGGCCATGTCGTAGGTCTCCACGATGCCGAGCGTGGAGTAGTCCGACCAGATGCAGAGCGGGACCTCGAACGTCTTGGCCGACTTCGTGTCGGTGACCTTGAGGTTCTGGCACTTCATCAGCGCGCCCGAGAACCCGGCCGGCTTCATGGTCTTGGGCGTGCCGGCCAGCTCGACCGTGGTCTTGTCCTTCTTGTCGTCGTCGCCCTTCTGGACCTTGGCGAAGGTGGCGTCGAGCGCCTTCGACGGGTCGCTGATGTCACCGTAGATGCCGGACAGCAGCAGCATCTTGCCGCCCAGCGGGTTGCTGGAGTCACCGGCCTTGTACCGTGCGGACACCTTGGCGGGGTCCTTGATCCCCATCGCCTCGGTCTCCGTCTTCTCCTTGCCGGACATCGTCTTCTCGGAGGAAGAGGACCCGGAGCGCTTGTACTCACCGACCGACTCGGGCGCGACCAGCTTGTAGCCCTTGGTGCTCGCCGAGACGTCGCCGTTGCCGCCGCCCGAGCCCTTCGTCATGAAGTACACGCCACCGCCGACCGCCGCGATCGCGACCACGACGGCCGTGACGATCAGGCCGGTCTTCTTCTTCGGCGGCGCCGGCGGCGGCATCATGGGCGCGCCGTAGGGCGGCTGCTGGCCGTACTGGGGCTGCTGGGCCGGGTAGCCGTAGCCCTGCTGGGGCGGGACGCCCTGCGGGGGCTGCTGCGGGTAGCCGTACGCGGGCTGGGGCTGCCCGTACGGCTGCTGCGGCGGCTGCTGACCGTACGGGCCGGGCTGCTGGGGCTGGCCGCCGTACGGGCCCGGCTGGTTGTAGCTCATTGCTGGGATTCCCCCTAGGGATGCTTATCCGATCCCGACATCCTCGCGGACGGTCGGGCCGCACAGCGCATCGGGGGGCCGACCGTTACCAAAGATTCCCGTTTCAGTACCGGCCCGTGACACCCCTAAACTGGGGCCCGTGACCGAGAACACTCAGCAGCAGAATCCAGCGCCCACCACCGAACTGCCGACCCAGTACGCGCCGGCCCAGGTAGAGGGGGAGCTGTACGAGCGCTGGGTGGAGCGCGGTTACTTCGAGGCGGACGCCAAGAGTGACAAGCCTCCGTACACCATCGTCATCCCGCCGCCCAACGTCACCGGCAGCCTGCACCTGGGCCACGCCTTCGAGCACACGCTGATCGACGCCCTCACCCGCCGCAAGCGCATGCAGGGGTACGAGACGCTGTGGCAGCCGGGCATGGACCACGCCGGTATCGCCACCCAGAACGTCGTCGAGCGCGAGCTCGCCAAGGAAGGCAAGTCCCGGCACGACCTGGGGCGCGAGGCGTTCATCGAGCGCGTCTGGCAGTGGAAGGGCGAGTCGGGCGGCCAGATCTCCGGGCAGATGCGGCGCCTCGGTGACGGTGTCGACTGGTCGCGTGAGCGGTTCACCATGGACGAGGGCCTGTCCGAGGCCGTCCAGACCATCTTCAAGAAGCTCTACGACGACGAGCTGATCTACCGCGCCGAGCGCATCATCAACTGGTGCCCGCGCTGTCTGACCGCGATCTCCGACATCGAGGTCGAGTACCAGGACGACGACGGCGAGCTCGTCTCCATCCGGTACGGGGACGGGGACGCCTCCATCGTCGTCGCCACCACCCGCGCCGAGACGATGCTCGGTGACACCGCCGTGGCGGTCCACCCCGAGGACGAGCGGTACAAGCACCTCGTCGGCACCGAGATCGAGCTGCCGCTCACCGGCCGTCGCATCCCGGTCGTCGCGGACGAGCACGTCGACCCCGAGTTCGGCACCGGCGCCGTCAAGGTGACCCCGGCGCACGACCCGAACGACTTCGAGATCGGCCAGCGCCACGGCCTGCCCAACCTCGCCGTCATGGACGAGCACGCGGTCATCACCGTCCACGGCCCCTTCCAGGGCCTGGACCGGCTTGAGGCCCGCTCCGCCATCGTCGCCGCGCTGCGCGCCGAGGGCCGGATCGTCGCCGAGAAGCGTCCGTACACCCACTCCGTCGGCCACTGCTCGCGCTGCAAGACCACCATCGAGCCGCGTCTGTCGATGCAGTGGTGGGTCAAGGTCGGCCCGCTCGCCAAGGCCGCCGGTGACGCGGTCCGCGACGGCAAGGTCAAGATCCACCCGCAGGAGATGGAGAAGCGGTACTTCGACTGGGTCGACAACCTCCACGACTGGTGCATCTCGCGCCAGCTGTGGTGGGGCCACCGCATCCCCGTCTGGTACGGCCCGAACGGCGAGATCGTCTGCGTCGGACCGGACGAGGAGGCGCCGAGCGGCGAGGGCTGGCGCCAGGACACCGACGTCCTGGACACCTGGTTCTCCTCGGGCCTGTGGCCCTTCTCCACGCTCGGCTGGCCGCAGCAGACCGAGAGCCTCGCGAAGTTCTACCCGAACTCCGTCCTGGTCACCGGTTACGACATCCTCTTCTTCTGGGTCGCCCGGATGATGATGTTCGGTCTGTACGCGATGGACGGCACCCCGCCGTTCCACACCATCGCCCTGCACGGCATGGTCCGCGACCAGTTCGGCAAGAAGATGTCGAAGTCCTTCGGCAACGCGGTCAACCCGCTTGACTGGATGGACACCTACGGCTCCGACGCCGTCCGCTTCACCCTGGCGCGCGGCGCCAACCCGGGGGTGGACGTCCCGATCGGCGAGGACTGGGTCCAGGCGTCCCGCAACTTCGCCAACAAGATCTGGAACGCGACGCGCTTCGCGCTGATGAACGGCGCCACCGTCGAGGGGGAACTGCCGCCCGTCGAGCAGTTGTCGGCGGTCGACCGGTGGATCCTGTCGCGGCTCAACAAGACCGTGGCCGAGGTCGACGGCCTCTACGAGGACTACCAGTTCTCGAAGCTGTCCGAGGCCCTGTACCACTTCGCGTGGGACGAGGTCTTCGACTGGTACGTCGAGCTGTCGAAGACGACGTTCTTCGGGGGCGGCGAGCCGGCGAAGGTCTCCGGCCGGGTCCTCGGCGAGGTCCTGGACGTCACCCTGCGGCTGCTGCACCCCGTCGTCCCCTTCGTCACCGACACCCTATGGACGACGCTGACGGGTGGTGAGTCGCTCGTCATCGCCGAGTGGCCGAGCGACAGCGGGTTCCGTGACGAGGCCGCCGAGCGGGAGATCGAGCTGGTCCAGCAGGTCGTCACCGAGGTCCGCCGGTTCCGTTCGGACCAGGGTCTCCAGCCGGGCCAGAAGGTCCCGGCCGAGCTGACCCTGGACGGAACGGCGCTGGCTCCGCACGAGGCGGCCATCCGCCAGCTGCTCCGCCTCCAGCCGGCGGGCGAGGGCTTCCACGCCACCGCCTCGCTGCCGGTCGCGGGCGCGACCGTGGCGCTGGACCTGTCCGGCACGATCGACGTCGGGGCCGAGCGCAAGCGGCTGGCCAAGGACCTCGCGGCGGCCGAGAAGGAGAAGGCGCAGGCGAACGGCAAGCTCGGCAACGAGGCGTTCCTGGCGAAGGCGCCGGACAACGTGGTCGACAAGATCCGTACGCGTCTTGCCAAGGCCGAGGCGGACATCGAGCGGATCACGGCGCAGCTGGCGAACCTGCCGCAGGCGTAGCGAAGGCCGTGTGCGAGTGAGGGGCCCCGGACCGTCGTACGGTCCGGGGCTCCTTCGCGTGCGCGCCCCCGCCTCGCGCGCCGGTGGGGCCGTCCCGTGGGTCACATCACGCTTTCCGTCGCCCCAAAGGGGCGAAAGTCGGCCATCCGGGGCCGAAAGACCTTGCATGATGGACGACATGTCCGCTCCGTCCCCCGCCTCCGCGCTGCGGCGCGCGCTGGGGGACGACCGGGCGCTGGACGTACTGATCGCGACGGCCGCCTTCGCCCTGATGATCATCGATGTGCCGGGCCTGGCGGCGGCGGACAACTCGCTGACCGGCGCCACGGTGCCGCCGGTCCTGGCGGCGGGCTCGGCGACGCTGCTGCTGCGCCGCAGATGGCCGTGGGTGCCGTACGCGGCCGCGCTGCTCTTCCTCGGGTGGCTGCACCAGCTGACCCTGATCCAGTTCGCGCTGTACTCGCTGGGCCGCTTCCGTGGGCGGCGCACGGCGGTGGTGGCGACGGTGCTGTACGTGGCGGTGGCGTGCGGCCTCTACTGCGTCCCCGGCTGGCTCGGGCACCGCGCGGAGACACTCAGCTCGTTCCTGAGCATCGTGGTGCCGGTGGGGGTGCTGTCGTCGGCGGTGGGCGTCGCCACGTACCGCCAGGACCTGGTCCGCGAGGTGGAGGCGCTCCGGGCCGTGCAGGCGGAGCGGGCGTCGGTGGCGCGGGACGTCCACGACATGGTGGGGCGCGAGCTGACGATGCTGGCGGTGACGGCGGAGGTACGGGCCCGGCGTGCCCGGGGCGGCCCGCACGAGCGCGACTTCGACTTCCTGGCCGAGACGGCGCGGCGGGCGCACCGGATGCTGAACGAGATCCTGGTGACGCGGGCGGACGAGCGGCGCGCCACGCCGGGTCTGGAGGGCCTGCCGTCCCTGGCGGCCCAGACGCGCCGGGCCGGGTCGCCGGTGACCCTGGACGTCTCCGGGCGCGCCCGGGCCCTGTCCCCGCTGCGCCAGGCGGCGGTGTACCGGGTGGTGCGGGAGTGCCTCACGAACGCGGTGAAGCACGCGCCGGGGGAGGCGGTCTCGGTGGCGGTCGCCGTCCGGGGCGCGGAACTGACCGTCCGCGTCCGCAACGGTGTGCCGTCCACGGCGCCGTCGACGGTGCCGGTGTCGTCGGGGACGGGGACGCTGTCCATGCGGGAGCGGGTGGAGGGGGTGGGGGGTGTGCTGTGCACCCGGCGTACGGCGACGTCGTACGAGGTGGAGGCGGTGCTGCCGTCCGGACTGACCTGACCTGTGGTTCCCGGGGCGCGCGGCGCGGGCCCGCCCGGGCCCGGGCCGGGGAGGGGCTCCGTAGACTGGGGACGTGACCGAGCAGCCCGACCGCAGCAGCAGCCCCGACGACCACTTCGACGAGATCGTCGAGGCCGAGACCACCCGCGACCCCGACCTGGCGGTGATCGAGGCCGGCAGCCGCACCCTGCGCACCCACGGCGGCGCCCCGCAGACCGACCCCGCCCCCGCCCGCCCCGCCGACCCCGAGGTCGACAAGGCGCTGCGCGCGGTCGAGACGGAGCTGGCGACCCGCTGGGGCGAGACCAAGCTGGAGCCCTCCGTCGCCCGGATCGCGGCGCTGATGGACGTCCTGGGCGAGCCCCAGCGCGCGTACCCCTCGATCCACATCACCGGCACCAACGGCAAGACCTCCACCGCCCGCATGATCGAGGCGCTGCTCAACGCCTTCGACCTGCGCACCGGCCGGTACACCTCCCCGCACGTCCAGTCGATCACCGAGCGCATCAGCCTGGACGGCGCGCCGATCGCCGCCGAGCGGTTCATCGAGGCGTACGAGGACATCAAGCCGTACGTGGAGATGGTCGACGGGCAGCAGGAGTACCGGCTGTCCTTCTTCGAGGTGCTCACCGGGATGGCGTACGCGGCGTTCGCGGACGCCCCCGTCGACGTGGCCGTCGTCGAGGTCGGCATGGGCGGCAGCTGGGACGCCACCAATGTGATCGACGCCTCCGTGGCCGTCGTCACCCCCATCTCCCTGGACCACACCGACCGCCTCGGCTCCACCCCCGCCGAGATCGCCGTGGAGAAGTCCGGGATCATCAAGCAGGACTCCACCGTCATCCTGGCCCAGCAGCCCGTCGACGCGGCCCAGGTGATGCTGAAGAAGGCCGTCGGGGCGGACGCCACGGTGGCCCGTGAGGGCATGGAGTTCGGGATCGTCACGCGCGAGGTCGCGGTCGGCGGCCAGCTGCTGACCCTGCGCGGCCTCGGCGGTGAGTACGAGGACGTCTTCCTTCCGCTGTACGGCGCGCACCAGGCGCACAACGCGGTCGTCGCCCTCGCCGCCGTGGAGGCGTTCTTCGGCATCGGCTCCGAGCACGCCCGCCCGCTGGACGTGGACACCGTCCGCAAGGCGTTCGCCTCGGTCCTCTCGCCCGGCCGGCTGGAGGTGGTGCGCCGCAGCCCCACCGTCGTCCTGGACGCCGCCCACAACCCGGCGGGCGCGCAGGCCACGGCCGAGGGGCTGACCGAGGCGTTCGGCTTCTCGCGGCTGATCGGGGTGGTCGCGGCCAGCGCCGACAAGGACGTGAAGGGGCTGCTTGAGGCCTTCGAGCCGGTCTTCGCCGAGGTCGTCGTGACCGCCAACACCAGTCACCGTTCGATGGACG
This sequence comes from Streptomyces sp. NPDC043908, assembly GCF_056435525.1. Taxonomy (NCBI): domain Bacteria; kingdom Bacillati; phylum Actinomycetota; class Actinomycetes; order Kitasatosporales; family Streptomycetaceae; genus Streptomyces; species Streptomyces sp. NPDC043908. Next base: position 18,224 of record NZ_JBWKEI010000008.1, on the reverse strand, counting down.
TCGACGAGCTGGCCGCGATCGCGGTCGAGGTCTTCGGCGACGAGCGGGTGGTGGTCGAGCCGCGTCTGGACGACGCGCTGGAGGCGGCGATCACCCTGGCGGAGGAAGAGGACGAGTACGCCGGTGCGGGAGTCCTCGTCACCGGTTCCGTGATCACGGTCGGCGAGGCCCGGCTGCTCCTGGGAAGGGGCTGACGCCCGATGCGTACGCTCTGCGCTTCCACCCTCATCGGTGAATTCCTCGTCATCGGGTTCGCCGGTCTGGTCGCCATGAAGGACCAGGACCTGACGGTGTCCACGGTGTGGACGGTCAGTGGCATCGCCATGCTGTTCTCGCTGCTCCTGTGCGGCGTCCTGACCCGTCCCGGTGGCCTCCAGCTGGGCTGGGCGCTCCAGATCGCGCTGATCGCGAGCGGCTTCGTCGTCCCGCACATGTTCTTCCTCGGTGCGGTTTTCGCCGGTCTGTGGTGGGCCTCGATCCACTACGGCCGGCAGGTGGACGCGGCGAAGGCCCGTTTCGCGGCCCGGGCGGAGGCGGAGCCGCAGGCGTAGACGGTCCGGCCGGAGGCTGTGGGGCCGGTCCGGGTGCCGCCGTGCCCGGCGTCCCCTGTAGCCTCGCCTCACCGCACACGTATGCCTGCAAGGAGCCGGACACCATGACCCAGCGCACTCTCGTCATCCTCAAGCCCGACGCCGTCCGTCGCGGCCTGATCGGCGAGATCATCGGCCGTATCGAGCGCAAGGCCGGCTGGACCATCCCGGCGATGGAGCTGCGGACGCTGGACCAGGAGACGCTGGAGCAGCACTACGGCGAGCACAAGGGCAAGCCCTTCTACGAGCCGCTGATGGGCTTCATGGCCTCCGGCCCGGTCGTCGTCCTCGTCGTCGAGGGCGAGCGCGTCATCGAGGGTGTGCGGGGGCTCGCGGGCCCCACCGACCCGATCGCCGCCACGCCCGGATCCATCCGGGGCGACTTCGGCACGATCGTCCGCGAGAACCTCATCCACGCCTCCGACTCGGAGGAGTCGGCCGAACGGGAACTGAAGATCTTCTTCCCGGGTCGCGTCTGATTCCCTGACCGGTTGTCAGCCATATAGCGCTCATGACCTGGGGCGACCGAAGGAATTTCGGTCGCCCTTCGGCATATGCGGGGTGAAGTCGGGAACGCATCGCCCCGACACGTCGTCACCAATAACAGAGGTGGACCAACGCGCCGTGTCCGTGCAGGCGGCACTACGATGGAGCCTCACGCCCACAGCACCCACCTCGCCGACCTAAAAAGCCGTCAACGCTCGATTAGGGAAGGCCGGACGCATCCTCATGGGGAGCAACAACATGTCGTTCATCGGCCGTGACATGGCTGTCGACCTCGGGACCGCCAACACGCTGGTGTACGTCAGGGGCCGCGGAATCGTCCTGAACGAGCCCTCCGTCGTCGCCATCAACACCAACACCGGCGGCATCCTGGCGGTCGGCGCCGAGGCGAAGAAGATGATCGGCCGTACGCCGGGCAACATCGTGGCCGTACGACCGCTGAAGGACGGCGTCATCGCCGACTTCGAGATCACGGAGCGGATGCTCCGCTACTTCATCCTCAAGATCCACAAGCGGCGTTACCTGGCGCGCCCGCGCGTTGTCGTCTGCGTGCCCTCGGGCATCACCGGAGTCGAGCGCCGCGCCGTCATCGAGGCCTCCACCCAGGCCGGCGCCCGTCAGGTGCACATCATCGAGGAGCCCATGGCCGCGGCCATCGGCTCGGGGCTGCCCGTCCACGAGGCGACCGGCAACATGGTCGTCGACATCGGCGGCGGCACCACCGAGGTCGCGGTGATCTCGCTCGGCGGAATCGTCACGGCACAGTCCATCCGGGTCGCCGGCGACGAGCTGGACAACGCGATCATCCAGCACATCAAGAAGGAGTACAGCCTCCTCCTCGGTGAGCGCACCGCCGAGCAGATCAAGATCACCATCGGTTCGGCGTACGACCTCGACAAGGACGAGCACACCGAGATCCGCGGCCGCGACCTGGTCTCCGGGCTGCCCAAGACCGTGGTCATCTCGGCCGCCGAGGTCCGCAAGGCCATCGAGGAGCCGGTCAACGCGATCGTCGACGCCGTGAAGACGACGCTCGACAAGTGCCCGCCCGAGCTCTCCGGCGACATCATGGACCGCGGCATCGTCCTCACCGGCGGCGGCGCCCTCCTGCGCGGCCTGGACGAGCGGCTGCGCCGCGAGACCGGCATGCCGATCCACATCGCCGAGGACCCGCTGGACTCGGTCGCCCTGGGATCGGGCAAGTGCGTCGAGGAGTTCGAGGCCCTCCAGCAGGTCCTGGACGCCCAGCCGCGCCGCTAGGCGGAGAACGCCGAGGTCCCCCCGGGTCGCCCAGTGACCCGGGGGGACCGCCCGTACGGGGCACTGCCAACCCGTACGGCGGATCGTTGATATACAGATCGAACAGATTCCGACGAGGAAGGCACGGCCGCCGCACGTGAGGGACACACGAGAGAGCCGGCTCCTCCTGGTGCTGCTGGTCGCCGTAGCGTTCGCGCTGATCACGGTCGACATCCGGGGTGGGGAGAATTCGCCGGTGGACGGGGCCCGGCAGGCCGCCGCCACGGTGTTCGGTCCGGTCGAGAACGGCATGGCGGCAGCCGTCGACCCGGTGGGCAACGCCATCGGCGCCGTGCGCGACTCGGGGGAGCGGCACAACAAGATCGCCGACCTCCAGCGGGAGAACGAGGCGCTGAAGCAGAAGCTCGGCAGCGACGCCCGCAACCGCTCGCGTCTCAACCAGCTCGACGCGATGCTGAAGACCGCCGGCGAGGGCCAGTACGGCATCAAGGCCGCGCAGGTCATCGGCATAGGAGCGGCCCAGGGCTTCTCCTGGACCGTCACCATCGACGCCGGCTCGCGCGACGGCATCAAGCGCGACATGACCGTGCTGAACGGGGAGGGCCTGGTCGGCCGCGTCACCACCGTCGGCCCGTCCACCGCCACCGTCCTGCTCGCCAACGACCCCGACTTCACGGTCGGCACCCGGATGGAGAGCAGCGACGAGCTGGGCTTCGCCACCGGCCAGGGCGACCGGCCGCTGTCGGTGCAGCTGCTCAACGGCAAGGCCAAGGTCAAGGCCGGCGACCGGCTGGTGACCTTCGGCTCGCAGTCCGACCGGCCGTTCGTGCCCGGCGTCCCCGTCGGCGAGGTCGTCAAGGTCGACCCCTCCGGCGGCGATCTGACGCGGACCGTCTATGTGCGCCCGTACGTCGGGTTCACCAAGCTCGACATCGTCGGCGTCGTCGTCCAGGCCCCGCGCACCGACCCGCGCGACCAGGTGCTGCCCGCCAAGCCCAGGCCGACCCCGACGCCCACGGTGACCGTCACGGTCACCCCGCCGCCGCCCGGCAACGCGGTCAACCCCAACCAGGCCGACCCCAACGTGCCCATCCCCACCAACGACCCCAACGGCAACCCGAACGGCAACCCGGTCCCGGATCCCCCCGCCGATCCCAACCGCAAGCCCGGCGCGCTCCCCGGCGGCGATCCGGACAACGCGAACAACGCGAATACCGCGAATACCGCGAACAACGCAGCCGCCGACGGTGACCAGTAAGTAGGAGCTGATCCAGATGCGTATCAACAGGGTCATCCTCTCCGCCGCCCTGATCGTCGTCGCCCTCGTCGTCCAGGTGAGCGTCCTGGCCCGGCTCCAGCTGCCGGGCGCCGTCCCGGACCTGGTGCTGCTCACCGTCCTCGGCCTCGCCCTCGTCTACGGCCACCTCGGCGGCGCCTTCGTCGGCTTCGCCGCGGGGCTCCTCAGCGACCTCGCCCCGCCCGCCGACCACGCCGCCGGGCGCTACGCGCTGGTCCTGTGCCTGGTCGGCTACGCGGCGGGGCTCGCCAAGCCCGACCACGGCCGGCTGCGCTCGGCCACCGGGCCCATGGTCGTGGTGGTCTGCGCGGCCGTCGGCTCCACCCTGCTCTACGCGGGCGTGGGCGCCCTCGTCGGCGACACCGCGGCCCGCCATGTCGGCCTGGTGAACCTGCTGTTCACGGCCGCCGTCTACGACCTGCTGCTCGCCCCGTTCACCGTGCCGCTCATCATGGCGCTCGCCAGACGGGCCGACAACGACCCGCTGGCCGAGACGTCCGGGGGCGGCGGCGCGGCCGCGGGCGGCGCGAGCATCGCCTCCGGCCGGCTCTCCGGCGGCACCGGGCTGCGGATCGGCGGCCAGAAGGGCGGCCTGCGGGTGAGGGCCGCCCGCAACCGCGCGGCCCGGGCCGGCCGCATCAAGGGCGTCAAGCGACTGTGAACGAGGGGGCAGCGTGAGCAACATCCCCGAGACGGGACGCACCCCCCGGGTGCAGATCCGCCTCGTCATCATCCAGGTCCTCGTCTTCTCCCTGCTCCTCACCCTCGGCGGGCGCCTCTGGTACCTCCAGATCCGCAACGGGCAGGAGTACGAGGACGAGGCGAAGAACAACCACGTGCAGCAGGTCGTCCAGCCCGCCGTGCGCGGGGCGATCCTCGACGCGCGCGGGGTGCCGCTGGCGGACAACGAGACCCGGCTGGTGGTCTCGGCCTCCCGCACCGACCTGACGAAGATGCCCGACAAGGGCAAGGCCGTGCTGACCCGGCTGGCCGGGGTGCTCGGCATGAAGCCGCAGGACGTCATGGACAAGGTGCGCCTGTGCGACGCCAAGACGCCCAAGCCCTGCTGGAACGGCTCGCCCTACCAGCCGATCCCGGTCACCGACAAGGCCACCACCCAGCAGGCCCTCCAGATCCGCGAGCGCTCCGAGGACTTCCCCGGCATCACCGCCGACCCCACCGCGGTGCGCCGCTACACCTCGCCCGGCAAGGCCAACACCGCGCAGGTGCTCGGCTACCTCTCGCCGGTCACCGACGAGGAGATCATCAAGGCGAAGGACACCGACTCGCCGTATCTGCGCTCGGACATGGTGGGCCGATCGGGCCTTGAGCGCACCTACGACAAGCAGCTGCGCGGCAAGGCGGGCGTGACCCGCTACGAGGTGGACAACCTCGGCCGGGTCATCGGGCAGGCGCAGAGCGACAAGGCCGAACCGGGCTCGAACATCGTCACCTCGATAGACGCACGCGTGCAGGCCGTCGCGGAGTACGAGCTGAACCACGCGATGACCGAGGCCCGCAAGGAGTTCGACAAGAACACCAACGAGAACTACAAGGCCGACGCGGGCGCGGTCGTGGTGATGGAGGCGAAGACCGGCCGGGTCGTGGCGATGGCCTCGCTGCCCAACTACGACCCCAACGCCTGGGTCGGCGGCATCTCCGCCAAGGACTACCAGGCGCTCACCGGCAAGGACTCCAACTACCCGCTGCTGAACCGCGCCATCCAGGGCCAGGCCGCCCCCGGCTCCATCTTCAAGGTGGTCTCCTCGGCCGCCGCGGTCCGCGCCGGATACGCGTTCAACAACACCTACCCCTGCCCCAGTTCGTACTCGGTCGGCGGACAGGTCTTCAAGAACTTCGAGTCCCAGGGCCACGGCAGCATCACCATCGGCCAGGCCCTGGAGGTCTCCTGCGACACCGTCTACTACGGCCTCGCGCACGACCAGTGGCTCAAGGACGGCGGCATGAAGCCGAAGAAGGACGCCGCCGACTGGTTCTACAAGACCGCCCACGACTTCGGCCTGGGCGCCAGGACCGGGATCGACCTGCCCAGCGAGGTCCCCGGCCGGGTCCCCGACCGCCAGTGGAAGCAGCGGTTCTGGGAGGCCAACAAGGACGCCTGGTGCAAGCACGGCAAGAAGGACGGCGACTACGTCCAGAAGATCGAGTACGAGAACTGCCTCGAAGGCAACCTCATGCGCGCCGGTGACTCGGTCAACTACTCCATCGGCCAGGGCGACACCCTCGTCACCCCCATCCAGATGGCGACGATCTACTCGGCGATCTCCAACGGCGGCACCCTCTACAACCCCACCGTCGGCAAGGCCGTGATCAGCGCCGACGGCAAGTCCGTCAAGGAGATCACCCCCAAGTCGCACGGCAAGCTGCCGATGACCCGGGCCACCCGCGACGACATAGACGAAGCCCTCGCGGGAGTCGCCACCCGCGGTACGGCCGCCTGGCGGTTCGGCGGCTGGCCGCAGAAGCAGATCCCGATGCACGCCAAGACCGGCACCGCCGAGGTCTACGGCAAGCAGACGACCTCGTGGTTCGCCACGTACACCAAGGACTACTCGATCGTCATGACGATCTCCCAGGGTGGTACGGGCTCGGGCGCCTCCGGCCCCGCCGTGCGCAACATCTACGACGCGATCTACGGCCTCGACGACGCGGGCAACCAGGACCTCGGGCGCGCCCTGCTGCCCCAGCCGCAGCAGGCCCTGCCCAAGGTCCAGGCCGACGGCTCCATCGACGCGCCGAAGATCGAGCCGTACGACCCGGACTCGCAGAAGGCGCCCGAGAAGAAGACCGGTGAGCAGCAGCCCGCCACCGCCGACACCGACAACCGCAACGGCGGACGCGGGCGGAGGGACTGATGGCCGGCTTCTCCGTCCAGCGCTACGCCCCCGAGCGCTCCGCCTTCGCCAAGCTCACCGCGCGCGACTCGGTGCTGCGCCGGCTCGACTGGTGGCTGCTGCTGTCCGCGCTCGCGCTGTCCTTCATCGGCTCGCTGCTGGTGTGGTCCGCGACCCGCAACCGCACCCAGCTCAACCAGGGCGACCCGTACTACTTCCTGATCCGGCACGCCATGAACACCGGCATCGGGTTCGGTCTGATGGTCGGCACGATCTGGCTGGGCCACCGCACCCTGCGGGGCGCGGTGCCGGTGCTGTACGGGATCTCGGTGGTGCTGATCCTGGCCGTCCTGACCCCGCTGGGCGCGACCGTCAACGGCGCGCACGCCTGGATCATCATCGGCGGCGGCTTCTCGCTCCAGCCCTCCGAGTTCACCAAGATCACCATCATTCTGGGGATGGCGATGATACTGGCGTCGCGCGTCGACGCCGGGGACACCCCGCACCCCGACCACCGCACGGTGCTCAAGTCCCTGGGCATCGCCGCGCTGCCGATCCTGATCATCATGATGATGCCGGACCTCGGGTCCGTCATGGTCATCGTGATCATCATCCTGGGCGTGCTGCTCGCCTCCGGAGCCTCCAACCGCTGGGTGCTCGGCCTGATAGGAGCGGGCGTGGCCGGGGCGGTCGCGGTCGCGGCGCTCGGACTGCTCGACGAGTACCAGATCAACCGCTTCGCCGCCTTCGCCAACCCCAGCCTCGACCCGGCGGGCGTCGGCTACAACACCAACCAGGCCCGTATCGCCATCGGCTCCGGCGGACTGACCGGCACCGGCCTGTTCAAGGGCAGCCAGACCACCGGCCAGTTCGTCCCCGAGCAGCAGACGGACTTCGTCTTCACCGTCGCGGGCGAGGAGCTCGGCTTCGTCGGCGCCGGCCTGATCCTCGTCCTGCTCGGCGTGGTCCTGTGGCGCGCCTGCCGCATCGCGCGCGAGACGACCGAGCTGTACGGCACGGTCCTGGCGGCCGGGATCGTCGCCTGGTTCGGCTTCCAGTCCTTCGAGAACATAGGGATGACCCTCGGCATCATGCCGGTGGCGGGCCTCCCGCTGCCCTTCGTGTCCTACGGAGGATCGTCGATGTTCGCCGTGTGGGTCGCGATCGGACTGCTCCAGTCGATCAGGGTGCAGCGGCCGATAACGGCATAGCGCCGCGAGCGAAGCACCGGACCGGCCGCCATGGCCGGTCCGGCGCCTGTTTGAGACTCCGTTTCGCGTCTAGATTCAGTTCATGGCGGAGACGAAGCGCGAGATCGAGCGGAAGTACGAAGCCACCGGCGACGACGTACGGCTCCCCGGCCTCACCGGGGTCCCGGGAGTCGCGCGCGTCGCCGAACGGGGCGTCGCCGAGCTGGACGCCGTCTACTACGACACCCAGGACCTGCGCCTGGCCGCGGACTCCCTCACCCTGCGCCGCAGAACGGGCGGCGACGACGCGGGCTGGCACCTGAAGTTCCCGGTCGCCACCGGCATCCGCGACGAGATCCGCGCCCCCCTCTCCCCGGAAGTCCCGGGCTCCCTGGCCGCGCTCCTGCGCTCCCGCGTCCGCGGCGGCCGGCTCGACCCCGTCGTCCGGCTCCTCTCCTCCCGCGACCTGCGCCACCTGCTCGGCGAGGACGGCACACCGCTCGCCGAGGTGAGCGTCGACTCCGTGCGCGCGGTGCGCCTGGGCCCCGGACGCGCGGGCGCCACGGCCACCTGGACCGAGGTCGAGGTGGAGCTCGCCGACGGCGCCGACCCCGCCCTCCTCGACCGCGTCGACCAACGGCTGCGCGAGGCCGGGCTGCGCCCCGCGCGCAGCGCCTCCAAACTGGCCCGCGCCCTCGCGGAGACCGCCCCGGCCGTACCGGACCTCCCCGAACCGCGGACCGTGGAGCACACGGACGGGTCCACCGCGGGCGACCACGTGCTCGCCTACCTGCGCGCCCAGCGCGACGCCCTCGTCGCCCACGACCCCGCCGTCCGCCGCGACCTGCCCGACGCCGTCCACCGGATGCGCGTCGCCTCGCGCCGCCTGCGCAGCGCCCTGAAGTCGTACGGCAAAGTCCTCGACCGGACCGTCACCGACCCGCTCGGCGAGGAGCTGAAGTGGCTCGCGGGAGAGCTCGGCGTCGACCGCGACCAGGAAGTGCTCACCGCCCGCCTCCAGAGCCGCGTCGCCGCCCTGCCCCGCACCCTCGTCCTCGGACCCGTACAAGGACGGCTGCGCCTGTGGAGCGTGGCCCGCCGCGCCGACGCCCGCCGCACCACCCTCGCCGCCCTGGACAGCCCGCGCCACCTCGCCCTGCTCGACGCCCTGGACGCGCTGCTCGCCGCCCCGCCGCTGCGCCCGGCCGCCCACCGGCCCGCCGCGAAGGCGCTGCCCAAGGCGGTGCTCAAGGAGTACGAACGGCTGGCGGGCCGGATCGCGCACGCCCTGGAGCTCGCCCCCGGCGACCAGCGCGACCGCGCCCTGCACGACGCCCGCAAGGCCGCCAAACGGGTCCGCTACGCCGCCGAGGCCGCCGTACCCGCGCTCGGCGCCCCCGCGAGGAAGTTCGCCAAGCGGATGAAGGCGGTGCAGAAGCTGCTGGGCGGCCACCAGGACAGCGTGGTCGCCCGCGAGGCCCTGCGCGCCCTGGCGGTCCAGGCGCAGCTGGCGGGCGAGTCCGCCTTCACCTGGGGACTGCTGTACGGACAGGAGGAGGCGGCCGGCGCCGACGGCGAGCGCGAGCTGCCGGAAGTCTGGCGCGGGGCCTCCCGGCCGAAGCCGCGCCGGAGGCTGAAGGCCTGAGGCGGGCGAACGCGGCGGCGGAGGGCACCCCGGGAGCGGGTTACGCTAGAGAGTCGCCCCCTTGCCAGCTCACGAAAGTTCGTCGAGATGACTGCCGCCGAGTCCGTCTTCCCACAGCTCGAAGCCCTGCTCCCGCATGTGCAGAAGCCGATCCAGTACGTCGGCGGTGAACTCAACTCCACGGTCAAGCCCTGGGAGAGCTGCGACGTGCGCTGGGCGCTCATGTACCCGGACGCGTACGAGGTCGGGCTCCCCAACCAGGGCGTCATGATCCTCTACGAGGTGCTGAACGAGCGCGAGGGCGTCCTGGCCGAGCGCACCTACAGCGTGTGGCCGGACATGGAAGCGCTGATGCGCGAGCACCACGTGCCGCAGTTCACCGTGGACAGCCACCGCCCCGTCGGCGCCTTCGACGTCTTCGGGCTCAGCTTCTCCACCGAGCTCGGCTACACCAACATGCTCACGGCCCTGGACCTGGCGGGCATCCCGCTGGAGGCCAGGGACCGCGGCATCGACGACCCGATCGTCCTCGCGGGCGGCCACGCGGCCTTCAACCCCGAGCCGATCGCGGACTTCATCGACTGCGCCGTCATCGGCGACGGCGAGCAGGCCGTCCTCGACATGACCGCCATCATCCGCGCCTGGAAGGCCGAGGGCCGCCCCGGCGGCCGCGAGGAGGTCCTGTTCCGCCTCGCGAAGACCGGCAACGTGTACGTCCCGGGCTTCTACGACGTGGAGTACCTCCCCGACGGGCGCATCGGCCGTGTCGTACCGAACAGGTCGGGCGTGCCGTGGCGGGTCAGCAAGCACACCGTCATGGACCTCGACGAGTGGCCCTACCCCAAGCAGCCGCTCGTGCCGCTCGCGGAGACCGTCCACGAGCGCATGTCGGTGGAGATCTTCCGCGGCTGCACCCGCGGCTGCCGCTTCTGCCAGGCCGGCATGATCACGCGCCCCGTGCGGGAGCGAAGCATCACCGGCATCGGCGAGATGGTGGAGAAGGGCCTGAAGGCGACCGGCTTCGAGGAGGTCGGCCTGCTCTCCCTGTCCAGCGCCGACCACACCGAGATCGGTGAGATCGCCAAGGGCCTCGCGGACCGCTACACCGAGGACAAGATCGGCCTCTCGCTGCCCTCCACCCGCGTGGACGCCTTCAACGTCGACCTCGCCAACGAGCTGACCCGCAACGGCCGCCGCTCGGGCCTGACGTTCGCCCCCGAGGGCGGCTCCGAGCGCATGCGCAAGGTCATCAACAAGATGGTCTCCGAAGAGGACCTGATCCGTACGGTCGCGACCGCCTACGGCAACGGCTGGCGCCAGGTGAAGCTGTACTTCATGTGCGGCCTGCCCACCGAGACCGACGAGGACGTCCTCCAGATCGGCGACATGGCGGTCAACGTCATCGCCAAGGGCCGCGAGGTCTCCGGCCAGAACGACATCCGCTGCACCGTCTCCATCGGCGGGTTCGTGCCCAAGCCGCACACCCCCTTCCAGTGGGCCCCGCAGCTCTCCGCCGAGGAGACCGACGCCCGCCTGGAGAAGCTCCGCGACAAGATCCGCGGCGACAAGAAGTACGGCCGCTCCATCGGCTTCCGCTACCACGACGGCAAGCCCGGCATCGTCGAGGGCCTGCTCTCGCGCGGCGACCGCCGCGTCGGCGCGGTCATCCGCGCCGTCTACGAGGACGGCGGCCGCTTCGACGGCTGGCGCGAGCACTTCAGCTACGACCGCTGGATGGCCTGCGCCGAGAAGACCCTCCCGGCGTACGGCGTGGACGTCGACTGGTACACCACCCGCGAGCGCACCTACGAGGAGGTCCTGCCCTGGGACCACCTCGACTCCGGTCTCGACAAGGACTGGCTCTGGGAGGACTGGCAGGACGCCCTCGACGAGACCGAGGTCGAGGACTGCCGCTGGACCCCGTGCTTCGACTGCGGGGTGTGCCCGCAGATGGACACGCACATCCAGATCGGTCCCACCGGCAAGAAGCTGCTCCCGCTGACCGTCGTCAAGTAACCGCCCGATTACCGGTTGATCACAGCAGGCCCCGGACCGCAACGGTCCGGGGCCTGCGGCGCGTCCCGAGGTACATGGAACTCCAGCAGCAGCCGCCCCGGCAGCCCGACGGCTGTCTGACCGCCGCGATCCGCCTCCCCGTCAGGATCGTCGTCCTGGTCCTGGTGGTCCCCGTCCGCCTCCTGTGGGACGCGGTCGCGGCCACCGGCCGCGCGGTCCACCGCACGGTGCTGCGGCCGGTGGGCCGGGCACTGGCCTGGCTGGGCCGCACGCTCGTCGTGGTGCCCCTGACGTACACGCTGTGGGCCCTGGGCCGGGCCGTGCGCGTGCTGGTGCTCACGCCGCTGGGGTGGCTGTGGCGGTACGGGGTGGCCGTCCCCGCGGTATGGCTCCACCGCCACCTGCTCGCCCCGCTGGGCCGGGGCGTCGCCCGGCTGGGACGCGGGGCCGGGCGGGCCGTCGCCGCCGTGTGGACGGGGTTCGTGTGGGTCCTCTCCGGTGTGTGGGCGGGCTTGGCGCGGGTCCTCTCGGGTGTGTGGGCGGGAGCGGCCCGGCTCGGCTCCGGGGTGTGGGCCGCGCTCGCCCGGCTCGGCACCGGGATGGGGATCGGGCTCGGGTGGGCCGGTACCCGGCTGCGGGCGGGCCTGGCGTGGTGCGGGCGCGGGATCGGCGCGGTCCTCTCGGTGGTCGGGACCGTCCTCGTACGAGGGGGTTTGGTCTTGTTTGTGGTACCGGTCGGGTGGTTCTGCCGACGGGTGCTGATGCCGGTCGGGCATGCCGTCGCCGTCGTCGCGCGCGAGATCGGCGCCGCCTTCGGACACGCCTGGCGGATCGCCGGACACCTCTCCCGGGCCGTCGGGCGCGGCCTGAAGTGGCTCGCGTGGCAGCTCGTCGGCCGCCCGCTGCGTTGGCTGTGGCAGACCCTGTGCGCACCGGTGCTGCACTGGGCCCGCCGCACCCTGTGGGCCCCGGCGGCGCGCGCGGCCGTCCTGGCGGGCCGCGCCGCGCGCGACACGCTGAGCGGCGCGGCCCGTACCGCCCGCGAGACCCTCGCCTCGGCCCGCGAGACCGTGCGCCAGGCCCGCGCGGACGCCTGGCGGGCCCTCGTCGGCGGCCCGCGCCGGGAACCGGCACCGCTCACGACGCGTACTCTGGGTAGTACAACTACTGCCTCCGGCGCGGTGCCCGCCCCCGAGATCTCCCTCAGCAGGACGGAGGGATGAGCCGGGCGGCGCGCGGGCTGTGACCGGAGGGCCCCCACAGGACAGGTGGGCGGCGCCCACCGCGCCCGCCCCGCACGAGGAGAAGAACCACTGGGCAAGCGACAGCCCGAAGGCCCGCCGCCCGCACCCGCGGTGCAGCGCATCCGACTGCGCTACACCAAGCGCGGCCGCCTCCGGTTCACCAGCCACCGCGACTTCCAGCGCGCCTTCGAGCGCGCGCTGCGCCGCGCCGAGGTGCCCATGGCCTACTCGGCCGGCTTCACCCCGCACCCCAAGGTGTCGTACGCGAACGCGGCCCCCACCGGTACCGGCTCCGAGGCCGAGTACCTGGAGATCGCGCTCACCGAGCACCGCGACCCGGCGACGCTGCTCACGCTGCTCGACGAGTCGCTGCCCGCCGGGCTCGACATCACCGACGCCGTGGAGGCCCGCACCTCGGGCCTGGCCGACCGGCTGACCGCCTCCGTCTGGGAGATGCGGCTCGACGGCGTACCCGTCGAGGACGCCCAGAAGGCCGTCGGCGCCTTCCTCGCCGCCGACACGGTCGAGGTCCAGCGCCGGACGAAGAACGGCATGCGCACCTTCGACACGCGCGGCGCCGTGGCCGGCCTGGAGGCGCTTTCTCCCCAGGCCGATAGGCCGCTGGACAAGCCCTGTGCGATACTGCGCCTGGTGGTACGGCACCTGACACCTGCCGTGCGACCCGACGACGTCCTGTCCGGTCTCCGAGCTGTGGCCGACCTGGCGCCGCCGGTCCCCGCAGCGGTGACCAGGCTGGCGCAGGGGCTCTTCGACGAGGAGTCCGGCACGGTGACCGACCCGCTCGCGCCCGACCGCGAGGCAGCCCCGGCCGCTCCACCCAAGGCCGCCGGGACCACCTCTGCGACGGCGCCGGGTCCAGCCGCGTAAGGACAGTCGTTGTAGCGCAGCCCTGGTACTCGGGAGCCACCTGGGTCGGGCCGCGCACTGACCAGGAGACTTTCGCCAGGCCGTGCGTACATCGCGTACGGAACCGGCGAGCCGGACATATCAGCTCCCGTGCGGCGCCCGCGCCCCGGACGACGGCACCCGCGCACATCACGCGGATGTGCCGCCGGACCGGAACCAGGCGCGGCGCCCGGGAGCGTGACGGGAGCTACGCCCGCATGCTTGAGAACGAGAAGAACGAATCCGGTGTGACCGGAGACGACAACAACAGCCCCAGCGACACGCTGCCGCCGCGCCGCAGGCGCCGCGCGGCGTCGCGGCCCGCCGGTCCGCCGGGTGCGGCGGGCGCCGAGGCGCCCGAGACGCCCGCCGCGGCCACCGAGGCCCCGGCCGAGGCGCCCGCTGCCGCCGAGGAGGCCGCCGCCCCGCGTACGCGTCGCCGCGCCACTCGCAAGGCCACCGCCCCGGCGGGTGCGCCCGCCGCCGAGACGGCCGCGACGGCCACCGAAGCGCCCGCCGCCGAGGCCCCGGCCGAGGTTCCCGCTGCCGCCGAGGAGGCCGCCGCCCCGCGTACGCGTCGCCGCGCCACCCGTAAGGCCACCGCCCCGGCCGGTGCGCCCGCTGCTGAGACGCCCGAGGCCGTCGAGGCCCCGGCCGCCGCCGAGGCCGAGGCCGCCGCCGAGGAGCCCGCCGCCCCGGCCCGCACCCGTCGCCGTGCCACCCGCAAGGCCACCGCCCCGGCCGGTGCCCCGGCCGCCGAGGAGGCCGAGGTCGTCGTGGCCGCCGAGCCCGTCGCGGCCGCCGAGCCCCAGGCCGAGCCCGCCGCCGAGGAGCCCGCCGCCCCGGCGCGCACCCGTCGCCGCGCCACCCGCAAGGCCACCGCGCCCGCCGGCGCCCCGGCCGTCGAGGAGTCCGCCGCCGGCGCGCCGCCGGCCGTCGCCGCCGAGGACCCGGTCGCCTCACCGGCCGAGGAGGCCGCCGTGGTGGCCGCCGCCGAGGAGTCCGCCGCCCCGGCGCGCACCCGTCGCCGCGCCACCCGCAAGGCCACCGCGCCCGCCGGTGCGCCCAGGGCCGCCGAGGAGGCCGAGCAGGCCGCCGTGGTCGTCGAGCCCGCCGCCGCGGCCCCGGCCGCCGAGGAGCCCGCCGCCGAGCCGGCCGCGCCCGCCGAGTCCGCCGAGGACGACGCGCCGCGTGGGCGTACCCGTCGCCGTGCCACCCGTAAGGCCACCGCGCCGCAGTTCACCCCGGCCGCCGCCGACGAGCCCGTCAAGGAGCCCGAGGCGGCCGCGGCCGAGCCGAAGGCGGAGACCGGCCGCTCCCGCCGCCGGGCCACCCGCCCCGCCGTCGCCGTCTTCCAGGCGCCGGTCTTCCACGAGCCGATGTTCCAGACCCCGGAGACGGCCGCCGCGGCCGCCGCCCGGGCCGCCGAGGTGCCGGACGAGGAGGAGGAGCCGGAGGAGACCACCGCCGAGGTCGCCGCCGCTCCCGCCGCCGAGCAGGCCGAGCCCCAGGGCGGCTCCCGCCGTCGCCGCCGCCGTCGCGGTGAGAGCGCCGAGACCGCGCCCGAGCCCCAGGCCCCGGTGGCCGTCGCCGAGGAGGCCGACGAGGAGCCCGCCGCCGAGGAGGAGCCCGAGGGCGCCGACACCGAGGAGCACGAGGACGACCGTCCCTCGCGCCGCCGCCGCCGCGGTGGCCGCCGCCGTCGCCGGGGCGAGTCCGCCGAGAGCGACGAGGGCGAGGCGGAGGAGTCCGCCGAGGGCGAGGCGTTCGAGGACGAGGACGAGGAGTCCGAGGACACCCCGTCGGCCGCCGGCACCAGCAGCAGCCGCCGGCGCCGCCGTCGCCGTCGCCGCAGCGGTGACGGGGGCGACCACGAGTCCGGTACGGGCGGCGACGACCCGGAGCGTACGGTCGTCAAGGTCCGCGAGCCGCGCCCGGCCCGCGAGAAGGCCGAGCCCGGCACCGGCGCCGACGAGGTGCAGTCCATCAAGGGCTCGACCCGTCTGGAGGCGAAGAAGCAGCGCCGCCGCGAGGGCCGCGAGCAGGGCCGCCGCCGGGTGCCGATCATCACCGAGGCGGAGTTCCTGGCGCGCCGCGAGGCCGTCGAGCGCGTGATGGTCGTCCGCCAGAGCGGCGAGCGCACTCAGATCGGCGTCCTGGAAGACAACGTGCTGGTCGAGCACTACGTCAACAAGGAGCAGGCCACCTCGTACGTCGGCAACGTCTACCTGGGCAAGGTCCAGAACGTGCTGCCGTCGATGGAGGCCGCCTTCGTCGACATCGGCAAGGGCCGCAACGCCGTCCTGTACGCCGGTGAGGTCAACTTCGAGGCGCTGGGCATGGGCAACGGGCCGCGCCGCATCGAGGCCGCGCTCAAGTCCGGCCAGTCGGTTCTGGTGCAGGTCACCAAGGACCCGATCGGTCACAAGGGCGCCCGTCTGACCAGCCAGGTCTCCCTGCCGGGCCGCTACCTCGTGTACGTGCCCGAGGGCTCGATGACCGGCATCAGCCGCAAGCTCCCGGACACCGAGCGGGCGCGGCTGAAGACCATCCTCAAGAAGATCGTCCCCGAGGACGCGGGCGTCATCGTGCGCACCGCCGCCGAGGGCGCGAGCGAGGACGAGCTGCGCCGCGACGTCGAGCGTCTGCAGCAGCAGTGGGAGGAGATCTCCAAGAAGGCCAAGCAGATCTCGACGAGCTCGCCGAGCCTGCTGTACGGCGAGCCGGACATGACCGTCCGCGTCGTGCGCGACATCTTCAACGAGGACTTCACCAAGGTCATCGTCAGCGGTGACGAGGCCTGGGAGACCATCCACGGCTACGTCTCGCACGTGGCGCCGGACCTGGTGGACCGGCTGACCCGGTGGACCTCCGAGGTCGACGTCTTCGCGACGTACCGGATCGACGAGCAGCTGATGAAGGCGCTCGACCGCAAGGTCTGGCTGCCGTCCGGCGGCTCGCTGGTGATCGACAAGACCGAGGCGATGATCGTCGTCGACGTCAACACCGGCAAGTTCACCGGCCAGGGCGGCAACCTGGAGGAGACCGTCACCAGGAACAACCTGGAGGCGGCCGAGGAGATCGTGCGCCAGCTGCGGCTGCGCGACCTCGGTGGCATCGTCGTCATCGACTTCATCGACATGGTCCTGGAGTCCAACCGGGACCTGGTGCTGCGGCGCCTGCTCGAATGCCTGGGCCGCGACCGTACGAAGCACCAGGTCGCGGAGGTCACCTCGCTGGGCCTGGTCCAGATGACCCGCAAGCGGGTCGGCCAGGGCCTGCTCGAGTCGTTCTCCGAGACCTGTGTCCACTGCAACGGGCGCGGCGTGATCGTGCACATGGAGCAGCCGACCGGCACCGGCGGTGGCGGCAACGGCAAGCGCTCCAAGAAGCGCGGCCGCGGCGGAGAGCACGACCACGAGGCGCACGAGCACGAGAGCCACGAGAGCCACGAGGACATCGACGTCGTCGACATCGACCCCGTCCACGCGGACGCGGACATCGAGGTGGTCGAGACCGAGGCGGAGCTGGCGGCCGAGGTCGCGGCGCCCGTCGCGCTCGCGGAGCCGGAGTTCGTGCCGGACGAGGAGCTCTACAGCAGCGTCGCCGAGGCGGAGGCCGCGGCCCGCGGCAGCCGCTCCCGGCGCCGTGCGAGCCGCAAGGCGTCGGCTCCGGCCAGTGCGCCCAAGCGGGGCGTCGAGCCGGTCGCCGAGGCCGAGCCGGTGGTGGCGGAGCCCGCGCCCGCGCCCGCGCAGGAGGCCGAGCCGAAGGCGGTGACGGTCGCGTCGTTCATCGAGGACGAGGCGCCGCGTGGGCGCACCCGGCGCCGGGCCACCCGCAAGGTGTCCGCGCCCGCGGGTCCGCCCGCCGCGGCCGAGCCGGTCGTGGTGGAGCCCGTCGTGGTGGCCGAGCCGGTCGCCGCACCGGCGCCGGTCGCCGAGCCCGAGCAGGTCGCGGCCGAGCCCGTCGTCGAGGAGGCGCCCGCCGCCGCCCCGCCGAGGGCCCGTCGCCGGGCGACCCGCAAGGCCACGGCACCGGCCGGGTCGCCGTCGGGCGCGCAGGAGGCGGTTCTCGTGGTGGAGAACGCGCCGGCGGCCGAGCCGGTCGCGGCCGAGGTAGCGGCTCCGGCCGAGGTCGCGGCTCCGGCCGAGGCCGACGCCGACGCCGACGCCGACGCCGACGCCGAGGCGGCTCCGGCCAAGAAGACGGCCCGTAAGACGGCCAAGAAGGCCACCACCGCGAAGAAGGCGGTCGCCAAGAAGACGGCGGCGAAGAAGACCGCGGCGAAGAAGACGACGGCCAAGAAGGCCACCGCGAAGAAGGCGGCGGCCGAGCAGGTGCCGACGGAGAGCTGATCTCCGTCCCGCTGGGACGCACCATCGAAGGCCCGGCCCCGGGGACCCCGGGGCCGGGCCTTCGCCCTTCGCCGGGCCCGTCCGGGCGGGTGTTTGTCCGTGGGCCGGTGGGGGCTGGTCGCGCAGTTCCCCGCGCCCCTGTGGGCGCCCGGTACCGTCCTGGGCAGGCTCGTGCGTTCCGCTGGGAGGGTCGCTTTTCGTCTGCGGGGCGGTGGGGGGCTGGTCGCGCAGTTCCCCGCGCCCCTAAGACCAGTCGTCGTCCGCGGGCCGTGGGGGGTTGCTCGCGCCGTTCCCCGCGCCCCTTGAAGCGCCCCTTCGGGGCGCCCCGGGAATGCCGCGCAGCGGCATGTGAGGGGCGCGGG
>NZ_JBWKEI010000007.1:0-409993 GCF_056435525.1 Streptomyces sp. NPDC043908 | reverse complement strand
GGGGAGTCCCAGCGAATCCCAGCGACTCCCAGGGAGCTCCGGTGAGTCGCGAGGGTCCGGGTGGTGAGCCCCGGTGAGGCGGAACGCGGCGGGGGGGGGGGGGGGTTTCCCCCCCCCCCCCCCCCCCCCCCCCCCCCCCCTTTCCCCCCCCCCCCCCCCCCCCCCCCCCCCCCCCCCGCCCGTACCCTTCACACCGCGTCGCGTCAGACCCGGACGATCCGGTCGCGGTCCTCGTCGCCGTGGGTGGCCGTGACCGGCGGGGCGACGGCCGACTCGTCGTGGGTGAGGTCGGGCAGCCAGCGCAGCCACTTCGGCATGTACCAGTTGCGCTCGCCCAGCAGGACCATGACCGCCGGGAGCAGCACGCCCCGGATGACCGTGGCGTCGATCAGCACGGCCGTGGCGAGCCCCACGCCCATCTGCTTCATCGACTGCATCGAGAGCGTTCCGAAGATCGCGAAGACCGCCACCATGATGATCGCCGCGCTGGTGACCACACCGGCCGTGGTCACCACGCCGTGCTGGATGGCGTCGCGGGTCGAGCGGCCCTGGAGCCGGGCCTCGCGGATCCGGGACACCACGAACACGTGGTAGTCCATCGACAGGCCGAAGAGGATCACGAAGAGGAACAGCGGGAGCCACGAGACGATCGCGCCGACGCCCTCGGCGCCCACCAGTGAGGCGCCCCAGCCGTGCTGGAAGACGGCGGTCAGGATGCCGTAGGCCGCGCCCACCGAGAGGAGGTTGAGGACGATCGAGGTGATCGCGATCGTCAGCGAGCGGAAGCAGAGCAGCATCAGCAGGAAGGCGAAGACCACCACGAAGGCGAAGACCGGGGTGACCGCGCCGACGATCCGGGCGTTGAAGTCCTTGGACCCGGCGACCTGGCCGGTGATCGGCGCCTCCAGGCCGCGCACCTTGCCCAGCGTGTCGGGGCGGATGTGGTCACGGAGCAGGTCGAGGCTCTTCTCCGCCTTGTTCTGGTCGGAGCCGCCGATCAGCGGGACGTCGACGACCGCCACGTTCTCCGCGCTGTGCAGGGTGATCTTGATGGGGCCGTCCGAGGCGCCCCGGCTGATCGACTGCGTACGGAAGTCGGCGATGGCCTGCTTGACCTCCGGGGCGTTGATGTCGGCGGCCTTGATCACGACGTTGGCGGGGCTGGCGCCGCCCGGGAAGGTTTGGTTGACCCGGTCGTAGGTGCCGACGATGGGCAGGGAGTCGCCGAACTCCTGGTCGAGCGTGAGGTTCTGGGTGTGCATGCCGACCGCCGGGAGGGCTATCGCGATCAGCGCGCCCGCCGCCAGTGCCAGCGCGGCCTTCGGGCGGCGCAGCACCGCGCCGAGGACGGCGCGCCACACCCGGCTCTCGCCGCCACGGTTGCGCCTGCCGCGCTTGACGCGGTTGAGGAACGGCAGCCGGCCCTTCTCGACGCGCTCGCCGAGCAGCGACAGGAGCGCGGGCAGCACGGTCACGGAGCCGACCATGGCCACGGCGACCACCATCAGGGAGGCCAGACCCATCGCCTCGAACTCGGCGAGGCCGGTGAAGAGCATGCCCGCCATGGCCACGCAGACGGTGACGCCGGAGACGATGATGGCCCGGCCGCTGGTGGCGGCGGCGATGCGCAGGGCCGTCTGGGCGTCGTGTCCGGCCTCGCGCTCCTCGCGTTCGCGGCGCAGATAGAAGAGGCAGTAGTCGACGCCGACGGCCAGACCGACCAGGAGCATCACGGAGTTGGCGGTGTCGCTCATCGCCTGGAGGTGGCTGACGATGGCCATCAGGCCCATGGTGGCCATGATCGCCGTGACGGCGAGGGCGACCGGCAGCAAGGCCGCGACCAGCGCGCCGAAGGCGATGAGCAGGATGCCGAGGGCGACGGGCACCGCCGAGTACTCGGCCTTCTTGAAGTCGTCGCCGAAGGCGTCGTCGAACGTCTTGCCCATGCTGGCGCTGCCGATCTCCTCGATCCGCAGCTCCTTGTGCTCGCCCTGCACCTTCTTCACCGCGTCGAGCACCGGCGTGATGCGGTCGGGCGCGGTGTCGGCGTCGCCGCGCACCTCGAACTGGATCAGGGCGCTGCGGCCGTCCTTGGAGAGGGTCTTCGCGGTGTACGGGGAGGTCACCTTGGTGACCTGGCCGGTGCCGTCGACCGCCTTCATCACCTCGTCCACGGCGGTGCGGAAGACGGGGTCGGTCGCCTTGACGGAGCCGTCGAGCGCCTGGACGAAGACGGTCTCGCCGGCCGGCTCCTT
This sequence comes from Streptomyces sp. NPDC043908, assembly GCF_056435525.1. Lineage (NCBI taxonomy): Bacteria > Bacillati > Actinomycetota > Actinomycetes > Kitasatosporales > Streptomycetaceae > Streptomyces > Streptomyces sp. NPDC043908. Next base: position 407,738 of record NZ_JBWKEI010000007.1, on the reverse strand, counting down.
CAGCCCCGCGTCATCGATGATCTTCTGCGCCTGGCCGACCTCACCGGGCAGTTGGTTGTCCTTGACGTCGATGCGCCCCACCGCCGAGCCGATCCCCATGGCCAGGAACACGAAGAGCACCCAGATCACCACCGCCGCCCAGCGGTGGCGGGCGCTCCACCCACCGGCCCGCGCGGCCACGCCGCGCACTCTTGTGACTCCGTTGACCATGGTGAGACGCCCCCCTGACAGACGATGGCAGCCCTGCGCCGCCATCCGGTTACGACGGTAGGGGCTGGATCCGGCCGTCTCCTCGTGCTCCCTGGTGAACCGGGTCCTCGGTATCTACTCCCTGCGAAGTGGGGGCATCCCCTACACAAGGGATTCAAGCCCCTTACACGTAAAGGTGTTTGCGAGGGAAGGTCCACGCCGGGGTCGCCACGGTGTGTGCACCAAGCCTGCACAACACCCGAGTTGACCTGCGGTGGCCTGTTTTTTATTACGAAACCTTGTTGTGTAAGTCACAGCTTTCTGGATCTCTTGATCTGCGCTCGTCCATCGGCAAGGGTTTCGAAAGAGCCGCCCGGAAGGTTTCCATCCGGTAGGCCAACCCCCCACAAAAACTGGCGAGGAGACCCCTCTTCATGGCAACTCACAAGCGCAAGAGCCGCCTCAAGCTCACGGCCGGGATAACCGCCGTGGCGGCGGCGGCCGGTGTCACGGTCATGACCACCCAGATGGCGGGCGCCGCCGCGCCCGCCGAGGGCACGGTGTACGGCCTGGACGCCAAGGGCGCCATCGACGGCAGCTACATCGTCCTGCTGGACGAGAAGGCCTCGGCGGACGCCAAGCGCAAGCTCGCCGACGAGTACGGCGGCACCCTCCAGCGCGACTACGCCTCGACCGTCAACGGCTTCTCGGCGAGCGGGCTCTCGCAGACCGAGGCCAAGCGGCTGGCCGCCGACCCGGCCGTCGGCACGGTCGTCCAGAACAAGAAGTTCCACATCACCGCCGAGCAGGCCGGTCCGCCCTCGTGGGGGCTCGACCGGATCGACCAGGCCGAGACCGCCGGGGACGGCAAGTACAGCTACCCGGAAAGCGCGGGCGAGGGTGTCACCGCCTACGTCATCGACACCGGTGTGCGCGTCAGCCACAAGGACTTCGGCGGCCGGGCCACCTCCGGCTTCGACGCCATCGACAACGACACCACCGCCGACGACGGCAACGGCCACGGCACGCACGTGGCGGGCACCATCGCCGGAACCGCGCACGGCGTCGCCAAGAAGGCGAAGATCGTCGCCGTCCGCGTCCTGGACGACCAGGGTTCGGGCTCGACCGAGCAGGTCGTCGCGGGCATCGACTGGGTCACCAAGAACCACAAGGGCCCCTCGGTCGCCAACATGAGCCTCGGCGGCGGCGCCGACCCCGCGCTCGACACGGCCGTGCAGAAGGCCATCGCCTCCGGCGTCACCTTCGCCGTGGCGGCGGGCAACGAGTCGGCCGACGCGGGCCAGGGCTCGCCCTCCCGGGTCAAGGAGGCGATCACCGTGGCCTCCTCCACCAAGGACGACCAGCAGTCGGACTTCTCCAACTTCGGCTCCGTGGTGGACCTCTACGCCCCCGGCTCGGACATCACCTCCGACTGGAACACCGACGACGGCGCCACCAAGACGATCTCGGGCACGTCGATGGCGACCCCGCACGTGGTGGGCGCCGCCGCCGTCTACCTCGCCGCCCACAAGGACGCCACCCCGGCCCAGGTCTCGGACGCGCTGACCGGCGGTGCCACCGCCGGGAAGATCACCAACCCGAGCGCCGGCACCCCGAACAAGCTGCTGAAGGTCGTCGAGTAACCACGCCCCGGCGGTCATGAAGGTCGGCTCCCGTGCCATCCCCCACGAGGCACGGGGGCCGTCCTATTGTGTGGACATGACGACGATGTACGCCGCCCTGCTGCGCGGGATCAACGTGGGCGGCACCAAGAAGGTCCCGATGGCCGAGCTCAGAGCGCTGCTCACCGAGCTCGGCCACGGCTCCGTGCGCACGTATCTGAACAGCGGCAACGCCGTCTTCAGCAGCGACTCCCACGACCCGGACGCGCTCGCCGCCGCCCTGGAGGGGGCCATCGGGAAGCACTTCGGGTTCCAGGTCGCCTGCCTGGTGCGCACCGGTGCCTATCTGAGGGCGGTCGTGGACGCCTGCCCGTTCCCGGCGGACGAGCTGGAGGGCCGGCAGCTGCACGCCACGTTCTTCTCCGGCCCCGTGGATCCCGAGCGCTTCGCCGGCATCGACACCAAGGCCTTCCTGCCCGACGCCTTCCGCCTCGGCGACCGGGTCCTCTATCTGTACGCGCCCGACGGCATCGGCCGCTCCAAGCTCGCCGAGGCACTGGCGAAGCCCGCCCTGCTCAAGGGTGTCGAGGCGACGGCCCGCAACTGGAACACGGTCAAGGCCCTCGTGGAGATGACCGGCGGCTGAGCGGCCGAAGAGGCGGGGGCCGCCCCCGGCGGCCCCAAGTGGCCCAGTGGACCGATGCGCCAATGGCCCGGACCCCGGGTCCACTCCGTCGCTACCTTCGTCCTATGGACACCACCGAGCGCACCGGCCCCACCACCGTCGACTTCTACTTCGACCCCGCCTGCCCGTTCGCCTGGATCACCTCGCGCTGGATGCTGGAGGTCGAGCGGCACCGGGACATCGACCTCCGGTTCCGGGTGATGAGCCTGTACCTGCACAACATCGGCAACGAACTGCCCGCCTGGTACCGCGAGTTGGTCGACAAGTCGATCCGTCCCGTACGGGTCGCGGTGGCGGCCGCGCAGGACCACGGGGAGGGTGTGCTGCGCGATCTGTACACCGCGTACGGCACCCGGATACACGAGCAGAAGAACGAGGACTTCGACGAGGTCATCACCCAGGCGCTGGCCGAGCTCGGCCTTCCGGCGGCACTCGCGCGGGCCGCGCACGACCCGGCGTACGACGAGGCGGTGCGCCGCCGCCACGACGAGGGCAGGGACCCGGCGGCGGAGGCGTACGTCGGCACGCCGACGATGCACCTCGACGGGAGCGTCTACTTCGGGCCGGTGCTCAGCTCCATCCCACGCGGCGAGGAGGCGGCCCGGCTCTTCGACAGTGTCCGGGTGATCGCCTCCCACCCGGACTTCTTCGAGCTCAAGCGGACGCGGACCGGCGGTCTCCGCTTCGACTGATACGCCCTGAGTGATCCGATGAATAGCGTCGGTTGGGAGGCGCCGCCAAGAATATCGACCGCATGCGTTGACCCCTTCGGGCCAGTGCTCCTATGTTTCCCTCGACCCCCGAGGAGGCAGGATGCCCGCGCTCCGGAGCACGCCCGTACGAGCCGTACTGACCGCCTTGCTCGCCGCCCTGGTCCTGACCGGCCCCGGCCCGATGCCCCCGGCGGGGGCCGGGTCCCGGGCGGCGCCGCGCACCGCCGACGTCCATGTCTCGCCCTCGGGCCGGGACGCCGACGACGGCACGGCGGCCCGTCCCGTGCGCACCCTGACCCGCGCCCGCGACCTGGCGCGCGAGAAGGCCGCGCACTACGGCTCGGCGCACTACCCCGGCGACATCACCGTGCACCTGGCCCCCGGGACGTACCGGACGACCGGGCCGCTCGTCCTCGACGGGCGCGACTCCGGCCCGGCCGGGCACCGCGTCGTCTGGCAGGGCGCCAGTGCGGACTCGACCCTGATCAGCGGCGGGCGCAGGGTCGAGGGGTGGCGGCAGGTGTCCGGGCGCCCCGGACTCTGGTCCGCCCCCGCTCCCCAAGGGCTCACCGACACCCGGCAGTTGTACGTGGACGGGGTGCGCGCCCAGCGGGCCCGGGGCGAGGTCCCGGTCGGTCCGACCATGACGGCGACCGGGTACACCGCCACCGCCGACACCGTGGCGCGCTGGCGCCGCCCCTCGGACGCCGAGTTCGTCTACACCGGCGGCGAGGAGCTGTGGAACGCCGAGCGCGACGGCCTGGGCCAGTGGACCGAGCCGCGCTGCCGTATCGCCTCGGCGCGGGGCACCGCCATCACCATGGTCCAGCCCTGCTGGGACAACTCCACCCGGCGCGTGGAGTTCCCCGACCGGCCCGGCCGCACCGTCAACATGGTCGGCCCGGGCCGTCTCACCAACGGCGGCCGGCCCTCGTACGTGGAGAACACCTACGAACTCCTCGACCAGCCGGGCGAGTGGTACCTCGACCGGTCCGCGCACACGGTGTACTACCTGCCGCGCGAGGGCGCGACCTCCTACACCTTCACGGTCGCGGCCGTCACGGCGGCGGGAGACGGGCCCGCGGCCACGGTGACCGCCACCACCGCGGCGGGGCAGGACGCCGGGCCGCCGTCCTCGGGGGGCGCGCGGTGATCGCGCGCGTATCCCCCGGAGCGGCTCACCGTGTCGTCTCGCCCCGCCACGCCCCGTCCCGCTGGGCCCACCGCACCGCCGGGCCCACCGCCAGGCCCGCCACGGTGAAGAGGGCCGCCAGGAACGCCCAGCCCGCGAAGCCGTGGTCCACCGCCGTGAGCGTCACCAGGGCCGGGCCCGCCATCATCGCCGCCGCCGAGCCCGAGCTGAACACGCCCTGGTAGACGCCGTGGGCGCGGGAGTCGGCCAGTTCGTAGCCGAGGGTCCAGCCGCCGGCCGAGGACAGCACCTCGCCGAGGACCTGGACCACCGCGCCCGCCACGAGCACCGCCACCGCCCCCATCGGGGAGAGTCCGGCGGACAGGGCGAAGACCACGCACGCCGCGCCGAGGAGGAGCCCGGCCCGGCCCATCGCCCGTACCGCTCCCGGCACGTCCGCGACGCCCCGGGTCGCGCGCACCTGGAGCAGGGCCACCAGAACGCAGTTGACGATCATCACCAGCGCGACCGACCACCGCGGTGCCTCGGTGTTCCCGGCGATCCACAGCGGCATCCCGACCTCCAGCAGGCTGAACTGGAGGGCCGTCACGGCGTTGAGCACCGTCACCGCGAGATACGGCAGGTCGCGGACCGCCCGCCAGCGGCTCTCGGAAGGGGTGTCGGCCCTGCCGTCCGCCCCGCGCGCGGCCAGGGCGGCCTCGTTGAGCGGCAGGGTGCGTACGAGAAGGGCGGGGATCGCGTACGTCGCCGCGTCGAAGAGGATCAGGGCGACATAGGCGCCCCGGCTGTCGATCTGGAGGGCCACCGCGCCGATCGCGCCGCCGAGCCCCATCGCCGCGTTGTTGACCATCCGCAGATAGCCGCGGGCCGAGACCCGCGTCGCGGCGGGCAGCACGTCCGCGAAGAGCGCCCCCTTGACGCCCCAGCTCGCCTGGTTGAGCGAGCCGAAGCAGACGGCCGCCACCAGGAAGCCCGCGTACCCGTGGACCAGGGAGTACCCGGCCATCGCCACTCCGCAGCCCAGCCACAGCAGCGCGGTCGTCCGGCGGCTGCCCCAGCGGTCCGCGGCGCGCCCGGCCGGGATGCCCGCCGCGACGCCGAACAGCCCGGCGATGGTGAGGCCGAAGCCGACCTGGGTCGCCCCCAGACCGCAGACACGGGTGAAGTAGAGCACGCTGACCGGGAAGAAGAGGCCGTTGCCGAAGGAGTTGAGGCCGGTCATCAGGGCGAGGCGGCGCAGCACCGGCTCGTCCGGGACGACGGCCCGTCCGGCCGAGGAGCGGGGGCGGGTCCCCGTGCGGGTGGTCATACGGTCAGCCAACCCGTTGTGTACACGCCAGGGGCATTGATTTAGGCTCCGGCTAAAGGGACGACCGGCCACCGGGATGTCGAGCCGCAGGGATGACGGGCCACGGGGATGACGGGCCGTCGACGGGGCGCGGGGGCCGGGAGTGATCGAGTTCAGGTTCGGCGTGGGGGATTTGGCCAGTACGTCGTTCGCGTACTCGCCCTTCCAGGAGGCCGTCTTCTCGCTGTGGGGCTGGGCGGACGTCTCCCGCTTCCCGCACCAGCGGCCCTGGCTGCGCCGGCTGCGGCCGGTGTTCGAGCGCCAGGACACCGAGCTGTTGGCCGCGCTCATCGCCCCGCACGGTTTCATGCCGGACTTCCTCACGCCCCGCCCTGAGCGCGTACGGCCCTCGTTCGCCGAGCAGTCGGCGCAGTTGCGGCGTACGCCCCTGGAGCTGATCGGGCCCGACTTCCGGCGCACGTTCGGGCCCGGCGCGGAGCTTCCGCCGGTGATCCGCCGGGGGCTCGCCGACCCGGCCGCCCTGCTGGAGCGGATCGCGTCGGCCTTCGACCGCTACTGGGAGCAGTGCCTCGCCCCCGACTGGTGGCCCAGGGCCAGGGCGGTCCTGGAGGCCGATCTCGCGCACCAGTCGCGGGTGCTGGCCGAGCAGGGGGCGGCCGGGCTCTTCCGGGACCTCGACAAGCGGCTGTCCTGGCGCGCGGGTGTGCTGCGGCTGCGGCACCCGGTCCCGGACACCTGGCCCGCGGCCGACATCCAGGTGGCGGGCCGGGGCATGGTGCTGATGCCGACGACGTTCGTCCGCGGCGCCATCACCACCGTGGACACCACCCTGCCGCCGGTGCTCAACTACCCGGCGCACGGCCGGGGAACGCTCGGCGAGGCACCGCCGCCGGTCAGCGACCGCGCCCTGGTCCGCCTGCTGGGCCCGGCGCGGGCCCGGCTGCTGACCCTGCTCGCCGAACCGGCCACCACCACCGAGCTCGCCCGGCGCCTGGAGGTCACCCCGGGCGCGGTCAGCCAGCATCTGTCGGTGCTCTACGACGCGGGGCTGCTGCACCGGGCCCGGCGCGGCCGGGGCGTGGAGTACGCCCGCACGGCGCTCGGTGACGAACTGCTGCGGGGCTGAGCCGTCAGGCGCTGAGCACCTGCGGGCTCCGCGCCCGCGGCCGCGCCGCGTCGTACCGGACGAGCAGCAGCCGGGCCAACTCCGGGGCCGCGCCCAGCACCCCGGCCAGCACGTCCGCTTCCCCGGCGCCCCGGGCGATCCGGTCCGGCAGGAAACCGGGGGCGATGACGTACGGGGCGACGGCGACCCGCCGCACACCGGCCGCCCGCAGCTCCCGTACGGCGTCCTGCGTGCGGGGATGACTCCCGGGAGAAGCAGCGGAGGCGAACGCAGGCCGCACGGCGCACCAACCGGTGTGCCGCAGCTCCCGCGCTACATCTGCGATCACTGCGATCGCCTCCGGGTCGGTGGAGCCCGCCGAGGCCAGGACGACCCCGGTCGAGCGCTTGTCGGCGGGGGCGATCCCCGCCTCGTACAGGGCCTCCTGGAGCCGTCGCTCCACGGTGGCCAGCAGCAGCGGGGAGGGGCCGAGGACGTCCGCGACGCGGATGTCCAGCCGCGCCGGGGCCCGGCCGAGCACCGCCGGGATGTCGGACTTGGCGTGGAAGGCCCGGGTCAGCAGCAGCGGCAGCGCCACCACCTCCCGTACGCCCTCGAAGGCCAGCCGTTCCAGGACGCGCGGCACCGACGGCGCGTTGAAGTCCAGGAAGCCGGTCTCCACGCGCAGCCCCGGCCGCAGCGCCCGTACGCGCCCCACCAGGGCGTGCACGGTCGCGGCGTGCCGCGGATCGCGGCTGCCGTGGGCGATGACGAGGAGGACGGGTGTGCGCATGGTGGCTCAGCTCTTCACCAGCAGACCGCGGCTGCGCAGTACGTAGCGCTCCAGCGGGCTGAAGATGAGCAGGTCGATCGCGATGCCCACGATCAGGATCAGGAAGATGGCGAGGAAGACGCCCGGCATGTCGGAGTTGTTGCGGCCGTTCTCCAGCAACTGGCCCAGGCCCAGGCCCAGATCGGGCGAGGACGCGATGATCTCGGCGGCCATCAGGGAGCGCCAGGAGAACGCCCAGCCCTGCTTGAGACCCGCCAGATAGCCCGGCAGGGCGGCGGGCATCACGATGTGCCAGGTGCCGCGCAGCCCGGTGGCGCCCAGGGTGCGGCCCGCGCGCAGGAACAGCGGCGGGACCTGGTCGACGCCGGAGACGAGCCCGTTGGCGATCGAGGGCACCGCGCCCAGCAGGATCACCGCGTACATCATCGAGTTGTTCAGACCGAGCCAGATCACCGCCGGGGGGACCCAGGCGACCGACGGCAGCGACTGGAGGCCGGAGAGGATCGGCCCGATCGCCGCCCGGATGAACCTCACCCGCGCCACGACCAGCCCCAGCGGGGTGCCGATCGCCAGTGCGAGCAGGAAGCCGAGCAGTCCGCGCGAGACGCTGGTCCACACGATGTCGAGCAGGGTGCCCTGGAGCCACAGCTCGCGCAGGCCCGACCAGACCGAGGACGGCGAGGGCAGCTTGGTGCTGTCGGTGACCTCGGCCCACACCAGCCCCTGCCAGACGACCAGGACCAGCGCGATCGCCGAGAGGGGCGGCAGGACCTTCTGCACCAGGGTCTCGCGCAGCGGGGTGCGCCCGCTCTGCACCGTCTCCAGCGCGTCGAGGCCGGCCTCCAGACCCGCCAGATCGTGGGTGTCCCCGGGGGCCCCGACCGCCTTGTCGGCCACGTCGGCCTTTGCCGCCCGGTCGGCCTCGGACGTCTCAGTGCTGGCCATGGCGGCGGATCTCCCCACGCAGTTGTTCGGTGATCTCTACGGAGAGCTCCGCCACGGCGGAGTCCTCGATGCGGCGCGGATGCGGGATGTCCACGGTCCACTGGTGCGCCACCCGGCCCGGCCGGGACGACAGGAGCACCACCCGCTGGGCGAGGCGGACGGCCTCGCGCACGTTGTGCGTGACGAACAGGACGGACAGGTTCGTCTCGCGCCAGATCCGGGTCAGCTCGTCGTGCAGGACATCGCGGGTGATGGCGTCGAGCGCGGCGAACGGCTCGTCCATCAGGAGCAGCTGGCTGTCCTGCGCGATCGCCCGGGCCATCGCGACCCGCTGGCGCATCCCGCCGGACAGCTCGTGCACCCGCTTGCCGTACGCGCCCTTGAGCCGGACCAGTTCGAGCAGCTCCTCGGCGCGGTCGCGGCGCTCGGCCTTGGCGACCCCGCGCAGCCGCAGGGCGAGCTCGATGTTCTTGCCCGCGGTCAGCCACGGGAACAGCGCGTGCTCCTGGAACATCAGGGCGGGCCGCCCGCCGGGCGTCTCGATCGTCCCGGCGGTCGGCCGGTCGAGTCCCGCCACCAGGTTCAGGAGCGTGGACTTGCCGCACCCGGAGGCTCCCAGGAGGGTGACGAACTCGCCCGGCGCGACATCGAGGGTGATGTCGTCGAGCACGAGCTGGGGGCCGGCGGGACCGGCGAACGACTTCGACACGTGCCCGATGCGGGCGGCGTACTCCGTCGTGGCACGCTCCTCGGCCGCGGCGACTGCGGTGGCCATGGTCGTCACCTCCTGGGAACTGGTGCGGATACGGGGTTACTTGACGCCGAAGCCGGCGTCGGCGACCGCGGGCCTGCCGAGGCCCTTGAGGACCTTGTTGAGCGGGGCCAGGTCGTAGATGCCGTCCAGGTCGGGCTTCTTCAGCAGACCCGCCTTGACCGCGTGGTCGGCCTCGATGCCGAGGGTGGCGGCCAGCGGGTCGTCGGTCGTCTTGATCGACTTCCAGGCCGGGTCCAGGACGTTCGCGGGCAGCGCCTTGCCGCTGAGCGCCTTCAGCGCGGCGTTCGCGGAGGCCTTGGCCCGGTCCGGGTCGGCCTTGATCCAGTCGTTGGTCTTCACCGAGCCGCGCAGCACCGCCTCGACGACGTCGGGGTGCGCCTTGAGGAACTTCTGCGACACGATGATGTTCGTGATCACGAACTCCTTGTCGGCCCACAGGTCGGCCTCGTCGAGGAGGACCTTCGCACCCTGCGAGACCAGCTTGGACGCGGTCGGCTCCGGCACCCAGGCACCGTCGATGGAGCCGGACTTGTAGGCGTCCGGAGTGATCTTGTTGTCGGTGCGGACCACCGAGACGTCGCCCTTGCCGCTCTGGGCGTCGACCTTCCAGCCCTTCTCGGCGATCCAGTTGAGGAAGGCCACGTCCTGCGTGTTGCCGAGCTGCGGGGTGGCGATCTTGTGGCCCTTGACGTCGTCCAGGGACGTGATCTTGTCGGGGTTCACCACCAGCTTCACACCGCCCGAGGCGGAGCCGCCGATGATGCGCAGGCTCTGGCCCTTGGACTTGGTGTAGCCGTTGATCGAGGGGGAGGGGCCGATCCAGCCGATGTCGATCGCCCCGGCGTTGAGCGCCTCGATCTCGGAGGGGCCGGCGTTGAAGGTGGAGGTCTTCACCTCGGTGCCGCCCAGCTCCTTCTGGAACAGGCCCTCCTGGACGCCGATGAGCGCGGTCGCGTGGGTGAGGTTGGGGAAGTACCCGATCTTCACCGAGTCCGCCGACAGCTTCTTGGCGTCGGCGGCGACCCCGGCCTTCTGGGCGCTGTCGGTCTTGTCCTTGTCCGACCCGTAGCTGCAGGCGGCCAGGACGAGCAGGGGCAGGGCGGCGGCGGTGGCGAGACCGGCGCGCAGGGCGGTGCGGGTGGCAGGCACGGGAGGGGTTCCTCTCGGTGGCCCGGCGGTCAACTGCCCCTGGGAAGGGGGGAGATGGCCGGGAGGTCGGCGGGTTTTCGTCTGGAGCGGTGGTGCGGGTGGAGCCGCTGGGCGCGCGAGCGGTGCGCGTACGTCATCGCGCACATCGGCCCACCCCGCCCTGCCCGCTGCCGAGGGCGCCGCTGCCGACGCGGCCGCCCTCCTTGGCGAACGTGGAGTAGAAGTCGTGGCTCGTCATGGTCAGAAGTCCCACCCGTCCGGCTCGCTGTCGGCCCTGACGGGCTCGGGCGCGGCGAACGACTCGCCGACCATGCCCGCGGTGAGCGTGGTGCCGTCGGCCGGGTCGATCAGGATGAAGGCCCCGGTACGGCGGGAGTCGGCGTAGGCGTCGAGCGGCAGCGGCTCGGCCGTGCGGATCTTGACGCGGCCGATGTCGTTGGCGGCCAGCCGCCCCGGGTGCGGGTGCAGCGACAGGTCGTCCAGGGTCAGCCGGGACGGGATGTCCTTGACGATCGCCTTGACCGTACGGGTGCCGTGCTTGAGCAGCACCCGGTGGCCCACGGAGAGCGGCTGGTCGGCCACGTGGCAGACCGTCGCCTCCACGTCCTGGGTGGTGGGGGGCGCGTCCCCGCTCGGCACGATCAGGTCGCCGCGCGAGATGTCGACGTCGTCGTCGAGGAGCAGCGTCACGGACTGCGGCGTCCAGGCCACGTCCACGGACTCGCCGAGCAGGTCGATCCCGGAGATCGTCGAGGTGCGGCCGGAGGGCAGCACGGTCACGCTCTCGCCGACCCGGAAGGTGCCCGCCGCGATCTGGCCCGCGTAGCCCCGGTAGTCGGGGTGCTCGGCGGTCTGCGGGCGGATGACGTACTGCACGGGCAGCCGGGCGTGGCAGCCGGTGAGGTCGTGGCTGACCGGGACGGTCTCCAGGTGCTCCAGGACGGTCGGCCCGCCGTACCAGTCCATGTGGGCGGACGGCTCCACCACGTTGTCGCCGGCCAGCGCCGAGATCGGGATCGCGGTGATCTCCGGCACGCCCAGCTCCCCGGCGTACGCGGTGAACTCCTCGGCGATCGCCGCGAAGACCTTCTCCTCGTACCCGACCAGGTCCATCTTGTTGACCGCGAGCACCACGTGCGGGACCCGCAGCAGGGCGGCGACCGCGGCGTGCCGGCGGGTCTGCTCGACCACGCCGTTGCGGGCGTCGACCAGGACCAGGGCGAGGTCGGCGGTGGAGGCGCCGGTCACCATGTTGCGGGTGTACTGCACGTGCCCGGGGGTGTCGGCCAGGATGAACCGGCGCCGGGGCGTGGCGAAGTAGCGGTAGGCGACGTCGATGGTGATGCCCTGCTCCCGCTCGGCCCGCAGGCCGTCGGTGAGCAGCGCGAGGTCGGGGGCGTCCTGGCCGCGCTTGGCGGAGGCGGCCTCGACGGCCTCCAACTGGTCGGTGAGGACCGATTTCGAGTCGTGCAGGAGCCGGCCCACCAGGGTGGACTTGCCGTCGTCGACGGACCCGGCGGTCGCGAAGCGCAGCAGGGTGGTCGCGGACAGGCCCGCCAACTGCTCGGTCGTGGTGGTCATTTAGAAGTACCCCTCGCGCTTGCGGTCTTCCATCGCGGCCTCGGACATCTTGTCGTCGGCGCGCGTCGCGCCCCGCTCGGTGAGCCGGGAGGCGGCGATCTCGGCGATCACGGCGTCCAGCGTCGTCGCGTCGGAGTCGACGGCGCCGGTGCAGGACATGTCGCCGACCGTGCGGTAGCGCACCAGCCGCTTCTGTACGGTCTCGTCCTTCTTCGGGCCGCCCCAGTCGCCCGCGGTCAGCCACATGCCGGCCCGCTGGAACACCTCGCGCTCGTGCGCGAAGTAGATCTGCGGCAGCTCGATGCCCTCACGGGCGATGTACTGCCACACGTCCAGCTCGGTCCAGTTGGAGAGCGGGAAGACCCGGACGTGCTCGCCCGGCGCGTGGCGGCCGTTGTAGAGCTGCCACAGCTCGGGGCGCTGGCGGCGCGGGTCCCACTGCGAGAACTCGTCGCGCAGCGAGAACACCCGCTCCTTGGCCCGGGCCTTCTCCTCGTCGCGCCGCCCGCCGCCGAACACGGCGTCGAAGCGGTGCTGCTGGATGGCCTCGGTCAGCGGCACGGTCTGGAGCGGGTTGCGCGTCCCGTCGGGCCGCTCGCGCAGCTTCCCCGCGTCGATGTACTCCTGCACGGAGGCGACGTGCAGCCGCAGCCCGTGCTCGGCGACCACCCGGTCGCGGTAGGCGAGGACCTCGGGGAAGTTGTGCCCGGTGTCGACGTGCAGCAGCGTGAAGGGGACCGCCGCGGGGGCGAACGCCTTCAGCGCCAGGTGCAGCATGACGATCGAGTCCTTGCCGCCGGAGAAGAGGATCACCGGCCGCTCGAACTCGCCCGCCACCTCGCGGAAGATGTGCACCGCCTCGGATTCCAGGGCGTCGAGGTGGGTGAGGGCGTACGGGGTGTCCCTGCCCTCGGCCTGGGCGGCGGCGGTCGTCGTCATGCGAGACCCCTCTCGGTGAGCAGTGCGTGGAGCGCGGACGCGGACTCGCCGACGGTCTGGCGGTGCGACTCGATCCGCAGGTCGGGCGACGCGGGCGCCTCGTAGGGGTCGTCGACCCCGGTCAGCCCGCTGATCTCGCCGGCCGCCTGCTTGGCGTACAGGCCCTTCACATCGCGCTCGGAGCAGACCTCCACGGGAGTGGCGACGTGCACCTCCAAGTAGGCGGTGCCCTCGGACTGGTGGCGCTTGCGCACCGCGTCACGGCTGTCGGCGTACGGCGCGATCACCGGCACCAGAGCCTTGACGCCGTGGGAGGCGAGCAGTTCGGCGACGAAGCCGATCCGCTGCACGTTGGTGTGCCGGTCCTCGCGGCTGAAGCCGAGTCCGGCCGAGAGGAACTCGCGGATCTCGTCGCCGTCGAGCACCTCGACCCGGTGTCCCTCCTCGCGCAGCCGGCCCGCCAGCTCGTACGCGATGGTCGTCTTGCCCGCGCTGGGCAGCCCGGTGAGCCAGACGGTGGCTCCGGTGGTGGCCCCGCTCACGTGGTTCTCCTGGTGGTTCGTCATCAGCCGTGCAGCCCGCACTCGGTCTTGTTGCGCCCGGCCCAGCGGCCGGCCCGCGCGTCCTCGCCGTCCGCCACCCGGCGGGTGCAGGGCGCGCAGCCGATGGACGGATAGCCGTCCATGAGGAGCAGGTTGGTGATCACTCCGTGCTCCGCCACATACGCGTCCACGTCGTCCTGGGTCCAGCGGGCGATGGGGGAGACCTTCACCTTCCGCCGCTTCTCGTCCCAGCCGACGACCGGGGTGTTCGCCCGGGTCGGGGACTCGTCGCGGCGCAGGCCGGTCGCCCACGCGGAGTAGCCGCTCAGCCCCTCCTGGAGCGGCTTGACCTTGCGCAGCGCGCAGCACAGGTCCGGATCGCGGTCGTGCAGCCGCGGTCCGTACTCGGCGTCCTGCTCGGCCACGGTCTGACGTGGTGTCAGGGTGATGACGTTGACGTCCATCACCTCCGCCACCGCGTCCCGGGTGCCGATGGTCTCCGGGAAGTGGTAGCCGGTGTCGAGGAACACCACGTCCACGCCGGGCATCGCGCGCGAGGCGAGGTGGGCGACCACCGCGTCCTCCATCGAGGAGGTGACGCAGAACCGCTTGCCGAAGGTGTCGGCCGCCCAGCGCAGGATGTCCAGCGGCTCGGCCTCCTCCAGCTCGCGCCCGGCGGTCTCCGCCAGTGCCCTGAGCTCGTCGGCCGAAGGTGCCTGAAGGGTCGTCATGAGGTCTCTCCCCGTGGGTGGGTGGACCGCGGCCCACGGGCCAGCAGTCCGAGGAACGAGAGCCGGAACGCGCGGTTGCACGCCGCGCATTCCCACGCCCCGTGGCCCTCCTCCGAAGGCCGCAGGTCCTCGTCCCCGCAGTACGGGCAGTAGAAGGGCGCCGCCCGCTCGCTCACGACAGGGCCTCCTCGCTCGCGCGCGCGGCCCAGACGGCGAACCGCTCGCCGTCCTCGCGCTCCGCCTCGAAGCGCTTGAGCAGCCGCTCGATGTAGTCCGGCAGCTCGGCCGAGGTGACCTTCAGACCGCGGACCTTGCGGCCGAAGGCGGCCTCCAGGCCGAGCGCGCCGCCCAGGTGCACCTGGTAGCCCTCGACCTGCTCGCCCTCGTCGTTCAGGACCAGCTGGCCCTTGAGACCGATGTCCGCGACCTGGATACGGGCGCAGGCGTTGGGGCAGCCGTTGAGGTTGATGGTGATCGGCTCGTCGAAGTCCGGGATGCGGCGCTCCAGTTCGTCGATGAGCGCGGAGCCGCGCGCCTTGGTCTCGACGATCGCCAGCTTGCAGTACTCGATACCGGTGCAGGCCATGGTGCCGCGCCGGAACGGCGACGGCCTGGCGGTCAGGTCGAGCGCCTCCAGCGCCTCGACGAGCGGCCCGACCCGCTCCTCCTCGACGTCGAGGACGATCATCTTCTGCTCGACCGTGGTACGGACCCGGCCCGAGCCGTGGGCCTCCGCGACTTCGGCGATCTTCGTCAGGGTGGCGCCGTCGACGCGGCCGACCCGGGGGGCGAAACCGACGTAGAAGCGGCCGTCCCGCTGCCGGTGCACCCCGACGTGGTCGCGCCAGCGCTGGGAGGGCTCGGCGGGCGCGGGACCGTCGACCAGCTCGCGCCGGAGGTACTCCTCCTCCAGGACCCGGCGGAACTTCTCCGGGCCCCAGTCCGCCACCAGGAACTTCAGCCGGGCGCGGTTGCGCAGGCGCCGGTAGCCGTAGTCGCGGAAGATGCCGACCACGCCCGCCCAGACGTCCGGGACCTCCTCCAGCGGCACCCAGGCGCCGAGCCGGACGCCGAGCTTGGGGTTGGTGGACAGACCGCCGCCGACCCACAGGTCGAAGCCCGGGCCGTGCTCGGGGTGTTCGACGCCGACGAAGGCCACGTCGTTGATCTCGTGCACCACGTCGAGCAGCGGCGAGCCGGAGATCGCCGTCTTGAACTTGCGGGGCAGGTTGGAGAACTCCTTGCTGCCGATGTAGCGCTCGTGGATCTCGTCGACCGCCCAGGTGCCGTCGACGATCTCGTCCTCGGCGATCCCGGCGACCGGCGAGCCGATGACGACACGGGGGCAGTCGCCGCACGCCTCCGTCGTGGAGAGCCCGACGGCCTCCAGCCGGTTCCAGATCTCCGGTACGTCCTCGATGCGGATCCAGTGCAGCTGGATGTTCTGCCGGTCGGTGATGTCGGCGCTGCCGCGCGCGAACTCCTGCGAGATCTCGCCGATCACCCGCAGCTGGCCGGTCGTCAGCCGTCCGCCGTCGATCCGGACCCGCAGCATGAAGTACTTGTCGTCCAGCTCCTCCGGCTCCAGGATCGCGGTCTTGCCGCCGTCGATCCCGGGCTTGCGCTGGGTGTACAGCCCCCACCAGCGCATACGTCCGCGCAGGTCGTTGGGGTCGATCGAGTCGAAGCCGCGCTTGGAGTAAATCGTCTCAATACGTGTCCGCACATTGAGACCGTCGTCGTCCTTCTTGAACTGCTCGTTCCCGTTGAGCGGCGTGAAGTGGCCGACGGCCCACTGGCCTTCACCACGGTGGCGCCCCGGCTTGCGTCGGGGTGCGGTGGAGGCGGGCTTGTCTGGGCTGGCGGCCATGGGGATACGTCCTTCGGGACTGCAGGAGGGCGGCTCTGACCTGCACACTCGCGCGGAGGCGCGGCGGTGCGCAAGGGCGTGGGAGAAGCAGGGGGCGGCGGTGCTGGGGTTCTCTCAGCGGGCCGGACAGATGGCGCTGGACATACGGCCCAGGTCGACGTGTCGTCGACTCACCAAGGCAATTCCAGTTCCGAACATGGCGGAAGCGTGTCACGGGCATCTCGGGCCAGTCCACCACCTTCCAAAATGTGGACAACAATGTCCCGAGTGGTGAGACGGTGTGGTCGGCGTCACGTCGGGGGCGACCCCGGCCGTCCGCCGGACACGGCAGCGCCCGTGCTCCTATCCTGCCTGAGCCGGACAGCGGCACGGGCGAGGGGGGCACGCTCATGGGGGGACATCTGGCGTCATGGATCCCGGCGGCCGGGGCCTTCGTCCTCGGCGTCCTGCTCCTGAAGCTGAAGGACTGGTTCAAGGCCCTCGTCGACAAGGCGGCGGCCCTCCTCTACGACCGGCTCGCCGGCAGCGCCCTGCTCGCCCGCACCGCGCTGCGCCGCTACATCGTCCGCGTCCACGAGCGCCACGAGCGCTTCTCCGTCTCCTTCCGGGTCGACGACTCCCAGACCATGGACATGGCCTCGGTGTACGTGCCGCTGCGCACCGCCTCCGGCTTCGGGGCGGGCGCCGGGCAGACCGAGGCCGCCGTCTCGCTGCACGAGGCCCGCCACGCCGTGGTCCTCGGCGTCCCCGGCGCGGGCAAGACGATGCTGCTGCGCCACACCGTCCTCGCCTGGTGCCACGAGCGCTACCGTCCGCAGGATCCGCCGCGCCGCGCCTGGTACGGCCGCCGCCGCCCGCCGAGGGCCGAACCCGGCGAGCTCGTCGACGTACCGGTGCTGCTGAAGCTGCACGAGGTGAACCTGGCAGAGGGGGACCTGCGTGACCACATCGTGAAACACTTCGCGGACCATGACTTCCCGGGCGCCGGGAAGTGGACCGACCGCGCGCTCGCCGAGGGCCGCCTCGCCGTGTACTTCGACGGACTGGACGAGGTGCCGACGGCCCGGCGCAAGGAGGTCGCGGACGCGATCAGGCAGTTCACCCGCGCCCATGCCAAGTGCCGGACGGCGGTCACCTGCCGGATCGCCGTCTACCGCGGCGAGTTCACCGAGGACGCCGACCGCACCCTGCGCGTCCAGGAGTTCGACGATCGCCTGGTCCGCCGCTTCCTGCACGGCTGGCCCTGGCCCGAGCACCTGCCGGCCGACACCGTGGAGCAACTGCTCGGCGCCCTGCGCGACACCCCGCAGCTGATGCCGCTGGCCCGCAACCCGCTGCTCCTGACGATGATCGCGTACCTGTACAGCCATGTGTACGCGGGCACGGACCAGATGCTTCCGCACACCCGCGCCGACTTCTACAAGCAGGTCACGGACAGCCTCCTCGGCGACCGCCGGCGCGACGCGCGCTTCTCGCACCCGGTGAAGAAGGCCGTCCTGCAACGCCTCGCGCTGGCCGCGCAGGACGTCCCCTCCGACGTCCACGACCGTCTGGCGCTGCCGGAGCGCGAGGTGCTGACCCACGTACGGGCCGCGCTCGCGGAGCAGGGGCGCCCCGAGGAGCGGGCCCAGGAGGTCCTGGAGGAGATCGTCGAGCGCAGCGGGCTGCTGCTGGCCGTGGACAGCGGGGAGCGCTACCAGTTCGCCCACCTCACCCTCCAGGAGTACCTGGCCGCGACCCGTCTGGCGGCCGACCCCGCGGGCCTGCTCCACCGCTACCGCCGCGACCCGGCGGCGTGGCGGGAGACGGTACGGCTGTGGTGCGGGGCGGAGCCGCGCGACTGCACCGAGGTGGTCCGGGCGGTGCTCGCACAGGACGCCGTCCTGGCGTTCCAGTGCCTGGCGGACGCGCAGGTGGTGGACGAGACGCTGGCCCGGCAGATCGTGTCCCGGTTCAGACACCGGCTCGGCCGCGAGACGGGCCAGGACCGCCAGGCGGTGATCGCGGCGTTCGGCGTGGTGGCGGGGGACCGGCGGCCCCGGGGCCGGGCGGTCTTCGCGCTCCTGGTCGAGATCGCCGCCTCCGCCGGTCCGGGCCGCACGGCGGCGGTCGCGGCGCTGGCCGCCACCAATCTGCCGAGCGCGGCCGAAGAACTCGCCGGGCTGCTGCCCCGGGTCCCCGAGGCCGGATCCGCCCTGGCGGGGATGGGGGATCTGGCGGTTCCCGCGCTGCGGACCGCGGCGTTGGGGGGAAGCCCGGAGGCGCTGCGCGCCCTGTGGACGATCCGGACCCCGCGCGCGGCGGTGGCCCTCTCCGCCTCCCTGGTGGACACGACAACGGTGGACGCCGCGTACTACCTCGGCGACCTGCTGCGGGACCGCGCGATCGAGGAGGCGCTCCGGGAGACCCCGCAGCGGGTGCGCGTACCCGACTACATGTGGGTGTGGCAGCCGTTCGCGACCGGTCCCCAGGACCCGGTCGTCCGGTGCGTCAGCCTGATCGCGCGCGCGATCGTCCGGCTGGGGGCGGAGCCGCCGCCCGGGGTCGAGGTGGATCCGAGGATTCTGGTGGCGCTGAGCGTGGTGCGGTGGGGCGAGCCGTGGCCGGACCCGTCATGGGACGGACAGGAAGGACTCCGCCGCGTCACGGCGCTGAGGGAAGCCTCCGCGGTCCGGCCGGATGCGACGGATCTCCAGACCCTGCGCGCGGACGCGGCACTGCTCGCCGCCGGTCTTCCCGCCGCGCGGTCGCGGATGCTCCGCCTGCTTCCCCTCCCGCTGCGCCCGGCCGTCATCGACTTCCTCCACCGGCGATGGACGGT
This sequence comes from Streptomyces sp. NPDC043908, assembly GCF_056435525.1. Taxonomy (NCBI): domain Bacteria; kingdom Bacillati; phylum Actinomycetota; class Actinomycetes; order Kitasatosporales; family Streptomycetaceae; genus Streptomyces; species Streptomyces sp. NPDC043908. The sequence goes on along the minus strand of NZ_JBWKEI010000007.1, from coordinate 388,816 downwards.
CCCTCCCTCCGCCTGGGAACGGGCCGGCAAGCCCGTCCAGCACCCGGATTACGTCTACAGCCGCAGCTGGCACCTGCGCCTCCTGCTCGCCCTCGTCCTCGCGGTCTCCGGCCACGCCGCCGAGCGTGCCGCCGAGGCGGCCGTGGACTGGCACCCGTGGGGGCCGGTGTGGCTGGCGTGGGCGGCCGTCCTGATCATCGTCGGGGGGTGGGGGCTCCTGCTCGCACGCCAGCTGCTGGGGCTCGTGATGGCGCCCTTCGTCTGCCTCTACGCCGCCGTCGCCTGGTCGGGTCTGTGGGGTGCCGTTCCGGCGGTATGGGTCACCGTCGCCACCGTGGCTGCCTGCACCGCGCTCGCACTGCGCGGATCCCTGCTCGCCGAACGCGCCCACGGCCCCGACCACGTCCTGCACCGCCTCATCCAGGACCACCTCGGCCCGCCCGCACCCGGCTGAGCCCGGCAGGAGAGGCCCTAGTGCGCCCCCGGCCAGGGCCCCGGCGCCGCGACCTCCTCCTGCTCCTCCACCTTGGTGTCGAACAGCCGGAAGCCGCGCCGCAGGTAGTTGTCCATCGCGTGCTCCCCGTCCAGCGAGCACGTGTGCAGCCACACCCGCTTGGTGATGTCGCGGCCCGGCCAGCGGTCGGCCAGGTCCCAGGCCCGGGCGACGCCGTACGAGAGGAGGGGCCCGCCGATCCGGCGGCCCCGGAACGCCGGGACGAGCCCGAAGTAGACGATCTCCACCGCGCCCTCGTCCTGCGCCTGGAGCTCCACGTACCCGCCCGGCGTGCCGTGCTCGTACGCCACCCACGTCTCCACACCCGGCCGGGACAGGAACTCGCGCCACGCCTCGTACGACCACGACAGGCGGTCCGTCCAGCGGATGTCGCCGCCGACCGCCGTGTAGAGGAAGCGGCTGAACTCCGGCGAGGGCACCTCGGAGCGGACGATCCGTATGCCCTCGGCGGGCTCGGCGGCGGGGCGCAGGTCGGCCGGGGACGTCTGCTCCAGGGACCAGGTGGTGACGGGGATGCTCATGCCGCCACCGAATCACGGCCATGGCTTCGCCATCAAGCGCGGGTCAGTGCGGGTGGTGGCGGGCTCCGCGCACCGCCGGGGCCGTGGAGTGCGGGAGCAGGTCGGCGGGGTGGTCGGGCCGGACCACCTCCACCTCCACGTCCTCCGCGAAGCGGTACGGCCGGTGCGCCAGCACCTCGGCCAGATGGCGCCGCAGCCGGGACATCTCCGCCCGCACCGTCACCGTACGCGTCGGGTCCTCGAAGATGTCGTCGGCCAGCTGCGCGGCCGTACGCCCCGAGCGGTGCAGGGCCAGGACGTACAGGAGCTCGGCGTGGCGCGGACTCAGCTCCTGCGCCCAGCTGCCGGCGTCCCCCGAGACCGTCACCGACGCGCGGCGCCGGCTCAGGTCCAGCACCACCCGGCGCGGCGCGTCCGCCGGACCCGCGCCGTCACCGACCACCCGCACCAGCCAGCCGCCCGGCAGCGGCTCGACCGCGCACATCCCCAGCGAGGGCAGCCAGACCCGGCCCGCCCGGAACGACTTCGGCAGCGGCAGCCGGTCCACCGGCGGCATCCCCGTCACCGCGGCCGTCCAGCCGTTGGTGTCCACCGCGAGCGCCCGGCCCCCGATCCGGCACAGCACGGGCGCGGCCACCGTCCGCAGCCGCTCCACGGCCGCCAGGTGGCGGGTGCGCAGCTCGGCCTCGGCCAGCCGGGCCACCGAGGTGACGAAGGCCAGGGTCGCCGGGTGCATCGTCGACAGCGGGCCGCTCACGTCCACCACGCCCAGCAGCCGCCCGTCGCGCGGATCGACGACCGGCGCCCCCGCGCACGTCCAGGTGTGATGGGTGGAGAGGAAGTGCTCGGCCGAGTGCACCAGCGTCGGGCGGCCGGTCACCAGCGGGGTGCCGACCCCGTTGGTCCCCACCGCCCCCTCGCTCCAGTCGGCCCCGACCTGGAAGCCGAGCGCGTCGGCGTTCCTGAGCACGGAGGCGTGGCCCTCGCGCCACAGCAGCCTGCCGTCGGCGTCGGAGACGACCATGATGTGCTGGGCCGCGTCCGCGACCGACACCAGCGCCTCCCGCAGCACCGGCAGCACCTCCCTGAGCGGCGAGGACTGCCGGCGCCGCTCCACCTCGGCCAGCGGCAGCGGCCGGACGTGCCCGGCGCCGTCCGGGTCCAGGCCGCGGCGCAGCACCCGGCGCCAGGACGCGTGGATCTCCGCGCGCGGGGCGGGTGTGGAGGGGAGTCCGGCGAGCGTGGCGGCCCGCATGCCCTTGAGCAGCCGGGTGGCCTCCCGCACGTTCATCGCCGCCAGCCGGGCCGCATCGAGGGTGGTGGTGTCCTGCACTGGGTCCTCCTGTCGGCACCCGCGTTCCGAGGGGGAGTTGAACTCGGGCGCCACGCATTCATCGTGCCCGCCCGGGCGTTCGCGCGCGGCGATATGCCGCACATGGTTGCAACCCTTTGCAACTCTCGCGAACGGCCGCGCGTGTGTACGAAGGTGGTGGAACACCGGACGTCCGGTCGTCATGGCCCGTCAGGGCGCATGAGAGTGCGGGGGTGGTGCCGTGTCGGCGCAGCACCACCCCCGACGCACGTCCCGGTCAGGGCGCCCGGGCCGCTGAGGCCTCGGGCGCCCGCTCCGCCCGCGCCGGCGCTCAGACCTCCGCGCGCGCCCGCTGGACGACCGCGCCCAGGTCGAGCGTGTGCGGCAGCGTCCCGAAGGCCGAGCCCCAGTCGCCGCCGAGGCGGGACGCGCAGAACGCGTCCGCCACCTCCGGCGGCGCCCAGCGCACCAGCAGCGACCCCTGGAGCACCAGCGCCATCCGCTCCACGACCCGGCGCGCCCGCGCCTCGACACCGTCCAGGTCCGCCAGCTCCGTCAGCAGGTCCTTGATCGCCCCGTCCAGCCGGTGGTCCGCGCCGCGCGCGCGGCCGACCTCCTGGAGGAAGGCGTCCAGGGCGTGCGGCTCGCGCTGGAGCGCCCGGAGCACGTCCAGCGCCTGGACGTTGCCCGAGCCCTCCCAGATCGAGTTGAGCGGCGACTCGCGCAGCAGCCGGGGCAGCCCGGACTCCTCCACGTATCCGTTGCCGCCCAGGCACTCCAGGGCCTCGGCGACGACCGGAGTGCAGCGCTTGGTCACCCAGTACTTGGCGGCCGGCACCGCGAGCCGCAGCAGCGCCTGCTCCTCCGGCGACCCCGTGCTCTGGACGGCGTCCTGCGCCGCCGCGAGGCGCAGCGCCAGCGTGGTCGCCGCCTCCGATTCCAGCGCCAGGTCCGCCAGGACGTTCCTCATCAGCGGCTTCTCGATCAGCACCCCGCCGAACGCGCCGCGGTGGGCCGCGTGGTGGATCGCCTGCGCCACGCCCTGGCGCATCAGCGCCGCCGAGCCGACCACGCAGTCCAGCCGGGTCGCCGCCACCATCTCGATGATCGTGCGCACCCCGCGCCCCTCCTCGCCGACCCGGCGCGCCCACGTCTCGTCGAACTCGACCTCGGCGGACGCGTTGGACCGGTTGCCCAGCTTGTCCTTGAGCCGCTGGACGCGGAACGTGTTGCGGGTGTCGTCGTCCAGCACCCGGGGCACCAGGAAGCAGGTCAGCCCGCCGGGCGCCTGGGCGAGCACCAGAAAGGCGTCGGACATCGGCGCCGAGCAGAACCACTTGTGCCCGGTCAGCAGATACTCGCCGCCGTCCCCCAGCGGCCTCGCCCGGGTGGTGTTGGCCCGGACGTCGCTGCCGCCCTGCTTCTCCGTCATGCCCATCCCGAAGAGCACCCCGGCCTTGTCGGCGGGCGGGCGCAGCCCCTCCTCGTACACATGGGAGGTGAGCCGGGGCTCCCACTCGGCGGCCAGCGCCGGGTCGGCCCGCAGCGCGGGCACCGCCGCGTGCGTCATCGACAGCGGGCACCCGTGGCCCGCCTCGGCCTGCGTCCAGACCAGGAACCCGGCGGCGCGCCGCACATGGCCCCCGGGCCGCCCCCAGGCGTCCGTCAGGCCCGCCCCGACGGCGTGTCCGAGCAGCCGGTGCCAGCTCGGGTGGAAGTCGACCTCGTCGATCCGGTTGCCGTAGCGGTCGTGGGTGCGCAGCTTGGGCGGGTTCTCGTTCGCCAGGACGCCCCACCCCTGCGCCTGGGAGGACCCGGCGGTGCGCCCGAGGCCGCTGAGCTCCTCGCGCGCCTCCGCGGCGAGATCGGGCGCCAGATGCCGTTCCACCCCCTCGGCAAGAGCGCGGTCGGACAAGAAGACGTCGTATCCCACCAGGGGCGGAGCCTGGTTGGTCACTGTGTGGGTGGTGGCTGCCATGCCGATACGGTAAGGAGGTGCAGCCAGCAAATGAAACACCCGAGCGGCCAGCGGGCCGACTCCACCGGGCCCCGAGCCGACTCCACCGGGCCCGTGTCCTCTACCGCAACGTGTCGAAGCGGAAGATGGCCTGGCTGCTTCTGAAGGACACCGTCAACTCGTGCATCGAGTACCGCATCCTGGGCCTGGCGGCCGAGGCGGCGTTCTTCACCCTGCTCTCGCTGCCCCCGCTGCTGCTCAGCCTGATCGCGCTGCTCGGCTACGTCGACGGCTGGACCAACACGCACACCGTCGACACCATCAGCAAGAACATCCTCACCGCCGCCCAGTCGGTCCTCTCCGACCGGGGCGTCCACGACTTCGCCGAGCCGCTGCTGGCCGACGTCACCAAGGGGAAACGGCCGGAAATCGTCTCCCTCGGCTTTGCCTTCGCCCTCTGGTCGGGCTCCCGGGCCGTCAACGTCTTCATCGACACCATCACCGTGATGTACGGGCTCGACGGCCGCCGGGGCATCGTGCGCACCCGGCTGCTCTCCCTGCTGCTCTACGTCGTGGCCCTGCTCATCGGGGCGGTGGTGCTGCCGCTGGCGGTGGTCGGCCCGGACCGGGTGGTCGAGCTGGTCCCGTGGGGAACGGACGTCATCAGCGTCCTGTACTGGCCGGTGATGATCCTCCTTTCGGTGGCATTTCTGACCACCCTCTTCCACGTGTCGGTACCGGTCCGCTCGCCGTGGATCGAGGACGTGCCGGGCGCGCTGGTCGCCCTGGCGATGTGGGTGATCGGCTCGTTCCTGCTGCGGATCTACCTCACCAGCACGGTCGAGGGCCCCACGATCTACGGGTCGCTGGCCGCGCCCGTCGCCGTCCTGCTGTGGATCGGCGTGTCGGCCTTCGCGGTCCTGGTGGGCGCGGCCGTGAACGCCGCGATCGACCGCGTCTGGCCCTCGGTCGCCACGGCCGCCGCCCGTGCCGCCAACGAGCGGGTCAAGGCGGCCCAGGCCGCCGAGATCGTGGCCCGCGCGGCCCAGGCCCGGGCCGCCTACCAGGGCGACCCGGAGGACTACGACCCCGCGGACTTCGACCCGGCCGACACCGGGATGCCCGCGGAGTACCCGGAGCGCTGGTCGCGCTTCCTGCCGCCGGACCACGTGAAGGCCCGGCTGCACGGGACGCGCGACGGGCACGGCAAGGACAGGCACTAGCGCCGGGCTCCGGCCGCCCCCGGCCGCGTTAGCCTCGAAGACATGTACCGAGAGCGCGCCTCGCGGCTTGCCGGAGCGGTCGTCTGGGCGCGCACCATGGAGGCGGGAGCCGTCCGGCCCGTCCTGCCGGACGGCTGCATGGACCTGCTGTGGTGCGAGGGAAGACTGCTCGTCGCCGGTCCCGACACGCACGCGTACGTACCGGACGCGCCGGCCGGGGCCCGGTTCGCGGGCGTGCGGTTCGCGCCCGGCGCGGGGCCCGCGGCTCTCGGCGTCCCGGCGCACGAAATGCGCGACCGGCGCGTGGACCTCGACGCGCTCTGGCCGGGCGGTGACGTGCGCCGCCTCACCGAGCGGATCGCCGAGGCACCGGACCCGGCCGTCGCCCTGGAGAACGCCGCGCTGGCCCGCGCCGGGGAGCCGGACCCGCTGATGCGGGCGGTGGCCGAACGGCTCGCGGCGGGCGCCACGGTCGCCGCGACGGCCGAGGCGGTCGGACTGGGCACCCGCGGCCTGCACCGCCGCTCGCTGGCCGCCTTCGGCTACGGCCCCAAGACCCTCGCGCGCGTGCTGCGCCTGCAACGCGCCCTCGCCCTGGTCCTGGAGGGCGTGCCGTACGCCGAGGCCGCGCTCGCCGCCGGCTGCGCCGACCAGGCCCACCTCGCCCGCGAGACGCGCGACCTGGCCGGCACCACCCTCACCGGCTACGCCGAGGCGGCGAAGAGCGAGACGCCGACCCCGTCCGGGTCGTGGAGCGTCGCGTAGCGCTGGCCCCAGAAGGCGTCGAAGGGCTTGAGGTGGCCGGAGTACCCGGCCGCCACCAGCTCCTCGTACAGCCGGTCCACCGCCTCCGGCCCGTCGCAGACGAAGGCGAGGTCCGCCCGGCCGCCGCCCTGCGGACGGGTCCACCCCGGGTCGAAGGAGCGCACCACCTCCTCGGTGTCCCACAGGATGCGGGTGCCGCCCGGGAGCGTGTGCTCCACATGCGGTTCGGTGTCGGCCGCGGCCGGGATGTCCAGGCCCAGACGGCGGTAGAAGGCGAGCGAGGCGGCCATGTCGGAGACGACCAGGCCGATGGAGTCGAATCGTGCGTTCATGGCGTCAACGTAGGACGCGGCAGGGGCGCCGGTCTTGAAGGAAACGGACACCCGCGCCCAGGTGTGCTCCGCCTGCGGGGGCCGTCCCGGGCCGCGTAGGTTGGGCGCATGGCTGCCGCCGATCAAGCTACCCGGTCCCCGTCCGGCCGTCCGGCCGTACGTCCCCCGCGCCCGGACACCGTCCGGCTGGCCCTGGTGGGGGTGCTTCTCGCGCTCGCCTGCGGCGCGGTCCAGCTGGCCACCGGCGCCTGGCGGCTGCCGCTGGGCTGGGACGAGACGGTGTACGTCAGCCAGGTCGACCCCCGGGTCCCCGACGCCTTCTTCAGCGAGCCCCGGGCCCGCGGAGTGAGCTGGCTCGCCGCGCCCGCCGCCCAGCTGACCGGCTCGGTGCCGGTACTGCGCGCCTGGATGCTGCTGCTCGCGGCCACCGGTCTGACCCTCGCCTTCCGCCCCTGGCTGACCCTGGTGGGCCGCCGCGTCGTCCTGCTCGCCGCCGTGCTCTTCGGCGGTCTGTGGGTGGTGCAGTTCTACGCGGGCGAGGTCATGCCCAACCTGTACGTGGCCTACGGCGCGCTCGCCGGGGCGGGCTGGTTCCTGCACGCCGTGGCGGACCGGGAGCGGCGGCGCGGACCGCTGTGCGCGGTGGCGCTGAGCGTGGCGTTCACGGCTCTGGTGCGCCCCTACGACGGCGGCTATCTGGCGCTCGCCCTGCTCGCGGCGGTCCTCGCGGTGCCCGCCGGGCGGCGGATGCGGCCCGCCCTCGCGGTCCTGGGCGGTCTGGCCGCCGGTGTGCTGCCCTGGGTCGTCGAGGCGTATCTGCGCTTCGGCGGCCTCCTGGAGCGGGTGCACGGGGCGGGCGAGGCGCAGGGCGGCCTCAGCCTGCACAACGCGCTCGGCATGAACCTGATGACCCTCAACGGCCCGCTGCTCTGCCGCCCCTGCACCTCCGGCTGGCCCAACCCCCATCAGAGCGCGGTGTGGTGGCTGGCGCTCCCCCTGCTCACCGCCCTCGGCGTGCTCTGCGCGACCAGGGCCGGGCGGGGGCGCCCGGCGCTGCTGGCGGTGTGGTGCGCGGCGGCGCTCGGCGTGCCGTACCTCTTCGGCATCGGCTACGCGGCCCCCCGCTTCCTGATCCCCGCGTACGCGCTGCTCGCCCTGGTCGTCGCCGAGTGCGCGGCCGGGGCGGTGGCGGCGGCGCGCGGGCGGTGGCGGACCGTCGCGGTGGCGGCCGTCGCGGTCTGCGTGGGGCTCCAGCTCTGGGGCCAGTACGGGATCCTGGACCGGCGCACCGCACGCCAGCAGGCGCTGCGCTCGGACGACGAGTGGCTGGTGGCCCGGCTCGGGGAGTACGGCATCCGCCCGCCCTGCACCATCGTCGGCGACCAGTCCCAGCCGCAGGCCTTCTACGGCGGCTGCTCCTCCCACGCCAGCGACCGCCGCGACCGGACGGCGACGGTGCCGGGCATCGTGGCGGCCGCCCGGCGCACCCCGCTCGCCCTCGTCCAGTCGGCGCCCAACCCGCCCGCCTACGCCCGCTCCTGGCCCGGACGCAAGGTGGTCACGCCCCGGACCGGGACGGTCTGGTACGTCTTCCTGGCCCCCGCCCCGCCGACCTCCCCGCAGACCGCCCCGCGAGCGGCCGGCGGGCGTGGATAAATGAGTTGGCCGGGCCCGGGGCCCGGCGTTATGGTGACTGCGTTCCGTGCGGCGGCCGTTGGCCGATCCGTATGACCCTGCGACTGAACCGGGAGGTGTGACCGATGGCTGTCTTGGCGATGGGCGCTGCCCTCATCCAGAAGTGCGTCAATTCCACTCCCGTGGCCGCCGGCTGAACCCAACGCACCGCCGGGGCCACCCTTGTGAAGGGTCCCCCCTTGTCCTCCTCTTCTGCTTCGCAGCAGTCGCACACCTCCCTGTCCTCGCACGCCCTGGCCCCCTACGGCTGGGACGACGCCTGGGCCGCCGCTTTCGCCTCCTACGCCGACCGGGGCCTGCTGCCCGGCCGGGTCGTCCGCGTCGACCGGGGTCAGTGCGACCTCGTCACCGCCGACGGTCCGCTGCGCGCCGACACCGCCTTCGTCACCCCGCACGACCCGATGCGGGTCATCTGCACCGGTGACTGGGCCGCCGTCGACCCCGGCGGCGATCCCCGGTTCGTCCGCGCGTATCTGCCGCGCCGCACCGCCTTCATCCGCAACACCTCCTCCAACCGGTCCGAGGGACAGATCCTCGCGGCCAACGTGGACCACGCGATCATCGCGGTCTCGCTCGCCGCCGAGCTGGACCTCGGGCGGATCGAGCGGTTCCTGGCCCTGGCGTGGGAGTCGGGCGCGCAGCCGCTCGTCGTCCTCACCAAGGCCGACCTGGTGCCCGACCCGGTCGGGCTCTCCTATCTGGTCCGGGACGTGGAGACCGCCGCGCCCGGCGTCCAGGTCCTGCCCGTCAGCTCCACGGCCGGCGACGGCGTCGAGGTGCTGCGGGCGGTCGTCTCGGACGGCACCAGCGTGCTGCTCGGCCAGTCCGGCGCGGGCAAGTCCACCCTCGCCAACGCGCTGCTCGGCGCGGACGTGATGGAGGTGCGGGCCACCCGGGACGTCGACAACAAGGGCCGGCACACCACCACCACCCGCAATCTGCTCGCCCTGCCCGGCGGCGGTGTCCTCATCGACACCCCGGGGCTGCGCGGGGTGGGCCTGTGGGACGCCGAGACCGGCGTCGCCCAGGTCTTCGCGGAGATCGAGGCGCTGGCGGGGGAGTGCCGCTTCCACGACTGCGCCCACGAGGCGGAGCCGGGGTGCGCGGTGCTCGCGGCGATCGATGACGGCTCGCTGCCCGAGCGGCGCCTGGAGAGCTACCGCAAGCTGATCCGCGAGAACCAGCGGATCGTCGCCAAGACGGACGTGCGCCTGCGCAACGAGCTCCGCCGCGACTGGCGGCTGCGGTCCGCCGAGGGCCGGGCGAACTACGCCGCCAAGCGGGGCCGCGTGCGCTGACGCCCCTAAGGCGGGACGCGGACAGGGCGTCGTCCGCCGACCGCGCCGGGTCGCCCGCGCGGTTCCCCGCCCCCCGGAGCAGTCCGGGGCGCGGGGGAACCGCGCGCTCGGCCCCAACGGCCCGCGGACGACCCCCGGGCTCGCAGCGCCGTGTCCGATTCCCGCCAGTCCCCGGCCCCCTCCGCGCGCACACTGGACAGGTGACGACGTACGTGGAGAGCGACACGAGGACGCCCGACGAGGCACACGCGGCCGACGAGACCCGGTACGAGGCCGTCAGCAGCCGGGACGCCCGCTTCGACGGCGTGTTCTTCTTCGCCGTGACCACCACCGGCATCTACTGCCGCCCCAGCTGCCCGGCCGTCACCCCCAAGCGCGCGAACGTCCGCTTCTTCCCGACCGCGGCCGCCGCCCAGGGCCACGGCTTCCGCGCCTGCCGCCGCTGCCGGCCCGACGCGGTGCCCGGCTCCGCCGAGTGGAACGTCCGCGCCGACGTCGTGGGCCGCGCCGTCCGCCTGATCGGGGACGGCGTGGTGGACCGCGAGGGCGTGCCCGGCCTCGCGGCCCGCCTCGGCTACAGCACCCGGCAGGTCCAGCGCCAGCTCACCGCCGAACTCGGCGCGGGCCCGGTCGCCCTCGCCCGGGCCCAGCGCGCCCACACCGCCCGGGTGCTGCTCCAGACCACCGGGCTGCCGGTCACCGACATCGCCTTCGCGGCCGGGTTCGCCAGCGTGCGCCAGTTCAACGACACCATCCGGCAGATCTACGCCCGTACCCCCAGCGCCCTGCGCGAGGAGTCCGCAGCCCGCGCCGGGTCCGGCCCGGCCGCCTTCGCCGCCGGCATCCCGCTGCGCCTGGCCCATCGCGGCCCGTACGCCACCGGCCCGGTCTTCGACCTGCTCGCCGAGGAGGCCGTGGCCGGGGCGGAGGAGATGACCGGCGAGCCGGGGGCGCGCACCTACCGCCGCACCTTGCGGCTGCCGTACGGCACCGGCATCGTGGCCGTCGACGAGGCGCGCCCGCGCCGGGGCGGCTGGCTTCAGGCCCGCATCCACCTCACCGACCCGCGCGACCTCACCACCGCCGTCCAGCGCCTGCGCCGCCTCTTCGACCTGGACGCCGACCCGTACGCGGTGGACGAGCGCCTCGCCGCCGACCCCCGCCTCGCCCCGCTGGTCGCGGCCCGGCCCGGGATCCGTTCGCCGGGGGCCGCCGACCCGGACGAGTACGCGGTACGGGCCCTGGTGGGCCGGGGCGTGGCTCCGGAGCTCATCGAGGCGTACGGGAAGCGGCTCGACGTGCCGTGCGGCTCGCTCACGCACCTCTTCCCCGAACCCGCGGCCCTCGCCGCGCACCCCGACCCGGCCCTCGCGGGCCTCGCCGCCGCGCTCGCGGACGGCAGGCTGCGCCTGGACGCGGGAGCCGACCGCGCGGAGGCCGTACGGATCCTGCGCACCCTGCCCGGCCTCGACGCCCGCACGATCGCGCTGATCCGCACACGGGCGCTGGGCGAGCCGGACGTGGGGTTCGACGACGGGACGGGGAGCGCGCACGGCGCCGACGAACCGTGGCGGCCCTGGCGCTCGTACGCCCGTCAGCACCTGCGCGCGGCCGGGGTGTCCGACTGCGTCGCGTAGGCGCGCAGGTCGCGACGGGCGCGGACGGCGTCGGCCGACGGGCGCGGGGCGGGCCCGTCTGGGAACGTCGGAACATGATCCGTCTCGCCCGTCTGCCCCTGGAGCGGTGGTCGGCGTTCGTGCCCGCGCTCGCCCTGGTGCTGCTCGCGCTCACCTGGGGGCGCTCGCTCCCCTCGGCCCTGGTCGCGCTGGTGGCCTGCTTCCTGGCGGGCGCGGTGCTGGCGGCGGTGCACCACGCCGAGGTCGTGGCGCACCGGGTGGGGGAGCCGTTCGGCTCGCTGGTGCTCGCGGTCGCGGTGACCGTCATCGAGGTCGCGCTGATCGTCACCCTGATGTCGGACGGCGGCGACAAGAGCGCCACGCTCGCCCGCGACACCGTCTTCGCCGCCGTGATGATCACCTGCAACGGCATCCTCGGGGTCTGCCTCCTCATCGGCGCCCTGCGCAGCAGACTCGCCGTGTTCCACCCCGAGGGCACCGGCGCCGCCTTCGCCACGGTGACCACGCTCGCGGGGCTCAGCCTGGTGCTGCCGACCTTCACCACCAGCAAGCCGGGCCCGCAGTTCTCCCCGGCCCAGCTCGTCTTCGCCGCCCTCGCCTCGGTGGCGCTGTACGGGCTGTTCGTCGCCACCCAGACCGTCCGCCACCGCGACTACTTCCTGCCGGTCACCCAGCGGGGCGAGGTGCTGGAGGAGGAGCACGCCGATCCGCCGTCCGCCCGTACCGCCCTGATCAGCGTCGGGCTGCTCGCGGTGGCCCTGATCGCGGTCGTGGGCCTGGCCAAGGGCGTCTCGCCGACCATCGAGCGCGGGGTGGCCGCCGCCGGGCTGCCCGCCTCCGTCGTCGGTGTGGTCATCGCCCTGCTCGTGCTGCTGCCCGAGACCATCGCCGCCTCCCGGGCCGCCGCCCGCGACCGGGTGCAGACCAGCCTCAACCTGGCGCTCGGCTCCGCCATGGCGAGCATCGGGCTGACCATCCCGGCGGTCGCGCTCGCGTCGGTCTGGCTCTCGGGACCGCTGGTGCTCGGCCTCGGCGCCAGCCACATGGTGCTGCTCGCGCTCACCGTCGGCGTGGGCATCCTCACCGTCGTCCCGGGCCGCGCGACCCCCATGCAGGCCGGGGTCCACCTGGCGCTCTTCGCCGGCTATCTGGTGCTCGCGGTCAGCCCCTGAGACGGGCGGCCGGAGCGTGGCCGCTACTCCCCGTCCAGGCCCCAACTGTGGATCGTGCCGGGGTGGATGCGGATCAGCTCCTCGCTGAAGTGCGGGCCCAACGCGTGCGGCCCGGTGAGCAGTTCGGCCTCGCCCCGGACCTCCACGCCCCGCACCCGCCACGGCCGTACGCTCACCACGTCGTCGACGACCAGCGCCAGCCGGGGGTTCACCAGCAGGTTGCGCCACTTCTTGGTGGTGCCGAGCGCGTACCCGCCGATCAGGATCGTGCCGTCGTCCTGCGGGAAGAACCCGACCGGGTTCGCCTGCGGCTGACCCTTGGGGTCGACGGTCGCCAGCCGGCCCAGCCGCTGGGTCTTCAGATACGCGCGCTCGGCCGCGCTGAATTCGGTCATGCCCCAGCGTCACACGCGGGGCCGCCGGAGGTCATCGGCTCCCGGAACCAGGGTGTCCGGGTCGCGGGACCCCGCGTCCACGACCCGTTCAGGCCCAGATCACCACGCCCGCCCAGGCCCCCACCACCAGCAGGCACGCCAGGAGTTCCACCAGGACCGAGTACCCGCCGGACCGCAGCACCGTGCGGGCCGACGACCACCCCGCCCCGTGGCTGCCGAGCCGCACCCGTTCCGCCCCGTACAGACCGGCGAGGAAGCCCGCGACCCCGCCGACGACCGGCAGCAGGAAGAACCCGGCGATCGCCGCGAGACCCGCGGTGAGCAGGGAGCGGCGGGGCGCGCCCGCCGCCTTGAGGCGCCTGGGCGGCATCCTCAGCTTGAGCGCCTGGGCGAGCAGCAGCAGGCCCGTCGCCCCGGCGAGCACCGCCCAGGCGTGCCGCCGGTGTCGGTGAGCGCCCACCACGCCACGGCGGCCCAGACGATCGCCGGCCCGGGCGCCCCGGGCACCAGCACGCCGAACAGGCCGAGGAGCATCACCAGGCCCATCACCAGGAGCAGCCATACGCCCACCTGTTCAGCGTGCAACACCACGGACGTCCGTGCAGGCCGGGGGAGGGGTGTACGTCCTTCCTCGCGCCGGACGCGACCCGCCGCTACCGGGCCACCCAGCCGCGCTCGTAGGCGTGCCAGCCCAGCTGGAGCCGGGTGGTGACGCCGGTCAGCTCCATCAGGCCCTTCACCCGGCGCTGGACGGTCCGCAGCCCCAGGCCGAGCTGCTTGGCCACGCTGGCGTCGGTCATCCCGGCCAGCAGCAGCGACAGGATCTCCAGATCGGTGGCGTCGGGCCCGGACGCCTCCTCCCGGACCGCCGAACCCGCGAGCCGCAGGGGCAGGGCGTCCCGCCACACCGCCTCGAAGAGACCCATCAGCGACTCCAGCAGGCCGCTGGCGTGCACCACCAGGGCGGCGGGCTCGGCGTCCCGGCCGGTCAGCGGCACCATCGCCAGGCTGCGGTCGGCCACCATCAGCTTGGTGGGCACCCGCTCGACCGTACGCACCTGCTCCTCGCGCCCGAGTGCCGCGGTGACCTCGGTGATCCCGGTCGGCAGCGCGAGCATCTCGCGCTCGATGACCACCCGGTAGGCGACGCCCCGGGCCGTCGCCCGCTCCTCGGACTCGTTGTCCACGCCGGTCACCGCGACCGGATGGCCGGTGACCAGCGCGCACACCTCGTCGGTCGCGCCGAGCTGGAGCTGGTGGAAGCGGTGGGCGACCGCGGAGGCGCCGGTCACCACCTCCACCAGGTCGTGGACGGCGGGCTGGGCCGCCTCGGCCCGGTACTCCTCGGCCAGCACCGCCGCCGCCAGCTCCGCCCGCTCCAGCTCGTGGCGCTGCTGGGTGAGCAGGGCGCCGAGCGCGACACCGGGCGGGGCCGCCACCCACCGCCCGGTCCGTGCCGAGGACTGGGCGGCCAGGCCCTGGCGCTCCAGGCGCCGCAGCGCCCGTTCCGTGTCCGGCTCCGGCAGCGCCAGCCGGTGCGCCAGGTCCGCGACCTCGGCCGCGCCCAGCGCCACCAGCGTCCGGTACGCCGACTCCTGCGTCTCGTCCAGGCCTATCGCTCCGAGCACCCTCGTCCGCCCCTCTCACGGCCGCGTCCACGTGTGGCGGGAAACGGCCACGGCGTGAACCCGCCTCACAACATCGTCCCCGCACCTTCCGTCGCTCTGCCAAGCTGGCGCAACCGCAGGACCAACAGCCGTCGGCAACAGGGCATTTGCGCGCTTTGCGTGCGGAGTGCTTTGTTCCGTATTCCTCCGCGGAGAGCGATGCGCCCGTTATGGCGTACGACTCCCGGAGCGGCGACCGCGACCGTCCTGTGAAGGGGCGGGCGGTCGGTGGGCTGCCCCGCGCAGAGCTTCGCCGGGCGGCCCTCTCGTGGGGGGAAGGGCCGCCCGGCGGAGGCGCGTCGACTCGTGCCCCCGTACGGGGTGCGGAATTGTGTGCTGACCACTTTTACCCGTTCCACGGTTTTCGTGCGGCCCGCGCGGTGGACAATAGGGGCATGAGTCAGCAGGGGGAGAGGCGCACCTCGGACGACGACTGGTGGACTCGCCTGTACGACGAGCCCGCCCCTGACAGCGCGCCCGCGACCGCGGGCGACACCCTGGACGACCGCTTCAAGTCCGTTGCCCGGGCGGTGAGTCCGCCCGTACCGGACCCCCGGTCGCCGCAGGACGGTTCCGAGCCGTGCGCGTCGCGCGTGCCGGAGCGGCCCGCCGCGCGGGACGCGCACGACCCCGCCGGCCCCGCGCCCGACCCGGCGGAGCCGGCCCCCGCCCCCAACGGGCCACCGCCCAGGGCCCCGTGGCAGCCGCCCGGCGGCACGGCGCCGCCCGGCTCCCGCCGCACGGCCGGGTGGTGGGAGCCCGCCGACTCCCTTCCTCCCCTGGCCCCGCCCCCACCCGGGTACGAGCCCGCCGTCCCCCCGCCGCCACCCGGACCGACGGCCGGCGAGAGCCCGGGCGAGCCGCCGCCACCGCCTCCACCCGATCCGCCCGCCGCCGAGGCCCCGGCCGGGCCGCCACCGCCGCCCCCACCCGATCCGCCCGCTTCCGAGACCCCGGCCGGGCCACCGCCGCCCCCACCCGATCCGCCCGCCGCCGAGGCCGCGGCCGGGCCGCCCCTGGCGCCGCCCGATCCGCCCGCCCCCGCCCCCGTCGCCGCCCCGCCCGAGGCTCCGCCCCAGCCGACCGCGCCTCCCGCGCCCCGGGTGCGTGTCGGTCATGTGGGGGACCGGCCGCCCACCTACGACGCCGAACCCACCGCGCTGCCGGCCGCACGGCCCGACGGCCTCGGTGAGCTGGTCGCGGACACGGTCCTGGACGGCGCCCGGTACGGCGCGTATGTCCTGCGCGCCGCCTCCGTACGCGGCGACTCCGCCCGCTACCGGGGCGAACCCCGGCGCGACGCCCTGCTCACCGCCCGGTTCGGCAACGGCGAGGACGCGCTGGTCCTGGTCGCCGTCGCCAGCGGGACGCGCACCTTCGAGGGCGCGCACCTCGCCGCCGCCGACGCCTGCCGCTGGATCGGCGGCGCCATCGGGCGCAGCCACGCCCGGCTCGCCGCCGACATCAGGGCCGGGCGCCGGGGCGACCTCAAGTCGGGACTGCACCGGCTCACCGACCGCAGCTACGGCCGGCTGCGCGCCCGCGCCGCCGAACTGGGCGCGGAGCCCGAGGAGTACACGGCGGGCCTGCGCTGTCTGCTGCTCTCCGCCGACCCCGGCTGCCGCACCCGGGTCTTCTTCGGGGTCGGTCCCGGCGGCCTGTTCCGGCTGCGCGGGGGAGTCTGGCAGGACATCGAGCCCGCCGCGCCCGAGCCGGGCGAGATCAGCGGCGCACCCGTCGTCGGCTTCGGCTCGCCGCCCTCGGAGACCGCCGAGGGCGACCGGCTCACCATGGACCTGCACACCGTGGAGCCCGCCCGCCCGTACATCGACCCGCCGCCCCCGCCCGCCGAACCCTTCCGCTTCCGCGCCTCCGTCGCCCGCCCGGGTGACACCCTGCTGCTGTGCGGCGGGGGACTGGCCGAGCCGCTGCGGGGCGAGCCCGCGCTCGCGAAGGAGCTGGCCGAGCGGTGGACCGGCCAGGAGCCGCCGGGGCTCGCCGCGTTCCTCGCCGACGTCCAGCTCAGAGTGAAGGGGTACGCCGACGACCGTACGGCGGTCGCCGTCTGGGAGGCGTGAGACGGCGGCCCGTGGATGAATGGGAGCCATGGCCAAACAGAACGTGGCAGAGCAGTTCGTGGACATCCTCGCCCGCGCGGGGGTGCGGCGGATGTACGGCGTCGTCGGCGACAGCCTCAACCCCGTCGTCGACGCCATCCGCCGCACCCCCGGCATCGACTGGATCCAGGTCCGCCACGAGGAGGTCGCCGCCTTCGCGGCCGGCGCCGAGGCCCAGCTCACCGGCACCCTCGCGGCCTGCGCCGGCTCCTGCGGCCCGGGCAACCTCCATCTGATCAACGGCCTCTACGACGCCCACCGCTCGATGGCCCCGGTCCTCGCCCTCGCCTCCCAGATCCCCTCCTCCGAGATCGGCCTCGGCTTCTTCCAGGAGACCCACCCCGACCACCTGTTCCAGGAGTGCTCGCACTACTGCGAACTCATCTCCAGCCCGAAGCAGATGCCCCGGCTGCTCCAGACGGCCATCCAGCACGCCATCGGCCGGGGCGGCGTCAGCGTCGTCGCGCTGCCGGGCGACGTGGCCTCGGAGCCCGCCCCGGAGAAGGCCGTCGAGCACGCGCTGGTCACCGCGCTGCCGTCGGTGCGCCCCGGCGACGCGGAGATCGACAAGCTCGTACGGCTGGTGGACGGGGCCAAACGGGTGACGCTCTTCTGCGGCAGCGGCACCGCGGGCGCCCACGCCGAGGTCATGGCGTTCGCCGAACGCGTCAAGGCCCCCGTCGGCCACGCCCTGCGCGGCAAGGAGTGGATCCAGTACGACAACCCGTACGACGTCGGCATGAGCGGACTCCTCGGATACGGCGCCGCCTACGAGGCCACCCACGAGTGCGATCTGCTGATCCTGATCGGCACGGACTTCCCGTACAACGCGTTCCTGCCCGACGACGTCAAGATCGTGCAGATCGACGTCCGGCCCGAGCGGCTGGGGCGGCGCTCCCAGCTCGCCCTCGGGGTGTGGGGCGACGCCAAGGAGACGCTGCGCTGCCTGACCCCGCGCGTGCGGGAGAAGACCGACCGGCGCTTCCTCGACAAGATGCTGAAGAAGCACGCCGACGCGCTGGAGGGCGTCGTCAAGGCGTACACCCGCAAGGTGGACAAGCATGTGCCGATCCACCCCGAGTACGTGGCCTCGGTCCTCGACGAACTCGCCGACGACGACGCGGTGTTCACCGTCGACACCGGGATGTGCAACGTCTGGGCCGCCCGCTACCTCTCGCCCAACGGCAGGCGCCGCGTGATCGGCTCGTTCAGCCACGGTTCGATGGCGAACGCGCTGCCGCAGGCGATCGGCGCCCAGTTCACCGACCGCCGCCGCCAGGTGATCTCGATGTCCGGCGACGGCGGGTTCTCGATGCTGATGGGCGACTTCCTGACCCTGGTCCAGTACGACCTGCCGGTGAAGATCGTGCTCTTCGACAACTCCTCGCTCGGCATGGTGGAGCTGGAGATGCTGGTGGCGGGGCTGCCGTCGTACGGAACGGCCAACCACAACCCCGACTTCGCGGCCATCGCCCGCGCGGCCGGTGCCTACGGCGTACGGGTCGAGAAGCCCAAGCAGCTCGCGGGGGCCCTCAAGGACGCCTTCCGGCACAAGGGGCCCGCCCTGGTCGACGTAATCACCGACCCCAACGCGCTCTCCATCCCGCCGAAGATCAGCGCCGAGATGGTGACCGGGTTCGCGCTCTCCGCCGGCAAGATCGTGCTGGACGGCGGAGTCGGCCGGATGCTCCAGATGGCCCGTTCCAATCTGCGCAACGTGCCCCGGCCGTAGGCCCGTAAGGCAGGTGTCCACCCGGCGGCCCGGCGATGGGGCGATGCGCCCTGGTCGGCGCGTCTGCCCGCCGGACGGCCGTACGGCGTGCGGGACCGCGGGTGTCGACCGCTCCCCACACGGGAATCGAGGGCGGGCGGCCCCCTTCGCCCTGTGAGTCGCCTGTGGGTAAGGGGCGCTGCCTTGGAGCACCCTCCTCAGCCGTGACCCGGCCGCATCCGGACCCCGGCCGCGGAACCGCTCCCGGGGTGTATCCCGTCGGTTGTTGCGGAATCACCATGCGTGACGGGGGGTCACCGGGGCATGCATCCCGTGAGGGTGTTCGAGACGGAAAGGGACGTGACGACGTGCGGGTGGGGGCTATGACAGAGCGTCAGGGAGGGGGCGGGCCCGAGACGAGCGGGACGTTCCGCGCCACGGGGGCGCGTGCGCTGCTCCAGGGGCAGCTTCGGCACAGGGTGGGGCGGTCGGACCTCACGGCGGTGGCCGAAGTGCGGCGCGCGCTGCGGGAGTTGCTGGGGCACTGGAAGCACAGCGGGCCGGTCGAGGTGGCCGAACTGCTCACCTGCGAGCTGGTGACCAACGCGCTCATACACACCGACCAGGGAGCCGTGGTGACGGCCACGGTGGCTCCGGCGGGGCTGCGCGTCGAGGTGCACGACTTCACCCCGGAACTCCCCGCACCGTACGTACCGTCCGCCGACGACGGTACGCACGGCCGGGGCCTGCTCCTCGTGCAGGCGCTCGCGGACGCCTGGGGCGTGCGCGCGCACGAGGCGGGCAAGGTGGTCTGGTTCGAGCTCGGCAACGGGACGGCCTGAGACCGCTCCCGCCACCGGCGTCCGGCTGGGCCCACGGGCCGCGCTCAGCCGAACTGCTGCTCCAGATCCTTGAGCTTGCGCTCCAGATGGTCCAGGCGCGGAAGCGTCTGGGTGTCGTCCTCGGCTGTGAGGTCGACGGTGCGGGACGCCGCCGTGGACTCAGCGTCCATGACGGCCTGAAGGGAGGGCCGGTTGCGAAGGGGCAGCTGTCCCGGCTCTGGTATGGCGGGCTCCGCGACAGCCTTCGGCTGCCCGGAGCCCGCGCCCGCGGCCATGGACGGGACATCGACCTGGCGGCCGCCCGGCCGCACCCGGCCCATGTTCCGGCCCTGCCGGCTCAGCGCCTTCAGATGGGCCCGCTCCAGCTTCTCCTGCTCGCGCCGCCGGAGCCGGTTCTGCTCCTTGGCGCGCCGGTCCTCGCGTACCTCCTCGACCGCCTCGTCCAGCGTCCGCACCCCTTCGAGGAGCATCAGCGACCAGGCGCCGAAGGTCTCCCTCGGGGCCCGCAGCCACCGGACGATCCGGATCTGCGGCAGCGGGCGGGGCACCAGGCCCTGCTCGCGCAGCGCCGCCCGGCGGGTCTGCTTCAGCGCGCGGTCGAAGAGCACCGCCGCCGAGAGCGACATCCCCGCGAAGAACTGCGGGGCGCCCGCGTGGGCCATGCCGCGCGGCGCGTGCACCCAGTTGAACCAGGCCGCCGCGCCCGCGAACGTCCACACCAGCAGCCGTGAGCCGAGTGCCGCGTCGCCGTGGCTGGCCTCGCGCACCGCCAGCACCGAGCAGAACATGGCGGCACCGTCGAGGCCGAACGGGACGAGGTACTCCCAGCCGTCCGTCAGGCTGAGGTTCTGCCGGCCGAAGCCGACCAGACCGTGGAAGGAGAGCGCGGCGGCGACGGCCGCGCAGCAGAACAGCAGCACATAGGAGGCGGTGCCGTAGACGGCTTCCTTGCGGCGCCGGCGCTCCTCACTGCGTTCCCAGCTGTCGTCGCCGGACGCGCTCTCACCCGCGCGCCTGCCACGCGTGAGGACGACCAACGCCACGACGACCCCCACGATCATCACGCCGCCCGGAAGCAGCCAGTCCAGAGATATGTCGGTCAGTCGCATGCGGTGTCCCTTGAATCACGTAAGGCGTTCCGGGCGCCATAGTGCTCCTGCCGCGCGCGGCCGCAGGCGTTTTCGGGGGAAGAGGCCGCCATTGGCGTCCGGTGGCATACGGATAGGTGCGATCTGCTCGAACTGGCGTCGCCTGGTGGGGAGTTGGGTTCGAATCCGACTCACCCGTACGGGTGGCGTGGGCTCAGGACGCGGCGCTCAGCCGGGCCACCCGGTCCGCGTCGCACGTACGCGGGCAGGTGACGCAGGTGTCCTCGGGGCGCAGGGTGTAGAAGAGGCAGCAGCTTGCCCGGTCGCGGGTCGGCAGCGGCTCGCCGGACGGCCCGCTCAGCTCGCGGAAGCCCGCGGCGCCCACGTACGGCCGGGTGGAGCCGGGCAGCAGCCGCTCCAGCTCGGCCATGCCCCGGCGCTCCTCGCCGAGCAGCGCCGCCACGTACCACAGGCCCTCGACGACCTCGTCGGTCGCCATGCCCCACAGCGCCCGCCGGCCGCGCCGCATCCGGGGTCCGAAGCCGTCCAGCACCGGGCCCAGGTGCTCGGCGACGGCCGCGCGGACCTCGGCGCGCAGCGCCTCCTCGTCCGGGACGACCCGCGCGCCGGGCAGCGCCGCCGCCGGGTCCCCGGGCAGGCAGGCGAACTCCCGCACCCGCACGCTCAGCCGTCCCAGCGTGCGCTGGAAGGACACGGCCTCGACGGGCACCCGCGGCACCCGGCGGTGCAGGAACCACGGGACCGTGATCAGCAGACAGGCGGGCCAGGCGTAGCGGTGGAAGCCGAAGGAGGCGATGACGTCGGGGCGGGCCCGCTGCCCGTAGTCGCGCAGGACCTGCTCGTCGTCCCAGCCGAGGAAGGCGTCCAGGGCGTCCCCGCCGGAGGCGAGCTGGTCCGCGCCGACCCAGCCCGAGGAGCGGGGCGCCCGCTCGCCGTCCGCCAGCTCCTGGACCCGGACGCCGGGGTAGACGTCGGCGAGGCGTGCGTAGGACGCGGCCAGGGGGCTCGGGAGCAGCGTCGACACAGTCATGCAGGGACCACCGAATCACGATCGTTTGCAGGTAAGGCTTACCTTAGCGGATGCGCGCGATGTTTGAACTGTCGCTTTGTCCGCCTATGGTGCTGGGGGAATACCGAGCGGTAGGAGGGTCTGGGGTGGAGCGGGGCAGAGCGCGCGAGGCGGCGGCGGCGCCGTCCGGGGCCGCCCGTGTGCCCGCACAGACCCGGGAGGCCTCGGCCGTACGGGCGGTCTCCGCCGTACGGGAGGCGTCCGCGCGCGGTGAGCACACCCACAGCGAGCCGCCCGCGCCCCGGGTCCGCCGGCACTCGGTGCGCGGCCAGATCCTGGAGGCGCTGCGGGCCGCGCTGGTCGACGGCGAGCTGGTGCCGGGCGAGGTGTACTCGGCGGTGGTGCTCGGCGAGCGCTTCGGGGTCTCCGCCACCCCGGTCCGCGAGGCGATGCAGCGCCTGGCCTCCGAGGGGGCCGTCGAGGTCGTCCCGAACCGGGGCTTCCGGGTCACCGAGCGCACTCCGCGCGAGCTGGCCGAGCTGGCCGAGGTCCGCGCGCTGATCGAGGTGCCGGTGATGCTCCGGCTCGCCCGGACCGTGCCCGCCGCCCGCTGGGCCGAGCTGCGGCCGCTGGCGGAGGCGACCACGCAGGCGGCGGCGGTCGGGGACCGGGCGGGGTACGCGGAGTCCGACCGGGCCTTCCACCGGGCGGTCCTGGCGCTCGCCGGGAACCGGCAGCTGCTCCAGGTGGCGGAGGATCTGCACCGGCGCTCGCAGTGGCCGCTGACGGCGGCGCCGGTCGCCCGCCGGGCGGACCTGGTCGCGGACGCGGCCGAGCACCTGGCACTGCTGGACGCGCTGACCGCCCAGGACCTGACGGTGGTGCAGGCGCTGGTGCGGGAACACTTCACGGGGTCGGCGCTTTAGGTTTTGCCCGGGCTTCGTCTGCGGATGGCGGTGGGTTGCTCGCGCCGTTCCCCGCGCCCCTGGACGCCCGTGTTTGTCTGCGGGCTGTGGTGGGTTGCTCGCGCAGTTCCCCGCGCCCCTGGAAACCCTCGTTTGTCTGCGGGTTGTGGGTGGCTGGTCGCGCAGTTCCCCGCGCCCCTTCAGGGCCCGGACTTCGTCCGGGGATCGTGGTGGGTTCGTCGCCGTTTGGAAGTCTGGGGCCGAGCAGGGTTTTCGGGCTGCGGCCGACTACCCAGGGGCGCGGGGAACTGCGCGGCCAGCCACCCACCGGGCGGGAGGCAAAGGCCGGGCAGGGAGTCGGGCCGCGTCGGTCAGGTTGTGGCCGGGGCTGGGGTCAGGTGGGTGGCCAGCCACGTCGGGACGCCGCCCAGGAGGCGGAACAGCCGTGCCGCCTCCGTGCGCAGACGGGTCGCCTCCGGCTCGGGCTCGGCCTTGGCCAGGGCCGCGAGCGCCGGGGCCGTACCGACCAGGTAGCCCAGCTCCTCCCGGATCCGCAGCGACTCCGCGAAGCCGTGCCGCGCCTCCGCCAACTCCCCGTCCCGCAGGGCGAGTCCGGCCAGATGGCGCCAAGTGAAGGAGAGCAGCAGGGTGTCGCCGTGCGCGGTGGCGCCCGCGTGCGCGCGGCGGTACGCGGCACGGGCCGCCTGCGGCGCGTCCGCCACGTTCTCGGCGAGCAGCCCCCGCCGGAAGTCGAGCAGCGCCCTCCCCTTCGCCGCCGGGGCGATCAGCGCGGCCGCCCGGCCCAGCGCCGAGCGGGCCTCGTCGGCGCGGTCGCGCACCCCGAGCAGCGTCGAGGCGTACGCCAGCTGGCCCCGCTCGCACGCCGCCGCGCCGCGCTCCTCGTCGTCCCCGGCCACCGCCTCCGCCCCGCGCAGCGCCTCCTCGGCCTCGGCCCAGCCGTCCCCGGTGTACAGGCACCGCTCGGTGAGCAGCGCGGCCCGCTGGAGCGCCGCGGCGGGCTCGGCGCCGTGCGGTTCGAGCAGGGCGGCCGCGTCGGTCCAGCAGCCGCGCGAGCGCAGCCGCCACACGGCGGTCTGCAGTGGATGGAGCGGATCGAGCGGATCCCCGTTCTCCGCAGTCGTTCCGGAATCAGACATGGCGGAGTACGCCACGTTGCCCTCCCCGAGCGCGCCATCGAGCCGTTGAGTCCGAGCTGTTGGTTCGTGTGGCGAATCTCAGCACGGATTGGCACGCCGGGCCAAGGGCCACGCGTGAATTCCTTCACAAACGGCGAATTGCGGTACGTCGCGGTGGTGTTCCCGGTCCGCCGCGCCGCCCGCGCGCCCCCTGCGAGCCTGTCTTTGAACCCCCGTCTGCGCGGCGACGCCCAGCACGCACGCTCGCCGCACGGTGTCCCAGGACAGGTGGCTCCGCCACATGACCTGGGACACCGCACGCCGCTCGCACGCACCGACCGCCGCCGCGCCCGCCCTCCGGGCGGACGACGGGGGTCCAAAGACAGGCTCTCAGCTCATCCGCAGGGCCAGGAAGAAGTCCAGCTTGTCCTCCAGACGCGAAAGATCACGCCCCGTCAGTTGCTCGATCCGGCCGACCCGGTAGCGCAAGGTGTTGACGTGCAGATGCAGGCGCGTGGCGCAGCGGGTCCAGGACCCGTCGCAGTCGAGGAACGCCTCCAGGGTCGGGATCAGCTCGGCCCGGTGGCGCCGGTCGTAGTCGCGCAGCGGGTCCAGCAGACGGGCGGTGAAGGCGCGGCGCACGTCGTCCGGGACGAACGGCAGCAGCAGCACGTGGGAGGCCAGCTCGTGGTGGCCGGCCGCGCAGACCCGGCCGGGGCGGGCGGCGGCGACCCGGCGGGCGTGCCGGGCCTCCTCCAGGGCCCCGCGCAGCCCCTCGGCCGAGTGCACCGCGGCGCTGACACCCAGTGTCAGGCGCCCGTCGTCGGCGAGGCCCGCCGAGAGCGGTGCCTGCACGGCCGCGAGCAGCGCGTCCGCGTGCAGCCCGGCCTCCGTGCCCTCGGGGCCGACCGCGGGCAGCGGCACCAGCGCGATGGCCTCGTCGCCCGCGTGGGCGACCGCGATCCGGTCGGAGGAGTCGGAGCCCGCCACGGCCGGGTCGACCAGGATCTCCTCGAGGAGGGCCTGGGCGACCGGGCCGCCCGCGACCTCCGCGGCGGTGGCCGCCGCCTGGCTCCAGTCGACCCGGGCCACGATGACCTGCCAGTGCGGCGCCGAGCCCAGGCCCGGCAGCAGCACGGGGGCGGCGACCCGCAGCCGGGCCGCGATCTCGGCGGGCGCGGCCCCGGTCTGCACCAGCTCCAGGACCTCCTGGGCGAGCCGGCGCCGTACCGTGCGGGCCGCGTCGCGGCGGTCGCGCTCCACGGCGATCAGCTGGGTGACGCCCTGGAGCAGGTCGAGCCGGGCGGCGGGCCAGTCGGCGGCGTCGGCCTCGACGGCGAGCAGCCAGTCCGACAGGACCGTCTCGCGCACGTCACGGGCGGCGGGCGCCGCCCCGCGCCCGCTGTGGCGGATGGGGAAGAGCGAGTACGTGGTGCCGTGGACCACGGCCCGGTGCGGGCCCCGGCGGCCGGTGCGCGTCGCGCCGAGGTGTTCACCCGCGAGAGTGGCGGCGACGGCCGGGGCGAGCGGCTCGCCCGCGCCCGCGATCTGCCGGCCGGTGGGGGAGAGCACCCAGGCCCGCAGGTCCAGGTCGGAGCCGAGCAGGTCAAGGACGACCTCCGGGCCGCCGCCCGCGGGCCCCGACGTCATCAGCCGCCGGTGCCGGTCGACCACGGCCGCCAGGTCCCCGGCCCGCTCGCCGGACACCTGGCGCACCACGTGCTCGGTGATGGTGGCGAAGGCGACCGACTCGTTCACCGCGAACAGCGGCAGCCGGTGCTGTGCACACGCACGGATCAGGTCATCCGGGATCGCGCCCAGCTCGGCCTCGCCGGCCGCCAGGCCCACCACCCCGGCCCCGGCGAGGATCCTCACGAATGGCTCGGAATCGTCGGCGTCGCGGCGCCAGGCGAGGCCGGTGAGGACCAGCTCGCCACCGGAGAGATACCGGCTGGGATCGCGCAGGTCAGTGGTCATCACACCGCGTACGGTGCGGTCCAGCTCGTCGTCGCCGCCGAGCAGCCGCAGCCCCAGCGCGTCGGTCTCCAGAAGTGCGCGCAGCCGCATCGCGTGTCGCCGCCGATCTGTCTTGTTGTTGCCGGTGGAAAGCGGTGGGGTTACTGAGCACCGCCTTTCATACGAATCTACAAGACGTAGATGGAGACCAGCCAACTCCTTCATGGTTTCGGTGACTGCACCCGGCGGAGTGAGGCTTGTGTACTGGGGCCACACCGCGTTAACAGCACATGAACGACTTCATCAGCCAAGGGCCGGCCGTCCCCGGGACCCGCGCGAACGACCCCGATTGAGAAGAAGAGAGCCACTCATGGACTTCCTTCGCCCCGCCAGCTGGGAGGAGGCGCTCGCCGCCAAGGCCGAGCACCCCACGGCTGTGCCCATTGCGGGTGGCACCGATGTGATGGTCGAGATCAACTTCGACCACCGCCGGCCCGAGTACCTTCTGGACCTGAACCGCATCGAGCTGCTGCGCGCGTGGGAGACCGGCGAGGAGACCGTACGGCTCGGCGCGTCCGTGTCGTACACCCAGATCATGGAGAACCTGCGGGCCGAGCTGCCGGGCCTGGCGCTCGCCTCGCACACCGTCGCCTCCCCGCAGATCCGCAACCGCGGCGGTGTCGGCGGCAACCTCGGCACCGCCTCCCCGGCCGGTGACGCCCACCCGGCGCTGCTCGCCGCGGGCGCCGAGGTCGAGGTCGAGTCGGTGCGCGGCTCGCGGCTGATCCCGATCGACGAGTTCTACACCGGTGTGAAGCGCAACGCGATGGCGCCGGACGAGCTCATCAAGACCGTCCACATCAAGAAGGCGGACGGCCCCCAGCAGTACTCCAAGGTCGGCACCCGCAACGCGATGGTCATCGCGGTCTGCGCCTTCGGCCTGGCCCTGCACCCCGAGACGCGGACGGTCCGCACCGGCATCGGCTCCGCCGCCCCGACCCCGGTCCGGGCGAAGGCGGCGGAGGAGTTCCTGAACGCCGCGCTCGACGAGGGCGGGTTCTGGGAGAGCGGCAAGATCATCACTCCCTCGATCGCCAAGCAGTTCGCGGAGCTCGCCTCCGCCTCCTGCAACCCGATCGACGACGTACGAGGCACGGCCAAGTACCGCCGGCACGCCGTGGGCATCATGGCCCGCCGCACGCTCGGCTGGACCTGGGAGCAGTACCGCGGCACCGGCCGCTCGCTTGAAGGAGCTGCATAACCATGCGCGTCAATTTCACGGTCAACGGCCGCAAGCAGGAAGCCGACGACGTCTGGGAGGGCGAGAGCCTCCTCTACGTCCTGCGCGAGCGCATGGGCCTTCCGGGATCGAAGAACGCCTGCGAGCAGGGCGAGTGCGGCTCCTGCACGGTCCGCCTGGACGGCGTGCCGGTGTGCGCCTGTCTGGTCGCGGCCGGCCAGGTCGAGGGCCGCGAGGTCGTCACCGTCGAGGGCCTGGCGGACTACGCCAAGCACCGCGAGGAGGCCCACCCGGGCGGCGCCTGCGCCTCCGGCTCCTGCGGCACCTCCATCGACGCCGCCCAGCGCTGGCAGGCCAGGCCCGCCGACGGCCGCAGCAGCGAGACCGGCGAGCTCTCCCCGGTCCAGCAGGCGTTCATCGACGCCGGCGCCGTCCAGTGCGGCTTCTGCACCCCGGGTCTGCTGGTGGCCGCCGACGAGCTGCTGGAGCGCAACGCATCCCCGTCCGACCAGGACATCCGCGAGGCACTCTCCGGCAACCTCTGCCGCTGCACCGGTTACGAGAAGATCCTCGACGCGGTCCGCCTCGCGGCCGCCCGTCAGGAAGAGGCGGTCTGACGATCATGGCCACCACTGGTACTCCCACCAACATCACCCAGGGTTCCAAGACCAAGGGCGGCATCGGCGAGTCGACGCTGCGCCCGGACGGCACCCTCAAGGTCACCGGTGAGTTCGCGTACTCCTCGGACATGTGGCACGAGGACATGCTCTGGGGCCAGACCCTGCGCTCCACGGTCGCCCACGCCGAGATCAAGTCGATCGACATCTCCGAGGCCCTCGCGATGCCCGGCGTCCACGCCGTGCTGACCTACGACGACCTGCCGACCGACGTGAAGAACTACGGCCTGGAGATCCAGGACACCCCGGTCCTGGCCCACGGCAAGGTCCGCCACCACGGCGAGCCGGTGGCGCTGGTCGCCGCCGACCACCCGGAGACCGCGCGCCGCGCCGCCGCCAAGATCAAGATCGAGTACGTGGAGCTGCCGGTCATCACGGACGAGGCGTCCGCGACCGCGCCCGGCGCGATCCTGGTCCACGAGGGCCGCGACGACCACCACATCGGGCATGTGCCGCACCCCAACATCGTGCACCGCCAGCCGATCGTGCGCGGGAACGCCGACGAGGCCGCCAGGCGCGCCGACGTCATCGTCAGGGGCGAGTACACCTTCGGCATGCAGGACCAGGCCTTCCTCGGCCCCGAGTCCGGTCTGGCCGTACCGTCCGAGGACGGCGGCGTCGAGCTGTACGTGGCCACCCAGTGGCTGCACTCGGACCTCAAGCAGATCGCCCCCGTCCTCGGCCTGCCCGAGGAGAAGGTCCGGATGACGCTCTCCGGCGTCGGCGGTGCCTTCGGCGGCCGCGAGGACATCTCGATGCAGATCCACGCCTGTCTGCTGGCGCTGCGCACCGGCAAGCCCGTCAAGATCGTCTACAACCGGTTCGAGTCCTTCTTCGGCCACGTCCACCGCCACCCGGCGAAGCTCTCCTACGAGCACGGCGCCACCAAGGACGGCAAGCTCACGCACATGAGGTGCCGCATCGTCCTGGACGGCGGCGCGTACGCGTCGGCCTCCCCGGCGGTCGTCGGCAACGCCTCCTCGCTGAGCGCCGGCCCGTACGTGATCGACGACGTCGACATCGAGGCCATCGCGCTCTACACCAACAACCCGCCCTGCGGCGCCATGCGCGGCTTCGGCGCGGTCCAGGCGTGCTTCGCCTACGAGGCCCAGATGGACAAGCTGGCGGCGAAGCTGGGCATGGACCCGGTCGAGTTCCGGCAGCTGAACGCCATGGAGCAGGGCACGATCATGCCGACCGGGCAGCCGGTCGACTCCCCGGCCCCGGTCGCCGAGCTGCTGCGCCGCGTCAAGGCCCGCCCGCTGCCGCCCGAGCAGCAGTGGGTGACCGCCGGCGAGCAGGCCGACGTCCGCGCGCTGCCCGGTGGCCTGTCCAACACCACGCACGGCGAAGGCGTCGTCCGGGGCGTGGGCTACGCGGTCGGCATCAAGAACGTCGGCTTCTCCGAGGGCTTCGACGACTACTCCACCGCCAAGGTGCGCATGGAGGTCGTCGGCGGTGAGCCGGTCGCCACCGTGCACACCGCGATGGCGGAGGTCGGCCAGGGCGGTGTCACCGTCCACGCGCAGATCGCCCGTACCGAGCTCGGCGTCACCCAGGTGACCATCCACCCGGCCGACACCCAGGTCGGCTCCGCCGGTTCCACCTCGGCCTCGCGCCAGACGTACGTCACCGGTGGCGCGGTCAAGAACACCTGCGAGCACGTCCGCGAGGCCGTCCTGGAGATCGGCCGCCGCAAGTTCGGCTCGTACCACCCGGCCTGGGCGACGGCCGAACTCCTCCTGGAGGGCGGCAAGGTCGTCACCGACGGCGGCGAGGTCCTCGCGGACCTCGTGGACGTCCTGGAGGACGAGGCGGTGGAGCTGGAGCTGGAGTGGCGCCACCGTCCCACCGAGGCGTTCGACCTGCGCACCGGCCAGGGCAACGGCCACGTCCAGTACTCGTTCGCCGCGCACCGCGCGGTCGTCGAGGTGGACACCGAGCTCGGCCTCGTCAAGGTCGTCGAGCTGGCGGTCGCCCAGGACGTCGGCAAGGCGCTCAACCCGCTGTCCGTCGTCGGCCAGATCCAGGGCGGCACCACCCAGGGCCTGGGCGTGGCGGTCATGGAGGAGATCATCGTCGACCCGAAGACCGCGAAGGTGCGCAACCCCTCCTTCACGGACTACCTCATCCCCACCATCCTCGACACGCCGACCATCCCGGTCGACGTGCTCGAACTCGCCGACGAGCACGCCCCGTACGGGCTGCGCGGCATCGGCGAGGCCCCGACCCTGTCGTCCACCCCGGCCGTCCTCGCGGCGATCAGGAACGCGACGGGTCTGGAGCTGAACAGGACCCCGGTCCGCCCCGAGCACCTCACGGGCACCGAGTCGTCCTGACCCCCTGAACCCTCCGGGCGGTGCGTGCCACTCGGGAACGTCACACTTCCCCGCCGCCCGCACCGCCCGGAGCACGGAAGTACCGCACCGCTCGCGGTCCTTCACCCGCACCACCCGCATCACCGGCTCCATCACCAGCAGCACCCGTACCACCGGCATCACCAGGCAGTACCCGGATGACCAGCACCATCCCCGCACTGCGGTACCGGAAGGAACCGGTACCCCCGCAGCCGCGGAAACGTTCGTCTCGGGCCGTCCCCCGGGTCGTGCAGCCCACGCACCATCCCAAATCCCGCAGCTTGTCCGACGGAGGTCTCCGTCCGATGCGGGTGCCCCTGTGAACCTTGGGAGTAGGCACCATGACCCAGCAGTCTGTGGAGCCGAAGACCACCGCCGAGGAGGCGGGCTCCGGCTCGCGCGTCCCCGCCGGCAGGTCTTGGCTCGACCGGTACTTTCACATAACGGACAGAGGATCCACGGTCGCGCAGGAGGTGCGCGGCGGCATCACCACCTTCATGGCGATGTGCTACATCCTCCTGCTCAACCCGCTGATCCTTTCGACGCCCGACGTCGACAAGCACACGCTGGGCCATGCGGGCCTGGTGACGGCCACCGCCCTCGCGGCCGCGGCCAGCACCCTGCTGATGGGCTTCATCGGCAAGGTCCCGCTCGCGCTGGCCGCCGGACTGAACGTCTCCGCGGCCCTGACCACCCAGGTGGTCCCCAACATGACCTGGCCGCAGGCCATGGGCATGTGCGTCATGTACGGCGTGGTCATCATGCTGCTGGTCGTCACCGGCCTCCGCGAGATGATCATGAACGCCATCCCGCTGCCGCTCAAGCACGCGATCACCATGGGCATCGGCATGTTCGTCGCCCTGCTCGGCCTGGTGAAGGCCGGATTCGTGGGCAAGGGCCAGGGCGGCCCCGTCACCCTCGGCGCCACGGGCGAGCTGGTCGGCTGGCCGGTCTTCTTCTTCGCGGTGACCCTGCTCCTGATCTTCGCCCTCCAGGCGCGCAACATCCCCGGCGCGATCCTGATCGGCATCGTCACCGGCACGGTCCTCTCGCTCGCGGTCACCAAGATCGCCGGCCTGGACGACAAGGACTGGGCCGGGCTCGCCCCGGGCCTGGACGGCAGCGCGGTCGCCAAGCCCGACTTCGGACTCTTCGGCGACGTGGAGTTCGGCGGCTGGGACCAGATGGGCGCCATCGGCGTCGGCATGATCGTCTTCACCCTGGTCCTTGCCGGCTTCTTCGACGCGATGGCCACCATCATCGGCGTCGGCCAGGAGGCCAAGCTCGCCGACGACAAGGGCCGGATGCCGGGTCTGTCCAAGGCGCTGTTCATCGACGGCGCGGGCGGCGCGATCGGCGGCGTCTCCGGAGCCTCCGGCCAGACCGTCTTCATCGAGTCCGCGACCGGCGCCGGCGAGGGCGCCCGTACCGGCCTCTCCTCGGTCGTCACCGGCCTCTTCTTCGCGGCCTGCCTCTTCTTCACCCCGCTCACCCAGTTGGTCCCGGCCCAGGTGGCCGCCGCCGCGCTGGTCGTGATCGGCTCGATGATGATGAGCGCGGCGCGGCACGTGGACTGGAACGACCGCTCGGTGTCGATCCCGGTCTTCCTCACCGTGGCCCTGATGCCGTTCACGTACAACATCACCGCCGGTGTCGGCGCGGGTGTCATCTCCTACACCGTCATCAAGGCGGCGCAGGGCAAGTGGCGGGAGATCGGCGGGTTCATGTGGGCCCTGTCCGGAATCTTCCTCGTCTACTTCGCGCTCAGTCCCATCGAGAACTGGCTGGGCGTCAAGTAGGCCACGAGCGGGGCGTACGACCGGACGCCCTCCACCATCCTCTAAGGAGACCGAACATGCTGGACATCGCCGAGGAGCTGAACCGGTGGGTCGAGCAGGGCCGTGACTTCGCCGTCGCCACCGTGGTGGCGGTCGGCGGCAGCGCGCCCCGCCAGCCCGGCGCGGCGCTCGCCGTCGACGGCGAGGGCACGGCGATCGGTTCGGTCTCCGGCGGATGCGTGGAGGGCGCGGTCTACGAGCTGTGCCGGCAGGCGCTGGAGGACGGCGAACCCGTCCTCGAACGCTTCGGCTACAGCGACGAGGACGCGTTCGCCGTCGGCCTGACCTGCGGCGGGATCATCGACATCCTGGTGACCCCGGTGCCGGCCCGCTCCCCGTCCCGGGCGGTGTTCGCCGCCGCGCTCGCCACGGCGGCGAGCGAGGGGGCGGCGGCGCTGGCCCGCGTCACGGACGGCCCGTCCGACCTGGTGGGCCGCCCGCTCCTGGTACGGCCCGACGGTACGTACGAGGGCGCCCTCGGCGGCCACCCCGAGCTCGACCGGACGGTGGCGGACGAGGCACGCGCCATGCTGGACGCGGGCCGCACCGGCACGCTGGTGCTGGGCGCGGACGGCCGGCTGTGCGGGCAGTCGCTCACGGTCCTGGTCGAGTCGAGCGTCCCGCCCCCGCGCATGATCGTCTTCGGCGCGATCGACTTCGCGTCGGCGCTGGTACGGGTGGGGAAGTTTTTGGGGTACCGGGTCACGGTGTGCGACGCGCGGCCCGTGTTCGCCACGTCCGTCCGCTTCCCGGAGGCGGACGAGATCGTGGTGGAGTGGCCGCACCGCTACCTGGAGTCGACCGGGGTCGACTCCCGTACGGTGCTGTGCGTCCTCACCCACGACGCGAAGTTCGACGTCCCGCTGCTCGAACTGGCGCTGCGGCTGCCGGTGGCGTACGTGGGCGCGATGGGATCGCGCCGCACGCACGAGGACCGCAACGCGCGGCTGCGCGAGGTGGGCGTGACGGAGCTGGAACTGGCCCGCCTGCACTCCCCGATCGGCCTCGACCTCGGGGCGCGCACACCGGAGGAGACGGCGCTGTCGATCGCGGCGGAGATCGTGGCGAGCCGGCGCGGGGGGAGCGGGGTGCCGCTGACGGGCGCGCACACACCGATCCACCACGAGGCGGTAGCCCTCCGCCGGGCAATCGGAGCGTAACCAACGCCCCGACGCTGGCCGACACACCGGGGGGCCGAAGGCCCTTTCCAGGGGCGCGGGGAACTGCGCGAGCAACCCCAACCGCCCGGCGGGCGAACGCGCAGCGAGGGGGCCGAAGGCCCTTTCGGGGGCGCGGGGAACTGCGCGACCAGCCCCCACCGGCCGGCAGGCGGCCGCGAAGCGAGGGGGGCCGAAGGCCGTTTCAGGGGCGCGGGAACTGCGCGAGCAACCCCCACCGGCCTGCGGACGGCCGCGAAGCGAGGGGGCCGAAGGCCGTTTCAGGGGCGCGGGGAACTGCGCGAGCAGCCCCCACCGGCCCGCGGGTGAACGCGAAGCGAGGGAGCCGGGGTGCGGCGGAGGTCAGTTCTCCGGGTGCGCCACCGCGTCCCCCACCCCCGTCCGCGCATACAGCACCACCCTCCCCGCCCGAGCCCTGCTCACCAGCCCCGTCCGGTACAGCACCGCCAGATGGTGGGAGACCGCGCTCGGCGTGACGGACAGCCGGCGGGCCAGTTCGGTCGTGGACGCGGGGCCGTCCAGGGCCAGCAGCAGCGCCGCCTTGGGCGCGCCCACCAGCGAGGCGAGGGCCCCGGGCGGACGCGGCGGGCGGGACTCCCACAGCGTCCCCACCCCCCGCGCCGGATACGCGATCGTCGGCGGCTCGTCCGGCCCCACCGGACTGATCGCGTGCTGGGCGAACAGCGTCGGCACCAGCCACAGTCCCCGCCCCTCCACCGCCGCCCCCAGCTCCAGGTCCCGGTGGACGAACAGCGTCAGCTCGCCGCCCCGCCACTTTGCCGTCCGGTCGAGCGAGGTGAGCACCGCCGCCGCGCCCTCGCGGGCCAGCAGCCGCGCCCGCCACACCATGTCCGCCTCCAGGACCGCCCGCATCCGCGGCCAGTGCGGCGCCATCGCCAGCTCCCAGTACGCCTCCAGCACCCGCGCCATCGCGTCCCGCAACCCGCGCGGATCGGCGGCCAGTTCGGCCAGGCGCGGCGGCAGGGCGCGCCCCGCGTAGGCCGTCCGGACGTCCGCCAGCGCCTTGTCGGGCGCCGTCCGCCGTACCCGCCGCAGCTCGTCCCGCACGTCCGGCAGCGGCGAGTCGGGGCGCGGGGTGAGGAAGTCCGGGATCCAGCCGCTGCCGCGTACGGTCAGCTCCCCGAGCAGCGCGGTGTCCAGGCCCGGGGCGTCGGCCAGCGCCGCCCGCGTCCGCCGCACCCACGGCAGGTGCAGCGCGTACTTGTCGGCGCGCCGCAGCGCCCACAGGCTGGTCGCGGTCTCCAGCAGCGGTGAGCAGGCGAAGCGCATGTCGGCGAGGTCGTCGACCCCCAGGCGGTAGCGGAGCATTGAGCCCCAGCCTAAATCTCTGTCGGTGCGCGGCGGAAGGCCGTTGGCTGGGGGCATGTCCTCCACCTCTTCCGGGGCGGCAGCTCTGCTGCCGCCCCGCGGTCCGCTGCGCGCCTACGCGCTCACCACCCTCGTCGACTGGATCGGCAACGGCCTCTTCCACACCGGCGCCGCCCTCTTCTTCACCCGGATCGTCGGGCTCGGCGCCACCCAGGTCGGCCTCGGCCTGACGGTCGCCGCCCTGCTCGGACCGGCCGTCACCGTCCCGGCCGGAAAGCTCGGGGACCGGTTCGGGCACCGCCGGGTGTATCTGGCCACCGTCGTCGTACGGGCCGTCGCCTTCGCCGGGTACCTGTTCGTCGACGGCTTCGCCGGCTTCCTCGCCGTCGTCTGCGCCATCGCGCTCGCCGAGAGCGCGTCACGGCCGGTCCGCGGCGCCTACCTGGCCCGGATCGCGGACTCCTCGGCGCTGGTCGCGGCCAGCGCGTACACCCGGGTGATGCTCAACATCGGCTTCTCGCTGGGCAGTCTGGGCGCGGGCGCCGCCCTGGCCGCCGACTCCCGTACCGGATACACCGTCCTGGTCCTCGGCAACTGCGCCTCGTACGCGGTCGTCGCCGCCATCGTGGCCCGGATGCCGGACGACGGCCCGCGCCCGGCCGCGCTGCCGGACGCCAGGCGTCCCGCACACCGCCGCGCCGCCCTGCGCGACCGCCGCTTCCTCGCCCTCGCCGCTCTCTCGGGGCTGCTCTACATCAACGCCGACGTCCTCAGCCTCGGCGTCCCGCTGTGGATTTCCACCCATACGCACGCGCCCACCTGGTCGGTCGCGGTGCTGATGCCGCTCAACACCGCGCTGGCGATCCTGTTCCAGGTGCGGGCCGCACGCGGCAGCGACACCGTCGCCGGGGCGGCGGTCGCGGGCCGGCGCGCCGGGTGGGCGCTGCTCGCCGCGTGCGCGGTGACGGCCACCACGGCGGGCCTCCCGCCGGTGGCCGCCGTGCTGGTGCTCGCGGTGGGCGTGGCCCTGCTGACGGCGGGCGAGCTGCTCTCCTCGGCGAGCGGCTGGGGCGTCTCCTACGGCCTCGCCGATCCGCACCGCCAGGGGGAGTTCCTGGGCGCCTGGAGCCTCGGCTCGGACCTGGCCAGGGCGGGCGGACCGCTGCTGGTCGCGGGCCTGGTGACCCACGCGGGAGTGGCGGGCTGGCTGCTCCTGGGCACCCTGTTCCTCGTGGCGGGAACGGTCACCGGGCCGCTCGCCGCGCGCGCGGAGCGCGCCGCGGCTACGCGTCCTCGGGAGGAGTGTCCGACGTCGGCGAATACGGCTTGATGTCGAGCACCGGGGTGCCGTTGACGAGGTCCACCCCGTCGAAGTGCAGGACGTTGCCCTTCACCTCGCGGACGCGGACCAGGCTCAGCCCGATGCGGTTGTGCCGGTTGGGCGTCCGGGTGGCGTAGACGCCGGTCGTGCGCCCGCTCCCCTCCCAGCCGCGCGGCACCACGCGCAGCGGTGCGGCCTCCTCGTCGGTCTGGTCGTGCAGCCAGGTCAGCAGCCACACGTACCAGCCCTCGGCGATGCCGTCGAGCCCTCCCGCGTACGGCTCGTAGAGCACGACGCGGCCCTGGTCCCCGTACGCCAACGTCGCCTGCGGCGGCGTCTGCTGGGGGACGGCGTACTCCGTCACGACATGGCCGATCGGCGACAGCGGCACCACCGCGTCGGCGCCGAGAGGGGTGGTCGGCTGGGACACCACGGATCTCCTCACACTCCGGAACCACGACAACCAAGGAGAACGACAGCACATGCCGAACGACACTCCGCACGGAACCGGCGCGGGATGCCTGAAACGCGCCGGTCGTGCGCGAAGTCGAGAGACAGATGCCTGACAATCAATAACGCTGACAATATAGTGGGCAGCCGGGAGGTACGGCCCGAGCCGTCGGGCCGGTCCGAGGAGGCAGCCCGTGAGACTGAGTCCGCCGTTACCCGACCCGCCGGGCATAGCCGCCGCCGTGCTCTGGCTCCCGTCCCGCCGTCTGGAGACCGCTCGGGCGGTCGCGGCCGGGCGGCTCGACCAGGAGACCGCCGACCGGCTCGGCTACCGCGCGCTGAGCGAGAGCCCGGACCGGGCGGCTCCCGAGATGGCCGTGCTCGCGGCCCAGAAGGCGCTCGCCGACGCGGGCTGGTCGGGCGACGACCTCGGCCTGGTCGTCCACTCCTGGATCTACCACCAGGGCCATGACTTCTGGTCCGCGCCGCACTACGTGGCCCACGGCATCGGGGCCCGCCGCGCCACCCCCCTGGGGGTGCAGCAGACCTCCAACGGCGCGGTGGCCGCCCTGGAGGTAGCCGCCGGCCGGCTCGCGCTCGACCCCTCGGTCAACCGGTGCCTGGTGACCACCGCCGACCGGTTCGTCCAGCCCGGCTTCGACCGCTGGTCGGGCGACATCGACGTGGCGTACGGGGACGCGGCCACCGCCCTGCTCCTCGACCGCGACGCGGGCCCCTACCGGCTCCTGGCCATCGCCTCGGTGAGCGTCCCCGAGTACGAGGTGCTCTACCGGGGCGACGACGCCTTCACCCCCGCGCCGCGCGCCACGTACGCCACGGTCAGCGCCCGGCGCACCAAACTCGTCTTCCGGGCGGGCGGCGGCTGGCCGAGGTTCGTCGCCGTCCTGCGCCGCTCCGTGCAGCGCGTGGTGCTCGACGCCATCGCGGACGCCGGGCTCACCCCGGCCGACCCCCGGCTGCGCTACCTCGTCCTGCCCCGCCTCAGCACCGGCGCCCTCAGCCAGTTCTACGGGCCCTCCGTGCACGAACTGGCCCTGCCCCACACCGAACTCCTCGACCTGGGCCGCGACACCGGGCACCTCGGTGCCGGGGACGTCGTGGCCAACCTCGCCACCCTCCAGGCCGACGACCGGCTCGCGCCGGGCGAGGTGGCGCTCTTCCTGAGCGCCGGCAACGGCTTCACCTGGTCCTGCGTCGCCATTTCCCACGAATAGCCCCCGTCCGGTCACACCCGGCGGGCGCGGAACGTCTTTTCCGTGCGGGATTCCCGTACGGGTCCTTCGCGCAGCTTCCCCAGTGAGAGGTGCAGTCGAGTGACGATGCGAAACGAGGCCCTGGTCATCGGCGCGGGTGTGGCCGGACTGACCACGGCGGTATGTCTGGCCGAGCGCGGCTTCACGGTCCGGGTCGTCGCCGAGCGCGCGCCCCGGCTGACCACGTCGGCCGTGGCGGGAGCGATCATCGGCGGTCCGGCGATCGCCGACGAGAGCGAGGCGGAGGCCAAGTTCGCGCCGACCGCCATCACCCGCCCCTGGCACCAGGTCAGCCTGGCCGAGTTCGGCGCGCTGGCCAAGCAGCCGGACAGCGGCGTCCGCCTGACCCGGGGCCGCCTGGTGAACCGGCAGGCCGCCGGCGGTCATGAGTGGGCCGCCCACCTGCCCGGCTACACGCCGTGCGGAGAGGAGGAGAGCGGCGGGTTCCCGGTGGCGTTCCGGGTTGATCTGCCGATCGTGGACATGCCCGTCTACCTGGACCATCTGGCCGCCCGGGTCACGGCCGCCGGGGGCAGCGTCGACGTGGGCACGGTGGACTCGCTGGAAGAGGCCGCCGCCCAGGCACCGCTCGTCGTGAACTGCACGGGCGTGGGGGCGCGCGCCCTGGCCGACGACCCCAAGGTGTTCCCGGTCCGCGGCCAGCACGTGATCGTGGAGAACCCGGGCATCGAGGAGTTCTTCTTCGAGCAGAACCCGGGCCCCACCTCCACCAGCTACTTCCCGCACGGGCGCCGCCTGGTGTGCGGGGGGACCGCCGAGCGCGAGGTGTGGAGCATGGACCCGGACCCGGCGCAGACCGAGGAGATCCTGGCGCGCTGCGCCGCCGTGGAGCCGCGCATCGCCGGGGCGAAGGTCACCGGGGTCGAGGTCGGCCTGCGGGCGTCACGGCCGCAGACCCGCCTCGCGGTGGAGCCCCTCGGCTCGGCACGGGTGATCCACAACTACGGTCACGGCGGCATCGCGGTCGGCCTCTCCTGGGGCTGTGCCCAGGACGTCCTGCGGCTGGCGCTCTCCGGCGCCACCGCCGAAGTCGTCTCATGACGGCGGCCCCGGCGGCCGGCCCGGGTCCGCAGACCCTCCCGGCCGGTCCGACCCTCCTGCTGAAACGGCTCGACGCCCTCCTGGAGGGCTGGGGGAACGACAGCGGCGCCACGCCGATGATCATGCCGCCGCTGCTCCCGGTCGCCGACCTCTCCCGCCTCGACGTGTACGAGAACTTCCCGCACCAGGCCCTCGTGGTCAGCACCCTGGACCTGACGCGCCACCAACCGGGCGTACCGCACGAGCGGTTCACCGCCGACGACCTGGAACCGGCGCTCTTCGGCCTCCCCTCGGCCGCCTGCTTCGCCGTCTACCTCCACCACGAGGGCCGCGCCCTTCCCGACGGGACGGCCGTGACCGTACTCGGACGCTGCTTCCGCCGCGAGGAGCACTACGACGGGCTGCGGCGCCTCCTCGGCTTCCACATGCGTGAGATCGTGGCGCTCGGCTCGGCCGACTTCACCCAGGAGCATCTGCGCCGGTTCGAGGAGCGCGTCACCGCCCTCACCGCCGCCCTCGGCCTCGCCGTGCGCAAGGAGGCCGCGACCGACCCCTTCTACGACCGAGGCGGGCAGCGGGCGCTGCTCCAGCGCCTCTCGCCCGTCAAGCACGAGTTCCTCGTCGACGACCTGGCGATCGCCTCGCTCAACGTCCACCGCAACTTCTTCGGCGAGCGCTGCCGGATCACCCTGGAGGGCACGGGGAGCCCCGTCCACACCAGTTGCGTGGCCTTCGGCCTGGAGCGCTGGCTTTCCGTGCTGTACACGCGGTACGGGAGCTGGGAGGCGGCGACGGAGGCTGTGGAGAAGGCCGCAGCCGCCCTCGGGACCGGCGGGGACGAGCGGTGAGGGCGCCGGCCGCCGGACTGGCGGAGGTCGTCGCCTGGATCTCCCGGCGCCACCCGGAGGCGGGCGGCATCGGCCCGGAGGACGACCTGATCGAGAGCCGGCTCGTCGACTCGCTGGGTTTTCTGGAGTTCATCGTGCTGATCGAGCGGCTCAGCGGGCGGCCGGTCGACATCGAGAACCTCGACCTCGACGACTTCCGCTCGCTGAGCCGGATCGAGCGGGCGTTCTTCAGTGGGCCGGACCCTCGGCCGTCGGGTCGTAGCTCGGCGGGCTGATCAGCGGATACACCTCGTAGTCCAGGTGCAGCCCGGCGGGGCTGCGGTAGAGCAGCTGCATCAGCTGCTCGTGCGACTCCACGTCGTAGACGTTGAGCCCCGCCGAGGCGCCCACCAGGATCCAGCGGTCCCTGATCAGCCCCTTCTCCTGGAGCTCCTGCGTGTAGCGGAAGCCCTCGGCGAGCTTCTGCTGGAACTCCTCGATGCCGATGCCGACCGGGGCCCGCCTGGCTATCACCGCGAACAGCGCCATGGGTGCTTCTCCTTCAGTTGAGTGACTTCGGGGCTTCCTGGTCCACGGGCGGCCCCGCGGGCATCCGCTGGGCGCGGTCCGAGCGCTCGAAGCGGGCCCGGGCGAGGGTGCCGACGACCGACGACACCGCGGTCGCGGCGGCCGCGACCGCGAAGAGCGTCCCGAAGTCGCCGCGCCCCGCGAGCGGGCCGACGGCGGCCGTGCTGACGGCGGCGCCGGTGAAGACCGAGCAGGCAACGAGCGCGGCGGCGCTGCCGCGTGCCTCGGGTGCGGCCGCCTCCAGGACCCATGCCTGGAGCGCGGACTGGCCGACGGCGAGGGCGAGTCCGGCGAGGGCGCCGGCGATCAGGATGCCCGGCACCGACTGGGTGAGCGCGGCCGTGAGATAGCCCACGAAGAGCAGACCGGTGCCCCAGCCGAACATGCCCGCGCCGGTCGCGCGGGTGTCGAAGGCCCTGACGACGACACTGCCGCCGATGGCCGCCACCCCGTACGCGCTGGTCACCAGGCCCGACATCAGGGCGCTGCTGCCGTGCTTCTGCAGGGCCGCGTTGAAGAAGTTGAAGAGCCCCATCATCGCCGCGCCCTCGACGAAGCTGAACGGGATGAGGAACCGGAACCAGCCGTCCCCGAGCACCTGGGCGAACCGCTCCCGCACGCTGGGGCCCTCGGCGCCCTTCGCCCGGGGCGCCTCCGGCAGCAGCGTGTACACCACGGCGAGCAGGGGCGCGGCCACCGCCGGGATGAGCAGGGGCGAGCGCCAGTCGAACAGTTCGGTGAGCGCGCCCGCGACGACGGTCGCCAAGGCGGCGCCGACCGCGCTGGAGGACATGATCGCCGCCATGGTGCGCTGGCGGCGCTCCATCGGGATGTGGTCGCCCACGTAGGCCACGGTCACCGGGATGAGGGCGGCGGCGAAGCCGCCGGCGACCGCCCGGCCCGCGATCAGCAGTGCCGCGTCGGGCGCCAGGGCCGCCGCCAGATCGGCGAGGCCGAGCCCGAACAGCGCGGTCCGCAGCACTCGCACCCGCCCCACCCGGTCCGAGATCGCGCCGTGCACCGGCTGCATGATGCCGACCATCGCCAGATAGCCGGTGAGGGCGAGCGTGGTGGTGCCCAGGCTGACGTCGAAGTCCTTGGAGACGGGGACCAGGACCGGGTTGATGACGACGAGGTCGAAGTCGAGCAGGAAGAACCCCGCGCACAGGATGGCCACCACCGCGCGGTCGCCGGGCTTCCCGTCCGACGGCTGCCCTCTCATCGGGCCACCGCCCGCACCGCGACGCAGGACCAGCTGAAACCGCCGCCCAGGCTGAGCAGCAGCGCCACCTCGCCCGCAGCGAGCCGTTTGCCGGTGTGCAGGGCCGCCAGGTTGGCGGCGGAGTCCCCGGCGCCCAGATGCCCGGTCCCCCCGCCCAGGTTGAGGATCTCCGCGTGGCGCA
The DNA here is from genome assembly GCF_056435525.1 of Streptomyces sp. NPDC043908. Classification (NCBI taxonomy): domain Bacteria; kingdom Bacillati; phylum Actinomycetota; class Actinomycetes; order Kitasatosporales; family Streptomycetaceae; genus Streptomyces; species Streptomyces sp. NPDC043908. The sequence continues at coordinate 347,999 of NZ_JBWKEI010000007.1, read as the reverse complement.
GGCCGATGCGGGCGACGGTCGGGTGGAAGAACTCCTCCAGCGGGCCCGCGCCGAGCCGGGGGAGGGCGAGGAAGCGCACCCGGGGGTCGCCCGGGGCGAGCCCCGCTTCACCGAGCGCGGTGCCGACCACGTCGAGGACGGCCTCGGTGAGCGCCGCCGTGAACCCGGGCTCGGCCCCCGAGGCGACGAAGGCACGTTTGGTGCGCCGCACGTCGACCTGGGGCAGGGTGCGGGGCATCGAGCTGAACTCGTCGTCGCCGCGGTGCATCGTCTCGTACTCCGAACGCGCCACGGTGGCCACCGAGAGCAGCTCGTACGGGCCCTCGGCGCGGTCCAGGAGCAGGGCGGTCCCGGCGTCGCCGTAGACCAGCTCGTAGTCGCCGAGCCAGCGGTCGAAGGCGGGCGGCAGGAAGCGGTCGCCGGTGGTGACGGCGGCGCGGGCCACGGACGGGTCGGCGATCATGCGGGCGGCGGCCACTTCGAGTGCGGCGGCTCCGCCGTTGCACATCTGCTGGACGCCCACGGCGGGCACGGCCGAGGCGCCGATGTGGTGGGCGACGTAGTTGGCGGGGGCCCAGAAGTCATGGCCCTGGTGGTAGGTCCAGGCATGCGCGACCAGGCCGAGGTCCGCCCCGTCCCATCCGGCCGCGGCCAGCGCGTCGGTGGCGGCGAGGACCGCCATCTCCGGGGCCGCGTGGTCGGGGCTGACGGTGACCTCGCGGTAGCCGAGGCGGGTCGCGGTCTCCTCGTCGACCCGGCCTGCCGCGAGGGCGGCCTCGGTGGTCTCGCGCCGGTCCGGGAGCCAGAGCGTCGCGGCCGCGATCCGCAGCGGCGTGGTCAAGGGCGGGGACAGACGCACTGGGTCCTCCCGGAAGGGCCCCGGAGGGCATCGTCAGTGATGCGGATTATCAGCGAGAGTCTTCCCCTCCCCGTGATGCCGCGTCAAGGCCCGAAAGGCGCAAGTCGCGCGCCCCGGAAGGCCCTCACGCGCCCCAGTGGGGCCCGCTGTGTGCGGAGGGCGAGCACGGGCCCGTTCCCCCGGTCCGCCACCAGCCCTTTCTGTTCGTACCTGACAGGTTATGTCCGAAGCCCTCGTACGCGGCCGATTGTGCGCGGTCCCGGCGGGCCGCGCCGCCCGCTCCCGCACCCCCTCGCGCGCCGCCCGCACCGAGGTCCACGCGCACGGCACCCCGCGCCACCCGCGCGATGCCCGTCGGAGGGTGTCCACCTGTGCAACTGGCGGGGAATAGAAGCGTCCGGAGGAAGTCCTGTGTTAAACAGAGCACAACTCGTCCTCGACTGGCGAGAGTTGACCGGAACAGCACGCATTTACCCGTCCGCTGCCGCAGCGGAGTGTCGCTTACACAGAGGTGATGCATGGACGACCTGGCCGGCACCACGAGCACCGACTTCTCCCTGAGCGCCCGGGAGATCGAGCAGTTCCACCGGGACGGATACATCGGCCCGTTCGACCTCTACGAACCCGACGAGATGGAGAAGAACCTCCGCGCCCTGCGCCCCAAGCTGCTCAACACCAAGCGGGCGATCTACGGGCAGGAGAAGGCGGTCTCCGGCGTCACCAACCTCGCCAACTACGACCGCCACCTCGACGTCGACTTCCTCGCCGACCACATCACCCGCCCCGAGATCGTCCACCGGGTCGCCAGCCTCCTCGGCCCGGACGTGCTCTGCTGGCGCACCGAGTTCTTCCCGAAGTACCCCGGGGACGAGGGCACCGACTGGCACCAGGCCGACAACTTCTCCAACGTGGCCGGATCCAAGCACCCCCAGATCGTCTGGCCCGAGGACTCCGAGTTCGGCGGCACCATCACCGTCTGGTCGGCGTTCACCGACGCCAGCGTGGAGATGGGCTGCCTCCAGTTCATCCCCGGCTCGCACCGGACCATGAACTACGACGAGTCCAAGGTCATGACGTACGACGCCGACTCCATCGGCAAGGTGGAGAAGGGCGGCGTCCGGCGCGGCTTCTTCGGCTACGACTACCGCCAGCTCCAGAAGGACCCCAACTGGAGCCCGGACGAGTCCCGGGCCAAGTCGATGGTGCTCAAGCAGGGCCAGTTCATCGTCTTCTGGTCGACCCTGATGCACGCCTCGCACCCGCACGCGGGCCTGACCGACCACATGCGGCTGGGGTACGCGGCCCGCTATCTGCCGACCCAGGTGCGGGTCTACCCGTTCTCGGACGCCCTGGAGGAGTTCGGCGGCGAGGCAAGCCTCGACAAGTTCGGCTGTGTGCTGGTGTCCGGCGAGGACCGGTACAAGCACAACCGGTTCGTCGACCGGACCGTCAACGGCACGCCCTTCCGGCCCGCCCGCTGACCGGGCCCGGCCACTCCTGCTCCGACGTCGCCACATCCCAAAGGGGTGTCTGCGCTGGAAAGACTCAACGGGACCCGACTCACCGGCACCGAGGAGGCGTTCGCCCTCCACCGCCGGATCAACCGGACCGCCACCGACTATCCGCGGGACAGCTCGGTGCCCGCGCTCTTCGCCGCGAGCGCCGCGCGCCACCCCGACGCGCTCGCGGTGGTGCAGGACGGGCGCGCGTACACCTACGCCCGGCTCGACCGGCTCTCCAACGGCCTCGCCCGCCGCATGCTCGCCCAGGGCTTCACCCCGGGCTCGACCGCCGGAGTCTGCCTGACCCGCTCGCCCGAGCTGATCGTGGCGCTGCTCGCGGTACTCAAGTGCGGGGGCGTCTACCTGCCCTTCGACGCCGGCTGGCCCGACGAGCGGCTGCGCGGACTGCTGGCGCGGGCCGACTGCCGCTGGGTGCTGACCGACCGCCCCGAACAGCTCGCCCGGCGGCTCGGCGCGTGCCGCGTCCTGCCGGTGGACGAGGGGGTGGAGGAGTGCGAGACCGCCCCGGGCGTCGAGGTCGGCGGCGACGCGCTCGCGTACGTCAACTTCACCTCCGGCTCCACCGGCAGCCCCAAGGGCGTCGCCATCCGGCACCGCAGCATCGCCCGGCTCGTCCTCGGCGCCCGCTTCGCCCGGCTGGAGGCGGACAGCCGGCTGCTCCAGCTCGCGCCGGTCACCTTCGACGCCGCCACCTTCGAGATCTGGGGCGCGCTGCTCAACGGCGGTACCTGCGTGCTCTACCCGGAGGGCCTGGTGCGGCTCTCCCGGCTCGGGCGGGTCATCGACGACCACCGCGTCACGGTCGTCTTCCTCACCACCGCCCTGTTCAACGCCGTGATCGACGAGGCACCCGGCGCCCTCGACGGCACCGAGACCGTCCTCATGGGCGGCGAACTCCACTCGATCCCGCACGTGGCGGCGGCGCTGCGCCGGTACGGGCCGGGCCGTCTCGTCCATGTGTACGGACCCACCGAGGCCACCACCTTCGCCACCTACCACCGCATCGACCGGCTCATCCCCGACTCGGGACTCCTGCCGATCGGCACCCCCATCCAGAACACCCGCCTCTACGTGACCGACGGCACCACCCTGTGCGAACCGGGCCGGACCGGTGAGATCTGCCTGGCGGGCGACGGGCTGTCGCCCGGCTACCTCGGCATGCCCGAGCTCACCGCCGAGCGGTTCGTGGACCGTGAGATCGGCGGCGTCGGCGAGCGGCTCTACCGCACCGGCGACCACGGCACCCTGCTCCCCGACGGCTCGCTCGTCTTCCAGGGCCGCGAGGACGACCAGGTGAAGATCAACGGCTTCCGCATCGAGCTGGGCGAGGTCGCCCACCACCTCGACCGGCACCCGGCGGTGCGGCGCAGCCACGTCACGGTGAGCACCGAACGCGGCGAACGGTCCCTGGTCGCCTTCGTGGTGGCGGACCCGTCCGTCACCTCCGCCTCGCTGCGCCACCATCTGCGGACCCTGCTCCCCGCGTATCTGGTACCGGCCCGCATCCACCTGTGCGAGGCGCTGCCGCTGACCGCGACCGGCAAGGTCGACGGCCGCGCGCTGCTCGCCGCCCACGACACCCACACCCCACCACCCGCCGCCCCGGCCGCCCAGCCGGTGGCCACGCGGGACTGACCGGACGGAGGAGAAGGCCATGACTTCCCAGGACTCCCAGGCGGCGCTCGGCACCGAGCCCATGACCGCGACCGAGGAGGCGATCGCCGACATCTGGCGCGGTCTGTTCGGCATCACCGACGTGGCCGTCGGCGACGACTTCTTCGAGCTCGGCGGCAACTCCCTCACCGCCATCAAGTTCCTGTCCCGGGTGGAGGAGCGCTTCGCCGTCGACGTACTGCTGCCCGAGACGCTCTACGAGGACGCCCGGCTGAGCAGCCTGGCCAAGGCCGTCGACGAGGCGATGGCGTAGGCCCGCCGTGCGCCCGACGCCCCGTGCCGCCGCGCCGCCCCGGACCCCAGTGGGCGAGCCGTTCGCCCGGTTCTCCGGTGACGGCCCGGCCGCCCTGCGGCTGTTCTGCTTCCCGTACGCGGGCGGCGGCACCCAGGTCTTCCGCGACTGGCGGACACGGGTGCCGCCGAGCGTGGCGGTGACCGGTATCCGGCTGCCGGGACGCGAACAGCGCTTCCGGGAGAAGCCGTTCGACTCCTGGCCGCAGGCGCTCGGGGCGCTCGCCGAGGCCCTGGCCCCCGAGACCGCACGCGGGCCGTACGCCTTCTTCGGCCACAGCCTGGGCGCCCGTCTCGCCTACGAACTCACCCACCGGCTCACCGCCGAGGGCCACCGCCCGCCCGAGCTCCTGGTCGTCTCGGCGTGCCGGGCGCCGGGCGTGCCGGCACGCACACCGCCCATGCACACCATGGACGGGCCCACCCTGCACCGGCGGCTGCGCGAGATGAACGGCGTCCCGCCCGAAGTCCTCGCCAGCCGCGCCCTGATGACGCTCCTGGAACCGGTCCTCCGCGCCGATCTGCGGCTCGCCGAGACCTGGCAGCCCACGCCGGGGCGGATCTCCGCGCCGATCCTGGCGCTGTGCGGCGAGGACGACGACATCGACCCGTACGAGTCCATGGTGGCCTGGAAGCACCACACCACCGGGGAGTTCACGATCCGCGCCTTTCCCGCCGGGCACTTCTTCCTGCGCGACGAGGAGGAGGCCGTGCTCGCGACGGTCTGCGGACGGCTGGGGACGGGGGGCGCGCGATGACCGACCTGCTGAGCGTTCCCTCGGCCCACCTCACACCCGTACACGAGGAGTTCCGCGCCTCGGTGCGTACGTTCCTCCGCAAGGAGGTCGTGCCGTACGCGGCGGAGTGGGAGCGGCGCCGCGCGATGCCCCGCTCGGCCTGGCACGCCTTCGCCGCCGAAAGCCTCCTCGGCCTCAACCACCCCCCGTCCGTGGGCGGCGCCGGACTCGACCTCTTCCACTCGGTGGTCTTCCTGGAGGAGCTGGGCCGCGCCGGCTTCGGGGGAGTGCGGTTCGCGGTGGCGCTCCACGCCTACATGGGCACGAGCTATCTCGCCACCAACGGCTCGCCCGAGCTCCAGCAGCGCTATCTGCGCCCGGCCGTGGCGGGCGACCTGATCGCGGGACTGGCGATCACCGAACCGCAGGCGGGCTCGGACCTCGGACGGCTGGAGGCGACGGCCGTCGAGGACGGCGACCATCTGGTGGTCGACGCCGAGAAGCGCTTCGTCGTCAACGGCGGCTTCGCGGACTTCTTCGTCACGGCGGTACGGACCGGCGAGCCCCGGTCCGGCGCGGGCCAGAGCCATCTGTCCCTGCTGGTCGTGGACCGCGCCGCCGAGGGCGTCCACGTCCTGCCCAACGACTCGATCGCCTGGCGTGCCTGCGCGATGGCGGACGTGAGCATGCGCGGGGTGCGGGTGCCCAAGGAGAACATGATCGGCCGCCGCAACTCCGGCTTCGTCCAGATCATGAAGAACATGCAGCTGGAGCGGCTCGCCGCGGGGATCTCGGCGGTCGGGGACGCGGCCCACTGCCTGGATTTGACGTGGCGGCACCTCAAGGGCCGCGCCATGTTCGGCTCGACGCTCAGCGCCCAGCAGGCCGTCCGCCACACGATGGCCGATCTGCTCACCGAAGTGGAGGCGGCCCGTCGGCTCACCCACCACGCGGCCTGGAGTTACGCCCGCGACCCGCTGTCGATCACGGCCTGCTCGATGGCTAAGCTCAAGGCCACCGAAGTGGCCCGGACCGTGGCCGAGGAGTGCCGCCATCTGCACGGCTCCGAGGGCTTCCGGGAGGGCGCGCCGATCGTCCAGACCGTGCATGACGCCCAAGCCGCCACCGTCGCCGCCGGAGCGAGCGAGGTCATGCGCGACATCGTCGTACAGAGCGGATACGAGGAGTTGCCGTGACCACGTCCGAGACGGAGGCGACGAGCGCCGGCGGTCCACCGAGCCCCGGAACCGGTCCGGTGCGGCCCCCAGGCCTGGCGTCCGAGCTGGTCAGGGCCGGGACGGTCGGGCTGATCGCCGCGTTCGTGGGCTTCTCCAGCTCGTTCGCGATCGTCCTCGAAGGCCTCACCCGGGTCGGCGCGAGCCGCGCCGAGGCGGCGTCCGGGCTGATGGCGCTCTCCGTCGCGATGGGCGCCTGCGCGATCTTCCTCAGTCTGCGGCTGCGGATGCCGGTCAGCGTGGCCTGGTCGACGCCCGGCGCGGCGCTGCTCGCCGGCGCGGCCTCGGTCGACGGCGGATTCGCCGCCGCCGTGGGCGCGTTCCTCGTCGCCGCCGCGCTGATCGTGGTCACCGGACTGTGGAAACCGCTCGGCCGTGCCGTCTCGGCCATCCCGAAACCCCTGGCCAACGCCATGCTCGCGGGCATCCTGCTGCCGCTGTGCCTGGCCCCCGCCAAGGCCGTCCAGGAGAAACCGGCGCTGGGCCTGGCGATCGTCGGCGTCTGGGCCGTGGTCGGCGCCTTCCGGAAGCTGTACGCGGTCCCGGCGGCGGTCGTCGTCGCGGTGGTCCTGATCACCGCGACCACCCACATATCCGCCGCCGACCTCGGCCCCCTGTGGCCCGAACCGGTCCTGGTCACCCCCCACTTCACGGCGGCGGCCGTGATCGGGATCGCGCTTCCGCTGTACGTGGTGACGATGGCCTCGCAGAACATCCCGGGCATCGCGGTCCTGAACGTCAACGGCTACGAGCCCGAGCCGGGCCCGCTGTTCGGCTGGACCGGCGCCTTCGGCCTGGCCGCGGCGCCCTTCGGCGGCCACGCCGTCAACCTCGCCGCGATCACCGCCGCGCTGTGCGCCGACGAGAACGCCGGCCCCGACCCGCGCAAGCGCTACCGGGCGGCGGCCATCGGCGGCGGCGCCTACATCCTGCTCGGCCTGGGCGCGGGAGCGGCGGTCGCGTTCGTCGGCGCGGCCCCGCCCACCCTGATCGAGGCGGTGGCGGGCCTCGCGCTGCTGGGCGCGCTCGGCAACTCACTGGTGGGAGCGGTCACCGACCCGGGCGACCGGGAGGCGGCGGTGGTCACGCTGGTGGTGACCGTGTCGGGCGTGCAGTTCTTCGGGATCAGCGGCGCCTTCTGGGGTCTGCTGGCCGGGGGCGCGCTGTACGCGGCGAAGAGGCGGCTGCCCGCGAAGTGAGGCGCCGCGGCCGGCGTGCGCTCACCGGTCCGGGAAGAGATGCGCCTCGATCGCCTCGTTGTACTTCCGGAGCGCGAACTCCTGCGTACCGAAGCAGTGTTCCTCGTTGGCGCCGCTGGTCAGGCCGATCTGGATCTCCCGGTAGATCTCCAGGTCCTCGTACTGCACCTGATACGTCAGCTGCCGGTTCTCCTCCCACTGCTCGGCACTGCCCTCGCCCACCGATCCCCTCGGCACGATGAGGCGCAGTTTCACGAGCGTACGGGTCGGGCCGAGCGGGTGGCTGGTGATCCACAGGAAGTGGTCCGACTGGTGCAGCACCGTCTCGTTCGGAAAAATCGTGTGGATCACGTTCGCCACCGACAGCAGACGCCGTTCGGAGCGTTCCGTCCTCGTGATGAAGTTTATCGACCGCTTGGGCAGGATCGAGCGGAGATGGGGCCCGAACGCATCGAAGAAGAACGTGCTGTTCTCGAAGAGCGGGTTGGCGCTCTTCGCATGCAGGAACGGGAAGTGGTAGCCCTCGAGCGTGCCTTCCACGACCAGTTTCCAATTGATTTCCCATTCCTGGCTCTCGGCGCCGTAGATCTCGTACGAGGCCAGGTCGAGATCCGCGATGTCGGGCCGGAAGTCGCCCAGGAACGCGTCGAGGTCGGCGCGGCCCGGATTCTCCTCGGGCATCAGCCAGACGAATCCGTACGCCTCCACCGACGGGAGCGCCACCAGATTGCGCTTCCCCCGCTCGACCCCGGGGAAGCAGTGCGGGCTCGGGATCGCGGCGAGGGTGCCGTCCAGGTCATAGCGCCAGGCGTGATAACCGCAGGTGAACTGCTTGCGCAGGCCGGACGGCTCCTTCTCCAGACGCGCCCCGCGGTGCCGGCACGCGTTGAGGAGGACATGTGCCACACCGTCCTGGTCGCGGCTGACGATCAGCGGCCTGCCGAAATGCTCCAGGGTCGTGAAGGTGCCCGGTCCGGGAATCTCGGAGGTGTGCACCAGCATCGAGGGCAACCGGGTGAAAATGCGGTCGATTTCCGCCCGGTACCATTGCGGGGAGTGATAGCGGTCTACGCTCACCCGGGTGTCCGAGTCGGTCAGCGGGAGCCGTTTGTCGCGCAGATGCTCCAGGGCACGGTCGAGAATCCGGAGTTCCTCGTCGCGATCCATCCGTCAACTCCCTCCAAGTCCCGCGCGCACAGAGGTGATCATCGGGCGGGGTTCGGGTGCGGCGCAATTCTATAGGGGTTCCTTTGTGGTGACGAGGGTTGTTCAATGTCAAAAAAAGCGCGGTTGAACGGCGGTTGTGCTGATCGGTGAATCGCCGGTAGAACGGCGGGACAGCGGAACACCCTGCGGCCCGACAGGAGTGCCCCGACGTGCCGACGCATCGCGTACTCGCCCAAGCCGGGGCGCCCCCCACCGCACGGTTCCTCCTCGCCCTCGCCGTCGTCCTCGCCGTGGCGTTCGCGCTGTCCCGGCTGGCCCGGCGGGTGCGCCAGCCCGCGGTGATGGGCGAGATCGTCGGTGGCATCCTGCTCGGCCCCAGCCTCCTCTCCCTCCTGCCGGGCCACCTGGAGACCAGGCTGGTCCCGCCCTCGACGCTGCCCTCCCTCCATCTCCTCTCCCAACTGGGCCTGGTCCTCTTCATGTTCGGCGTCGGCTACCAGTTCGACCTCGGGCACCTGCGCACCCCCAGCGCGAAACGGCAGGTGGCGGCGGTCTCGCTGACCTCGGTGGCGCTGCCCTTCGGGCTCGGCGTGGGCCTCGGGTACGGGATGCACTCCTGGCTCGACCAGTCCGAGCTCCGGACGCACGGGCCGCTGGGCCCGGCGCTCTTCCTCGGCGCTGCGCTGTCCATCACCGCCTTCCCCGTCCTCGCCCGCATCCTGGCCGAACGGGGCCTGTACAAGGACCCGTTGGGCGCGCTCTCGCTCGCCTGCGCGGCGGTCCAGGACTTCCTCGCCTGGTGCATCCTGGCCGCGGTGGTCGTGGTGGTCCGCGCGAGCGGGCCGTGGCCGCTGGCCCGGATGGTGCTGGAGTCGGCGCTGCTGCTCGCCGCGCTCGTCCTGCTCGTACGCCCGGGCCTGGCCTGGCTCCTCGACCCGGCCAGGCCGTGGGCGGGCCCCGCGCTCACCCACGCCGTCCTCGTCGTCGGCGTCCTGCTGACGGCCGTCGCCACCGAGGAGATCGGCCTGCACGCCGTCTTCGGCGCGTTCGCCTTCGGGGCGGTCGTCCCGCACCGCCACATCGACGAGAGCGCCCCGCAGGTGCCCGAGCGGATCGAGCAGACCAGCCTGCTGCTCCTGCCGGTCTTCTTCACCGTCACGGGCATGTCCGTGGACGTCTCCGGCCTCGGCGCCCGGGGCCTGGTGATGACGGGGGCCGTCGTGGTGGCGGCCTGCGCCGGCAAGTTCACCGGAGCGTTCGGCGCGGCCCGCCTGACCGGCGCGACCCCCCGCGAGGCGACGGCCCTCGGGGTGCTCCTGAACTGCCGGGGGCTGACCGAACTGGTCATCCTCAACGTGGGCCTGGGCCTGGGCGTCATCGACACGCGCCTGTTCACGGCGATGGTGCTGATGGCGGTCGCCACGACCCTGATGACGGGCCCGCTCCTGGAACGGGTCCGCCCGTCGCGGCCCCCGGCCCCCCGGGGCACGCCCGCGGACCGGCCGCTCCACGACCCGGCCTGACACCGACGTCAGGTTCCTCTCCGCACGGCCAGGGCGGCGACCACCTCGATGTCCCCCGGGGAGACCAGGCGCAGCGCGTCCAGGACGGCGTCCCAGCGCGTCAGCCGCAACGCCTCGACGAGGTGCCCACGGGCGGTCGGCGTGGGACCGAGGGCCCGCGCCACGGCGGCGAGGGCCAGACCGCGGTGCTCTTCGGAACGGATGGTCTCGGCCAGCTCCGCGGCGCGGGTCACCTCTCCGGCGCCGGCCAGCGCGCCGACCACGGCGGGCAGCGCGAGGTCGCGCATGACGGGGTTCGTGAGGCCGTCGACCAGGGCGAGGGCCCGGTCGTGATGCCCGGCGGCGGCCAGCGCTCCGGCGAGATACCCCAGCGTGCGCTCGTACTCGACGAGGTCGCCGACGCCGTCCGCGAGTTCCTCGGCCTGAGTGAGCCGGCCCGACCGGGCGACCGCCCGGACGATCGTCGACAGGGCGGAGTCGGCGGCGTGACCGTCGGCGAGGGTACGGACCAGGCCGACGGATTCCTCGTACCGGCCCGCCAGGGCCAGCACCCGGGCCACCGAGGCGAGCGTCCACCACCGCTGGTACGCGCTGGTGGCGGCATCGGCGAGCGCGCGGGCCCGGCGCGCCGGCACCAGCGCCCGGCCCGGGCGGCCCGCCCGCGCCCAGGCCTCGGCGACATCGCACAGCGCGTCGCCGCGCTCCGAAGGATGGACGGAGCGCGAGGCGACGTTGGTGGCCCACCGGAAGACGCCGGTGGCGTGCCGCTCCAGCCCCATGGCGAGGAAGGCCTTTCCGACGGCGGCCAGATCACGCGCCTGCGCGAGGGGAGGGCCGCCGGGGACCCGGGTGAGGGCCCGCCGGGCCAGGCCCGCCGCCTGATCGGGTTCGCCTGCCGCGGCCAGCGCCTCGGCGAGGGAGGCCAGGACCCCTACCGGGACCGGCGGTTCGAGTCCGCCACGGGCGAGACCGGTGACCAGACGCGCGGCTTCGGTGGCTTCGGCGTGGCGTCCCGCGACGGCCAGGGCGTGCGCGACGAAGGTGAGGGCCTGGATCCGCAGGGCGGGTTCGGTGACGAGCGCGGCGGCATCGCGGGCCGCGTCGACGGCCTGGTGCGAAGAGTCCGACGCGGGGTGCGAGGAGTCCGCCCCGGCGGCCGCCTCGCTGACGGAGGCGAGCGCGCGGGCCCGCTCGTAGGGGTCGGCGAGGTCACCGGCCAGCCGGAGACCCAGCTCCGCGTGCCCTTCCCGGGCCAGCACCCCGGCGAGGTCCGCGAGCAGCTCCTCCCGGTCGTCCTCGTCGTCGAGGCGGAGGGCGAGGCCGACGGACCGCTCCGGCAGGGCGGCCGCGGCCAGCGCCCGTGCGACGGCGGGTGTGGCCCAAGCACGCTGGTCCGGATCGGTGAGCGCGTCGGTGAGGGCGGCGGCCTGCCGGGCGATCCCGGCGGCACGGGTGAGGTGGCCCGCGCTCGCCAGCACCGAGGCGATGGCGGCGAGGGTCTGGGCGCGTTCGTACGGCTCGGCTCTCTCCTGCGCCGCCAGGACGGCGCGCCGCAGCGACTCGTCGGCCTCCCGCGCCAATCCGGCGCAGGCGAGTGCGGCGCCGAGGGCGCCGCGCACTTCACCGAGGGCTCGCGACGGGCCGAGGGAGCGGGTGAGCTCCTCGGCCCGGCGTACGAGAGCGAGCGCGCGGTCCTCGTGGCCCGCCCGCGCCAGACCGGTGGCGACGGCGGCCAGCGCCTTGGCCCGCTCGTCCGCCTCCCCGACCGTCAGGGCCAGTTCCGTGGCCCGCGCGTAGTCCTCCGCCGCGACCAGCGCGCCCACGATCCGCCGCAGGGTCCGGTCCCGCAGATAGTCACTGGGGTTGCTGTCCGCCAACTCGACCGCCCGCTCGAACGCGGCCCCCTCGTGTCCGCCCGTGGCCAGTACCCCGGCGACCTCGGCAAGGGCCACGTCCCTGCTGACCCGGCCCTGCGCCCTGGCGAGGTTGACGGCCCGGTCGACGTGCCCGAGCCGGGCCCACAGCGCGATCAGGGAGGAGGGCAGGTGGTCCATCCGGTCGTGGAGCGCGTCGCGGCGGAACGCCAGGAGGACCGCGGTGTGGACGTCCGGTCCGCCGGGGTCGCCGCTGGTGCCGGGAGACACCAGGTCGAAGGCGAGCGCGATCTCGGTGAGGGCCTCCAGATCGGAGCCGGTGACCTGCCACAGCCGTTCGTGCCGGGCCGGGTCACGGGCCAGCGCGGTCAGCCGGGCGGTGTCCCGCTGCTCGTGCAGGAGCTGGACGTACCCGCGCAGCAGGTACTCGGGCGTGCCGGCGGGCCATCCGAGATCCCGGTACTCGTCCGCCCAGGAGTGCAGCCGCCCCCGCAGCCCGGCCAGTTCGTCCGTGCCGAGCAGCGCGAGGGCACCGCGCTGGATCTCCTCGTGCGCCAGAAGATAGGCCGCCGCGCCGGCGGCGGCGGACCAGTGGGCGGCCCGGACGCGGAAGCTGCGGCCGCTGACAGCGGTCAGTTCCCGCTCGACCAGCCGGCCGCTGCTCGCGGTCAGCCGCGCGAGATCGGCCGCGCTCAGTCCGCCCCCGGCGGCGGCGACGAGCCCCACCAGCTCCCGGCCGGTCCCGCCCCCTTCCAGGAGCCGCAGGAGATCGCGCTCGGCGTCGACCCGTACCGCCTGCGCGTGCGGTGACGGTTCCAGCGGGTGGTCGATGCGGCTGTCGCGCAGGGGGTGGTCGCCGGATACGTCGTCGGGCACGGGCGGATGGGGCCGGCCGGCCACCAGGACGCGCATGCCGTGCGCGGGACGACGGGGGAGCAGTGCGGCGATGCTGTGGGTGTCCGCCCCGGAGGTCACCCCGCGGTCCTCGTCGAGCCCGTCCACGACGAGCACCAGCCGCCGCCGGCGGCGCGCACAGGCCTCCGCCGCCCGGTCGAGGGCGAGGAGCAGTTGCTCATCGCGGGTGCAGTCGGTCGTCAGCGGCTCCTCCTCGCTCAGCAGTACGTAGAGCTGCCGCTGGACCACCTCGCAGAACGCCTGCCGGTCGTTCTGCCGGGCGAGCCGGGCGGTGACGAAGAAGGCGACGAGGTCGACGCCCGGGGGCGGGTGGAGCACGAAGTGGGCCATGAGCGCCGACTTCCCGGCCCAGGCGGGAGCCTGCCACCGCCAGTACGGGGCGGGAGCGCCGGGGAGCGGGGGAGGGCTCGGGGCGGCGGAGGAGACCGCGTCCGCCGTGGCGCCCGACTCCGTGCAGAAGCGGGCCATCGCCTCCAGTTCCCGCTCCCTGTCGCGGAGTTCGGCCGCGGCGACGGCCTCCACCTGCAACAGATATCCCGAGCGCGGGACGTGTGGCGGCGCCGCTTCCCCGACCGTCACATCGCCGTTGATCACGCCGGAGTTGGCGAAGGCGCCACGGCCGTCGGCCCGTGCCTGGCCGGTGCTCCGCGCCGACAGCTGTTCCCGCCCCGTCATCCGCGTGTCCCGGTCCCTCCGTTCGACGGGCGAAGCCCCGACTCGGCGCGGCCCGGCCGCGGGTGAGGCGGCTGAGGACCGGCCGAGGGCCCAGCGTAGCCGTGCGGCCGGGCCGGGCCCTTGGAGCCGGCCCATGGGCGTCCGGCTGGCGGCGATCATCACGGGGACCACCATCCGCGCCGCCGGAGGGCGCGTAGGGCGCGGGCTTCGATAGGCTCGGCGCCGTAAGCGCCGGGTAAAGGGATATGCGGGGGCAAACAGTGTCGGATCAGCAGCATCAGTCGAGTCGCGGCGGAACGGACGGGCCCGCGGCGGATGCGGGAGTGTTCCAGCCGCTGGCCGAGGACGACCCGCGCTCGGTGGCCGGATATCTGCTCAGCGCCCGGCTCGGCGCCGGCGGCATGGGCAAGGTGTACCTCTCCTACACGCCCGGCGGCCGTCCGGTCGCGATCAAGGTGATCCGGCCCGAGTTCGCCGAGGACCCCGACTTCCGCCGCCGCTTCCAGCAGGAGGTGCGGGCCGCGCAGCGGGTGCAGGGCCTCTACACCGCGCCCGTGGTCGACAGCGACACCGACGGCCCGCACCCGTGGCTGGCCACGGCCTACGTCCAGGGACCCTCCCTGCACGCGGCCGTCGCCGCCCACGGCGCGATGCCGGTGGGCACCGTGCTGCTCCTGGTGGCCGGGATCGCCGAGGCGCTCCAGGTCATCCACCAGGCGGGCATCGTCCACCGCGACCTCAAGCCGTCCAACGTGCTGCTCGCGGTCGACGGGCCGCGCGTCATCGACTTCGGCATCGCCCGCGCCGCGGACGCCACCGCGCTCACCGGCACCGGCGTCAGCGTCGGCACCCCGTCCTTCATGTCGCCCGAGCAGGCGGCCGGGACGAGCTGCACGGCGGCGACCGACGTCTTCGCGCTCGGCCAGATCGCGGTCTTCGCCGCGACGGGCTCCGCGGCCTTCGGCGACGGTTCCTCGCACGCCGTCCTCTACCGGATCGTGCACGAGGACCCGGACCTGTCCCGCCTCCCGGACGAGCTGCGCGAGATCGTCACCGCCTGCCTCAGCAAGGACCCGGCCCGCCGCCCGTCCCCCGCCCAGGTCATCGAGATGTGCGGCCGGGCCTCCCAGGACCCGGCGCTGCGCCGCCCGGAGGGCTGGCTGCCCTCCTCCTACGCGGCCGACCTCACCCAGGCGGCCGCCCCGACCCCGCCTCCGCAGCCGGCCCACCCGCCGACGCAGGCGGCCCCGGCCACGCCCCCGGCGTACCCCCCGACGCAGACCGCCCCGCACACCCCGCCCGCGCACCCGCCGACCCAGCCCGCCTATCCGCGGCCCGTACAGCCCTACCCCGCTCAACCCCACTCCGTACAGCCGCAGTACGTCCATCCGCCCGCCCCCGGGACCGTCACGGACCGTTCGCGGGGGGCCGGGCAGGCGCAACCGCCCCGCAAGCGGAACCGGGCCGTGCCGGTCGTCGCGGTCGCGGTCGCCGCCGCGCTCATCGGCGTCGGCGGATACCTGGTCAGCCAGCTCTCCGACGGCGACTCGAACGCCGACAAGCCCGCCCACGGGGGCAGCGACAAGAACAGCGCCCAGCCCGGCAGTTCCACCCCGGGGACCGGCGCCGGCAGCGCGAAGAGCAAGCCCCCGGCGACGCCGCAGGGGGCCGTGTACAAGAACATCAGCATCACCCGCGGGTACTCGGTGAAGTTCGCCGACGAGCCGCCCCAGCCGCAGAAGATGGACGTGTTCTACGAGGGCGACTTCGGCTACGCGGAGGACATCGTCAACGGGGACGCCCTCGCCACCAACCAGTCCAAGAACACCATGGCCCTGCTGGAGCCCGGCGAGCCCGGAACCCTGGACGGCTGCCGCTCCAACACCCGGTACACCACGTCGATCACGAAGGACAAGGTCGGCAAGGGCGCACGGATCTGCGTGAAGACCGGCTCCGGGCACTACGGCCTGGTCACCGTGCTCGGCTTCGCGCCGAAGGAGTCGGCGAGCCAGTTCGTCGGCGTGGACCTGACGGTGTGGCGCAACGTCCCCACGTCCTGAACGAGCGGGGGCCGAGCGGCGGGCGCGGCCCCCTGCCCCGCGCGCCCGGGGCCCCTCGCCGTCAGGCCGGGCTCAGCGGATGGGCCGCCGTGGCCGAGCGCGGCGGCCAGGCGCGCGGGGCCAGGATGCCGAGCACATAGGCGCGGGCGACGAGGGCCGGGCGGGTCGCCGCGCCCAGGAGGTCCCGCAGACGGCTGAGGTGGTAGTCGACCGTCTGCCGGGACAGCTTCAGGGAGGTGGCGATCTCGCCGTTGCTGCTCCCCGCCGCCAGCAGCGACAGGATGCGGACCTGCGCGGGGGTCAGTGACGGATGGGCCTCGTGGGCGAGGCTCTGGTGGGTGACGACGGCCCACACGTGCCGGGCCCGGGCGGCGGAGTGGCCGACCGTCGTCAGATGGATCTGCGCGCGGCGCTGCCGCCCCCGGGTGTCGAGCAGCACCGCCGAGGTCTCCACCCGTCTGGTGCGGCGCGCTATGAGCCCGTCCCACCGGCGGTGCAGCCGCTCCAGCCCCGGGTCGGGGGCGAGCAGGGTGTGCGCGCGGCGCCCGACCAGCTCGGGCAGGCTGAGATGGAACAGCTCGGCCGCCGCCGTGCTCGCCTCGACCACCCGCCCGTTCGCCGACAGCAGCGCGCAGGGCAGACCACTGTGGTCGCGCAGCGCCTGGAGGCTGTCCTCGGCCGCCTGCCACTGGAGCATCGCGCGCAGCCGGTCGGTGATGTCCACGTAGATCCCGGCGACGCAGGTCCGCGCGTTCTCCCGGACGGGGAACCGGTGGCCCACCGCCCGTCCCGCGCTGCCGTCCGGGCGCCGGTAGTCCAGGGTGTGGCGCACCGGCGTCCCCCGGCTGAGGACCTCCTGGTCCAGGGCGCGGAAGTGGACGGCCTCGGCGGGGGCGTCGAAGTCCTCGATGTACTTGCCGACGAGTTTGTCCGGAACGGTCCCGTAGAGGTGCGCGTAGGCGTGGTTGGCCCACAGGTAGCGGCCCTCGCCGTCGCGGATGAACGCGGCGGCCGGGGCGAGGTCCGCGAGGCCCGCGAAGGCGGCGTACCGGCGCGGCAGCCCGGGACGGGCGTCGGCCCGCGCCGTGCCCGGGTCGGCGAAGACCCCGCCGCCCCGCTCCCGCACCTGCCACGGCTCGTCGACCTCCCCCCAGAACACCGGGAAATGTTCGAGCAGCGCCTTCAGACTGGCGTCTTCCACAGCGGTCCCTCCCTCCCTGCGCGACTCGTACGCCACTGGCTGACGCAGAGTCACAACGCGATGCGTATCCCGTCCCGATCCCGCGCATGCTCGGTTCTCGGCCGAAGTGACGGCCGCCCCCGCACCCCTCGCCGCCCCGGTCCACCACCCCGAACAGGGGCCGGTATTCAGGCATTTGCCTGAATACCGGATGGCCCTGATGGCGTTTGGAACGCCGGTCGCGTGGTCCTCTTGAGTAAGCGGGTGAACACGCCCCGAACATGACCGGGCGGCTTTCCCGCACCCGGCACGCATCACCGATCCGTACGACGACCCGTACGCCCCCCGCGTACAGCCGTTACGGACACGGACGAATGGAGACGAACTTCAGTGAGCAAGGTGCTGTTAGTGCATGCCAAGGGTGGTCCGCCGCTCGGTCACGTCCTGTCCCGGACGGCCGCGAGGGCGGAAGTGCACCTGCTGGCGCTCAGCGCTCTTCCTCCCGTCGTGGCGGACTCCGCCCGGAGACTGTGTGCCTCGGTCGTGACGGCCGACGCGCACCGCTCCGACCTGGTCTCGTTGATCGTCTCACGGGCCCGGACCGTGGGCGCGGACGCGGTGCTCACCTTCTCCGAGTACGCGGTCGTCGCCGTCGCCGAAGCCTGCGAGGCGCTCGGTCTCGCGGGACCCGGCGCCGCCTCCGAGCTCGCCCGCGACAAGCGCCTGATGCGCCGCACCTGGCGCGAACACGGCCTGTCGCAGCCCGAGTTCCACTCCGTCGCCACGGAGGCCGACCTGTACGAGGCGGCCCGCGCGCTGCCCTTCCCGCTGCTCCTCAAGGCGGCCTGGAGCGCCGGCTCCACCGCGCACCAGATCATCCGGTCCCCGTACGAGGTCTCCGCCGCCTGGCGCCGCTCGCGCGAAGTGATGGCCGAATCCGCCCAGTTGGGGTACGCGGAGCTGCATGTGGCCGAGGCCCAGGGGCACTACGTCGTCGAGCAGATCGTGACCGGCACCGCCTCCGACTGGTTCGACGACCCCGGCTGGGGCGACTACGTCAGCGTCGAGGGCGTCGTCGCCGACGGTGTCTTCCACCCGGTCTGCCTCAGCGGCCGGATGCCCACGGTCGAGCCGTTCACCGAGCGCGCGAGCATCACCCCCGCCCTGCTCTCGGCGGACGCCCAGGACCGTGTCGTGGCGTTCGCGCGGCAGGCCGTCGACGCCCTGGGCCTGCGCGACTGCGGAACGCACACCGAGATCAAGCTCGGTGCGGACGGGCGCATGTGGCTGATCGAGACGGCCGCCCGGTTCGGCGGCGCGATGACGGTGCCGCAGATCGAGGACGTCTTCGGACTCGACCTCGTCGGCATGCTGGTCGACCACCTCCTGGGCCGCCCGGTCGCATGGCCCGAGCAGGCCCTCGCCCCCGCCGACGCGCGGGGCGCGGCCGGCTCCCTCGTCGTCCTCGCGGTCGACGGCAGCGGCGAGGCCTGGCACGACCGCAGGGTCTGGGACTTCCCGGCCGTCGCCGAGAGGGTGACCCTCAGCCGGGGCAGCGAGCTGTCGGTGGTCGCGGAGAGCTCCCTCCCGGACGGCAGCGTCGTCCCCGTCTACGACCCGGCCGCGGGCGCCAACACCATGGCGGCCCTGTGCCTGCTCTCCGCCACCGACGCGCGCACGGTCCTGCGCGACTTCGAAGCGCTGGTCGACGCGCTGCCGCGGGTCCTGCCCGCCGTACGACCCGAGGAGGTCTCCGTATGACCGCCCTGCTCACCGGAGCCGCCGAACCGGCCCTGGACCGTACGGTCGTCGGCGAGAACCTCTCCCTGCCGCTCTTCCGCACCCTCTCCGGCGTCCTGGCCGGCCACCCCTACCTCAAGGTCGTCGTCGACCGCGCCGAGAACACCTGGCACCTCCTCGACACGGCGGCGCACCCCTTCCACGTCAACTACATCGCCACCCGCGTCCTCGGCATGACCCTGGAGGAGCTGGACGCGGACCTGGACGGCTTCAACGCCTCCGTCTACATGGACCCCGACCGCCGCTTCCTGCTCGGCGTGCTCTCCCTGCACACCGACGAGGACGCCGAGGACCGGGGGCGCACCTTCCTCGTCCTGGAGACGACCGAGGCCGACACCATGGACGGCCGCCTCCTGGAGTTCTTCTACGAGTACGTGCGCGAACGGGTCGACGGACGGCTCCCCCTCCTGCTCAAACCCGCCAACCACGGCCAGGAGGAGGAGCTGGCGGCGATCAGCGAACGGCGTGTCCCGCGCATCCTGAGCCACGAGCTCTTCGGCTCCAGGACCCGCACCCCGCTCAACCCCGGCGAGGTCACCGGACGGCTGCGCTACTTCCGTACCAACGAGGAGTACGCGGCGGCCGAGGCCGAGCTCGGCTGGGCGGACATCGTGGCCATGCCGTGCCTGCCCGACGACGTGCCCCGGGTGGCCGGGTTCCTCAACACCGCCCCGATCACCCCGCTCTCGCACACCAACGTGCTGGCCTCCGGCTGGGGCATACCCAACGCCATCGTGCTCGACCTCGACCAGCTCGTCGAGCGGGACGGCCTCGACGGCGCCTGGGTGCGCTACCGGGTGGGGGAGGACGAGATAGCGCTGGAGCGGCTGGAGGACGAGCCGGTCCTGCGCGCCCCCGCCTGGCACCAGCAGCGCATACGCCTGGCGCCGCCGCTGCTCGAAGACGCGCCCGTGCTGTCCCTGCACCGGCTGCGCGCCGCGGACCGCGACCGGTACGGCACCAAGGCGGCCAACCTCGGCGAGCTGCACCACGTCCTGGACAGCCGCACCGCCGACCTGACCGCCTTCTACGGACGCCCCCGCCCGCCCCGCGACGACCTCTACGGCCACCTCGCCACCCGTCTCGGCCTCAGCTCCGCCTCCACGGCCGAACTGCGCTCCGCGGCGGCCGACTTCGTGGCCCGCACGGTCGGCGCCCCCGAGGGCGTGGCGCTCCCCTTCTCCCTCCAGCAGCACTTCCTCGCCTCCTCGCCCGCCATCCAGCAGGGCATCGGCAAGCTCAAGATGGCCCTCGAACTCGACGCCACCGACGTCCTGGACCCGATCTGCCTGCAACTGCAGCAGCTGATCCGGCACACCCCCGTGCCCGAGTCCGTCACCCGGCAGATCACCCAGGCCTTCGCGATCCCGCCGGACGCCCACGGCCGCCTGGTCGTGCGCTCCTCCTCCAACGCCGAAGACCTCCCCGGCTTCTCCGCGGCGGGCGTCTACGACTCCGTCACCACCGTCCACGGCACCGGCGAACTCCTGGACGCGGTACGCCAGGTGTGGGCCTCCCTGGTGTCGCCCCGCAGCGTGCGTCTGCGCCACCAGGTCGGGATCTCCCTCGACGACACCTACATGGGCGTGATCATCCAGGAGTACGTGCCGGCCTCCATCGGCGGCGTCCTGGTGACCTGCGACCCGACCCGCCGCGAGGACTTCCGCAACGTCTACCTCAACTGCTCGCCCGGCTCCCCGGAGCGCGTGGTCGAGGGCTCGGTGCTGCCGCAGCAGTACCTCTACAACGTGGTGGAGGGCGGCGGCCGCACGGTCGCCCTGGGCTCCTGGGGCGACGGACTGCCCGCCGCCACCCGCGCCCGGCTCGCGGACCTCTCGCTGACCGGGCGGCTGCTCCAGTCGCACTTCAGCGCGGACGACCTGGACCGGCCGCTGGACATCGAGTGGCTGATGACGGAGCGGGGCGACTTCCGGCTGGTCCAGATCCGCCCCTACGCGCTGTGAGCGCGGGCCTCGCGGACGCGCCCCCCGGCAAGGGGGCGCTGACGCCCGCCGCCCGCCGCATCATCCGCCTCAACTACGGCTTCCAGCTGCTGTTCAACCTGCTGTGGTGGATGCCGGTGTTCTACGCGTACCAGAAGGAGGCCGGGCTCTCGGACGGCCAGATCTTCGGTATCCAGAGCATCTACTACGTGGCGTTCTGCCTGTTCGAGATCCCCACCGGCCTGATCGCCGACCGGATCGGCACCCGCAACTGCCTGCGGGCCGGGGCGGTGGTGATGACGGCGGCGAACCTGGCCCCGGTGGCCGCCGCCTCGTACACCGGCTTCCTGGTCCACTTCCTCGCCATCGCGCTGGGCCGTTCCCTGACCTCGGGAGCGGCGAGCGCCTATCTGTACGACGGGCTGCGGGCGGAGAAGTGCGACGCGCACTATCTGAAGGCGGAGGGCACCGCCCGGGCCCTGGGCCTGGCGGCGAAGGTCGTCTGCTGGCCGCTGGTCGGCCCCCTGATGAGCCTCGCCCACGCGGCCCCGTACGTCCTCAGCGCCGCCAGCGCCGCGGGCTCACTGGTCTGCGCCGTCGCCCTGCCCCGGCTCGCCGGAACGGGCACCCGTACGGACAAGGCGACCGGCCGCGGGGACGGCGGGCGCCGGGGCGGCGCGTTCCTGCGGGACGCGGGCGCCGCACTGCGCTGCGTGGCGTCCTCGCCGTGGCTGGCCCTGGTGATGGTGCAGGGCGTGGCGGTCTTCACGCTCTCCCGGATCTGCCAGGTCAACCTCTTCCAGCCGATCCTGCTGGACCACGGGGTGGGGGAGGCCTCGCACGGCTCGGTGCTGGCGGCGATGACGGTCGCGGAAGCGATCGGCTCGGCGCGCCCCCAGTGGCTGAGCCGCCGTCTGCCCCCGGTGGCCTGGGTGTCGGTGCTCAGCCTGGCGCTGGCGGGCACGCTGGCGGCCATGACGCTCGGCGGCCCCTGGGCGGTCGTCGCCCTGCTCTGCCTGTTCGCCGCCGCGACCGGCTTCGCGTACCCGGTGCAGCGCAAGCTGATGAACGACGCCGTACCCGCCGGCGCCCCCCGCGCCACGCTGCTCTCGATCGAGAGCCTCGTGGACCGCGCGGTGTGCGCCCTGGCGGCGGTGGCGGTCGGCGCCTACGTCTCCGCCGGCCACCTGGACGCCCTGCTGTGGCACAGCGCGCTGGCGACCGTGGTGCTCCTCGGCGTGGTCCAGCTGCTGCTGCGCAGCCGGAGGGTGAGCCGGGACCGCGCCGGGGCGGGAACCCCGGCGGCGGACCCGAAGGACACGGCGAAGTCGGACGGCCGCCCTGCCGACGAGGCGGTACGGGTGACGGGAGGAGGGGGACGCAGGCCCCCGGGCGCCTAGCCGCGCCGCGTTCGGAGACGGCTCAGAGCGGCCGGCGCCGAAGGAGTTCGACCAACCCGACCGGCAGGAACGCCGGCCGTCGGGGCTGCCCCACCTGGTAGGGCAGATATCCCAGCGAGCCGGCGACCTGCACCTCCTGGGCCGTCTCCGCCTGGTAGACGACGCGGCACCGCCCCGAGCCGGCCTTCGCGCGCTGCCACAGGGCGGGCGCGGGCTTGCGCTCCGCGTCGGTGCGCGGGGTGAGGATCCGGTCGCCGAAGTCGCCCCAGGCGAAGGGCGCGGAGTCCCGCCAGGCGGTGTCGACCTCCTTCTTCAGTCTGGCGGCACGCTCGGCGTCGGTCGCGCCCCACGAGGGCGGGACGTTGGTGATCAGACCGGTACGGATGTGGCGCAGGCGCAGGGAGCGCAGATAGGCGGCCGCGCCGGGCTGGTAGCCGATGCTGCCGTCGTCGGCGGTGTGGACGAGGGTCTCGCCCAGGTCGAACCAGACGACGGGGCAGGCACGCGCGGGACCCGTGGGCGCGCCCGCCCGCACGTCCGTGGGCGCTGCCGCGCTCATGGCCGTGCAGAGCACGGTGGACGCCAGGGCCGCACCGAGCGCGAGGCCCGCTCGGCGGCCCCGGCCGGTGGAGGTGGATCGGTTCATGGCGTCGTCACCCTTCGTTTTCGTCCAGTGCGTACTACGAGGATGCGCGATTGTCCGGTCCATGACACATAAAGACGCGAATTCGCTGGGGCGCTTCCACCGGGACTCCGGTGTGGCTCCGTCCGTGTGCTCCGTGTGCTCCGGGTCCTCCGTGAGTGCGTGCCCCAGCCTCAGACGAGCTCGGGCTGCGGTCCCGCCACGAGCGCCGGCGCGGCCTTCGGCTCCCACTCCCTGGTGGTCCGCAGATACCCGTAGACCACCGAGGCCAGCGCCAGAAGGAGGAGGGGCCCGAACACCCACGGATGCGCGGCCATCCGCATCGGCAGCCAGCGGTACGACACGAGGAGCGCGGCGAAGACCGCCGTGCCGTAGGCGACCAGCTGGACGCCGGACCGGTCCCAGCCGCGGTCGAAGGTCCTCAGCCCGGCCTCGACGGTGAGCGCGAAGACCAGACCGGCGACGAGGTCCACGCCGTAGTGGTAGCCGAACCCGAGGGTGGCCGTGAGCGTGGCCACCAGCCAGAACGTCCCCGCGTACCGCATCGGCCTGGGGGCGTTGCGGGAGTGGATGAAGATCGCGGTGGCCCACGCGGTGTGCAGGCTGGGCATGCAGTTGCGCGGGGTGAGGCCGTCGTACAGCACGGGGTGCGGGGCGGTGATCGGCGCGGGGGTGTGCGGCCACAGGTTGGCCACCGCCCACTCCACACCGCCGGTGCCGGAGGCGCCCGGTCCGTAGGCGAAGACCGGCCCGACCACCGGGAAGACCATGTAGACGGCCGGCCCGAGGAGGCCGATCACCAGGAAGGTGCGCACCAGGTGGTGGCGGGGGAAGCGGCGCTCGGCGGCCACGTTGCGCAGCTGGTACACCGCGACGACGATCGCGGCCACCGCGAGCTCGCCGTAGACGAAGTGGAGGAGATGCGAGCCGACCGAGCCGGTGGCCTCGACGGCCCGGCCCACCAGCCACGACGGGCTGCCCAGCGCGTGGTCGGCCATGGCCACGTACGGGTCGAGCACCTTCGGGCGGCTCTTCGACGTGATGAACAGCCAGGCGTCACCGGTCTTGCGTCCGGCCACCAGCAGCAGCCCCAGGCCGACACCCTTGAGCAGCAGGACGCGTTCCGGCCCGGTCCGCCGCGTGAGCGCGAAGACCGCGCAGCCCAGCATGACCCACAACGCGCCGTTGCCGAACAAGTGCCCCTCGGGCACCTCGGCCCCCGCGGCCCACCGCCCCAGGACGAAGAGGACGTCGATCCCGATGGCGGCTCCGAGCGCGATGAACCGCTGCCGCCAGGTGAGCACCACCATCATCAACGCGAGCCCGCCGTAGAGCGGCCCCGGCTTGGGCGGGAAGAGCACTTCCCGCGCCTGAACGGTGACCGGCCCCGCCTCACCGTAGTGACGCGACACGACCTCCACGGCGAGGAGGAACCCGAGGGTGATCACACCCGCCACGGCCCACAGGACCACGCGCGGCCGGCGCCAGGGGTGCCTGGGGTCGGACGTGGAGCTGCGGTCTATTCGCGAGGACATCTGCGAGATTATAGGTATCAACGGTTCGGCCGACTTTGCTGGTGCTGACGGTGGGGCGCCACCCTCCCCACGGGGCGGATGAGCCGCGGGCTGGTCGCGGGGTCGATCATCCCACCGGGGCGGCGGGCGGTTACCGCCGGTCTCGCCGATCGAAGACGACGTACGGGCTCACACGCCTGCCCCGTGGTCGCCGTTGCACACCCACGACCTCCTCTTCGCGACCTGGGCGACTTCGGACTCACCCTGTGCCGGGCCAGCCCCAGGAGGAAAGAGCGGCACCCCGTGATCGCGATGCCCTTCTCCCGACGATCAAGGCACTCCCGCTCGCGGCTACAGCCAGTCCCGCCGCTTGAAGATGAAGTACAGGCTCACGCATACGGCCGCCATCAGCAGGATCGCGAAGGGGTAGCCGGCTGCCCACTTCAGTTCCGGCATGGTCTCGAAGTTCATGCCGTAGATGGTCCCGACCAGGGTCGGGGCGAACAGGATCGCCGCCCACGACGAGATCTTCTTGATCTCCTCGTTCTGCTCGAAGCCCGCCTCCGCCAGTGCCCGCATCTCCGCGTTCTGCTGCTGGGTCACCAGGGTCGCGTTGACCGTGAGGATCTCGGTGAGGGCCTGGCGGAAGCCGTCGACGCGTTCGCTGGTGTGGGTGACGTGGTCGGCCACGTCGCGGAGGTAGCGCTGGAGTTCCTCGTCCGTGCGGTACTTGGCGAAGCCCGCCATCAGGCCGTGGAGCATGCCGACCAGGGGGCGCGTGGCGCGCTGGAACTCCACCATCTCGCGGGAGAGTTCGTAGATGCGGCGGGACACCTCCGGGTCGCCCCGGAAGACCTCCGTCTCGATCTCGTCGATGTCGTTCTGGACACCGGAGACGACCGGGGCGTACCCGTCCACCACCGCGTCCAGGATCGCGTACAGCACCGCCTCCGGGCCCAGGGCCAGCAGCTCGGGGGTCTCCTCCATACGGCGCCGTACCGCCGAGAGGTCGGGGGCGGCGCCGTGGCGGACGGTGATGAGGAAGTCGCGGCCGATGAAGACGTGCAGCTCGCCGAAGTCGACCTCCTCCGGCGCGTCCAGATAGCGGGCCGCGCGCAGCACCACGAAGAGGGTCTCGCCGTACCGTTCCAGCTTGGGGCGCTGGTGGGCCTCCAGCGCGTCCTCGACCGCCAGCGGGTGCAGGTCGAACTCCTCGGCCAGGGAGTGCAGTTCGGACTCCGACGGGCGGTGCAGGCCGATCCACGCCATGCCGTCGGGGGTCTCGCGCAGCCGGCGGAAGGTCTCCGCGAGGGTGTCGGGGGACGAGACCCGGCGGCCGTCCCGGTACAGCGCCGAATCCACCACGCTGCGGTGGTCGTTCCGTACGGGACCGGCGGCCGCCGGAGCCGGGGGTGCCGGGGGTGCCGGGGGCGGTGCGGCCGGGGCGCTCGGTGGCGGGGGCGGCCGGCGCCGCCAGGCGTGCTTCCTGCGGGGTGCGGAGCCCTCCGGGCCCCGTCCCCGGCCGGGAGGCTCGGAGGCTGCGGAAGGCGCGGGCCTGTCCAGGCGCCTTCCCCTCTGCGGCGCGTCGGACCTTTCCGGGTCCTTTCCCCGGTCGGTCATGGCCCCACCTCCCGCACCGTCCGCCGCCCGAACCGTCTCGTCCTGTCTCGCCCTGCCCGTCCCGGTGCAGAATATACGGACTAAATGGCGCAGGCTTGGCGTTTCGGACACCCACGCGGATGCCATCGGGGCGCGCCACATCGCGCCCATCGCCCCTACCGCGCCCATTGCGGACAGGATCTGTCCTCCATACGCGCTAGCGTGCCCCTATGGCCGCACCCACCACCCTCCGTGCCCTCAACCGCGCCACCCTCGACCGCCA
This sequence comes from Streptomyces sp. NPDC043908, assembly GCF_056435525.1. Lineage (NCBI taxonomy): Bacteria > Bacillati > Actinomycetota > Actinomycetes > Kitasatosporales > Streptomycetaceae > Streptomyces > Streptomyces sp. NPDC043908. The sequence continues at coordinate 321,905 of NZ_JBWKEI010000007.1, read as the reverse complement.
GCACCTCCTGCGCCGCACCTCCGCGCTCACGCCGAAGGACGCCGTCGCACATCTCGTCGGGCTCCAGGCGCAGAACGTGAAGCCGCCCTACTTCGGCCTCTGGTCCCGTCTCGACGGGTTCCGGCCCGAGCAGCTCTCCGCGCTCATCGAGTCCCGCGAGCTCGTACGGATCGTGACCCTGCGCTCCACCATCCACCTCCACACCGCCGACGACGTGCTCACCCTGCGCCCGCTCGTCCAGGCGGCCCGCGACCGCGAGCTCAAGCAGTTCCGGGGGCAGCTGGAGGGTGTGGACCTGGAGCGGCTCGCCGGGATCGCGCGGGCGCTGGTCGAGGAGCGGCCGTACACCATGAAGGAGCTGCGGGACGTCCTCGGTCGGGAGTGGCCCGACGCCACGCCCACCGCGCTCTCCCTCGCCGCGCGCTGTGTGCTGCCGCTCGTGCAGGTCACCCCGCGCGGGCTGTGGGGCCGCAGCGGGCAGGTCGCGCTCACCACCGCCGAGCACTGGCTGGGGCGGGCGCCGGGGCCGGTCCCGGCGCCCGACGACACCGTGCTGCGCTATCTCGCCGCCTTCGGGCCCGCCTCCGTCCAGGACATGCAGACCTGGGCGGGCCTGACCCGCCTGGGCGAGGTCTTCGACCGGCTGCGGCCCCGGCTCCTCACCTTCCGCGACGAGAACGGCGTCGAGCTCTTCGACCTCCCGGACGCGCCCCGCCCCGACGAGGACACCCCGGCCCCGCCGCGCTTCCTGCCCGAGTTCGACAACCTGCTGCTGTCGCACGCCGACCGTACGCGGGTGATCCCGGCCGCGTACTGGGGGCGTACCTGGAAGGGCAGCCAGGCCTTTCCCACCCTGCTCGTGGACGGCTTCCTCGCCGGGGTGTGGCGCCTGGAGGAGAAGCCGAAGGAGGGGCGTGCCGTGCTCACCGTCCAGCCGTTCGGGAGGCTGGGGCGGGCCCGGCGCGCCGAGGTGGCCGAGGAGGGCGAACGGCTCCTCGCCGCGATGACCCCCGCCGGCCTCACCTCGTACGACGTCCGCTTCGAGGAGGAAGGGGAGGCAGGGAAGGAGGGGAGGAGGTGACGGGTGGTCCCCGGTTGCCTCCCCCCTGCGTCCGCGAGGCAGGCGTCAGTTGACGAGAGCCGGGGCGGCCGTGACAGCCGTCCCGACGGGAGCCACTGCGCTCGTCGCGCTCGTCGCGCGCCCCGCATCGCCCATGTGCAGGTGGGGGTCCCAGCCGCCCCGGCGCGGGCAGGGCTGGCCGATCGGTTCGGTGCGTATGGCGGCCGGCGACGGGGCCGTCATGTGCGGGTCGACCGTCACCGTGGTCACGCCGAGCGGCGCCGCCAGTGAGCGCAGCGCGGGCTCCGCCAGCCGGATCCAGCGCTGGCCGGGCCCGAGCACCGCGTACAGCCGCTCGGGACTGGTGAAGCCGACGGCGGTCCGTACGCCCAGCGGGGTGCGCCAGAACCGCAGCTGGCGTCCTCCGGCGGAGCCGAGCCGGACCGGCACGTACAGCGGCGCCGCCGGGCGGCGTTCGTCGGGGTCGGCTTCGTCGAGGGTGAGGGTGTCCATGGTGGTGTCCTCCGGTGGGGAAGTGCGGAGCCGGTCCGCGCGGGCCGGGTCCGTGCGGGGCGAGCCGCGCGGTCCGGGGCCGTGCGGCGCGGTGCGCCGTCGCGCCGCTGTGCGCGACGCGCTTCGACGTTATGCCCGCCCGGGCCGCCGGAGGCCGTCTCCTGACGCCATGTTGACCCCGTTCCGGCTGAATTTGACGGCTTCCTGGCACGCCTCATCCGCAGCGCGTCTCCCTCGTTCGGGTTGGGGTCGGGCGGGTGGGTGTGGGGGAGGGGGCGCCGATCCACCGGGGTCCCCACCGGTCCCCGGGGGAGGGCGGAATGGCGCGCGGGCTTCCCCCGCACCCCTCGGCGGGGGTAAAGAGGCCTGGTCACGCACCGCACGGTGGTAGAGCGTGGCCAGGCAACGAGGAGGGCACATGGACGCACGTGGCGCCACGGAGGAGTTCCGGGCCGCACGGGACTTCCTGCTGGAGCACCGGGAGGACTACGCGACGGCCTGCCGGGGCTTCACCTGGCCGCGCCCCGAGCGGTTCAACTGGGCGCTCGACTGGTTCGACGTCATCGCCGAGGGCAACGCCGCCACCGCGCTGCACATCGTCGAGGAGGACGGCAGCGAGACCACCCTCTCGTACGCCGAGATGTCCCTGCGCTCCGACCAGGTGGCCAACTGGTTGCGCGACCGGGGCGTCCGCGCCGGGGACCGGGTCCTCGTGATGCTCGGGAACCAGCAGGAACTGTGGATGACGGCGCTGGCCGCGATGAAGCTGCGGGCCGTCGTCATCCCCGCCACCCCGCTGCTGGGCCCCGCCGACCTGCGGGACCGGATCGAACGGGGGCGCGCCCGGCAGGTGGTCGTACGGGCCGAGGACACCGTCAAGTTCGCCGACGTGCCGGGGGAGTACACCCGGATCGCCGTGAAGCCGCGCGGCGCCGACCCGGTTCCCGGATGGCTGGACTTCGACGACGCGTTCGGGACGCGGGCGCGGTTCGAGCCGGACGGGGACACCCTGGCCGACGACCCGCTGATGCTCTACTTCACCTCCGGCACCACGGCCCGCCCCAAGCTCGTCGAGCACACCCATGTCTCGTATCCCGTCGGCCACTTGGCGACGATGTACTGGATCGGGCTGAAGCCCGGCGACGTGCATCTGAACATCTCCTCGCCCGGTTGGGCCAAGCACGCCTGGTCGAACCTCTTCGCCCCGTGGAACGCCGAGGCCACCGTCTTCATCCACAACTACACGCGCTTCGACGCGGCCCGGCTCATGGCGGCGATGGACCGGGCGGGCGTCACCAGCTTCTGTGCGCCGCCCACGGTGTGGCGGATGCTGATCCAGGCGGACCTGAGCGCGCTGCGGAACCCGCCCCGCGAGGTCGTCGCGGCCGGGGAGCCGCTCAACCCGGAGGTCATCGAGACGGTCCGGCGCGTCTGGGGCCGGGTCATCCGCGACGGCTTCGGGCAGACCGAGACGGCCGTGCAGGTGGCCAACACCCCGGGCCAGCCCCTCAAGACCGGGTCGATGGGCCGCCCGAGCCCCGGCTACCGGGTGGAACTCCTGGACCCGGTGACCGGCGAGCCCGGCGCGGTCGAGGGCGAGATCGCCCTCGACCTCTCGGCCCGCCCGGTCGGGCTGATGACCGGCTACCACGGCGACCCGGAGCGTACGGCCGAGGCGATGGCCGGCGGCTACTACCGCACCGGCGACATCGGTTCCCGCGACGAGGACGGCTACATCACCTACGTGGGCCGCGCCGACGACGTCTTCAAGGCCTCCGACTACAAGATCAGCCCCTTCGAGCTGGAGAGCGCGCTCCTGGAGCACGAGGCGGTGGCGGAGGCGGCCGTCGTGCCCGCGCCGGATCCGCTGCGGCTCGCCGTGCCCAAGGCGTACGTCGTGCTGGCGGCGGGCTGGGAGCCCGGCCCGGACACCGCGAAGGTGCTGTTCGCGCACTCGCGCGCGGTCCTCGCCCCGTACAAGCGCATCCGCCGCATCGAGTTCGGCGAGCTGCCCAAGACGGTCTCCGGCAAGATCCGCCGCATCGAGCTGCGCGAGGCGACGGCGGCGGGCTCGACGGCCGAGTACGACGAGGGGGACCTGCGATGACCGCGCTCTCGTACGCCCACGGCACCAGCGGAACCCCGCTGCTCGGCGACACGATCGGGGCCGGTCTGGACCGGGCCGTCGCCGCCTGGCCGGACCGCGAGGCGCTGGTCGACGTGGAGTCCGGGCGGCGCTGGACGTACACGGAGCTCGCCGCGGCCGTCGACGAGCTGGCGCGCGGACTGCTCGGCAGCGGGGTCGCCCGGGGCGACCGGGTGGGCATCTGGGCGGTGAACTGCCCCGAGTGGGTGCTCACGCAGTACGCCACGGCGCGGATCGGCGCCGTCATGGTGAACGTCAACCCGGCGTACCGGGCGCACGAACTCGCATACGTCCTGAAGCAGGCCGGGATCTCGCTGCTGGTCGCCTCGCGGGCGCACCGCTCCAGCGACTACCGGGCGCTGGTGGAGCAGGCGCGTCCGGAGTGCCCCGGGCTGCGGGCGGTGCACTACATCGGGGACGCGTCCTGGGACGCGCTGACGGCGGCGGGGGCCTCGGTGACGCAAGGTCAACTGGCGGCGCGCGCCGCCGAGTTGTCGTGCGACGACCCCATCAACATCCAGTACACCTCGGGGACCACCGGCTTCCCCAAGGGGGCGACGCTCTCCCACCACAACATCCTCAACAACGGCTACTTCGTCGGGGAGCTGCTTTCCTACGGCGAGCAGGACCGGATCTGTGTGCCGGTGCCCTTCTACCACTGCTTCGGCATGGTCATGGGCAACCTCGCGGCCGTCTCGCACGGCGCCTGCGTGGTGATCCCGGCGCCGTCCTTCGACCCGGCGGCGACGCTGCGGGCGGTGGAACGGGAGCGGTGCACCTCCTTGTACGGGGTGCCGACGATGTTCATCGCGGAGCTCAACCTGCCGGACTTCGGCTCGTACGACCTGTCCTCGCTGCGTACCGGGATCATGGCGGGATCGCCGTGCCCGGTCGAGGTGATGAAGCGGGTCGTCACCGAGATGAACATGGCGGAGGTGTCCATCTGCTACGGCATGACGGAGACGTCCCCGGTGTCCACGCAGACTCGCGTCGAGGACGACCTGGAGCGCAGGACCGGCACGGTGGGGCGGGTGCTGCCGCACATCGAGGTGAAGGTGGTGGACCCGGTCACCGGCGTCACGGTGCCGCGCGGCGAGGCGGGCGAGCTGTGCACCCGCGGCTACAGCGTGATGCTCGGCTACTGGGACGAGCCCGGGCGGACCGCCGAGGCGATCGACGCGGGGCGGTGGATGCACACCGGGGACCTCGCGGTGATGCGCGAGGACGGGTACGTCCGGATCGTCGGCCGCATCAAGGACATGATCATCCGGGGTGGCGAGAACGTCTATCCGCGCGAGATCGAGGAGTTCCTCCACGCCCACCCGAAGATCGCGGACGTCCAGGTCGTGGGCGTGCCCGACGAGAGGTACGGCGAGGAGATCCTCGCGTGCGTGATCCCCCACGACCCGGCGGACCCGCCCTCGCTTGAGGAGATCGCGGAGTTCTGCCGCGACCGCCTGGCGCACTACAAGGTGCCGCGGCGGCTGCGGATCCTGGCGGAGTTCCCGATGACGGTGAGCGGCAAGGTGCGGAAGGTGGAGCTGAGGGAGGGGTACGGGCAGTAGCGCGGTGCGCCGGGCCCCCGTCCCGCCGTCGGTCGCGGGGGCACGAGGGGCGGCGGGGGCCCGGCGGCTCCCGCTGCCACCGGCTCAGGGGCCCGTCGCCACCAGCTCGTCCGCCGCGTCGTTGACCGGCTGGGGCGTGCCCGTCAGATCCATCACGAACAACGGCAGGGACAGCTCGTCGCCGCGGGCGCGGGCGTCCTTGGTGTATCCGGCTAGCGAGAAGTAGACGCCGGTGCAGGAGGTGCTCAGCGCGTTCAGCCACAGGCACTCGACCGCCCGCAGCGACGCCGGGCGCGTGGTCGGGTCGACCTGGGCGACCAGGCCGGGGCCGCGCAGATCGATCCCGGAGGCGGGGCGTGCCTCGGACTGCAGGACGTCGCGGAAGCCGAGCCACTTCAGATAGAGCGCGGCGGCCGTCACCGCGTCCCTCGCGGTACGGATCGTCACCGGCCGGAACGCCGGGCGCGGGGGAGCGGCGGTCGGCGGGACCGGGATGTGCAGGGGCAGTGGGGCGGGCGGGGCGCTGACCGGCTGGACCGGGATCCGCAGCACCGCGCCGCACGAGCACCCGAGCTCCGGCTGCGGCCACTGGTCCTGGCGCCCGCACGCCTCGCAGCGCACGACCACCCAGTCGTCGCTCCAGGTGCGGTGGGTGATCGGCTCGACCGCGCCTCCGCGCTGGAGCGGCGGGACGAGCGGGGCGCCGCAGGGGCAGGGGTAGGTGGTCGCGGCGTACCGGTGCTCGCGGCGGCAGACGGGGCAGCGCACCCCCAGGGTCTCGCGGCCGAGGCCGCCGCGGGGGTGGCCGGAGTCGGCGGGGCCGCCGGGATAGCCGGAGCCGTCCGCGCCGCCGCCGTACCCACCACCACCGCTGCCGTACCCGCCCCCACCGCCGCCGAGGTGTCCGGGCCCGCCGGAGCCTTCCGCGCGCCCGCCGTGGGGCATTCCGCCGCGTCCGCCGTGCCGCTCCCCGCCGCCCGGTCCCTGTCGGCCGGCTCCGCCGGTCCCCTCGATATCCATGTCGTCCACCCCGTGCTCGCCGCCCGTCCGGTCCATCGTCCCCCACCCGCGCCCGCCCCGGAGGCGAACGCGGGGATCCCTTGACGCGCCTGCGCACGCCCCCTATGTTACTTCCATATAGCAGAACTAAACTTCCGCATTACGGAATCACGGCTCTCAGGTGGCGCGACAGAGCCCGATCCGCCAGGCCGAAGCAGGAGCACTCCATGCCTCGTATGACCGCTGCCCGAGCGGCAGTTGAGATCCTCAAGCGCGAGGGCGTCACCAACGCGTTCGGCGTGCCGGGCGCGGCGATCAACCCCTTCTACGCGGCCCTCAAGGCCGGCGGCGGCATCACGCACACGCTGGCCCGCCACGTCGAGGGCGCGTCCCACATGGCCGAGGGGTACACCCGGGCCGACGCGGGGAACATCGGCGTCTGCATCGGTACGTCCGGGCCCGCCGGCACCGACATGATCACCGGTCTCTACTCCGCGATCGCCGACTCGATCCCGATCCTCTGCATCACGGGCCAGGCGCCGGTCGCCAAACTCCACAAGGAGGACTTCCAGGCGGTCGACATCGCGAGCATCGCGAAGCCGGTCACCAAGGCCGCCACCACCGTCCTGGAGGCCGCCCAGGTCCCGGGCGTGTTCCAGCAGGCCTTCCACCTGATGCGCTCGGGCCGCCCCGGCCCGGTCCTCATCGACCTGCCGATCGACGTCCAGCTCACCGAGATCGACTTCGACCCCGAGACGTACGAGCCGCTGCCGGTCTACAAGCCGTCCGCGACCCGCGCCCAGATCGAGAAGGCCATCGGGCTCCTGCTGGAGTCCGAGCGCCCGCTGATCGTCGCGGGCGGCGGCGTCATCAACGCCGACGCCGCCGACCTGCTCGTCGAGTTCGCCGAGCTCACCGGTACGCCCGTCGTCCCGACCCTGATGGGCTGGGGCATCCTCGCCGACGACCACGAGCTGAACGCCGGCATGGTGGGCCTGCAGACCTCGCACCGCTACGGCAACGCGAACTTCCTGGAGTCCGACTTCGTCCTCGGCATCGGCAACCGCTGGGCCAACCGGCACACCGGCGAGCTGGACGTCTACACCCAGGGCCGGAAGTTCGTCCACGTCGACATCGAGCCGACCCAGATCGGGCGGATCTTCGCGCCGGACTACGGCATCGCCTCCGACGCCAAGGCCGCGCTGACCCTCTTCGTCGAGGTGGCCAAGGAGCTGAGGGCCGCGGGCAGGCTCCCCGACCGCAGCGCCTGGGCGGCCTCCACGCAGGAGCGCAAGGCGCGGCTTCAGCGCCGCACGCACTTCGACAACGTCCCGCTGAAGCCGCAGCGCGTGTACGAGGAGATGAACCGCGCCTTCGGCCCCGAGACCCGGTACGTCACCACCATCGGCCTCTCCCAGATCGCCGGCGCGCAGATGCTGCACGTCTACCGGCCGCGCCACTGGATCAACTGCGGCCAGGCCGGTCCGCTCGGCTGGACGATCCCGGCCGCGCTCGGCGTCGCGACAGCGTCCCCCGAGACCCCCGTCGTCGCCCTCTCCGGCGACTACGACTTCCAGTTCATGCTGGAGGAGCTGGCGGTCGGCGCGCAGCACAACATCCCGTACGTCCACGTCCTCGTGAACAACTCCTACCTGGGCCTGATCCGCCAGGCCCAGCGCGGCCTGGACATCAACTTCCAGGTCAACCTGGAGTTCGAGAACATCAACTCCCCGGAGCTGGGCGTCTACGGCGTCGACCACGTCAAGGTCGTCGAGGGCCTGGGCTGCAAGGCGATCCGCGTGACGGAGCCGGACCAGTTGCTGCCGGCCTTCGAGGAGGCCAAGAAGCTGGCCGCGGAGTACCGCGTCCCGGTCGTCGTCGAGGCGATCCTGGAACGGGTGACGAACATCTCGATGGGCGTCAGGATCGACGCGATCAACGAGTTCGAGGAACTGGCCACCGAGCCGGGCCACGCCCCGACGGCGGTCCGCCCCCTCCAGGTCTCATAAGGCCTGCTGAACCAAGGGCTCCGGTGCTTCCCGTGGGGGGTGGCGCCGGGGCCTTTCGGCGTTCACTCTTTCGGGTCCGTCCCGCGGCGTTCCACGGCTCCCGGCCCAATCGTGTCGAATCCGAGACGAGTGGAGGCAGGTGGTACGGGCCGGGACGGCGCATACTGGTAGGACCATGACGCAGCCGTCCGCGCCGAGGCGCCACCTGCCCACCAGTCCCTTCAAAGCTCCGGTCGAGCCGCAGGCCAAGACCTTCGCCCTGGGCGACCGGGTCTCCCACGACCAGTTCGGCCTGGGCACGATCGTGGGCGTCGAGGACGGAGTCGCCATGCTCGTCGACTTCGGCTCCCGACGCGCCCGCATCCTGAGCCCCTACACCCGCATGCACCGCCTTTGACCCCAGCACCACCCACACCCAGACCGAGGCCCCGCCCACGATCAGCTGATCTGTGGACGGGGCTTTTGTCATTCAGGCCGTGCGCGTGCCGGTCGCTGAGGCCGTCGGTCCGTAGCGGCAGTCAGGGGCGGAAGCCGCCACATCCGTCGGCACGTCCAGTTCGCGCAGGAGCGCCAACTGAGCGAGGCAGCACTCGGCGAGGCGTCGCGCGTGCGCGTACTGGCGGACCGGAACGGCCTCCTCCCGCGCTTGACCCAGCTGACGGTGCGCCTCGGTGATGCCCAGCAGGACGCGGCTGCGTGCGGGAGCCTCGGCCGGCATCCGGCCGGCGGCGTCATCGAGGACCGGGAGCGCCACCATGAGGTAGCCGCGGGCGCGCTGTGTGGCCTCCGTCGCCGCGCTCAGATCGTGCGCCAGGTCTGCGGGCCCGGTGAGGAGCGTGCGACACCTCTGCTCGATGGCCTCCAGATCGGGGCCGGCCGGGCCGGACGCGGGGTCGTCGATCCGTTGACGGCCGAGGCGGATCAGCCGGTCCACGCCCCTCGGCGTGCAGAGGTCCCCGACGCCTCGGGGCGGCAGGAGCCAGTAGGGTCCGGGCCGGGCGGTGCGGTGCACATCGGGGACGCCGACGTAGGTCCCGTGAGCGAGGACCGGGGCATCGGTGCCGGTGTGCTCGATACGAGCGCCGACGGGGACGAGGACGTACTAGGAAACCCCCACGCCGTAGGCGTCGTGGATGACCGGGCCGTCCACGAGGCGGTCGAGACACGGGCGGACGACGTCCGGATGTCCGCTCTGCGCGACAGCGTGGATGATCTCGGCGGAGATGCGCACCGCGTCGAACGCGCGGCCGGTGGGCAGCATCGCCGTGCCACCTCGCTCCCACCCCAGCCACGCCTTCGACGGGGTGTCGAGTGCGGATGCGAGCCACTGCGCGATGCGGGGGTGTGCCGTCATCCCGACACCGCCCCCACCGCGGCAGCCACGGTGCAGCCGCGGTGCGCGTGCGTCGAGGCCTCACCGCCCTCGCCGATGACCACGAGGGTCACGATGTCCGCGCCGGTCTCGTGGCATGCCTCGCACCGCGGACCCTGTGCGGGGCCGTCCAAGGACTGCTGTTCAGCAGGGGGTTCTGGGGTCATGGCCAGCACGGTAGGGCGACCGATTGCGCGAGGTCCCCGCGATTGCGCCGGATTGCGGCTACAGATCCGCGGTTGGCTGCGATTGCGAACTGCGCTCCATGGAGGACCGGGCGCGACTGATCAGACGGCGGGCCTGCGGGCCGTACACCGCGCCTTCGGACAGCCACTCCCACGCCCGGGTGTAGAGGGCGAGGCTGTCCTCGTCGTCCAGCCACAGCTCGGCGTTGATCGTCTCGACGATGACGAGCCGCTGATCATAGATCCAGAACCCATGCGCCGGTGACCTCTTCAGCCGGGCTCCGAACGGGATGATGCCGAGCTCGATCGTGTCCAGGCCGATCAGGCTCGTCAGCCGGTCCAGTTGTTCAGCCATCACCTCGTACGGGCAGGTGACGACGTACAGGGCGGCCTCCCACACCAGAAAACGGAAGCGTCGCCCGGGTTCATACAGCGCCTCCTGGCGTCGGACCCGTGCGCGTACGGCCTCTTCGATGTCCCGGGGGAGCTGCCGGAAGTCGGCGTTGGACCGGAAGGTGGAGCGGGCGTACTCCGGTGTCTGGAACAGGCCCGGGATGCGCGCCACTTCCACGCCCCGGATCATCCGGGTGGCGGCGGTCTCCACGATGGCCTGCTCCTGGCGGGCGGCGCGGCCGCCGGCCAACTGGCGACGCCAGGAACGGTAGTGCGTCTCCAGACCGGTCAGCCGTCCCGTCAGCTCCGCCGCGAGGTCGGAGCGGCCGACTGCCTGGGCCCACTGCGTGAGATCGCCCTTCGAGGGGGTCTGCTTCCCGGTCTCCAGACGGCTCACCTTGGAGCGCTGCCACCCGAGGGCCGCCGCGATGCCCTTGCCGTCGAACCCTGCCTCGACGCGAAGCTCGCGCAAGCGCCCGCCGAGGGCAATGCGGGCGGACTGGAAGTCACTGCTCACACCACGGAACGTACCGCCCCGACGCCCTCGGCGGTACGGGCCGCATGGTGCCAGGCAGCATCGCGGGCCTGACAGGCAGCGAGGACTTCAGCCGGGTCCTCGCTGACGTACACCCCGAGGGTGGTGTCGGCCTCGTCGAACGCGAACCTGGCCAGGAAGCGGGAGTCGAACAGCCAGAAGTCGAAGTCGGGCAGACGCAACTCCTGGGCGCGGGCGCGGGTGAGGTAGCGGATGTCCTCACCGGCCGCCACGTTGCTGGGCGCACTCGCGAGAAGGAAGCGCTGCCCCTCCGTGACCGGGTCGTCGACGAGCCGTACCCGGCCGAAGAGCTTCCCGGCCGCTGTCTGCTCGGCCACGTTCTGCCGCCACGGGTTCTCGGGCTCGGCGGCGACGATGTCCTCGCCCGCCTGCCAGCGCCGCCACTTCTCGCTGGTGCGGTCAGTGGCGTAGCCGCGGCGCGTCTCCAGCCGCCAGGCGGTGTGCCGGAACTCGCGGAAGAGGTGAGCGATGGAGGAGAAGGGCTGAAGCTCGGGCGCGGCAGCACGAGGCGCGTAGCGAGTAATCAGAGCGCGTGGCACGCGTACGAACGTCTCATCGGGCTCCACGTCACGCAGCCGCACCAGATGCTGGGGGTCGGTCTCACGGACGCCCTGGACGAGGATCTCGTCGGTCTCGGGAATCTCGTACAGGGTGGGGCAGCCACCCTCGTCGCTGGTGGTGCCGATGAAGCGGAGCGTCACGGAGCCCTCCATCTGCTGAACGGAGGACCAGGATGCGGCGGATCGCGCGCGGGCGGGGGCGGATTGCAGCAGATTGCGAATGTGGACGTGCCGGGGGTGGCGGCGAGCGCCTCGGGCGTCGAGTGGGTGGAAGCCCCGCCCCTGTTCCCGTGACGTTCCCGCGGTCGCGAAAAGGATCAAGGCTCCACCCATACGTCCAGGTGAAGCCTTGATCAACGAGCGCTCGATTCGGGACCGTAAACCGAACCGAGCGCCCGGGCTCCGAAGTGGTGACCGCCCGACGGAACGAGGCTGGGCGCGACAGGACGTTCGCGCCGCCGGGCGGAGTTTGGTGGGGGAGGTGGCCGGCGGACGGAGTCCGGCGCGGCCGGGCGAAGCCTGCGGAGCAGTGCGAGGGCGGCCGATAGGAGTGGTCGTTCGCGCCGCCGGGCGGAGCCTGGTAGGGGAGGTGGCCCGGCGGACGGAGTCCGGCGCAGCCGGGCGAAGCCTGCGGAGCAGTGCGAGGGCGGCCGATGGGAGTGGCCGTTCGCGCCGCCGGGCGAGCCTGGTAGGGGAGGTGGCGGGATCGCGGCGGCGGGCGATTGGTTTGGTCCCGGCTTCTTCCTTCAGGTCAAGAAGGAGCCGGGGCAGACCTTGACCACCGCACTGGCATCGACGCGCCGCCGCGATCACCGAGTCGTCCGAGACCACCGGCCACCCCTCATCCGGGCCGATGGTTCGGACTGCGTACGGCACCCGACCTCCCGTCAGGGGCCGTACGCGGTCTGGGGGTTGTGAGCGGAGGATCAGTCCTCGCGCAGGGCGCGGACCGCCTCCTCCACGCGCTTGCCGTACTCGGCGTCCGCCGCGTGGAAGTGGGCCAGGTTCTTCTCGATCACGTCGTCGCGGGTCACCTGGGACAGGCCCCCGGCGATGTTCGCGACCAGGCGGGACTTCTCGTCGTCCGACATCAGGCGGTACAGCTCGCCCGCCTGGAAGAAGTCGTCGTCCTTGACGTGGGTCGGGGCCGCGTGGGTGCCGGTCCAGCCCGCGATCGCCAGCGGGGCGGAGAGCGCCTCGTCCGTCTGGGACGGGCCCGCGTAGGAGTTCGGCTCGTAGTTCTTGTCGTGGCGCGAGCCGTAGCGCGTCGCCATCAGACCGTCGCGGCCGTAGTTGTCCGCCACCGTCGCCCTCGGCGCGTTCACCGGCAGCTGGGTGTGGTTGACGCCCAGGCGGTAGCGGTGCGCGTCCGCGTACGCGAACAGGCGGCCCTGGAGCATCTTGTCGGGCGAGGGGCCGATGCCCGGAACGAAGTTGTTCGGGGAGAAGGCGGCCTGCTCGACCTCGGCGAAGACGTTGTCGGGGTTGCGGTCCAGGACCAGGCGCCCCACCCGCTGGAGCGGGTAGTCGGCGTGCGGCCACACCTTCGTCAGGTCGAAGGGGTTGAAGCGGTAGTCGGGCGCCTCGGACGCCGGCATGACCTGCACGTACAGCGTCCAGGACGGGTTCACGCCGCGCTCGATCGCCTGGAGGAGGTCGGTCTGGTGCGAGTTGGCGTCCTTGCCCGCCAGCTCCGCCGCCTGCTCGGACGACAGGCAGCGGATGCCCTGGTTGGTCTTGAAGTGGTACTTGACGAAGAACGCCTCGCCCGCCGCGTTCGTCCACTGGTAGGTGTGCGAGCCGTAGCCGTTCATGTGGCGGTACGACGCCGGGATGCCGCGGTCGCCCATCAGCCAGGTGATCTGGTGCGTGGCCTCGGGGGAGTGCGCCCAGAAGTCCCAGACGTTGTCCGGTTCCTGCCTGCCCGTGAACGGGTCGCGCTTCTGGGAGTGGATGAAGTCGGGGAACTTGATCGGGTCCTTGATGAAGAAGACCGGCGTGTTGTTGCCGACGAGGTCGTAGTTGCCGTCCTCGGTGTAGAACTTCAGCGCGAAGCCGCGCGGGTCGCGGACCGCGTCCGCGCCGCCGAGCGAGTCCGCCACCGTGGAGAAGCGGATGAACGTCTCGGTGCGCCTGCCGACCTGGGAGAGGAAGTCGGCCTTGGTGAAGCCGGTGACGTCGTCGGTCACCTCGAAGTAGCCGTACGCGCCGGAGCCGCGGGCGTGGACCACGCGCTCCGGGATCCGCTCACGGTTAAAGCGCGCCAGCTTCTCCAGCAGGTGCTGGTCCTGGAGGAGGATGGGGCCACCGACGCCGGCGGTGGCGGAGTTCTGGTTGTCGGCGACGGGGGCGCCGGACTCGGTCGTAAGCACGCGCTTCGACATCGTGACCTTCCGTACGGGAGCTGCACTGCTGAGCGGTCTGCGGTGTCAGGAGCGTAGGTACGCCCCGAAGCGAACGTCAACAGTTTGTTGAAAATGAAGTGGGGTGTTCCGGGCGGCGGCGACGCCTGGGCGCGACAGGACAGGTGTCGGCGCCACCGCCGCCCGGAAGTCTGGGGGAGCCGGAAGGCTCAGACGCGGGCGCCGGACAGGCGCTCGACCGCGCGCAGCAGCGCCGAGTGGTCGAGGCCGCCGTCGCCCTGGGCGCGCAGCGAGGCGACCAGCTGGGCCACCACCGCGCCGACCGGGAGCGCCGCGCCGACGTTGCGGGCGGCGTCGGTGACGATGCCCATGTCCTTGTGGTGCAGGTCGATGCGGAAGCCCGGCGCGAAGTCCCGCTTGAGGAAGTTGTCCTTCTTACGGGTCAGCACGGTCGAGCCGGCCAGACCGCCGTTGAGGACGTCCAGGGCCGCGGCGAGGTCCACGCCCGACTTCTCCAGGAAGACCACGGCCTCGGCGCACGCCTGGATGTTGACCGCCACGATGAGCTGGTTGGCGGCCTTCACCGTCTGGCCGGAGCCGTGCGGGCCGCAGAGCACGATGGTCTTGCCCAGCGCGTCGAAGATGTCCTTGGCCGCGTCGAAGTCGGCCTTGTCGCCGCCCACCATGATGGAGAGCACGGCCTCGATGGCGCCGGCCTCGCCGCCGGAGACCGGGGCGTCCAGGACGCGGATCCCCTTCTCCTCAGCGTTCTTGGCGAGGTCGACCGAGGTCTGCGGGGTGATCGAGGACATGTCGATCAGCAGGGCGCCCTTGCGGGCGTTGGCCAGGATGCCGTCCTCGCCGTAGGCGATGGCCTCGACCTGCGGGGACGCCGGGACCATCGTGATGATGACGTCCGCGTCCCTGACCGCGTCGGCGATCGAGGAGGCGGCGGTGCCACCGGCGGCGGCCAGCCGGTCCAGCTTGTCCTGCTCCAGGGTGAAGCCGGTGACCGGGTAACCGGCCTTGATCAGGTTCTCGGACATGGGGGAGCCCATGATGCCGAGGCCGATCCATGCGATCGTGGGAAGCGTGCTCATGTCGGGCCTCTCTCAACTGCGGTGGTGCGTCAGGAAGTTCGGGGGTCGGCCGAGCCGGGGGGAGGCCTCAGCGCGCCGCGCGGGCCTCGGCCGGCAGCCACGCGAAGGACGCGGCGGCGTCGGCGGCCTTGTACTCCAGGCCGACCCAGCCGTCGTAACCGGCCTTGGCCAGCTGGTCGAGCAGGGCGCCGAGCGGCAGCGAGCCGGTGCCCGGCGCACCGCGGCCCGGGTTGTCGGCGATCTGCACATGGCCGGTCTTGTCCGCGTAGGCCTCGATGACCTGGGAGACGTCCTCGCCGTTCATCGACAGGTGGTAGACGTCGAGGAGGAACTTGGCGTTGCCGAGACCGGTCGCCGCGTTCACCTTGTCGACGACCTCGATCGCGGCCGGGGCGCTCACCAGCGGGTAGAGCGGTGACTCCGGCTTGTTGAGGGCCTCGATCAGGAGGATCGCGTCGATCCGGTCGGCCGCGCGGGCGGCCAGTACCAGGTTCTCCAGCGCGAGCGCGTCCTGGACCTGCGGGTCGGCGCCCTCCACCCGGTTGCCGTACAGCGCGTTGAGCGCCCTGCAGCCCACCGAGGCGGCGAAGTCGGCCGCGACCTCGATGTTGGCGCGGAAGCGGTCCGACTCCTCGCCGGGTACGGAGAGGGCTCCGCGGTCGGGCCCCGGCAGGGCGCCCGCGTAGAAGTTCAGTCCCACGAGTCGGGTGCCGGCGTCGTCGAGCGCCTTCTTCAGGGCGTCGAGCTCGGCCTGCGCCGGGGTGGGGGTTTCGATCCAGGGCCACCACAGCTCGACCGCGGTGAAGCCGGCCGCGGCGGCGGCCGCGGGGCGCTCCAGGAGCGGGAGTTCCGTGAAGAGGATCGAGAGGTTCACATCGAAGCGCTGGTCCGAGCCGCGTCCATGCTCAAACAGGGGGGCCATGGGGTTCGGCTCCTTCCGTATTGCGGAAGTTAGTTTCTGCTTGATGGAAGGTTGCAGCGCGGGTGGCGGGCTTGTCAAGAGGGCCCGTCCGATTGGCCTCCCGGATCCCGCGATCCGGGCAGTAGGTTGTGCGCGTGCGATTGAGAGTGGAGTTCACGACCGAGCCCTTCGACCTCGACGAGGCGCCGCCGCACGCGGTGGCCGCCCGTGAGGTCCTGCAGACGGCGGCGCTCGACGCCGTGGACGTGGGGCCCTTCGGCAACACCGCCGAGGGCGGCGCCGACGAGGTGCTCACGGCCGTCGACGCGCTGCTGCGCCAGTCCCTGGCGGCCGGCGCCACCCGCGTCTCGCTCCAGGTGAACGTGGTGGGGGAGGGCGAGAAGTGACCGAGCCCGCCGACCACCCGCTGGTCACCGCGGTCAAGCCGCTGGTGGACGCCATGGGGGCGGAGATACTGGGCCCCGACCAGGCCCAGCCCGACGACGTGCTGCTCAGCTGGGAGGGCGAGGACGTCATCGCGGTGCGGCTGCCCCAGCTGTCGGACTCCCTCGACCACATCCTGGCCGCCCTGGAGCGCCGCCACGGCAGACCGCTGGCCGAGCTCGACCGCAAGGCCAAGCAGTCGGTCGTACGGACCCTGGAGGCGCGCGGAGCCTTCTCCGTACGCCATGGGGTGGAGACCGTCGCGTCCGCCCTCGGGGTCAGCCGCTTCACCGTGTACAACTACCTGAACAGGGAAAACGCGGCCCGAAGCGAGTGAGAACGCCCGCCCGCGAGTCGTGCTCGCCGAGCCGCCGTCCGAAAGTCCCGGGCGGCGGCTTTTTGTTGCTCCAAGTTTTCAACAAAGTGTTGACGTGATGTTTCCGAGGGCGTTAGCTATCCGCAGCCCGTCCAGCACCAAGGCCACGGAGGCCGTTCGTGACTTCGACCTCGACGCCGGGCCTCGCCCGGTTCAACACCTCCGACGACAGCACGGCGCTCGCCGTGCTCCACGAGGTGTGCGCCAGCTCGGCATGGGCGAGCAAGCTGCTCGCCCAGCGCCCGTACGCCACCGCCGACGCGCTCTTCACCGCAAGCGACGCCGCCATGGCCGAGCTGGACGTGAAGGACCTGGAAGAGGCGATGGCGGGGCACGCGCCGATCGGGCGGCCGAAGCCCGGCGACCCGACCTCCGCCCGCGAGCAGCGGGGGATGGCCGGCGCCACCGAGGAGCTCAGGGCCGAGATGCTCGCACTCAACCTGGCCTACCAGGACCGGTTCGGGCATGTCTTCCTGATCTGCGCCACCGGGGCCACCGGTGAGCAGATGCGCGACGCGATGAAGGCCAGGATCGGCAACACCGCCGAGGCGGAGCGCGAGATCGTGCGCGCCGAACTCGGGAAGATCAACCGGATCCGGCTGACCCGTCTCGTGGAAACAGAAGAAGAGGACAGCCACTGATGAGCACCGCGACCACCGCATCGGTGTCCACGCACATCCTGGACACCAGCGTCGGACGCCCCGCCGAGGGCGTCGCCGTCTCGCTCGCCGCCCGCTCGGGCCGCGACGCCGAGTGGGTGGCGCTCGGAGGCTCCGCGACCGACGCGGACGGGCGCTGCAAGGACCTTCCGGCGCTGCCGGAGGGCACGACCCATGTACGGCTCGACTTCGAGACCGAGACGTACTTCGCCAAGAAGCAAGCCGCCGAGGCGCAGCAGGACGCCCCCCGCGTAAGGGACAGCGGTGCGTTCTTCCCGGAGGTGGCGATCACGTTCGCCGTCGTGCCGGGCGAGCACTTCCACGTACCGCTGCTGCTCAACCCGTTCGGCTACTCCGTTTACCGAGGGAGCTAGCAGACAATGACCGACCTTTCCCGTACCACCCGCCCTGTGATCCTCGGACAGAACCAGTACGGCAAGGCGGAGAACCGCGTCGTCAAGATCACGCGGGACGGCGACACGCACCACATCAAGGACCTGAACGTCTCGGTCGCCCTCTCCGGCGACATGGAGGACGTCCACTACTCCGGCTCGAACGCGAACGTCCTGCCGACGGACACCACCAAGAACACGGTGTTCGCCTTCGCCAAGGAGCACGGCATAGAGTCCGCCGAGCAGTTCGGCATCCACCTCGCCCGCCACTTCGTGACGTCGCAGGAGCCGATCCACCGGGCGCGCATCCGCATCGAGGAGTACGCCTGGGAGCGGATCGCCACCTCCGACGCCAACTCCAAGTTCATCGGCTCGGACGAGGTACGGCACTCCTTCGCCCGCAAGGGCCAGGAACTGCGCACCACCCAGATCACCTTCGACGGTGAGAACTGGGAGGTCATCTCCGGTCTGAAGGACCTGACGGTCATGAACTCCACCAACTCGGAGTTCTGGGGTTACGTCAAGGACAAGTACACGACGCTGAAGGAGGCGTACGACCGCATCCTGTGCACCGACGTCTCCGCCGCCTGGCGTTACCACTGGTCCAGCGACGACGACCGGATGCCCAACTGGGAGAAGTCGTACGAGCAGGCCAAGAAGCACATCCTGCAGGCCTTCGCCGAGACGTACTCGCTCTCCCTCCAGCAGACCCTGTACCAGATGGGTGCGCGGGTCATCAACAGCCGCAGCGAGATCGACGAGATCCGCTTCTCGCTGCCGAACAACCACCACTTCCTGGTCGACCTGGAGCCGTTCGGGCTCAAGAACGACAACGAGGTCTACTTCGCGGCCGACCGGCCCTACGGTCTGATCGAGGCGACGATCCTGCGGGACGGTGTCGAGCCGCGCATCCCCGTCGACATGACCAACCTCTGACGCGGAGCGCCCCCGGACTCCGCCGCCCGGGGGCGCGTTCCTCACTCGGCACCCGTGGGCCACCCGGCCCCGGCACTCAAATCCTCTAGGGTCCTGCCGTGCCCACTCGTCTCAGCAGCAGAAAAAGAGGAAGCACGATGGCACCATCGGCAGCCCAGCGCATCGTCATCGAGAACTGTGCGATCGCGACCGTAGACGCCGACGACACCGAGTACGCCTCGGGACACCTCGTCGTCGCCGGCAACACGATCGAGTCGATCGGCGCGGGCAGTGCCCCGCAGGGCCTGGAAAGCGTGGTCCGCCGCATCGACGGCACCGGCCACCTGGTGACCCCCGGCCTGGTCAACACGCACCACCACTTCTACCAGTGGATCACGCGCGGCCTGGCCACCGACCACAACCTCTTCAACTGGCTCGTGGCGCTCTACCCCACCTGGGCCCGCATCGACGAGCAGATGGGCCGCGTCGCGGCGCAGGGCTCGCTCGCCATGATGGCCCGCGGCGGCGTGACCACCGCGATGGACCACCACTACGTCTACCCGAAGGGCGCCGGGGACCTGTCGGGCGCGATCATCGGCGCCGCCTCCGAGATGGGGGTCCGCTTCACTCTCGCCCGCGGCTCCATGGACCGCAGCAAGAAGGACGGCGGGCTGCCGCCGGACTTCGCCGTCGAGACCCTGGAGGGCGCGCTCGCCGGGACCGAGGAGACCGTGGACCGCTTCCACGACGCCTCGTTCGGCGCGATGACGCAGGTGGCGGTGGCCCCGTGCTCGCCGTTCTCGGTCTCCACCGAGCTGATGAAGCAGGGCGCGGAGCTGGCCCGCCGCAAGGGCGTACGGCTGCACACCCACGGCTCGGAGACCGTGGAGGAGGAGCAGTTCTGCAAGGAGCTGTTCGGCATGGGCCCCACCGACTACTTCGAGTCGACCGGCTGGCTCGGCGAGGACGTGTGGATGGCGCACTGCGTCCACATGAACGACTCCGACATCGCCGCCTTCGCCCGCACCGGCACCGGCGTCGCCCACTGCCCCTCCTCCAACGCGCGCCTGGCCGCCGGTATCGCCCGGGTCCCCGACATGCTGAAGGCGGGTGTCCCGGTCGGTCTCGGTGTCGACGGCACCGCCTCCAACGAGTCCGGCGAACTCCACACGGAACTGCGCAACGCGCTCCTGATCAACCGTCTCGGCGCCCACCGCGAGGCGGCCCTGAACGCCCGTCAGGCGCTGCGGCTCGGTACGTACGGAGGCGCCCAGGTGCTCGGCCGCGCCGCCGAGATCGGCTCCCTCGAAGCCGGCAAGCTCGCCGACTTCGTGCTCTGGAAGCTCGACACCCTCGCCCACGCCTCCATCTCCGACCCGGTCACCGCCCTGGTCTTCGGCGCCGCCGCCCCGGTGACGGCGTCGTTTGTGAACGGCAAGCAGATCGTCGAGGACAACCGGCTCCTCAACGTCGACGAGGACGCCATCGCCCGCGCCACGCGGGACGAGGCGCAGCGCCTCGCGCGGATCGCCGCGCAGGGCTGATCCCGGACCGGGATTCCCGCCCAGGAGTCCGGCCGAGGGGGACGGCCCTCGGCCGGTCGCCGTGGACCCGAGCGGGGTCCGCGGCAGCCGCGCCCGGGAAGCGCGCACCACCTATACGTGCGCGCTTCCCGGGACGGTGACCCGTGCCCATCCCCGCACGGCGCACCACCCGTACCGCCCGCACCTCCCGTACCCGTACGCGACCCTGCCGTACGCCGTACGCGACACCGCCGCACCCCGCACGCGTCACCCCGCACCACCTCCCTGACACCCGCGTCGCCGCCGACGCGTAACCGACCGGAGGAACCGCCCGTGGCCCCGCAGCCCAGGTTTCGCAACGACGTCAGTGCTCCCGACCCCGCCCACGAGAAACACCCGGTCGACGAGACCCTGCCTCCCCTGAAGATGTTCACCAGCGGCCTCCAGCACGTGGCCGCGATGTACGCGGGCGTGGTGGCCCCGCCCATGGTCGTCGGACCCGCCGTCGGGCTCACCCCCGCGGAGACCGCGTTCCTGATCGGCGCGAGCCTCTTCACCGCCGGGCTCGCCACCCTGCTCCAGACCCTCGGGTTCTGGAAGGTCGGCGCCCGGCTGCCGTTCGTCAACGGCGTCTCGTTCGCCGGAGTCACCCCGATGATCGCCATCGGCAAGGACCGCGGCCACGAGGGCATGGCCGTCATCTTCGGGGCGGTGATCGTCGCCAGCGTGCTGGGCTTCCTGCTCGCCCCGTACTTCAGCAGGCTGCTCCGCTTCTTCCCGCCCGTCGTCACCGGCACCGTGATCACCCTGATAGGCGTCTCGCTGCTCCCGGTGGCCTTTCGCTGGGCCCAGGGCGGCAACGCCGCGGCCCACGACTACGGTTCGATGAAGAACATCGGCATGGCCGCGCTCACCCTGGTGATCGTCCTCGCCCTGCGCAGGCTGCTGCGCGGCTTCCTCCAGCAGATCGCGATCCTGCTCGGACTGGTCGTCGGCACCCTGGTCGCCGTGCCGTTCCACATGACCAGCCTGGACGCGATCCGCGGCGCGGACGCGGTCGGCTTCCCCACGCCGTTCCACTTCGGCGCCCCGCACTTCGAGGCCGCCGCCATCGTCTCGATGTGCATCGTGATGCTGGTCTGCATGACCGAGTCGACCGCCGACATGCTGGCGCTCGGCAAGATCGTCGGACGGCCCGCCGACGAGCGGACCATCGAGGGCGGACTGCGCGCCGACACCCTCGGCAGCGCGCTCAGCCCGCTCTTCAACGGCTTCATGGCGAGCGCCTTCGCCCAGAACATCGGCCTGGTCGCGATGACCAGGGTGCGCAGCCGCTTCGTGGTCGCCACCGGCGGCGGCATCCTCATCCTGCTCGGGCTCTGCCCGGTGGCCGCGTCCGTGATCGCGCTCGTACCGCTGCCGGTGCTCGGCGGCGCGGGCATCGTCCTGTTCGGCTCGGTCGCGGCCAGCGGCATCCAGACCCTCGCCACCGCCGCCCTGGAGCAGAGCGAGAACGCCCTGATCGTCGCCGCGGCGCTCGGCATCGGGCTGATCCCCATCGCCGCGCCGACCTTCTACCACGCCTTCCCGGAGAACGTCCGCGTGGTGCTCGACTCCGGTATCTCCACCGGCTGCGTGGTGGCGATCGTGCTCAACCTTGCCTTCAACCACCTGGGGAGGAAGGCGAGTTCGCCGGACGGGGCCCCGGTGATCGCGGAGCCCGTGGTGGCCGCGCACTGAGCCCGCCCCGCCCCGCCCGGCCCGCACGCGAGCGGCGCGTACGACACCTACCCCGTGTCGTACGCGCCGCTCTGTCATACGGCCGGCTCAGCCGATGTGGTACGGATCGCCGTAGACTTTCCAGTCCAGCGGCGTGTTCAGGTTGAGGTTGCCCTTCTTGAGGAACACCCGCTGCTCGGTGTCGACACGGCTGGTGTCGCTGTGCGCCTCCTCCTGCTTCATCGCCCAGACGCGGGCGTCGAGGAAGGCGTTGAGGTACTTCGTCTCGTCGCCGCCCTGGGACGGCGGTTTCGCCTTGGCCAGCGCCTTCTTGCGGATGCTGCTGAAGCTGGTCGGGTCGCCGCCGTCGCCGTGCATGACGATGGCGTCGTAGTAGATGAACTGCCCGAGCGTGCCCACACCGTCGGCCTTGCCCTGCTTGACGGCGGGGTTGAAGTAGACGCGGTCCCGCTCGTCGTTCTGGGCGTTCTTGAAGGCGGTCTCGGAGGCGGCCGTCTTCCAGTCCCTGGTGAAGTTGGGGTCGAGCCCGGCGTGCGAGTCGCTCCCGTTCACCTTGCGCAGCGCGGGCAGGTACTTCTGGAGCACGTTCCCGGGCTCGCGGGCCGAGTACAGCTCGACCAGGTCGAGCATGTCACCGGTGCCGGAGCAGAACCCGATGATGCCGGCCGTGTAGCCCCGGCCGTCGTCGATGTCCTCGATGTACTTGTACTGGGCCTTCCAGTTCAGTGAGGAGTTCTCCGCGCTGGAGACGAGCTCCATCGCGATTTCCTTCTTGGCCGGGTCGTCGAGCCCGGTAGCCGCTGCTGCCATGGGGGCATTGTGGCTGGTCGCGGCGGTGGCGGTGGCCGCGGGGAGCGCGATCACGGCGGCGCCGAGCACGGCGGACGCGGTGATCCGCAGACGTCGTGCGAGGGCGCTGGAGTGGGGGGTGAGCACCTGACCTCCTGGGGGAGTCGGTCGTTCCCTGTTTTGTTAGGAAACTTTCCTACCACTGCCGTGGAGAGCCGTACACCCTTGCGGCAAAAGGAAGTTGAAGATTCGGCGCGGTTCGGGTTCAGTTCACCCGGTGAATGAATCGAGCCGGGTGGAGGCCTTCAGCGACGGCGTCTTCGCCATCGCGATCACCCTTCTGATCCTGGAAATCAAGGTGCCCCCGCACGCGGGCGACCACCTCTGGAGCGACCTGGGGCACCAGTGGCCCTCGTACGCCGCCTATGTGGTGAGCTTCCTGGTCATCGGCATCATGTGGGTCAACCACCACACGCTGTTCAGCTATGTGGTACGCGTCGACCGCACACTGATGTTCCTCAATCTGCTGCTGCTCATGACGGTCGCGGCGATCCCCTGGCCGGCCGGGCTGATGGCCGAATACCTACGGGAGGGCGACGCCTCGCACGTGGCCGCCGCCGTCTACAGCGGGCTCATGGTGGTCATGGCCCTCAACTTCCAGGCGCTGTGGTGGCATGTGACCCGCACCGGCCACCTCTTCGACGAACGCGTCGACTTCACCGCCGCCCGCGCCACCCGCGCCCGCTTCGCCGTCGGCTCGCTCGCCTATCCGGCGACGGTCCTGCTCGCCTTCGTCTCGGCGCCGCTGACGCTCGCCGCGCACGGCGTACTGGCCGTGTACTACGGCTTCAACCAGCTCAAGGTCCCGACCAAGCAACCAGCCTGACGCAGCGTCAGGCCGCGGGCACCGGTGTGCCCGCGGCCTCGACCGCGGTCTCCCTCGGCTTTCGTGTCGCGGGGCAGGTTGTTCCCCGGCCGGGCTCAGGCGGTCCAGCCCGGATCCCGCCCGCTGAGCCCCACCACCCGGTCGAGCGCCGGGGCGTCCCGGGGCACCTCCACGACCGGCCCGAACGCGGGTGCGCGCATCGCGTCGTCGCGGCTCGCCTCGAAGAAGCCGTGGACCACCGCCAGACTCGCCGCGCCCGGATCGTAGGGCTGCCCGGTCGCCCGCGCCAGGTCCCAGCCGTGGACGACCAGTTCGTTGAGCGCGACCACGCCCGCGATCGCGGCGGGGAACGTGAAGCCGCCCGCCTGGGTGTCACCGTCCCAGGCCTCCGGCGCGCGCCACGCCTCGGCCAGCGCCGCGAGACGCCCGGGCATCCCGGCGCGCCAGTCGGCGGGCGGCACGGGGGTGACCGACCCCGGGTCGGTGGCGGTCGCGGAGCCGAAGTCCTTGCGGGCGGCCGCCTCGAAGGCGGTGGTCAGTCCGTCGAGGTGCCCGATGAGCTCGCGTACTGAGTACTCGGGGCACGGTGTAGGCGCCGCGAGCTGCTCCTCGCGTACACCGCCGAGCAGACGGGCCACGGCGTCGGCGGCGGGCCCGAGGTCGGGGCGGGGGGACTGCGGGTGAGTGTCCATGCCGGTACAGACCGGTCCGGCGGGCGGAACTCATCGAAGGGCGGGAGGAATTCCCGGCCGGACCCGGATCGTCCGCCCCCTTGCCGTGCGCCGCCGACTGTGCGATATAGGTCTGGACCAACTGTACGGAGGGAGGTCCCGGCCGTGCACCACCCCGTCCGCCACGCCCTGTCGGCGCTCGCCGCCCTCGCCCTCGCCGCCTGCTCCGCGACCGCCCAGGAGCGGGACGGCACGGCGCCGACCGTACCGGGCGCGGTGACCGCGCAGGCCGGCAGCGCCACCTCCGTGCACGTCATGTGGGAGGCGTCCACCGACGACCGGGGCGTCACCGGGTACGAGGTCCTCAAGGGCGGCACCCGGGTCAGGACCGTCCCGGGCACCAAGCACATGACCGACGTCGACGGGCTCGCCCCCTCGACCGCCCACAGCTTCACCGTGCGCGCCCGTGACGCCGCCGGCAACCTCTCCGCGCCGAGCGCCCCCGTCACCGTCACCACCCCCGCGCCGAGCCCCGCCGACCACGCGCCGCCCACCGCCCCGGGCGCGCTGCGGGGCCGGGCCGAGGGGAGCCGCGCGGCGCTGCTGAGCTGGCGGCGCTCCACCGACGACGTGGGCGTCACCGCCTACGACGTCTACCAGGAGGACGTACGGATCCACAGCGTCCCCGGGCGCGAGACGAGCGCCCGGGTCACCGGGCTGCGGCCCGGGACCGTCTACACCTTCACCGTCCGGGCCCGCGACGCCGCCGACCGCTCCTCGCCGGACAGCGGCGCCGTGGACCTCACCACGGCGTCCGCGCCGGGCGCGCCCGCCAGTACCGCGCCCACCGGGTTCGGCGCCCGCTACGAGGTGGCGGCGGGGGTGCCGACCGTCGCGCTCTCCTGGCGCCCGCCCGACACCGGCGGTCCGGTCACCGCCTACCAGCTCTTCCTCGACGGACGGCTGACCACGACCATCGTGTTCGGCGCGGCACCGCCCCCGGGCAGGGCGGCGTACAGCCTCACCGTCTCCGCCGAGAAGCCCGGCACCCGCTACCGCCTCAGACTCCGCGCCCGCCTCCCCGACGGGAAGTGGGGCGACTTCTCGGCCCAGCGCACGGTCGTCATCGGCGGTACGCCTACGAGGTGAGGCGGCGGCCGCCGAACGCGCCCGAGCCGTCCGCCTGCCGCCACCACCTCTCCAGGCCGTCCTGGTCCATCGCGCTCCAGTCCGGCGTCCGCTCGACCAGCCCGGCCCCGAGCTGCCGGCCCAGTTCCACCATGGCTTTGCCGGTCGCGGCCCGGCTCGTGCCGTACGCGCTCAGCGCCGCCGGCCAGTCCGGTCCTGCGGTCAGGCACGCCTCCAGGGCGGTGGCGTCCTGGAGCGCCTTGACCGCGCCGCCGCCGGTGTGCGGGCGCGCCACCGTCGCCGCGTCGCCGGCCAGGAGAAGGCGGCCGGTGGCGTAGTGCGGCGCGGTGAAGTCGTACATCGGCTGGACGAAGAGCTCCTCGGCGGTGGTCGTGCGGACCAACTGGCCCCAGTAGGGCGCGAGGCAGGTGTCGGCGATGTGGGCGAGCCGGGTGTGCAGGGTCGCGGCCAGGGTGCCGGGCGGCAGGCTGGTGGGGTTGTCGAAGCGCAGGCCGAGGTCGGGGGGAGGGGCGGTGTACAGCACCCAGTTGATCCGCAGCCCGCCCCGGCCGTCGGGGATGCGGTAGATGATCACGTGCCCACCGGGGAACACCGCGTACACGCAGTCCTCGTCGGGCCACAGCTCCGGCGCCATCAGCCGCTCGGCCGCGAAGGCGCCGCGCCAGGCCAGATAGCCCGCGTAGCGCGGACGCACCTCGGGGCAGGCGGCCGTGCGGACCACCGAGCGGTAGCCGTCGGCCCCGATCACCAGGTCGAACCGCTCGCTGCCGCCGCCGGTCGCCAGCTCCACGCCGTCCGGGGTGACCTCCACCGCCTCGACGGCCGCCCCGGCCCGGAAGTCGGCGGAGGGGGGCACCCGGTCGCGCAGCTCGTGCCAGAGCGGGCCCCAGTTGTACGTACGGAAGGGGAACGGCAGCTCCCCGATCCGCCGCCCCAGGGGTGCCGACCCGTCCCGTACGTACCAGCACCGCCGGGTCAACTGGAGCCACGGCATGGTGGCGTCGAGGTAGCCGGCCGCCTCCAGCTCGGCGTACCGGTCGTTGTGCACGGCCAGTCCCACGCCCCGGTCCGCGAGCCGGCCCGAGGCCCGTTCGAAGACGGTGACCTCCGCCGCGCCGCCCCGGTGGGCGGCCACGGCCGCCGCGCACCCCGCGATACTGCCGCCGACCACGGCGACCCTGCCTCCGCGTACCATCCGCTCATTCTGGCAGGGCGGACGCGGCGCGGGGCCGGAGGCGAAGGATCCGCCCCGGCCCCGCGTGCGACGGCGTCGGGTCAGCCGACGAGCTGCTCGTAGGCGGGCAGCGTCAGGAAGTCGGCGTAGTCCGCGTCGAGGGAGACCTTCAGGAGCAGGTCGTGGGCCTGCTGCCAGCGGCCGGCGGCGAAGGCCTCCTCGCCGATCTCGGCGCGGATCGCGGCCAGTTCCTCGGCCGCGACCCTGCGGGCGAGGTCGGCGGTGGCGAGTTCGCCGTTCTCGAAGACCACCCCCGCGTTGATCCACTGCCAGATCTGCGAGCGGGAGATCTCGGCGGTGGCCGCGTCCTCCATGAGGTTGAAGATGGCGACCGCGCCCAGACCGCGCAGCCAGGCCTCGATGTAGCGGATGCCGACCTGGACGGCGTTGCGCAGTCCGTCGTAGGTGGGCCTGGCGTCGAGGGAGTCGATGGCGATCAGGTCGCCGGGCGCCACGGAGACGTCCTCGCGCAGCCGGTCCTTCTGGTTCGGCCGGTCGCCGAGGACGGCGTCGAAGGAGGCCATCGCGATCGGCACGAGGTCGGGGTGCGCGACCCAGGAGCCGTCGAAGCCGTCGCCCGCCTCACGGTCCTTGTCGGCCTTGACCTTCTCGAAGGCGACCTTGTTGACCTCGGCGTCCTTGCGGGACGGGATGAAGGCCGCCATGCCGCCGATGGCGTGCGCGCCGCGCTTGTGGCAGGTGCGGACCAGGAGTTCGGTGTAGGCGCGCATGAACGGCGCCGTCATGGTGACCGCGTTGCGGTCCGGCAGGACGAACTTCGCGCCGCCGTCACGGAAGTTCTTGACGATGGAGAAGAGGTAGTCCCAGCGGCCCGCGTTGAGCCCGGCGGCGTGGTCGCGCAGCTCGTAGAGGATCTCCTCCATCTCGTACGCGGCCGTGATCGTCTCGATCAGGACGGTCGCGCGGACGGTGCCCTGCGGGATGCCGACGTAGTCCTGCGCGAAGACGAAGATGTCGTTCCAGAGGCGGGCCTCCAGGTACGACTCCGTCTTGGGGAGGTAGAAGTAGGGGCCCTTGCCGAGCTCGATCAGGCGCTTGGCGTTGTGGAAGAAGTAGAGGCCGAAGTCGACCAGGGCGCCGGGGACCGGGCGGCCGTCGAAACGCAGGTGGCGCTCCTCCAGATGCCAGCCGCGCGGGCGCATCACGACGGTGGCGAGCTCGCCCGCGTCCTTCAGCGCGTACGACTTGCCGGACTTCGGGTCGGTGAAGTCGATCCTCCGCTCGTACGCGTCGATCAGGTTGAGCTGGCCCAGGACGACGTTCTCCCAGGTGGGGGCGGAGGCGTCCTCGAAGTCCGCCAGCCACACCTTCGCGCCCGAGTTCAGCGCGTTGATGGTCATCTTGCGGTCGGTCGGACCGGTGATCTCGACCCGGCGGTCATCGAGCGCCGCCGGGGCCGGGGCGACCTTCCAGTCGCCCTCGCGCACGGCCGCGGTCTCGGGGCGGAAGTCGAGCGTGGAGGTGCGGGCGATCTCGGCGCGGCGCTCCTTGCGGCGGGTCAGGAGCTCGTCGCGGCGGGGCGTGAACAGCCGGTGCAGCTCGGCCACGAACGCGAGGGCCGCGTCGGTGAGCACCTCGTCCTGCCGGGGCAGGGGCTCGGCGTCGACGATGGCCAGCGGGGACGGCGCTGGTGCGGACATGTGCTGTCACTCCTTCGCGGGCGGTGCCCTGGCCGGCCGCCGGGAAGCAGAAATGGCACGGAGTGCCAGGCCCCGGGATGCGACTGGGGGCGCCGTCTCAATCAGTCGGGCGCTTCTGAACAGTGGATACTAGTTTCCTCATAGTGGAAGTTCAATGGTTTGTTGATGTCGAGATTCTCCGGGTCGACAGATCGTGGCGCTCGGTGCCACCGTGTTCACTCCAGGTGTACCGGAGGATCAGCCGAGCCGCCCGAGATCCGCCTCGGTATCGATGTCGTACGGCTCGGCCACGTCCCCGCACTCGACGAGGGTGATCTCCCGCTCGTGCTCCGCGAGATAGGCGCGCGCCCCCCGGTCGCCGTGCGCGCTCGCCGCCACCGGCTGCCACCGGTCGGCGCCGAGGAGGACCGGATGGCCGCGCCTGCCGTCGTACGCCGCCGCCGCGAGCGAGGCCGGTGAGCGGTACGCGGCCCGTACCCGCCCGATCGCCTCGGCGCCGATGCCCGGCTGGTCCACCAGGCTCACCAGGGCGGCCCCCGCGTGCGTGCCGCCGAGCGAGGCGAGCCCGACCCGCAGGGAGGATCCCATGCCCTCGGCCCACTCCGGGTTCTCCACCAGTACGCAGCCCTCCAGCCGGGCGCGGGCGCGCACCTCGTCCGCTGCGGCGCCCAGCACGACGTGCACGCCGGTGCAGCCGCCCTCGCGCAGCATCCGCACGGCGTACTCCACCAGCGGGCGCCCCCGGTACGTCAACAGGGCCTTGGGGCGGCCGCCGAGGCGCCGCCCGCCGCCTGCCGCCAGAAGCAGGCCCACGACCTGCGCTTCGTCGTTCGTCGGAGGTGTCATGGACCCACGTATACCGAATGCGCCCCCCGAATTCCGTCCACACGGTGGCGCGCGCCGGGCGCGATGGCGTTAACTGACCCGCAACTCCCGTCAGTTGACCTTCGCTGACGGGCTGTGAGCGCCAGCACGAAAGCGTGCGTGGGGAAGGAACTTTGTTGCGACGCGTGGAGCAGAGGCCCGTGACCGGCAGTACGGATGCGAAGGTGGCGGGGCTGCGGGTCGCCGTGGCGCGGCTGCGCCGGGAGCTGGCGGGGTATCCGGCGGAGTTCCCCGACCGGGCCGTGGCCGAGGACGAACTGGCGGCGCTGGACGCGATGGCGCTCTCGGGCGCGCCGGAGGTGTTACGGCTGCGCCGCTCGCTGTTGCTGATCGCGGGGTCGATAGGGTCGGTGAGCGCGCTGTCCGTGGCCGTGAAGGGGGTCCGGGAAGCGGTGGACCTGTTCGGGGAGCCACCGCGCTGAGACGGCGGCCCGGCGGTGGACGCGGGGCCGTCCGCGGCTGCTCGCGCGGTCTCCCAGCGCCCCCAGTTCTTGGCCCACCGACCTCCGGCCCCCGGCCCGCCGACCTCCGGCCCCCCGGCTTCCGGCCCTGGGCTCCCCGGCTCCGGCCTCCGCCCCCCGCTTCCGGCCCCCGGCCCCCCGGCTTCCGGCCCGCCGTTTCCCCGGTTCTTGCCCCGGGCTCAGCCGCCGCCCCGGTCGTCGTCCGCCTCGGGTGGCAGCACCCCCTCCGGGGCGTTCCGGGCGAGCAGCGCGAAGAGCTCGGCCGCCGGATACGCCCGGTCCGCCTCGACCCCCGTCGGCGCCGGGGCCGCCGGGATCAGGGTGTCCGAGCCGGGCGAGTGCCGCCAGACGGCGATCAGGTGCACGGCCGGAAGGTGCAGCAGCCGCACCTCCGCGTCGCCCGGCTCGTGCCCGGCCGCTTCCAGCGCGGCGGCCGTCCCCGCCACGAACGGTCCGTAGTTGAGCTGGCTGAAGACGTGCCCGCCCGCCTCGTCCCGTACCGTCTCGGCGAGCGCGACCGGCCCCGAGTCGTGCTGGACGAGATAGCGCCAGGCGACCGGCCGGGCCCGGTCGAGACCGCCCGGCAGATCGGCGAGGCCGATCACGTACATCTGAAGCGGATGGGCGAGCCGGAGCTCGTCGGCCGCGGCGGGCAGCAGGGTCGCGGTGCGGACCCGGCCGAGACCCGCGAGGAGCTCGACCCCGGCCTCCGCGGCCGAGCGCGACTCCTGGGGTGGCTGCGGTACTTGAAGCGCCATGGTCCGTCCCTAAGCCCGGGTGTAGTAGCTGTGGGTCCAGGATCCACTGCCCTGGTAGCTGGTCGCGAGCGTGTTGTAGACCTGGTCGGAGCGGCCGTAGATCGGGTCGTCGACGGCCACGATCGCGTTCGAGCCGCTCGGCGGCGCGTCCACGCCCATGGCGGTGAGGAAGTGGCCGCCGCCGGTCGACCAGCCGATCCGGACGCACAGCGGGCGGCCCGCCTTGACCTCCGACTCGACGCCCGCGAAGTCCACGCGGCTGTTCACCATCCGGTCGAAGTGGCCGACGATCCGCAGCGGATTGTCCAGCGGCTGCTGGGAGTTGCAGCCGGCGCCGCTCGCCCCGCCGCCGCAGCAGTCGGTGCGGCCGGTCTGCGAGTTGGCCACCGCGCACTGGGTCCAGGTGCTGCCCGCGTCGTAGAACCGCGCGATGCTGGTGGAGACCGCCGCCCAGCACCAGTTGGTCTGCTGCTGCGCCTGCATGGTGAAGGCGAGCCGGCCGCCGTCCCAGAGCCGGTGGACGGGCTTGTCGTCGAGGACCGTGATGTCGGTGACGATGTGCAGCGGCGCGCCCCAGTCGACCGTCACCACGAACGTGACCCCGTGGTTGGGGTCGTACGGCGGGGAGTGCGGGCTGATGTTGCTCACCCGCACCGGCGCCGCCCCCGTGAACCGGGGGCTGTGCTTGAGGTCGCCCGGGTCGACACTGAACTCGGAGACCGTGACGATCACCGTCGAGTCGTGGTCGATGGCGCCCCAGTTGAAGTTCAGCGTGGTACGGCCCTGGAGGCCGGCCCAGTACTGACGTGCGGTACGCGGCATCGGCCCCCCTCAGCCGTTCTGGTACTCGATGGCGACCGGCGGGCCGTCCAGGACCGTGATGTCGGTGACGATGTGCAGCGGCGCGCCCCACTCCACGTTGACCGTGAACGTGACGCCGTGGTTGGGGTCGTAGGGCGGGGAGTGCGGGCTGATGTTCTCCACCGTGACCGTGGCGGCGCCGATGAACCGGGGACTGTGCCGGGGATCGTTGTTGTCCACGCTGTACTCGGACGCCGTGACGATCACCGTCGAGTCGTGGTTGATGATGCCCCAGTTGAAGTTGAGCCTGGTGCGTCCTTGCAGATTCCACCAGTACTGGCGGGCTGTCTGTGGCATACGGGGCCTCCACGCGGGTCAGGCCGGACACATGCCGCATGCATGCCCTTCCGGTCGGCCGGTGACGCGCAGGCGTAGAGGAAATAAGCCCCGGCCGGCCGCTCAGCCGGGACGCCGTATCAGCCGGCGCGCGCCGGCGGCCGCGACCGCCGCCGTGCGCGACTCCACTCCCAGCTTCGCGTAGATGTGGACGAGGTGGGACTTGACGGTCGCCTGGCTCAGGAAGAGCCGCTTGCTGATCTGGAGGTTGGAGAGGCCGTCACCGACCAGTTGCAGCACCTCCAGCTCCCGGCGGGTGAGCGCCTCGGCGGGGGTGCGCATA
Source organism: Streptomyces sp. NPDC043908 (assembly GCF_056435525.1). Classification (NCBI taxonomy): domain Bacteria; kingdom Bacillati; phylum Actinomycetota; class Actinomycetes; order Kitasatosporales; family Streptomycetaceae; genus Streptomyces; species Streptomyces sp. NPDC043908. Next base: position 290,160 of record NZ_JBWKEI010000007.1, on the reverse strand, counting down.
CGGTCCATCAGCCGGTGCGCCACCGCCGGGGCGAGCGCCGACTGCCCGGCCGCCGCCGTGCGCACGGCCGCCGCCAGCTCCTCCGGCGGCGCGTCCTTGAGCAGGTACCCGCAGGCGCCCGCCTCCACGGCCGCCAGGATGTCGGCGTCCGTGTCGTACGTGGTGAGGACCAGCACCCGGGGCGCGCCCGGCCGCGCGGTGATCGCCGCGGTGGCCTCGGAGCCGTGTGCCCCGGCGCCGAACTGGAGGTCCATCAGCACGACGTCGAAACCGCCCGTGGCCGCCAGCTCCACCGCCCGCTCGGCGGTCGCGGCCTCCCCGGCCACCGTGAAGTCCGGCTCGGTGCCGAGGACGGCCCGCAGCCCCGCCCGGACGATCGGGTGGTCGTCGGCGAGCAGCAGCCTGATCGGTCCGGCGCTCACACCGCACCCCGTTCCCGTGGCGGCAGCGGCAGGGTGATGGCGACGGCCGTGCCCTGGCCGGGCGCCGACTCGACGCTCAGGGTGCCGCCGAGCGAACGCGCCCGCGACCGCATCGCCGGGAGCCCGAACCCGCCCGTGCCGAAGGGGCGCTCACGGCCGGGTTCGAAACCCCTGCCGTCGTCGACGACATCCAGTGCCACCGAGGTGTCCATGAAGCTCAGCGTGATCTCCGCGCGCTCCGCCGCCGCGTGCTGGACGGTGTTGGCGAGCGCCGACTGCGCGATCCGCAGCAGCGCCACCTCGTACGGCGTGGGCAGCCCGACCGGGGTGCCGCTCACCCCGAACCGCACGGCGGGTCCGGGCGTCGAGGCGCACAGGCGCTCCAGCGCGCCCGGCAGCGAGGCCCGCTCCAGACCGGGCGGGGTGAGCGCCCGGACGAACCGGCGGGCCTCCGCGAGGTTGTCCTGGGCGGCCGTACGCGCCTGCTCGACATGGGCGCGGGCCGGGTCGTCCGGTCCCAGCGCGCGCTCGGCGGCCCGTAGCAGGAGCTGGATGGAGGACAGGCCCTGCGCCAGCGTGTCGTGGATCTCCCGGGCCAGCCGTTCGCGCTCGGCCAGCGTGCCCGCCGCGCGTTCCGCCTCGGCGAGCCCGGCGCGGGTCGACACCAGCTCCTCGATCAGCTCGCGCCGCCGCTCGCTCTCGCGGTACAGCGCCTCGTAGCCGAGGACGGTGGCGACCGCCACGGCCGCGCCGAGGAGCGGGCCGATGAAGGCGCCGGGCGTGACCCGCTCGCCGTGGAGCAGGAAGCTCGCGATGGCCGCGCCGGCCGTCGCGAGCACGATGGGCGGGCCCCAGCGCCGCGGCAGCAGGTGCAGCTGGAGGAAGTACAGGGGGAAGGCCGCCCACAGCGCGTCCGGCGACAGCGCCAGCAACACCAGCCAGGCCGCGCAGAGCGCCCCGAGCCACCAGGCGCCCGCGCGGGTCCGGGGCCGCACGGCGGGGGAGAGCACCCCCGCCGCGTAGACCGCGGCCATCGCGCCGACCGCCGCGTACACCGCCGCGTCGCCCGTCGAGCGGACCGCGACCAGCGCGAGGAGTCCGGCGAGCAGCGCGTGCAGACACAGGCGCAACAGCCGGGCGGCCGGGGCGTGGGGGCGGGAGTCCATAGGACTTCCAGCGTAGGCGGGACCGGCCCCGGCCCGGTCAACCGAAAGTTCGATGTACGGCTCCGTCCTTCGATCCGGCCGATGCGTGCCGCGGCGCGATGTCCCGGCGGGGGCGGGCCGGGAGGGTGGAGCCATGTTCGTCGCATGGAGAGACCTCCGGTTCGCCAAGGGCCGGTTCGCGCTGATGGGGACGGTGGTGGTGCTCATCACCCTGCTCGTCGGCCTGCTGTCCGGCCTGACCGCCGGGCTCGCCCGGGACAGCACCTCGGCGGTCGTCGGGCTGCCCGCCGACCGGCTCGCCTTCGCCGCGCCGCCGGACGGCCGGGCGGTGTCGTTCACGAGCTCATCGCTCGGCCCGGCCGTCTGGGAGGGGTGGCGGCGGGTGCCCGGGGTGCGGGGTGCCGAGCCGGTCGCGATCTCCACGGTGAACGCGCGGGCGGGGGAGCGGACGGAGGCGGTGTCGGTGTTCGCGGTCCGGCCCGGCTCGGGGCTCGCTCCCGTACGGGACGGGGCCGTGGTCCTCAGCCGGGGCGCGGCGGAGGCGCTGCGGGCGGAGGAGGGCGACACGGTGGCGCTCGGGGGCCGGGCGCTGACCGTCGCGGCGGTGCGCGGCGAGGACGCCTACAGCCACACGCCGGTCGTCTGGACGGCGCTGGCGCCCGGGGCGCCCGCCACGGTGGTGGCGCTGACCCTCGGTGACGGCGCGGACCTCGCGGCGGCCGACCGGGCGCTGGGCACCACCACCCGTACCCGGGACGGCGCGCTGGCGGCGCTGCCGTCCTACCGGGCCGAGAACGGCTCGCTCCAGCTGATGCGCGGCTTCCTCTTCGTCATCTCGGCGCTGGTCGTCGGCGCGTTCTTCACGGTGTGGACGATCCAGCGCGGCGGGGACATCGCGGTCCTCAAGGCGCTGGGCGCGTCCACGCCCTATCTGCTGCGGGACGCGCTGGGGCAGGCGGTGCTGCTGCTCTGCGCGGGGGCGGTGGCCGGGGCGGGGCTCGCGGTGGCGGTCGGCGCTCTCGTCGGGGACGCCGTGCCGTTCGCCCTGACCGCCGGCACCATGCTGGTGCCCGCGCTCGTCCCGATCGCCCTCGGCGTGCTCGGCGCCGCCCTGTCCATCCGGCGCGTCACCGCCGTCGACCCGCTGACCGCCCTGGGGAGTACCCGATGACGATGAAGGCGCCGCTGGTCCTGGACGCCGTGACACTGACGTACCCGGACGGGGAGGGGCGGCTCACCGCCCTGGACGAGGTGTCCCTGGCCGTACCGGCCGGGACGGTGACGGCGTGCGTCGGGCCGTCCGGCTCGGGCAAGTCCAGCCTGCTCGCCGTGGCGGCGACGCTGATCACGCCCGACCGCGGGCGGGTGGTGGTCGCCGGGGCCGATACGGGGTCGCTGAACGCCGCCGAGCGGGCGGCGCTGCGGCGCTCGCACGTCGGGATCGTCTTCCAGCAGCCGAACCTGCTGCCGTCGCTGACGGCGGCCGAGCAGGTGCAGGTGATGGCGCATCTGGCGGGCCGCCGTCCCGGGGCGGCGCGGGAGCGGGCGCGGTCGCTCCTGGACGCGGTGGGTCTCGCGGATCGGGCGGACCGGCGTCCGCACCAGCTGTCCGGGGGTGAGCGCCAGCGGGTGAACATCGCGCGGGCGCTGATGAACGAGCCGGCGGTGCTGCTGGTGGACGAGCCGACCAGCGCGCTCGACCACGCGCGGGGCGCGTCGGTACTGGACCTCCTGGTCCGCCTCACCCGCGAGCGGGGCACGGCGACGGTGCTGGTCACGCATGATGCGGGGCTTTTGGGGCGGGTGGATCGGGTGGTGGGGATGGGGGATGGGAGGTTGCGTGGCTGAGGGGCGGTCCCGGGGGGCGGTTGTTTGGCCGGGTGTTCGTCTGCGGGCCGGTGGTGGGTCGCTCGCGCAGTTCCCCGCGCCCCTTCAGGGCTCGGACTTCGTCTGCGGCCCGGTGGTGGGCTGGTCGCGCAGTTCCCCGCGCCCCTTGTCGGGCCGGGACGTCGGCTGCGGGTGGTGGTGGGTCGCTCGCGCAGTTCCCCGCGCCCCTTCAGGGCTCGGACTTCGTCTGCGGCCCGGCGGTGGGCTGGTCGCGCAGTTCCCCGCGCCCCTGAAGACACGGGGCGGAGCCAGATTCCCGGACACGGCGGACCCCCTCAGGGGCGCGAGGAACTGCGCGCCCAGCCACCCACCACCCGCACCCGAAGATCCGGCCCCAGGCGTTCAGGGGCGCGGGGAACTGCGCGACCGGCCACTCACCATCCGCAGCCGAAGATCCGGCCGCAGGCGTTCAGGGGCGCGGGGAACTGCGCGGCCGGCCACCCACGGCCCGCAGCGAAGGAAGGCGTCCCCCGGTCTGCCGGGCGTACGTGGCCGCACCCCTCAGGGGCGCGGGGAACCGCGCGGTCGGCCGCACACCACCCGCGGCCGGAGAACCGCCGCCCGAACTCAGGCCTGGCCCGCTGTGTTCGCCAGCGCCGCCGACAGTTCCTCCGCGATCCCCTGGAGGATCGGGACGATCCGTTCCGTCGCCGTCTCCGTGACCCGGCCCGCCGGGCCCGAGATGGAGATCGCCGCCGCCGTGGGGGAGTTCGGCACCGACACCGCGAGGCAGCGGACTCCTATCTCCTGCTCGTTGTCGTCGACCGCGTACCCCGCCTGCCGCACCTGCTCCAGCGCGTCGAGGAAACCCTCCGGCGTGGTGATGGTCTTCTCCGTCGCCGCGGGCATCCCCGTACGCGCGAGCAGCGCCCGCACCTCCTCCGGCGGGGTGTGCGCGAGGAGTGCCTTGCCCACGCCCGTGGAGTGGGGCAGCACCCGCCGCCCCACCTCCGTGAACATCCGCATCGAGTGCTTGGAGGGCACCTGCGCCACGTACACGATCTCGTCCCCGTCGAGCAGCGCCATGTTCGCCGTCTCGCCGGTCTCCTCGACCAGCCGGGCCAGATACGGCCGCGCCCAGGTGCCGAGCAGCCGCGCCGCGGACTCGCCGAGGCGGATCAGACGGGGGCCGAGCGCGTACCGCCGGTTGGCCTGCTGGCGTACGTAACCGCAGGCCACCAGCGTGCGCATCAGACGGTGGATGGTCGGCAGCGGCAGACCGCTGCTGGCGGAGAGCTCGCTGAGGCCCACTTCACCCCCCGCGTCGGCCATCCGCTCCAGAAGGTCGAAGGCGCGCTCGAGGGACTGGACGCCACCGCTCGCGGCGGATGGCTTGGAGGCGTCGGTGGTGCTGGCGCTGGACGTCGGCACGGCGCGGTCCTTTCGGCTGGCAGGCGAGGCAGCAGCCTACCTGTGTGTTTCTCGCCGTACAGTGCGTACGTAGGGAGTCCCTGCCGGTCAGCGTGGGTTTGTCCGGTCCGGTGGGGCACCCCGTGGCGATAGCTACATTCTGGGAAGTGAAAGTCTAATTCCATTCTGTGGAAACCTCCAAGACCCACGCCCTCGGCCGCCACCGGACCCCGGACACCCTTGACGGCTCCCTGATCGGCGGGAAGACTCCGGCGTGAAGGCTCCTTCAACAGTTCGTTGAATTTGCTCGTCGCACTCCGCGGAGCCCCACACCGCCGCGGACGTGCATCCATCGCGGAAGTGAGGGCTCGGGTGTCCGACGTCAACCTGGTACTGCGCTCGTCGCGCGTCATCACGCCCGACGGCACCCGCCCGGCCTCGGTCGCCGTGGCCGGCGAGGTCATCGCCGCCGTGCTGCCGTACGACGCCGAGGTGCCGGCCGGGGCGCGCCTGGAGGACCTCGGCGACGACGTGCTGCTGCCGGGCCTCGTCGACTGCCATGTGCACGTGAACGACCCGGGCCGCACCGAGTGGGAGGGCTTCTGGACCGCCACCCGGGCCGCCGCCGCGGGCGGCATCACCACCCTGGTGGACATGCCGCTCAACTCGCTGCCGCCCACCACCACGGTGGCGAACCTGCGCGTCAAGCAGGAGGTCGCCCGCTCCAAGGCGCACGTGGACGTCGGCTTCTGGGGCGGCGCCCTGCCCGACAACGTCAAGGACCTGCGCCCGCTCCACGACGCCGGCGTCTTCGGCTTCAAGGCGTTCCTCTCCCCCTCCGGAGTGGAGGAGTTCCCCGAGCTCGACCAGGACCAACTCGACCGGTCGCTCGCCGAGATCGCGGGCTTCGACGGGCTGCTGATCGTGCACGCCGAGGACCCGCACGAGCTGGCCGCGGCGCCGCAGCGGCCCGGCCCCCGGTACGCCGACTACCTGGCCAGCCGCCCCCGGGTCTCCGAGAACACCGCCATCGAGTCGCTGATCGCCGCCGCCAGGCGGGTCGGGGCGCGGGTGCACATCCTGCACCTGTCCTCCTGCGACGCGCTGCCCGCGATCGCCGCCGCCAAGCGCGAGGGCGTCCGGCTCACCGTCGAGACCTGCCCGCACTACCTCACCCTCACCGCCGAGGAAGTCCCGGACGGCGCCAGCGAGTTCAAGTGCTGCCCGCCGATCCGTGAGGCCGCCAACCAGGACCTGCTCTGGGCGGCGCTCGCCGACGGCACGATCGACTGCGTCGTCACCGACCACTCGCCGTCCACCGCCGACCTCAAGACCGAGGACTTCGCCACCGCCTGGGGCGGGATCTCCGGCCTCCAGCTGAGCCTGTCCGCCGTCTGGACGGAGGCCCGCAGGCGCGGCCACACCCTCGACGACGTGGTCCGCTGGATGTCGTCCGCCACCGCGGGACTCGTCGGCCTGGAGCGCAAGGGCGCCATCGAGGCCGGCCGCGACGCCGACTTCGCCGTCCTCGCCCCGGACGCGACCTTCACCGTCGATCCGGCGGAGCTCCAGCACCGCAACCGCGTCACCGCCTACGCGGGCAAGGCCCTGCACGGTGTCGTCAAGTCGACCTGGCTGCGCGGGAAGCGCGTCCAGGAGGACGGCACCCTCACCGGGCCCACCGGCCGCCTGCTCGAAAGGAACCACTGAGACCGTGAGCGCCATACCCTCCTTCACCGGTGACGCCGACCCCTACGGCGGCGGTGACCCGTACGCGGACTACCGCACCGCCGACTTCCCCTTCACGCACTACGCGGACCTCGCCGACCGGCGGCTCGGCGCGGGCGTCATCGCCGCCAACGACGAGTTCTTCGCCGAGCGCGAGAACCTCCTCAAGCCCGCCGCCGCCGAGTTCGACCCCGAGCACTTCGGCCACAAGGGCAAGATCATGGACGGCTGGGAGACCCGCCGCCGCCGCGGTGTCTCGGCCGCCGTGCCGCACCCCACCGAGGACGACCACGACTGGGCCCTGGTGCGCCTGGGCGCCCCGGGCGTGGTGCGCGGCATCGTCGTCGACACCGCGCACTTCCGCGGCAACTACCCGCAGGCCGTCTCCGTCGAGGCCACCTCGGTCGCGGGCTCGCCCTCGCCCGAGGAGCTGCTCGCGGACGACGTGAAGTGGGTGACGCTCGTGCCCCGTACCGCGGTCGGCGGCCACGCGGCCAACGGCTTCGCCGTCGACGTCGAGCAGCGCTTCACGCACCTGCGTGTCAACCAGCACCCCGACGGCGGCATCGCCCGGCTGCGCGTGTACGGCGAGGTCGCCCCGGACCCGGCGTGGCTCCAGGCCCTCGGCACCTTCGACCTCGCGGCCCTGGAGAACGGCTGCCAGGTCGAGGACGCCTCCGACCGCTTCTACTCGCCCGCCACCAACACCATCCAGCCCGGCCGCTCCCACAAGATGGACGACGGCTGGGAGACCCGCCGCCGCCGCGACAAGGGCAACGACTGGATCCGCTACCACCTGGCGGCGCGGTCCGAGATCCGCGCGGTCGAGATCGACACCGCCTACCTCAAGGGCAACTCGGCGGGCTGGGCGGCGCTCTCGGTCCGCGACGGCGCGTCGGGCGAGTGGCGCGAGATCCTGCCCCGCACCCGTCTCCAGCCCGACACCAACCACCGGTTCGTGCTCGACGCCCCCGCGCCGGCCACGCATGTACGCGTCGACATCTTCCCCGACGGCGGCATCTCCCGGCTGCGCCTGTTCGGCTCGCTCACGAGCGACGGCGCGGCGCGGCTGAACGCCCGCCACCAGGAGCTGGGCGGCTGACGACACCCGCCCCCGCGCGGGGCGCTCCGGCCGACAGCACCGGAGCGCCCCGCGATACAAGCCACGGGCCGGGCCTTCGCAACACGCCCTAGTCCCGCGGCGCGCTGTCCGAGGCGACCAGCAGGGCCGCGCCGAGGACGGCCACCACCACGCCCGCGAAGATCTCGTGCCCGGCCAGGAAATCCGCCCGGTGCAGCACGCTCCACTTCCCGAACCAGCCGGTCCACTCGTGCAGCAGCCCGCCGGCCCCCTGGACCAGCAGCACGAACCCGGTGACTTCCAAGAATCTCTTCATGCCCCCGAGCCTGGCCCGCGCGCACCGGCCCCCGCGTCCGCCTTCGGGCTCGGCCCGCGCGGCGAAAGTCTCGGACCGTACGACTTTGGTAGCGCACCCCGCCCGGAACCCGCCACGCCGCCCCTGACCTGCGTAGCTTGGGTGACATGACACCCGCTGGGCCCGAATACCGCTGGCTGCTGCCATCCGCCGTCGTCGCTCCCGAACTCCCCGGCGACCGGCCGGGCCGCAACCGGCCGCGCCGTACCGTACGGGACTGGATCGTCGACACCTGCGCCTTCCTCTGCGCCGCCGCCATCGGCATGCTCGCCGCCGACGCCATGAGCCAGGCCGCCGACTACTCCGAGACCCTCCAGGCCGCCGACCAGCTGGCGGGAGCCCTCGCCTGCTGCGCGCTCTGGCTGCGCCGGCGCTGGCCCGTCCAGCTCGCCTGGGTGCTCGTCGTCGTCACCCTGGTCGCCCCGGTCGCCGCCGGCGCGGTGCTGGTCGCCCTCTTCGGCATCGCCGTGCACCGGCCCCTCAAGCCGGCCGTCGCCACCGTCGGCGCCGCGGCCCTGGTCACCTCGTGGGTGCAGCCCGTCCTGCGCCCCGACCCGAGCACCGGCCTGCTCGCCAACGCCATCATGGGCACGCTGATGGTCCTGCTCGCCATGGGCTGGGGCATGCTCGTCCGGGCCAGGCGCCAGCTGGTGGTCGCGCTCCGCGAGCGGGCCGTACGCGCCGAGCGGGAGGCCGCGCTGCGGGCCGAGCACGCCCAGCGGCTCGCCCGCGAGGCCATCGCCCGCGAGATGCACGACGTACTGGCCCACCGGCTCACCCTGCTCAGCGTGCACGCGGGCGCCCTGGAGTTCCGCCCGGACGCGCCCCCGGCCGAGGTCGCCCGTGCCGCCGGGGTCATCCGCGACAGCGCCCACGAGGCCCTCCAGGACCTGCGCCAGATCATCGGGGTGCTGCGCAGCCCCGACGAGGGCGCCGAGGACCGGCCCCAGCCGACGCTGGCCACCCTGGACGCGCTGGTCGCCGAGTCCCGCGAGGCCGGAATGAAGGTCACCCTGGACAGCCGGATCGGGGACCCGGAGACCGTCCCCGCGGCCACCGGGCGCAACGCCTACCGCATCGCCCAGGAGGCCCTCACCAACGCCCGCAAACATGCCCCCGGCGCCGAGGTCACCGTGACCGTCACCGGCCGCCCGGGCGACGGGCTCGGCATCGAGGTGCGCAACCCCGCCCCCGTCGGGGACGTGCCCGAGGTGCCCGGGTCGGGGCAGGGCCTCATCGGGCTGACCGAACGCGCCACGCTCGCGGGCGGCCGGCTGGAGCACGGGCCCGTCCCCGGTGGCGGGTTCGAGGTCCGCGCCTGGCTACCGTGGCCCTCATGACCATCCGGCTGCTCGTCGTCGACGACGACCCCCTCGTCCGCGCGGGACTCACCTTCATGTTCGGCGGCTCCGAGGACCTGGAGATCGTCGGGGAGGCCTCCGACGGCTCCCAGGTCGAGGAGCTGACCGACCGGCTGCGCCCGGACGTGGTCCTGATGGACATCCGGATGCCGACCGTCGACGGACTCGCCGCCACCGAACTCCTGCGCGCCCGCCCCGACGCCCCCGAGGTCATCGTGCTGACCACCTTCCACGCCGACGAACAGGTGGTACGGGCGCTGCGCGCGGGCGCCGCCGGGTTCGTCCTGAAGGACACCGCGCCCGCCGAGATCGTCGCCGCCGTGCGCCGGGTCGCGGCGGGCGAGCCGGTGCTCTCCCCGGCCGTCACCCGCCAGCTGATGCACCAGGTCGCGGGCGCACCGGAGGGGCCCGGCGGCGACCGGGCGGCCCGGGCCCGGGCGAGGATCGGCCAACTCGCCGAGCGGGAGAGGGAGGTGGCGGTCGCCGTGGGCCGCGGCCAGTCGAACGCGGAGATCTCCGCCGCCCTCTTCCTCAGCGTGCCCACCGTGAAGACCCATGTCTCGCGGGTGCTGGCCAAGCTGGGGCTCAACAACCGTGTCCAGATCGCCCTGCTCGTCCACGACGCGGGCCTCCTCGACGAGGACGGCGACGTAGGCTGAACCGGACCACCGGAGGGGAACAGACCTATGCCGCTCATCGATCTGCGCGACCACGAGGACTTCACCGCCCACCCGTATCCGTACTACGCGAAGCTGCGCGCGGAAGGGCCGGTGCACCGGGTCCGCACCCGCGAGATGGACGAGGTCTGGCTGATCGTCGGACACGACGAGGCGCGGGCCGCGCTCGCCGACGGCCGCTTCTCCAAGGACTGGCGGGCGGTCGCCGACGAGAGCCAGTTCACCGCGGTCAGCGCCAACATGCTGGACTCCGACCCGCCGCAGCACACCCGGCTGCGCAAGCTGGTGGCGCGCGAGTTCACCTCGCGCCGGATCGAGGCGCTGCGCCCGCGCGTCCAGGAGATCACCGACACGCTGCTCGACACCATGCTGGCCGCCCCCGGCCGCACCGCCGACCTGGTCGACGCGTTCGCCTTCCCCCTGCCGATCACGGTCATCTGCGAACTCCTGGGCGTCCCCGACCTGGACCGGGAGACCTTCCGCAGGCTCTCCAACGAGGCGGTCGCCCCCACCGAGAACGACGGGACGAACGCCTCCGCCCTGGAGATGGGCGCCTATCTGGTCGGGCTCATCGAGGACAAGCGGGCCGCCGCCCCGGCGGACGACCTGCTGAGCGCCCTCATCCGCACCCGGCACGAGGACGGCGACCAGCTCTCCCCGGACGAGCTCATCGGCATGGCCTTCCTGCTGCTCGTCGCGGGCCACGAGACCACCGTCAACCTCATCTCCAACGGGGTGCGGGCACTCCTCGCGCACCCGGAGCAACTGGCCGCCCTGCGTGCCGACTTCGACGGCCTGATCGACGGGGCCGTCGAGGAGATGCTGCGCTACGACGGCCCGGTGGAGACCGCCACGTACCGCTACGCGCGCGAGGACGTCGAGTGCGGCGGGACGGTCGTCCCGGCCGGGGCGACCGTCCTGGTCGGCCTCGCCTCCGCCGGACGCGACCCCGCCCGCCACCCCGACCCGGACCGCTTCGACATCCGCCGCACCCCGCAGAGCCACCTCGCCTTCGGCCACGGCATCCACTACTGCCTGGGTGCCCCGCTCGCCCGGATGGAGGGCCGCATCGCGGTCCGTACGCTCCTGGAGCGCGCGCCCGGCCTCCGACTCGCCGAGGACGCTGGCCCGTTGGAGTGGCTGCCCGGCATGCTCATCCGGGGCGTGCGCCATCTGCCGGTGCGCTGGTGAGCGGTGCGTGCGTACGAAGGGTGAGGCGCGGCGGTTCGTGAGGTGTGGCGGCCCGTGAGGCGCGGTGCTCACGCCGTGCGGGCGGCTTCCGCCCTGCGCCGGTGCTCGCCGCGCAGCACCAGCGCGGGCCACTCGTCGCCGTACGCCCCGCACGCCGAGAGAGACCACAGCGACCACTGCTGCGGCACCGAGTAGTACGGCACCAGCAGCCGCGCGGTGCGCCGCCGGGACACCTTCACCGGGACCAGCGCGGGCAGCACGTCCGGCGGCTGCCCCGCCAGGATCGCCTTGCGGCAGGACGCGCAGGCGGGACGGCGGTCGGCCGCCGCCTCGCGCGGCCCGGTCCGGCGCCGGGCACGCCGGCGGTGCTCCCGGCGCACCGGCGCCCCGGCGCTCTCCGCGGCCGGGTGCAGCGGGTTGTAGTAGCAGCGCTCGGGCGGCCTCGGTGCCGGCTGCCCCGCGCGGCGGGCGTGCAGCGCGGCGAACCGGACCAGGGCGCGCTCGGCCAGGACCGCGGCGGCGGCCAGGTCCGGCAGGTCGGCCGCCTCGTCCAGGAGCTTGCCCGCGGCCTGGAAGGCGTCGAGCACCCACGCGTAGTCGTCCGCGTCCCCACCGGGCCGCGCGCTCTGCGCCGCGTCCGGGCCGACCGGGAGTTCGGCCGTCCGCAGCACGTCGCCGACGGCCGTCACCCGGGCCGAGACGAGCCGTTCCAGCCGCTCGCGGGCCGTCCTCCACTCGTCCAGGACGCGCTGCTGCTCCTCCCTGGACGGCTCCCACGCCGGCCGCGCCGGACCGGCCGGGCGCAGCATCCCCATGAACCACCAACGCCTGTGCACCGCGCCTCCCCTCGCCGCTGCCCGGGTAGAAGCCCCCGGGGGAGCGGGGGGCCGCGCCTCAGCCGGTGAACTCCGCGAGCGCCACCGGGCGCCGCTCGTGCCGGGAGCGCTCGCACGCCTCCGCGACGCGCAGCGCGTGCAGCGCCTCGCGGCCGTCGCAGGGGTTCGCCAGCTCGCCCCGTACGACCCGTACGAAGGCGTCGAGTTCGGCCCGGTAGGCGGGCGCGAACCGCTCCAGGAAACCGGGCCACGGCGTGGTGGCGGGCGCGGGCGCCCCCGGCTCGACGGAGGTCAGCGGAGTGCGCTCGCCGAGCCCCACGGCGATCTGGTCCAGCTCCCCGGCCAGCTCCATCCGTACGTCGTACCCGGCGCCGTTGCACCGGGTCGCCGTCGCCGTGGCGAGGGTGCCGTCGTCGAGGGTGAGCAGGGCTGCGGCCGTGGAGACGTCGTGGGCCTCGCGGAACATGGCGGGCCCCGCGTCCGAGCCGGTCGCGTACACCTCGGTCACCTCGCGGCCGGTCACCCACCGCAGGATGTCGAAGTCATGGACCAGGCAGTCCCGGTAGAGGCCGCCGGAGAGGGGCAGATACGCGGCGGGCGGCGGCGCCGGGTCCGAGGTGACCGCCCGTACGGTGTGCAGCCGTCCGAGGCCGCCCGCCCGGACGCGCTCGCGGGCCGCCGCGTATCCGGCGTCGAAGCGGCGCATGAACCCGATCTGGAGGACCGTTCCCGCGCTCTCCACCTCGTCCAGGGCCGCCAGCGTGCCGGTCAGGTCGAGGGCGATCGGCTTCTCGCAGAAGGCGGGGAGTCCGGCGCGGGCCGCGCGGGCGATCAGGCCGGCGTGCGCGGCGGTCGCCGAGGCGATCACCACCGCGTCCGGCCCGGCGGCGAAGAGCCCGTCGACCGTGGTGGCCGCGGCCCCGGTCCGCCCGGCGGCCCCGGCGGCCCGCGCGGGGTCGGTGTCGGCGACGAGGAGCTCGGTGACCGAGGGGTGGCGGGCCAGCACCTCCGCGTGGAAGGAGCCGATACGTCCCGTTCCGATGAGTCCGATGCGCATGGCCAAAAGGTGGCGGCACCCGGTCGCCCTGTCAAGGGTTTGTCCTGACAATCAGACTTCACGACTTCCCGTCAACATGGCCCGAGCACTACGCTCACCCCGTGTCCAAGCAGCCCAGAAACGCGCCGGATCCCGCCGTGCCGCTCCAGCTCGGCGTGGACCGCACCAGCCCGGTCCCGCTCTACTTCCAGCTCTCCCAGCAGCTGGAGGCGGCCATCGAGCGCGGCACCCTCACGCCCGGCAGCCTCCTCGGCAACGAGATCGACCTCGCGGGCCGGCTCGGCCTGTCCCGTCCCACCGTCCGCCAGGCCATCCAGACCCTGGTCGACAAGGGCCTGCTGGTACGCCGCAGGGGCGTGGGCACCCAGGTGGTGCACAGCCAGGTCAAGCGCCCGCTGGAGCTGAGCAGCCTCTACGACGACCTGGAGGCGGCCGGGCAGAAGCCCGCCACCCGGGTGCTGCGCAACACCGTGGAACCGGCCACCGCGCAGGTCGCGGCGGCGCTCGGGGTGGCCGAGGGCGACGAGGTCCACCTGGTCGAGCGGCTGCGGTACGCCCACGGCGAGCCGATGGCCGAGCTGCGCAACTACCTGCCGGGCGGGCTGCTCGCGCTCGACACCCCGCAGCTGGAGGCCACCGGCCTGTACCGGCTGATGCGCGGCGCGGGGATCACCCTGCACAGCGCCCGGCAGTCGGTGGGGGCGCGGGCGGCGACCGCCGCCGAGGCCGCCCTGCTCGCCGAGACCGCGGGCGCGCCGCTGCTGACCATGGAGCGCACCACCTTCGACGACACCGGGCGGGCGGTGGAGTACGGCACCCACGTCTACCGGGCCTCGCGGTACGCCTTCGAGTTCCAGCTGCTCGTACGGCCGTGAGCGCGGCCGGCCGGGCCGGGCGAGATCTCCGCGTAAGAATGTTCGGACAAAGTATTGACGGCTGAGAGCGCCCGCCGCTAGAACTCACGTGCCGCACACCGGCGGCCGGGACGGAAGGCGGACCCCATGCGCATACCCCGCACGGCAGCCACGGCGGCGGCGCTCGCCGCGGCCCTCGCACTCGCGGTCACCGGATGCAGCGGTTCGGGCGGCAAGAGCTCCGAGGACAAGGCCGACGACGGCGCCCCGGCCGGCGGCAAGGGCGTCTCCACCCCCCGGATGAAGATCGCGATGATCACCCACGCGGGCGAGGGCGACACCTTCTGGGACATCGTCCAGAGCGGCGCGAAACAGGCCGCGGCCAAGGACAACGCCGACTTCCTCTACTCGGCGAACAAGGAGGGCCAGCAGCAGGCGCAGCTCGTCCAGGCGGCCATCGACCAGAAGGCCGACGGGATCGTCGTCACCCTCGCCAAGCCCGAGGCCGTCCGGGACGTCGTGAAGAAGGCGGTCGCCGCGGGCATCCCAGTCGTCACCATCAACTCCGGCGCGCAGTACTCCAAGGAGCTCGGCGCCCTCGGCCACATCGGGCAGGACGAGGGCGTAGCCGGTGAGGCGGTCGGCGAGCAGCTGAACGCAAACGGCAGGAAGAAGGCCGTCTGCGTCATCCACGAGCAGGGCAACGTCTCGCTGGAGGAGCGCTGCGCCGGGGTGAGGAAGACCTTCAAGGGCTCGGTGGAGAACCTCAACGTCGACGGGACCAACACGCCCGCCGCGACATCCTCCATCGAGGCGAAACTGCAAACCGGCTCCGGGGGATCGGCCATCGACGCCGTCGTCACGCTCGGCGCGCCGATGGCGGCCGCCGCCGTCAAGGCCAAGGGCGGCGCGGGCAGCTCCGCCGAGGTCGACACCTTCGACCTCAACGCCGCCGTGATCAAGCAGTTCAAGGCCAAGGAGATCGGCTTCGCGGTCGACCAGCAGCCGTATCTCCAGGGGTATCTGGCGGTGGACGAACTGTGGCTGCACCGGACCAACGGCAACGTCGTCGGCGGCGGCAGGCCGGTCCTCACCGGGCCCGCCGTCGTCACCGGCAAGGACGTGCCGGCGCTGGAGAAGTACACCGCTCGCGGTACCCGATGATCCGCCGCCGACCGGATGTGACCCATACTTGGGCGGCCGGGGCAGGCACGCACCAGTCCCGGGCGCACCTGGGAGTACAGCAAGAGGAGCACGGCGTCGTGGCAAGGGTTCGGACAGGGGTACGCGCGGTGGGCGCGGTGCTGGCGGCGGTGCTCGGGGCTTCCCTGGTGGGATGCAGCAGCACCGGGGGCAAGCGCGCCGAGGACGCGCGCAAGGCGGAGGCCGCCCAGGGCAAGGCGGCGGTGAACACCCCCCGCTGGAAGTTCGCCATGATCACCCACTCGGGCGACGGCGACACCTTCTGGGACATCGTCCAGAGCGGCGCCAAGCAGGCCGCCGTGAAGGACAACATCGACTTCCTGTACTCGCACAGCGACCAGGGACAGCAGCAGGCGCAGTTCGTGCAGACGGCCATCGACCAGAAGGTCGACGGGATCGTCGTCACCCTCGCCAAGCCGGACGCCATGAAGGACGTCGTCGCCAAGGCCGCGAAGGCCGGTATCCCGGTGATCACGGTGAACTCGGGCTCGGAGAAGTCCAAGGAGTTCGGCGCCCTCACCCACATCGGCCAGGACGAGACCATCGCGGGCGAGGCCGTCGGCGAGGAGCTCAACAAGCGCGGCAGGAAGAAGGCGCTCTGCGTCCTGCACGAGCAGGGCAACGTGGGCCACGAGCAGCGCTGCGCGGGCACCAAGAAGTCCTTCAAGGGCGACCTCCAGAACCTCTACGTCACGGGCACCAACATGCCCGACGTCCAGTCCTCCATCGAGGCCAAGCTCCAGGCGGACCGGTCCATCGACTCCGTGGTCACCCTCGGCGCCCCCTTCGCGGACACCGCCGTCAAGGCCAGGAACTCCGCCGGCAGCTCCACCGAGGTCGACACCTTCGACCTGAACGCCAAGGTCGCCTCCGAGCTCAAGGACGGCACCCTCGGCTTCGCGGTCGACCAGCAGCCCTACCTCCAGGGGTACGAGGCCGTGGACCTGCTCTGGCTCTACAAGTACAACGGCGACGTGCTCGGCGGCGGCCTTCCGGTGCTGACCGGACCCCAGATCATCACCAAGGACGCCGCCGCCGAGCTGGAGAAGTACACGAAGCGGGGGACCCGATGACCGCCACCGCGCCGGCACCCGCGGCCGCCGGGGACGAGCGCCTGATCCACCGGTCCGTGCTGCGCAGGCTGCTCGGCCGCCCGGAGCTCGGCTCGGTCGTCGGCGCCATCGCCGTCTTCGTCTTCTTCTCGGTCGTGGCGGACAGCTTCCTGCGCGCCTCCAGCCTCTCGACCGTGCTGTACGCGGCGTCGACGATCGGCATCATGGCGGTGCCGGTGGCGCTGCTGATGATCGGCGGCGAGTTCGACCTGTCGGCCGGTGTGCTGGTGACGACGTCGGCGCTCGTGTCGTCGATGTTCAGCTACCAGATGACGGCCAACGTCTGGGTGGGCGTCGGGGTCTCGCTGCTGACCACGCTCGCCCTCGGCGCCTTCAACGGCTTCATGCTGACCCGGACCAAACTGCCCAGCTTCATCATCACGCTCGGCACCTTCCTGATGCTCACCGGCCTCAACCTCGGCTTCACCAAGCTGATCAGCGGCACCGTCTCCACCAAGTCCATCGCCGACATGGAGGGCTTCGCCTCGGCGAAGAAGGTCTTCGCCTCCCAGCTGAGCGTCGGCTCGGTCGACCTCAAGGTCACCATCCTGTGGTGGCTCGGCCTGGTCGCGGTCGCCACCTGGATCCTGCTGCGCACCCGCTTCGGCAACTGGATCTTCGCGGTCGGCGGCGAGGCCGACGCGGCCCGCGCGGTCGGCGTACCGGTCTACAAGACCAAGATCGGCCTGTACATGGGCGTGGCGTTCGCCGCCTGGGTCTCCGGCCAGCACCTGCTCTTCTCGTTCGACGTGGTCCAGTCCGGCGAGGGCGTCGGCAACGAGCTCATCTACATCATCGCGGCCGTCATCGGCGGCTGTCTGATCACCGGCGGCTACGGCTCGGCGATCGGCTCCGCCGTCGGCGCGTTCATCTTCGGTATGACCAGCAAGGGCATCGTCTACGCCGAGTGGAACCCGGACTGGTTCAAGTTCTTCCTGGGAGCGATGCTCCTGCTGGCCACCCTGCTCAACGCGTGGGTGCGCAAGCGGGCGGAGGCGACGGCATGACGGACGCGACCCTGACCAAGAGCCCCCTGGTGGAGCTCGACGACGTCAGTAAGTACTACGGCAACATCCGCGCCCTGGAAGGCGTCTCGCTGGAGGTCCACGCGGGCGAGATCACCTGCGTACTGGGGGACAACGGCGCCGGCAAGTCCACCCTCATCAAGATCATCGCGGGGCTGCACCGGCACGACTCCGGCGCCTTCCGCATCGAGGGCGAGGACGTCTCGCTCGGCAACCCGCGCGAGGCGCTCGGCCGGGGCATCGCCACCGTCTACCAGGACCTCGCGGTCGTCCCGCTGATGCCGGTGTGGCGCAACTTCTTCCTCGGCTCCGAGCCGACGAAGGGGGCCGGCCCCTTCAAGCGGCTCGACGTCGACCTGATGCGCCGCACCACCCGCTCGGAGCTGCTGCGCATGGGCATCGACCTGCGCGACGTGGACCAGCCCATCGGCACCCTGTCGGGCGGCGAGCGCCAGTGCGTGGCGATCGCCCGGGCGGTCTACTTCGGCGCCAAGGTGCTGGTCCTGGACGAGCCCACCGCCGCGCTCGGCGTCAAGCAGTCCGGCGTCGTGCTCAAGTACGTGGCGGCCGCCCGGGACGCGGGCCTCGGCGTGGTCCTGATCACGCACAACCCGCACCACGCCTACCTCGTCGGCGACCGTTTCGTCCTGCTCAAGCGCGGGGCGATGACCGGCAGTCATCTGCGCAGCCAGATCACCCTGGACGAGCTCACCCGCCAGATGGCGGGCGGCAGCGAGCTGGAGGAGCTCAGCCACGAACTCCAGCGGGCCCCCGAGCCCAACCTGGGCGCCCGGGCCGCCGACAGCGGCGAGTGACGCCCGGGGCGCCCGGGGCGGTACGGGCGCGCGAGGTCCGGTCCCGGCCGGGGTGGCAGAATCGGGCACGGCGGGCGCCGTCCGCCGCCGGCCACCCCGGCTCCCCGAGACCACCAGGGACGACCCGAGTCGTGCGCGCTAATGTGGACACCCCCCTTCCTCGGCGACGGGGTGCGGCCCGATGAACACCTACCGAGGCTCCGCCCGGGCCACCGTCCTGCGCACCGTCGGCACCCGCGAGCGCCGCTCGCACCTGACCGCGCCCCGCGTCCCCACGGTCGGCATCGACATCGGCGGCACCAAGGTGATGGCGGGCGTCGTCGACGCCGACGGCGTCATCCTGGAGCAGATCCGCACCGAGACGCCGGACAAGTCCAAGAGCCCCAAGGTCGTCGAGGACACCATCACCGAGCTGGTCCTCGACCTCTCGGACCGCCACGACGTGCACGCCGTCGGCATCGGCGCGGCCGGCTGGGTCGACGCCGACCGCAGCACCATCCTCTTCGCGCCGCACCTCGCCTGGCGCAACGAGCCGCTGCGCGACGCCCTCCAGTCCCGGCTCGCCGTCCCCGTCATGGTCGACAACGACGCCAACACCGCCGCCTGGGCCGAGTGGCGCTTCGGCGCGGGCCGCGGCGAGGACCACCTCGTCATGATCACGCTCGGCACCGGCATCGGCGGCGCGATCCTGGAGGACGGCCGGGTCAAGCGCGGCAAGTACGGCGTGGCCGGGGAGTTCGGCCACATGCAGGTCGTGCCCGGCGGCCACCGCTGCCCGTGCGGCAACCGCGGCTGCTGGGAGCAGTACAGCTCGGGCAACGCGCTGGTCCGCGAGGCCCGTGAACTGGCGGTCGCGGACTCGCCGGTCGCGTACAACATCCTGGAGCGGGTCAAGGGCAGCATCCCCGACATCACCGGGCCGCTGATCACCGAGCTCGCCCGTGAGGGCGACGCCATGTGCGTCGAACTGCTCCAGGACATCGGCCAGTGGCTCGGCGTCGGCATCGCCAACCTGGCCGCCGCCCTCGACCCGTCCTGCTTCGTCGTCGGCGGCGGCGTCAGCGCGGCCGACGACCTGCTGATCGGCCCGGCCCGGGACGCCTTCCGGCGCCATCTGACCGGCCGCGGCTACCGCCCCGAGGCCCGGATCGCCAAGGCGCAGCTCGGCCCCGAGGCCGGCATGGTCGGCGCCGCGGACCTGGCCCGCCTCGTCGCCCGCCGCTTCCGCCGCGCCAACCGCCGCCGGGTGGAGCGCTACGAGCGGTACGCCCAGGTCGCCGAGGCCGTACGCAAGACCGGCTCCACCCGTGCCACCGAGGAATCGCCGTGATGACCCCCGCAGAGCGGCCCGCCGTGCCGCGCCAGTCGCCGCCCCCGGACGGGAGCCGGCCGCCGGAGGACCGCCGGCACATGATCCGCCGCCGCTGGGTCACCGCCGTGATCATCGTCCTGCTCATCGGGGTCCCGGCCGGCTATCTCGCCATCTCCGCCGGGCAGAGCCGCGACAGCGGGCGCGACAAGGAGAGCGAGGCCTCGGCGACCGGCCTCCAGCACGACTGGCCGTCCAAGACCCAGCGGCGCATCTACGACGTGCCGGTCCCGGACGACGCCACGGACGTGCGGTACTACGAGACCAACAGCTGGAAGGTCAGCAAGCTGTTCGTGTCCTTCAGGACCACCGCCGCCGGCCTCGCCGAGTTCCTGAAGGACTCCGGGAGCAGCACGGCGGCGCTGCGCCCCGGTGCGGTGGCGATCGGGGCCGCCGACGCGAGGAAGGTCGGCTGGACCTTCGCCTCCGGCCACGACTGGGCGGGCACCCGGCACGCCCAGAAGGACCCGCTGCCCACGCAGGACATCACGGTGGACGAGAGCGACCCGGACAACCCGGTCGTCTTCGTCGTCTCCACGGCCACGCCCTGACGTACCCGCCCGCACGGCCGCGTCCCCGGGCCGAAATACCGGCAGCAAACCATGGGGCCGGCGTACGGATATCTGTCACCGCGACATGAGAATGAGAAGCGGGGCGCGATTAATAATAATGACGCGACAGGCCGGGGCGGGGAAATGTGCCGCGCACGGCCGATCGCACCGTGCTACTGTCGATCTCAGTTGCAGTTGTGGCGCCTGAAATCTTGCAGGTGTCCCGCCGGTCGATTCCGGCGGTGACCCTTTCTGGTCCCGGTTATTTCCGGCAGGGTGATCATCACGGCGACACGCAGTGCACACGGTGTGCACCGCGAGCACCGCCCCGAAGGAGAAATAACATGGCTTCCGGAACTGTGAAGTGGTTCAACGCGGAAAAGGGCTTCGGCTTCATCGAGCAGGACGGTGGCGGCGCCGACGTGTTCGCCCACTACTCGAACATCTCCGCCCAGGGCTTCCGCGAGCTGCTCGAAGGCCAGAAGGTGAACTTCGACATCGCGCAGGGCCAGAAGGGCCCGACGGCCGAGAACATCGTTCTCGCCTGACGTCGACACGCACTTGCGCAGCTGGGGCCCGCACCTTGGGGTGCGGGCCCCAGCTGCTGCGTTTTCAGGGGTTGGTGAACCCCATTATCCCGGCTCGTTCTTGCGATTCTCTGCGCTGCTCGTCCGCTGCGGGAATTCCTTGATACGTGCCACGTCAAGGAAGGTTCCCCGTGGACCGCACGCGCATAAACGACCGCTCCGCCCGCACCCGCACCGGAAATCCCCGCTCCGGCGGTGAATTCCGCTCCGGCTCCCCGCGCCGCCCCTCGGGCCCCGGACGGCGGCAGAACGCGCCCCAGGGTGAGTTCGCGGTCCCGAAGACGCTCACCCCGGCCCTGCCGGCCGTCGAGGCGTTCGCCGATCTGGGCATGCCCGCGCAGCTGCTGGAAGCGCTGGGCCACGAGGGCGTGACCGTACCGTTCCCGATCCAGGCGGCGACCCTGCCGAACTCGCTCGCCGGCCGTGACGTCCTCGGCCGCGGCCGCACCGGTTCGGGCAAGACCCTCGCCTTCGGCCTCGCCCTGCTGGCCCGTACGGCGGGGCTGCGCGCCGAGCCGCGCCAACCCCTGGCCCTCGTCCTGGTGCCCACCCGCGAGCTCGCCCAGCAGGTCACCGACGCCCTCACTCCGTACGCCCGCTCCGTCAGACTCCGCCTGACTACCGTGGTCGGCGGCATGTCGCTCGGCAGGCAGGCGGCCGCGCTGCGCGGCGGCGCGGAAGTCGTCGTCGCCACACCGGGCCGCCTCAAGGACCTCGTGGACCGCGGGGACTGCCGGCTGGGCCAGGTCGCCGTCACCGTCCTCGACGAGGCCGACCAGATGACCGACATGGGCTTCATGCCCCAGGTCACCGAGCTGCTCGACCAGGTGAAGCCCGGCGGCCAGCGGATGCTGTTCTCGGCCACGCTGGACCGCAACGTCGACCAGCTGGTCCGCCGCTATCTGACCGACCCCGTGGTCCACTCCGTCGACCCGTCCGCGGGCGCGGTGACCACCATGGAGCACCACGTCCTGCATGTGCAGGGCGCGGACAAGCACCGGACGACCACCGAGATCGCGGCCCGCGACGGCCGCGTGATCATGTTCCTGGACACCAAGCACGCCGTGGACCGGCTGACCGAGCACCTGCTGAACAGCGGGGTACGGGCCGCCGCCCTGCACGGCGGAAAGTCCCAGCCGCAGCGGACACGGACCCTGTCCCGGTTCCGGTCCGGGCATGTGACGGTGCTGGTGGCGACGAACGTCGCGGCGCGCGGCATCCACGTCGACAACCTCGACCTGGTCGTCAACGTCGACCCGCCGACCGACCACAAGGACTACCTCCACCGCGGCGGCCGTACCGCCCGGGCCGGTGAGTCCGGCAGCGTCGTCACGCTCGTCACGCCCAACCAGCGCCGCGACATGAGCCGGCTGATGGCCGCCGCCGGGATCACCCCGCAGACCACCCAGGTGCGCTCGGGCGAAGCCGAACTGAGCCGGATCACCGGCGCCCAGGCACCCTCGGGCGTCCCGGTCACCATCACCGTGCCCGCCGAGGAACGCTCCCGCCGCTCCGCCTCCTCCACACCCCGCGGCCGCCGCGGCACCGCGGGCCGCGGCAGGTCCGGCGCCGACACGGCCCGCCGCACGGCCCAGCGCCCGGCCCCGGCCGAGGCCGCGTAGACCGTTCGCGTCTCCCCGCCATCGCGGGCCCGCGCGCACCGCGCCGGGCCCTCGTGAGCGGACCACCCGTCCCCGTCCCGCAGGAGAGTCCTTTGACACCCGTCCAGACCCGGCAACGCCCCGCCCCACACCACGGCACGGCCGAGGCCGCCGACCTGTCGGGCCCGCGCGTGAGTGACGACATGACCGTAGAGATGGCCCTGTCCGTCATGGCCGGCGCCCGGGTCGGGTTCCTGCTTTTGTGCGACCGGGACGAGCAGATCACCGGCTCGGTCACCCGGACCCGGCTGGCCGCTGTCCGTGACAGCGCCGCCTACACGGACCGGCTCCGGCTGCGGGACGTCCTCGCCGCCGACGGCCCGCCCGGCTCCACCCCGGGCGTCCTCGCCCTGTTCCGCTGATCCACCCCGCCGTCCCCGGCCGCCCCGTCGCCCTTCTTCCACCCTGTGAGGCACCATGCGCTGCGTCATCGCCCGTTTCCCCTTCGAGCTCACCAAGAGCGGGGTCGTGACCTCGATGAAGGGTGTGAAGCCCGAGATCATCACGGGGGAGTCCGTGCTCATCGGCCGCCGCCACTACCCCGTCAAGCAGGTGGGCGAGGTCATCACCCGGCAGGACCGCCGCGACTTCACCGGCCAGGAGGTCACCCGGGCCATGGCGCGGCTCGGCTTCAGCTGCCGCGGCCCCGAAGCGGCCGTACCCGTGCCGCTGGCGGCGCAGACCACGCCGATGCAGACCGCTTCGGCGCTGCTGGGCGGCCCCGGCCCGCTGGGGCTCTGACGACGACCGCCGCACGCCGGTCCGTACCGGACAGCGGGTCCGTACAGGACAGCAGGTCCGTACAGAACAGCGGGGAAGGGCCCTGCCGACACATGTCGGCAGGGCCCTTCCCCGCTGTTCGAGGTCTCAGTGGTCGGAGTAGCTGAAGTCGCCCACGGTCCAGGCGCTCACGTCCTTGATGGCGACGCGGTACATCCCCCCGGTCTCGGGAATCCCGACGTTCCCCTGGAGGATCCGGGCGAGATGGAAGTGCAGATGGGTGGGCACCCCGTCGTCGGCACGGCCCCGCGGCGGGTCCGCGGTGAAGACGTCGGAGAACGGGCCCAGATGGTCCGAGTCCTTGAGTACCTCCGAGACTCGCTCCCTCCATACGGCTTCGGGAGCCAGCCGGCCGGTGATGACAGCTCCACCGACCACCACGGTCAGCGACATCTGATTGCTCTGCCCGGATTCCACCATGGTGGAGATGCCGACGAGCAGGTCGTCAGGGTTCGACATGGGACGAGATTCTATCCACCCCTCCTCGACGCCCGGCAGAGGCCCACTTCCCGAAGAGCACACGCGGTACGAGATGAGGGGTACGCCACACACACGGCGCCGGAAGGCAAGGCCTGCGCGGCGGTGACCGCGACGGATGGTGTTGACTTTCCCCCGGGCCAGGCCGTACGGCGTCCAGGCCCCTCGACGCGCTGCACAACGAGGTGACATGACAGCAGACAGTCCGCTGGGCGATCGTCTGGACGACGACGACTACCCCGCCTACACCATGGGCCGGGCCGCCGAGATGCTCGGCACCACCCCCGGCTTCCTCCGGGCCATCGGGGAGGCCCGGCTCATCACGCCCCTGCGCTCCGAGGGCGGCCACCGGCGCTACTCCCGCTACCAGCTGCGGATCGCCGCCCGGGCCCGGGAGCTGGTCGACCAGGGGACCCCGGTCGAGGCGGCCTGCCGCATCGTCATCCTGGAGGACCAGCTGGAGGAGGCTCAGCGCATCAACGCCGAGTACCGCCGCACGGCACAGCGGGCGGCGGACGCCTCCGAGGGCGACGCGGGTTCTGCCTGAAGGCGAGCGCCCGGGTCGGCACCGGGCCCACGACACTCACCACTCTTCCCGAAATGGTGCACACCGCGCGGTCAATATCTGTTCCCGTCGAGGGAGAGTTCCACGGACCATGCGGGAAGGGTTTGTGTCGTCCCGGGAAAGGTCGAATTAGTCACTCCGCACGGGCCGTTCCGGCGTGCTACTGTCGATCTCAGTTGCAGTTGTGGTTCCCGAAACTTCAAGTGCCCCCACCCGGCTCCGGCCAGGTGGGAGCACTTTTGTCTTTCCGGTCATATTCCGGGCGGGGTGATCATCGCGGCGACTCGGTGTCCGCACAGTGCGGATGCCGATGCACTGCCCCTAAAGGAGATATGACATGGCTACTGGCACCGTGAAGTGGTTCAACGCGGAAAAGGGCTTCGGCTTCATCGAGCAGGACGGTGGCGGCGCCGACGTGTTCGCCCACTACTCGAACATCGCCGCACAGGGCTTCCGTGAGCTGCTCGAAGGCCAGAAGGTGAGCTTCGACATCGCTCAGGGCCAGAAGGGCCCGACCGCCGAGAACATCGTTCCGGCCTGACGCTCACGCACCATCTGTAGCTGGGGCCCGCATCCCTCGGGGTGCGGGCCCCAGCTGCTCGCTTTTCCCGCGCGGTTTCACCCGCGCCCCGCAGGACCTCCCGGAACGTGTCCGGGGGTCCCGCGTCGCAGGGTTCCTGGTTCAGAGACGCGGCGGCTTCCCGAAAAGCCGCACCGTAGCCGACACCGGCTCTCCAGGTCCCCTCGCGTCACCCACATTCCCAGCACCCGCGCCTCCGGATGATTTCCACCGGAAAGGCTCCGCTGCTTTTTCACTGGTTCATACTTGTCGTTCTGCATGCCGTTCATTCGCTGCGGGAATTCCTTGATATGGGCCACATCGAGGAAGGTTCCCCATGAACCGCACCATGACGAACGACCGTTCCGCCCGCGCCCGACGGAGCGGCGGCGACGCCGGAAGGGGCGCCGGCCGCTACGGCTCGCAGGCGCCGCGCCGTTCCGCCGCGCCGGGCCGCTCCGGCGGTTACGGCCGCCGGCCCGCGGCGGTGCAGGGCGAGTTCGCGCTCCCCGAGACGATCACCCCCGCGCTGCCGCCCGTCGAGTCGTTCGCCGATCTCGACATGCCCGCGCAGCTGCTGGCCGAACTCGGCAGGCAGGGCCTGGACGCGCCGTTCCCGATCCAGGGCGCGACGCTGCCGAACTCGCTGGCCGGCCGGGACGTCCTGGGCCGTGGCCGCACCGGTTCCGGCAAGACGCTCGCCTTCGGCCTGGCCCTGCTGGCCCGCACCGCGGGACAGCGCGCCGAGCCCCGCCAGCCGCTGGGGCTGGTCCTCGTACCGACGCGTGAGCTGGCACAGCAGGTGACCGACGCGCTCACCCCGTACGCCCGCACCCTCAAGCTGCGCATGGCCACCGTCGTGGGCGGGATGTCGATCGGCAGGCAGATCAACGCGCTGCGCGGCGGCGCCGAGATCGTCGTCGCGACCCCGGGCCGGCTCAAGGACCTCATCGACCGGGGCGACTGCCGGCTGAACCAGGTGGGCGTCACGGTGCTGGACGAGGCCGACCAGATGGCCGACATGGGCTTCATGCCGCAGGTCACCGCGCTGCTGGACCAGGTACGCCCGGAGGGGCAGCGGATGCTGTTCTCCGCGACCCTGGACCGCAACGTCGACCTGCTGGTGCGCCGCTATCTGACCGACCCGGTCGTGCACTCGGTCGACCCGTCGGCCGGTGCGGTCACGACGATGGAACACCACGTCCTGCACGTCCAGGGCGCCGACAAGCAGGCCGCCACGACCGAGATCGCCGCCCGCGACGGCCGCGTGATCATGTTCCTGGACACCAAGCACGCCGTGGACCGGCTGACCCAGGACCTGCTGAACAGCGGGGTACGGGCCGCCGCGCTGCACGGCGGCAAGTCCCAGCCGCAGCGCACCCGTACGCTGACGCAGTTCAAGACGGGGCACGTCACCGTGCTGGTCGCGACCAATGTCGCGGCGCGCGGGATCCACGTCGACAACCTGGACCTCGTCGTCAACGTCGACCCGCCGACCGACCACAAGGACTACCTCCACCGCGGCGGCCGTACCGCGCGGGCCGGTGAGTCCGGCAGCGTCGTCACGCTCGTCACGCCCAACCAGCGCCGCGGCATGGTCCGCCTCATGTCGGACGCCGGAATCCGCCCGCAGACCACCCAGGTCCGCTCGGGCGACGAGGCCCTGAACCGGATCACCGGCGCCCAGGCCCCGTCCGGCATCCCGGTCGTCATCACCGCGCCGGTGGTCGAGCGTCCCAAGCGCGGCGCGACCTCCAGGGGCCGGCGCCGTCCCGCCGGGGCGCCCCGGCGTACCTCCTCCGCCACGGTGGCGTAACGCATCAGTCTGTGACGGGGCCGGGGGCCCGGACGGTGCGCCGTCCGGGCCCCCGCCCCCGTCACCACGGCGGCCTGCGAGGCGCGGGCCCGTCCGCGCCGACGCGCCCGTCCGCGCGGTCTCGGTGTGCCGCGTGATCGTTCCTCTGGTGACGCGGCGTGCGGGCGTGTAGCGTTTGCGTCAGCTGTCGTGGTTCGGAGTTCCCCATTGCCCACGCCTTGGCGTGGGCGTTTTGCTGTGCTGTGCCGCAGGAACCAGGGCGATCACCTCCGCCTTCCGCATGGAGTGGGAGGCGTTCATCGACTGGAAGGCATGACTATGGCTACGGGAACAGTGAAGTGGTTCAACGCGGAGAAGGGCTTCGGCTTCATCGCCCAGGACGGCGGCGGCCCGGACGTCTTCGCCCACTACTCCGCCATCAACTCCTCGGGCTTCCGTGAGCTCCAGGAGGGCCAGACCGTGACGTTCGACGTCACCCAGGGCCAGAAGGGCCCGCAGGCCGAGAACATCAACCTCGCCTGACCCACCCGCTCTGCCCGCCCGCGCGGACGCGCCGCCCCACCCGGGCGAACGCGCCCGCGCGCGCCGGGCGTGCACAGGACCGGGGGCCGCGCAGCCGTCGCCGCGCGGCCCCCGCTCCTTTCGGGCGCCGCTCGCGGGAGCGGATGCGTCCGTCCGTCCTTCCGTCAGGCGCGCGTCCAGGCGTCGACGAAGGCCCGCCGTCCGGCCGGATCGTCCGACCTGCGGTCCGCGTGCAGGACGCGCCAGGCGGTGAGTTCGAGGTCCCGCAGCCACAGTTCGCCGATGACCCGGGTCTTGAGATCGGGCAGATGGTCGGACTCCCCGAGGGCCTGACCGATCACCTCCCCGGCCGCGACGCGCTGGGACGGCGTCATCTCGTCGACGGCGGAGAGAAGCTGCCGGGCCAGGCCGGCCCCCTCGCCCGCCAGCGCGTGCGACACCTCGGCCTTGATGTTGGCGGGCAGCAGGTAGGCGGTCCCCGAGGACCTCCACAGCTCCGACCAGAACCGCTCGCCCGCCTCGGTGGGTGCGGGGAGCGCGGCGAGCAGCCCCAGGAGATGGCCGATGGCCGCGTACCCACTGGAGTGGGCGGCCGCGACGACGGCGATCCCGGCGACCCCCTCCACGTCGAGACGGCCGGCTTCCCCGTCCCGGGCCAGACCCAGCTGATGTCTCAACTGCTCGGTGAGGGGCGCGGATACGTGGGGACGGACTTCAGGGAGCATCGGCGATCCTTGCGGGTAGGCGACCGGAGTTTCCCGTTCGGAAGCTCTGATCGTTCCCAGGAACGGCCGATCTACTCGGATTGCGAGAGGCCTGTCGTCGGGGCCCAGGGCCCGGAGCCGACCCGCCGCAGAGGCGGCCCGTAGCAGTCGGGAAAGTCCTGCCCCCCGAGGTGTCGGCCTGATCAGGCCGACCCCGGCCCCTGATCAGGCCCACCCCGGCTATGGGACACCCGGCGGCAGATGAGAGGGTCGGGCGAGTGAGCGAGACGTCGAAGAACACCCTGCAATACCGCTCTGACGGACCCGAAGACGCCCCGGTCCTCGTCCTGGGTCCCTCACTGGGTACCACCTGGCACATGTGGGACCGCCAGATACCCGAGCTCTCGGAGAGCTGGCGGATCGTCCGGTTCGATCTGCCCGGGCACGGCGGGGCCCCCGCCCTCCCGGCGGTCTCGGTCGCCGAGCTCGGGGACCGGCTCATCGCCACCCTCGACGGGCTGGGGGTCCAGCGCTTCGGGTACGCGGGCAGCGCGATCGGCGCCGCCGTCGGCGCGGATCTGGCGCTGCGCCACCCCGAGCGGCTCGCCTCGCTGGCGCTCGTCGCCGCCTCCGCCCGGTTCGGGACCGCCGACGAGTTCCGGCAGCGCGGGGTCGTCGTCCGCAGCAACGGCATGGACCCGATCGCCCGCAGCGCGCCCGAGCGCTGGTTCACGCCCGCCTACGCCGCGGCCCAGCCCGCCATTGTGGAGTGGGCCGTCCAGATGGTCCGCACCACCGACCCGGGCTGCTACATCGCCGCCTGCGAGGCGCTGGCCGCCTTCGATATCCGGGGCGACCTCGCCCGTATCGGCGTCCCCACGCTGGTCCTGGTCGGCGCCGAGGACCGGGTGACCGGGCCCGGGGACGCGCGCGTCCTGGTCGCCGGGGTGCCCGACGCGCGGCTCGCGGTGGTGCCCGGCGCCGCGCACCTGGCGCCGGTGGAGCAGCCCGCCGCCGTCACCGATCTGCTCGTCCACCACTTCTCGACCGCCTGGCACGAGACGCTCCCGGCGATCCCCGTCCCGGTCGCCGCGGCCCCGCAGCCACCGCACGCCCCGGCCCCGCACGCCCCGGCCCCGCACACCCTGCACGTGCCCGTCCCCCTGGCCGCCGAGCCCGTGGCCTCCCCGGGCGTCGCGGCCGAGGCGCGGCCCGACCCGTACGAGCGGGGCATGAAGCTGCGGCGCGAGGTCCTCGGGGACGCGCGCGTGGATGCCGAGACCGCCGACGCCGACGGCTTCACCGGCGCCTTCCAGGAGCTCGCCACCCGCTACGTCTGGGGCGAGGTGTGGGCCCGCGACGGGCTCGACCGGCGCACCCGGGCCGTCGTCGCGCTCGCCGCGCTGGTGGCGGGCGGCCACCTCGACGAGATCGCGGCCCACACCCGGGCCGCGCTGCGGGCCGGGCTCACCCCCGACGAGATCAGGGAAGTGCTGCTCCAGACGTCCGTGTACTGCGGCCTCCCCGCGGCGGGCGCGGCCTTCCGGGCCGCCGCCGCGGTCATCCGCGAGGACACCACCCCGCAGCCCTGAGAGCCTGGCCCTGTACCCCCGCCCGCACCCCGACGGGGGGCGAAGCCGGGCCTGTGCGCGGTCCGGGCGCCGCGGCCCGCGCCGTAGCAGGATGGGGGCATGAGTCTGAAGCTGACCAAGAAGACCCACGCCTGCGTCCGGCTGGAGAAGGACGGCCGGACGCTGGTCATCGACCCCGGCGCCTTCAGCGAGGCGGACGCCGCGCTCGGCGCCGACGTCGTCCTCGTCACCCACGAGCACCCCGACCACTTCGCCGAGGACCGGCTGCGCACCGCCCTGGAGGCCAACCCGGCGGCCGAGATCTGGACCCTGCGCAGTGTGGCCGAGAAGGTCGCGGCGGCCTTCCCGGGCCGGGTCCACACCGTCGGGCACGGTGACGCCTTCAGCGCGGGCGGGTTCGACGTCCAGGTCCACGGCGAGCTGCACGCGGTGATCCACCCGGATCTGCCGAGGATCACCAATGTCGGGTTCCTGGTGGACGGTTCGCTCTTCCACCCCGGGGACGCGCTGACCGTCCCGGACCGGCCCGTGGACACGCTGATGGTGCCGGTGCAGGCGCCGTGGAGCAAGATCTCCGAGGTGATCGAGTACGTACGGGAGGTCGCCCCGCGCCGGGCCATCGACGTCCACGACGCGCTCCTGACCGATCTGGCCCGGCCGATCTACGACACCCACCTGGGCAATCTGGGCGGGGCCGACCACGCGCGGCTGAGCCCGGGGGAGTCGACGGACCTGTGACTGTCGGACCCCGCCGTTAGGCTGGTCCGCATGCGCATCGCGACCTGGAACGTCAACTCGATCACCGCCCGGCTGCCCCGTCTCCTGGCCTGGCTGGAGAGCACCGGCACGGATGTGCTGTGCATCCAGGAGACCAAGACCACCGAGGAGGGCTTCCCCGCCGCCGAGCTCCGCGAGCTGGGCTACGAGTCGGCGGTGCACGCCACGGGAAGGTGGAACGGAGTGGCGCTGGTCTCCCGGGTCGGCCTGGAGGACGTGGTGCGGGGCCTGCCCGGCGACCCCGGCTTCGAGGACACCCTGGAGCCCCGCGCCGTCTCCGCGACCTGCGGCGGAGTCCGCCTCTGGTCGGTGTACGTGCCGAACGGCCGCGAGGTCGGCCACGGCCACTACGCGTACAAGCTGGCCTGGTTCGAGGCGCTGAGGGCGGCCGTCGCCCAGGACGCGGCGGGGGAGCGCCCGTTCGCGGTGCTCGGTGACTTCAACGTCGCCCCCACCGACGAGGACGTGTTCGACGTGGCGTTCTTCGAGGGCCAGACCCATGTCACCCCGCCGGAGCGGGCCGCGCTCGCCGCGCTGCGCGAGGCGGGCCTGTCCGACGTGGTCCCGCGCCCCCTGAAGTACGACCGTCCGTACACGTACTGGGACTACCGCCAGCTCTCCTTCCCCAAGAACCGGGGCATGCGCATCGACCTGGTGTACGGCAACGCCCCGTTCGCCAAGGCCGTCAAGGACAGCTACGTGGACCGCGAGGAGCGCAAGGGCAAGGGCGCGTCCGACCACGCGCCGGTCGTCGTCGACCTGGAGATCTGAGAATCACACTCCGCCTTCAGATCTGAGAATCACACTCCGCGCGCCGGTGGTGCGCGGGTGAGGGCGAATGGGACGCTGGACGCCATGAACATCCTGGACAACTGGCGCAAGCGGCACGGTTCGCGGCGGACGGCGGTGCTCGCCGAGGCGGTGCAGACCGATCCGGAGGGTGTGGGGGAGCTGCTCGCGGAGTGCGAGCTGCTCCGGGTCAGGGCCCAGCAGGCCGGGCTCGAACTGGACGACAGCCCGGCCTCGTTGGCCGCGCTGGACCAGCTGCCGCCGCGCTGGCGGGACGACCCCGAGGAGCTGCCCGGGCTGGGCAACGACGCCGGCCTGTATCTGGGCACGGTGCTCGTGCGGACGGTCGAGGGCGCCTCCTGGCAGGTGTGGCCGGGCGGGCAGCCGGTGGTGCGGCTCGCCTCGGGGCGCGAGATCGACGTGGTGGGCGCCGGAGGGGAGTGGGCGGCGAGCGGTACGCCCGAGCTCTCGCAGATCTACGCGGAGGCCTCCGAGGTCTGACCGCCGCGCCCCGGTCCCTCCCGTACCGGGGACCCAACTCGTCAGTAACCCAAAATACGGTTTATGTCCTGTTCGTGCGTGTCGAGATGAAGTCCCTTTCCGGGCTGGATAGTTTGCGCTGACCTCGACACAGCGATGAGTGGGCAGGACAGTGTATGGCCGTCGATCCGTTGATCGAGCTGCGTGACGTCAACAAGTACTACGGGAAGTTGCACGTCCTGACGGACATCAACCTCACCGTCGGACGCGGGGAGGTGGTGGTCGTCATCGGCCCGTCCGGCTCGGGCAAGTCGACGCTCTGCCGGACGGTGAACCGCCTGGAGACGATCGAGTCGGGGTCGATCACCATCGACGGCCGTCCGCTGCCCGAGGAGGGCAAGGGGCTCGCGGCGCTCCGCGCCGAAGTGGGCATGGTCTTCCAGTCCTTCAACCTCTTCGCCCACCGGACCGTCCTCTCCAACGTCTCCCTCGCCCAGATCAAGGTCCGCGGCCGCAAGAAGGACGAGGCCGACCAGCGCTCGCGCGAACTCCTCGACCGGGTCGGCCTCGCCTCCCAGGCCGACAAGTACCCGGCGCAGCTCTCCGGCGGCCAGCAGCAGCGCGTCGCCATCGCCCGCGCCCTCGCCATGGACCCGAAGGTCATGCTCTTCGACGAGCCCACCTCCGCGCTCGACCCGGAGATGATCAACGAGGTCCTGGAGGTCATGCAGTCGCTGGCGCGCGAGGGCATGACCATGGTCGTCGTCACCCACGAGATGGGCTTCGCCCGCTCCGCCGCCAACCGCGTCGTCTTCATGGCCGACGGCAGGATCGTCGAGGACCGCACCCCCGAGGACTTCTTCACCAACCCGCACAGCGACCGGGCCAAGGACTTCCTCTCCAAGATCCTCAAGCACTGAACGGGGAGTGGACGCAACCATGACGCGTACGCGACGCGCGCTGGCCGCGCTGGCGCTGGTCCTGGCCGCCGGCGGCTGCGGCAAGTCGGGCAGCCCGCCGGTCAAGGGCCCGCAGCCCGACCAACTGCCCCGCTACCAGGTCATGACCGGCTTCTCGCTGCCCGCCTCGACGGTGTGGCGGCGGGCGAAGAACCGCGGCCACCTGGTCGTCGGCGCCAAGGAGGACCAGCCCTACATGGGCGAGAAGGACCCGGCCACCGGCGTCTACTCCGGCTTCGACATCGAGATCGCCAAGATGATGTCCGCCTCCCTCGGCTTCGACCCCAAGTCCATCGAGTTCAAGACGATCGCCTCCGCCAACCGCGAGACCGCCCTCCAGAACGGCCAGGTCGACTACTACGTCGGCACCTACACCATCAACGACAACCGCAAGAAGCTGGTCGGCTTCGCCGGGCCCTACTACATGGCCGGCCAGGGCCTGCTGGTGCGCACCGACGAGGACGACATCGACGGCCCGCGGGACCTGAACGGCAAGCGCGTCTGCTCGGCCGCGGGCTCCACCCCGTACCAGCGCATCCAGAAGGACTACCCGAAGGCCGATCTCGTCGCGTACGACACGTACTCCGTCTGTGTGGACAACCTGCTCACCTTCCAGGTCGACGCCGTCACCACCGACGACACCATCCTCAGCGGCTACGCGGCCAAGGTGCCCGACGAGCTCAAGGTCGTCGGCAAGCCGTTCTCCAAGGAGCCCTACGGCATCGGGGTGCCCCGGGGCGACAACGCCCTGCGCTTCGCCCTCGACGACGCCCTCGCGACCCACGAGAAGAACGGCGACTGGCAGAAGGCGTACGACGCCACGCTCGGCCTGTCGGGACGCAAGGCCGCGCCCGCCCCGCCCATCGACCGCTACCCGGCGAGCTGAGGCCCCGCATGGACGTACTGACCAAGAACTTCTCGCTGTACGGCAAGGGTCTCCTCGGCACCGTCGAGCTCACCGTCTACGCCTCGGCCCTGGCGCTGGTCCTCGGCTTCCTGATGGCCTCCTTCCGGGTCTCGCCGGTCGGCTCGTTCCGGGCGCTGGGCACCGTGTGGGTGAACGTGCTGCGCAACACCCCGCTCACGCTGCTCTTCTTCGCCGTGCTGCTCGGGCTGCCGCGCTTCGGGCTGGTGCTGCCCTTCAAGGTGTTCGCGGTGATCGCGCTCGGCTGCTACACCTCCGCTTTCATCTGCGAGGCACTGCGCTCGGGCATCAACACCGTCCCCACCGGCCAGGGCGAGGCGGCCCGGAGCCTTGGGATGACGTTCGGCCAGACGCTCTCCGCGGTGGTGCTGCCGCAGGCCTTCCGCTCGGTCATCCCGCCGGTCGGCTCCACCCTCATCGCGCTGGCCAAGAACTCCGCCATCGCGGGCGCGTTCAGCGTCACCGAGCTGCTCGGCACGTACAAGACGCTCAGCGAGCTCGGCTACGACATCGTCTGGACCTTCATCTGGATCGCCGTCGGCTATCTGATCGTCACGCTCACCATCAGCGCCGTCTTCAACCTGATGGAGAAGTACTGGGGAGTCGCCCGATGACCGCTCAGCCGTCCGGACAAGCCACCGCCCTCTACGACATCCCCGGCCCGAACACCCGGCAGCGCCACCTGCTCTACGGGATCGCCTCCACCGTCCTGATCCTCGCCCTGCTCGGCTGGATCGTCTACCTGCTGTTCGACACCGACCAGTTCACCTCCACCAAGTGGTCGCCCTTCGCCTACGAGGGGATCCAGCGGCTGCTGCTGCGCGGGCTCGGCAACACGCTCAAGGCGTTCGGGTTCGCGGCACTGTTCTCGCTGGTCCTCGGCGCGGTCCTGGCCACCGGGCGGCTCTCCGACCACCGGGTGCTGCGCTGGCTGGCCACGCTGCTGGTGGAGTTCTTCCGCGCCATGCCCGTCCTCGTCATGATCTTCTTCATCTTCGTGGCGCTGAAGGTGCAGCCGTTGCCGGCGCTGGTGGCCGGACTGACGCTCTACAACGGCTCGGTGCTCGCCGAGGTGTTCCGCTCCGGCGTCAACTCCGTGGAACGCGGCCAGAAGGAGGCGGCATTCTCGCTCGGGATGCGCAAGACGCAGGTCATGACGTACGTGCTGGTCCCCCAGGGCGTCCGCGCGATGCTGCCGACCATCATCAGCCAGCTGGTGGTCGCCCTGAAGGACACCTCGCTCGGTTTTCTGATCACCTATGAGGAGTTCCTGCACGCGGGGAAGCTCATCGCCTCGAATCTCGACTACGATTTGCCGTTCATCCCCGTGGTGATGGTGATCTCACCGATCTACATCGGGATGTGCATGCTGCTCTCCTGGTTCGCCACCTGGATGGCCAGGAGACAGAAGCGCGATCCCAAGACGGAGGCCGTGGATGTCGCCCCGGCCGAACCAGGGACGCTGCTGCCAGGTGCGCAGTAGCTAGGGGGCAAGGCCCACCCGGCAGCAGCCGGTGATCACTCCTCGCGGAGAGGGACCGTCAGATACGACGGGTCTGACGCGGGCGGGGAGAAGGTCAGCTGCGCGCCGGTCGGGTTGTGCTCGTTGTAGAGCGGGTCGACGGTGTCCATCACCTGTGCCGGGCGTCTTGCCGTGGACGGTGCGGGGGGCGTCGCCGACCGGCTTGCCGAGGCCGAGCGGGCCCACGTCGTGCAGACGCGACGGGGGTGCCGCTCTCCTTGGTGGGGGTGCGTGGCGTACGGCGCGGCCGTGCCCCGGACCCGGCGCGGCTCTAGCCGGCCGTGGTGGAAGCGCCGTTCAGCGCGCTCTTGGCCTGCCACTGCTCCCAGCCGAGGTTCCACTCGCCGTAGCCGTTGTTGACCGCCTGGGTGCCCTTGGCGTCATCGCCGACGATCTCGAACGGGTCGCCCGGCTGCACCATGCCGTACAGCTCCTTGGCGTGGGCGTCGCTCATGCCGATGCAGCCGGAGCTGTGGTTGGTGTTGCCGAAGTACGGGCTGTTCCAGGGGGCGGCGTGGGCGTACATCCCGGACCAGGTCAGACGCATCGAGTAGTCGACCATCTTGTCGTAGGCCTTGCCGAGCCCGACCGTCTCGGAGTTCATGTTGATCGTGCCCTCCTTCGCCATCAGGACGGCCTTGCCGCGCCAGGACGCCTTGTCGCCGCCGGGCGTACCACCCGATATCGGGATGTCCTTCACCACGGCGCCGTCGCGGTACAGCTTCAGGTGGTGGTTGTCGAGGCTGACCTTGACGACCTGGTTCCTGCCGACCGTGAAGCCGGTTTTGTAGTCCTTGACGAACCAGCCGCTGCCCGAGTCGACGCCGTTGAGGTCCGCCTGGAGCGTGACCTTCGTCCCCGCCTTCCAGTACTCCTTGGGGCGCCAGTCCACCCGCGACTTGCCCGAGTAGTCCTCCATCCAGCCCCAGGAGCCCACGGTGTTGTCCGAGGTGGTCACCTTGAGCTGCTTCTCCACCGCCGCCTTGTTCTTCACGGGGTGGTCGAAGACGATCGACAGCGGCTGGGCGACCCCGACCGTGGTGTCCTTGCCGGGCGCCAGCGACAGCTTGTTCACCTTGTCCGCGGCGGCGGTCGCGAAACCGGCCTTGGCGGACGAGCCCTTGTCGTCCTTCGCCTCGACCGCGTACGTGGTGCCGGGCGCCGCGTTGCGGTCCGACGTCCAGGTCCTGCCGTCGGCGGCTATCTTGCCCGCCAGCGTCCCGCCCTTGCCGTCGGTGACCGCGACCTGCTGGAGCCTGCCCTGGGCCAGGGTGACCTTCACCGGAGCGCCCGCCTTCGCCTGCTGCCCCGTCAGGTTGACGGAGATCTCCGCCTTCTTGGCGCCCGAGATGTCGGCGCCGCCCTTGGCGTCGCCCGATCCGCCCGAGCCGCCGGAACAGGCGCTCAGAGCGGCGGCGAGGACCGCGGTTCCGGTGATGACGGCGTTACGGACGCGACGGCGGCCGAGCGGGGTGTGGCGGCGTGTGCGGCTCAACTGGAAAACCTCCGTAGCAATGCTTCTCCGTAGGAGAGAGTCGGTCACCCGACTCTAGGTTGCGCAAAGGGCCGGAAATCCACGGAATTCCTTTGTGACAAGGACCGCAGAGGAACGGTCACCGTCCGGTCACATGCGCCGCGCGGACCGGTCATGGACCGCTGTGAGCATCCTGTGCATCCCCGTGGAACCGATGGCGGGGCGTACTTGGGAGGTCACTCACGTGTCCGCACTGCTCGTGACCGGCGACCGTGACCAGGACCTGCGGGTGCGCGGTCTCTCCGTCGCCGAGTACCGGTCCTTTCTGGCGGCCCGCTCCGGCGTGAGCTTTCTCCAGCACCCCTCCTGGGCCGAGGTGAAGGACCAGTGGTCCGCGGAAAGGGTCGGCTGGCACTCCGACAGCGGTGAGCTGAAGGGCGCGGCCCTCGTGCTCTACCGGCAGTTCCCGGGCACCCGGAAACACTTCGCCTACCTCCCCGAGGGGCCGGTCGCGGACTGGGCCGACCCCGAGATCGACCGCTGGCTCCAGCCGTTGCTGCGCCATCTGCGCCGGGCGGGCGCCTTCGCCGTCCGTATCGGGCCCTCACCCGCGTACCGGCGCTGGGACGCCGCCCTGCTGAAGTCCGCGACCGGCACCGGCCGCCGGGTCGGCGACGTGCTCGCCACCGAGGTCGACTCCCTCGGCAGCGCCGTCGCCGAGCGGCTGCGGGCGCGGGGCTGGCGGCGGTGCGGAGGGGACGGCGGCGACGCGGACGCCCAGCCGCGCTACGTCTTCCAGGTGCCGCTGGCCGGGCGCACCCCCGAACAGCTGTGGTCCGGGCTCAACCAGGAGTGGCGGCGCAATGTGCGCACGGCCAAGAAGGCGGGCGTCCAGGTCGTCACCGGAAGCGCGGCCGACCTGCCCGAGTTCTACCGGCTGCTGCGCGTCACCGAGGAGCGCGACGGCTTCCGGCTCGGCCGCTCCCTGGCGTACTACGAGCGCCAGTACGCGGCGCTCAACGCCGAACACCCCGGCCGGATGCGCCTCTACCTCGCCGTGCACGGGGGCGAGGTGCTGGCCGCGCACACCATGATCTCCGTCGGGGGGCGGGTCTGGTACCAGACCGGCGCCTCCGCCGACCACCGCCGCGAGGTCCGGCCCAGCAACGCCCTCCAGTGGCAGATGATGCTGGACGCCCACGCGCTGGGCGCCGAGGTGTACGACATGCGCGGGGTACCCTCCACTCTCGATCCACAGGACCGCCCGTTCGGTCTGCTGCGCTGGAAGCTCGGCACCGGCGGCCAGGTGGTCGAGACACTGGGGGAGTGGGAGACACCGATGAGCGGCACCGCCAACCACGCGCTGTACCGCGCGTTCCAGGCCTATCTGGCGCGCCGGTGACGGCCCCCGTCAGAACGGCGCCGCGGCACGCCGCCAAGCCGTCCCTGGCCCGCAGCGGCGCGGTGATGGCCGCGGGTTCCGTCGTCTCGCGCGCCACCGGTTTCGCCCGCTCGGCGGTGGTGTCCGCGGCGCTCGGCGTCCAGCTCGTCGGCGACGGCTTCGCGGTCGCCAACAACATCCCCACCATCCTCTACACCCTGCTCATCGGCGGCACGCTCAACGCGGTCTTCGTGCCCGAGCTGGTCCGCGCCGCCAAGGAGCACGACGACGGCGGCGCCGCCTACACCGACCGGCTGCTCACCGCGTGCACCGCCGCCCTGCTCGCCCTCACCGCCGTCGCGGTGCTCGCCGCACCCCGCATCGTCGACGTCTACACCGACTACACCGGAGCCCAGCGCGACCTCACCGTCGCCTTCGCCCGCTACTGCCTGCCGCAGATCCTCTTCTACGGCCTGTTCACGCTCTTCGGACAGGTCCTCAACGCGCGCGGCCGGTTCGGCGCGATGATGTGGACGCCCGTCCTCAACAACCTCGTCGTGATCGCGGTGTTCGGCCTGTACCTGGCGACCGCCGGCACCTCCGGCGACACCCTGAGCGCCACCGACACCCGGATCCTGGGCTGGGGCACCACCGCCGGGATAGCCGTCCAGGCGCTCGCGCTGGTCCCGGCGCTGGGCGCGGCCCGGTTCCGCTGGCGGCCGCGGTTCGACTGGCGCGGCAGCGGCATCACCCGCCCGCTGCGCTCGGCGGGCTGGCTGGTGCTCCTGGTCCTGACCAACCAGCTGGCGTACTGGGTGGTGACCCGGCTCTCCACCACCGCCGCCCAGCACGCCAAGGGCGCGGGCTACACCGCGTACACCAACGCGTACATGCTCTGGGTGGTGCCGCACGGCATCGTCACCGTCTCGCTGCTCACCGCGCTGATGCCCCGGATGAGCCGCGCGGCGGCCGACGGGGACCCGGCACAGGTGCGGCGCGACCTCTCCTACGGGCTGCGCACCAGCGCCGCGCTGATCGTCCCGGCCGCCTGCGCCCTGTTCGCGCTGGCACCCTGGCTGATGGGCGTGGTCTTCGGGTACGGCAGGACCAGCCCCGGCGAGGTCGACATCATGGCGGGGATGCTGATGGCGTTCGCGCCCGGGCTCATCGCCTTCTCCGGGCAGTACGTGCTCTCGCGCGGCTTCTACGCCCTCGGCGACACCCGCACCCCGTTCCTGCTCAACCTGGTGATCGCCGGGTGCAACGCCGGCCTGTCCGCGCTCGCCTATGTGCTGCTGCCCGCGCGCTGGGCGGTCACCGGGATGGCCGGGGCGTACTCGCTGGCGCTCTTCGCCGGCTGGGCCCTCACCGCGTACACCCTGCACCGCAGGCTCGGCGGCGGCGCCGGAGCACTGCGCTCGCCCTCGCTCGCCACCCACGCCCGGCTGCTCCTGGGCTGCGCCCCGGCGGCGCTGCTCGGCTGGGCGGCCGCCCGCGCCGCCGACGGCCTCGGCTACTTCGCCGGAGCCGGAGCCGGAATCGCCGTGCTGCTCGTGACCGTCGCCCTGCTCGCCCGGCCGCTGCGGCTCGACGGCATCAACGACGTGCTCGGCAGGCTCCGCGGCGGCCGCAAGCGCTGAACGACCTCACCCGCCCGGGACACACGAGACTGCTGGGATACTGACGCTCATGCCACGCGTGCTGCTCATCGAGGACGACCCCTCCGTACGGGAAGGGGTCGAGCTCGGGCTGCGCAGGCGCGGCCACGAGGTGCGCGCGGCCGAGACCGGGGAGGCGGGCCTCGCCGCGCTCAGCGCCTTCCAGCCCGAGCTGGTCCTGCTGGACCTGATGCTGCCCGGCATCAACGGCGTCCAGGTCTGCCGCCGCATCCGCGAGACCAGCCAGCTGCCGATCATCATGCTCACCGCCCGCGGCGACGACTTCGACGTGGTGGTGGGCCTGGAGGCGGGCGCCGACGACTACATCGTCAAACCCGCCCGTACGGAGGTCATCGAGGCCCGCATCCGGGCCGTGCTGCGCCGCCTCACCGAACCCGGACGCCCGGGACTGGAGTTCCACGGGGACCTCACCCTCGACCGGGCCGGACTCACCGCCGCCAAGGCGGGCGAGCGCCTGGCCCTGGCCCCCTCCGAGCTGAAGCTGCTGCTGCACCTGTCGGCCCACCCCGAGCAGGTCTTCAGCCGCCAGCAGCTCCTGGAGTCGGTGTGGGAGCACAGCTACCACGGCGACGCCCGGCTGGTCGACGCCTGCGTCCGGCGGCTGCGGCACAAGATCGAGGACACCGCCGGCAGCCCCCGCTACATCCAGACCGTCCGCGGTTTCGGCTACCGCTTCGGCCCGCTGCGGTGATACGCGCGCGTCTGCGGGCCGGGCGCCTCGGGCTGCGCGCCCGGCTGATCGCCGCCTTCCTCCTGGTCGCCGCCATCGCCGCGGGCACCACCGCCACCCTGATCTACCAGGAGGCGCGCTCGGTCATCCTCCAGCAGGCCCAGGACACCGCCGTCGCCCAGCTCCGCGACCAGATCGGCGCCCAGCCGGTCAAGCTGCCGATGACCCGCGCCTCGCTGCGCGACCTCAGCCTCGCCGTGGGCCGCCAGGGCAAGCCGCACCCCTGGTACGTCTTCGCCGAGTACGGCACGCTGCGCGCCTCCAACGTCAGCCAGACCACCTCCGGCGTCCTCACCGAGGACCTGCGGCGCCGGACCCGCGCCAACCCCCACGGCACCTTCCAGCGGGTGGTGAAGGACGGCCGGCCGTGGCTGACCGTCGGCATGCCCGTGATGCTCGGCGAGGAAGGGGTGCACCCGGGGCAGCCCTCCGGGCTCACGGTGTTCGCGGTGATGCCGCTGTCCGCCGAGGAGGACAACGTCCAGGCGATGGTCACCGCCGCACGGGACGGCGCGCTGCCCGCGCTCGCCGTCGCCCTGGTGCCCGCGCTGCTCGCCGCCCGCAGTGTGCTGCGCCCCGTCCGCGATCTGCGGCGGGCCGCCAGCAGCATGGGCAAGGGGCGCCTCGACACCCGTATCGAGGTCAAGGGCTCGGACGAACTCGCCGATCTGGCCTGGACGTTCAACGAGTCGGCCGAGGCGCTGGAACGGTCCGTGGAGGAGCTCCAGAAGGCCGAGGCCCGGGCCCGCAGGTTCGCCTCCGACGTCTCGCACGAGCTGCGCACCCCGCTCGCCGGGATGCTCGCCGTCACCGAGGTCCTCGACGAGGACGCCGGCCGGCTCGACCCCGACACGGCGGCCGCGGTCCGGCTGATCTCCACCGAGACCGACAAGCTCGCCACCCTCGTGGACGACCTGATGGAGATCTCCCGCTTCGACGCCAAGGCCGCCGAGCTCCACCTCGACGAGGTCGACGTGGCCGAGACGATCGCCAAGACCCTCCAGCGCAGGCGCTGGGAGGAGGAGGTCGCCGTCGAGCTGCCCGGGGGGATCCGGGCGATGCTGGACCCCCGGCGCTTCGACGTCGTCGTCGCCAACCTCGTCGGCAACGCGCTGCGCCACGGCACCGCCCCGGTCCGGGTGGTGCTGCGCGCCGACGGCGACCGGCTGGTGACCGAGGTGAGCGACGGCGGCCCCGGCATCGACCCGGCCGTCCTGCCGCACATCTTCGACCGGTTCTACAAGGCCGACGCCGCCCGTACCCGCTCGGCGGGCAGCGGTCTCGGGCTCGCCATCACCCTGGAGAACGTCCGGCTGCACGGCGGCACCGTCCGGGCCGCCAACGCGCCCTCCGGCGGCGCGGTGTTCACCGTCGAGCTCCCGCTGCGCCCGCCGGGCGAGGGGAGTCCCTCGTGAAGGCGGTCCGGTTCGCCGCCCTGGGCGCCGTCCTGCTCCTCGCCACCGGCTGCGGCGTCCGCTCGACCGACGTCGTCGAGGTCGGCGACCCGGCCTATGTGCGGCCCACGCCCACCGGCCTCGGCAGCGTCACCCTGTACTTCACGGGCCCGGGCGGGCTGCTGCCGGTGGTCCGGTCCGGCGGGCAGGAGGAGCAGTCACCGGGCGGCGCCGTCCTGCTGCTCCTGAGCGGCCCGACCGACGCCGAGAAGGACGCCGGGCTCGGCAGTGAGCTGCCCAACTACTACGGCGGGTTGGTCGTCGGCAGGGAGGGCCGGAGCGTGAACATCCGGCTGGAGCGCGCCGTGCGCGACTTCCCGGCGCTCGCCCGGCAGCAGCTGGCGTGCACGGCCGCGCACGCGGTGGGCGAGGAGGCGAGCACCACGGTGACGGTGACGGTCACCGGGACCGACGGCACGCTGCCCCCCACGGCCTGCCCCTTCTGACACCTCGGCCCCGCCCGGCCGGGAGCCCCCGCCGGGAGCCCCCGCCGGGAGCCCCCGCGCCGGGCGCTCTTGTCGGCGGCCCCGGCGGGCGGCACCGTGGTGCGATGAGTGATCTGCCGGACGTCTTCGACCCGCGCCGGTACGCCGCCGGGCCGCCCCACGACGACTACCGGGAGCTGCGCGAGCGGCACCCGGTGGCCTGGCAGGAGGAGTACGAGGTCCTCGGCTGGCCCGCCGGGCCCGGCTTCTGGGCGGTCACCCGCCACGCCGACGTGGTGCGCGTCCTGAAGGACCCGGCCGGCTACTCCTCCGCGCTCGGCGCCACCCAGATCCGCGACCCCGACCCCGAGGACCTGCCGTTCATCCGGCGCATGATGCTCAACCAGGACCCCGCGCCCGGCTCCCCACCGGCGCCCGGCCGCGGCGGCCACCACGACCACGGCAGGCTGCGCCGCCTCGTGAGCCGCGCCTTCACCCCGGGCCGCGTCGACCGGTTCGCGGCGGCGGTACGGGCCCGGGCGCGCACCCTGCTCGGCGCGGCCCGCGACGGTGCCGAGGGCGGGGTGGTCGACCTGGTCACCGAGGTCACCGACGACTACGCGCTGCTCAACCTCGCGGACCTGCTCGGGGTGCCCGGAAGCGACCGCGGGCTGCTGCTGGAGTGGACGGAGCGGGTCATCGGCTACCAGGACCCCGACGAGCCCCCGGTGCCCGGCCCCGACGGGCGGCCGGTCAATCCCCGCTCGCCCGCGATGCTGCGCGAGATGTTCGCTTACGCCCAGGAGCTCGCCGCGTACAAGCGGCGCGTGCCGGCCGACGACGTGATGACCGCGCTCGCCCACGGCGAACTGGCCGACGCCGAGCTGGAGATGTTCTTCTTCCTGCTGACGGTCGCGGGCAACGACACCGTACGGGCGGCGGCCCCCGGCGGCTTCCTGGCGCTGGCCGAGCACCCGGAAGCCCAACGCGCCCTGCGCTCGGGCGCGGCCGCCGTGGACGGCGCCGTCGAGGAGCTGCTGCGGTGGCACCCCCCGGTGCTCACCTTCCGCCGTACCGCCGTACGGGACACCGTGCTGGCGGGGCAGCGGGTGCGGGCGGGCGAGAAGGTGGTGGTCTTCCACGCCTCGGCCAACCACGACGAGCGCGTCTTCGCCGACCCCCACCGCCTGGACCTCACCCGCGCACCCAACCCGCACGTGTCCTTCGGCGACGGACCGCACGTCTGCCTCGGCGCGCACTTCGCCCGCCTCCAGCTGCGCGTGCTGCACGAGGAGGCGCTGCGGCTGCTGCCCGTTTACAGGCTCGCCGGGCCGCCGCGCAGGCTGGTGTCGAACTTCGTCAACGGGATCAAGTCGCTGCCGCTGGAGCTGTCGGGGCCGTGAGGGCGGCGCGCGTGACGTCCGCGACGACCTCCACCACGTCGGGGCCGTAGGCGAGGGAGTTGACGACCTTCAGGAGCAGGCAGAACGTGCCGGTGCCGTGCTTGCGGGCCAGTTTCTCGTGGTTGCGGGCGAGATAGCGGGTGGCCGCCTGGTTGGTGATGGCGCGCTGCCCGCAGAAGAGGAAGACGGGCCGCTGCCCCTGGCCGGCGGTGACCCGCGCGAGTATGACGTACTCGGTCACCCCGCCCTCCACCCGGTACTGTTCGCCGCCGATGGTGAACGCGCCCCGCTCCGGGACGGGTTCGCTGTCCACGTTCATCGTGACGCCCGGCAGCAGCGCGGACAGGTGCGCGGCCATCCGTCGGTTGGAGTAGGGGCCGCCCACGCAGAACTCGGTGCGTACGCCGAAGCCCTGCTGGGTCGCGTCGTGCTGGACGATCCGGGCGTGCGCCCCGCAGTCCTTGATGAGCGAGGCGAGTTCGAGGAGCGCGAACACGTCGAACCGGTGCACCGCACCCTCCGCGCCCGCGTCCCGGTTGACGACGAGCAGGCACTCGGAGTGCGTCGGCAGCCCGAAGAAGTCCTGCTGGCGGCGGAGCCGCCGCTTCCAGAGATAGGTCCGGGTGAGCCAGCCCAGGGCGGCGCTGATGCCCGCGGCCACCACCCCCAGCACGATGTTGCGTACGTCGTCGTTCATGGGCGCGCATGCTAGCGGCCACGCGGCGCGGTGTTCGAGAGGGTCCTGACGCGACGGCGGGAGCGGCGTTACGCTGCGCGGACATTCGCACCCAGGAGGTACGCATGCGTCGCTCCGCCGTCCGCAGTCTCTCGTTACTGGCCGTCGCCGCGGCCGTGGCGACCTCGGTCGCGGCCGCCCCACCGGCAACCGCCCGTCCGCCCGT
Organism: Streptomyces sp. NPDC043908; assembly: GCF_056435525.1. NCBI lineage: Bacteria > Bacillati > Actinomycetota > Actinomycetes > Kitasatosporales > Streptomycetaceae > Streptomyces > Streptomyces sp. NPDC043908. The sequence goes on along the minus strand of NZ_JBWKEI010000007.1, from coordinate 245,957 downwards.
CAAGACACCCGAGGCGGTGGGGTACGGCGGCGCCGTCGCCAGCGTCGACGTGGACGCCTCCGCCGCCGGCATCGACGTGCTCAGACACGGCGGGAACGCGGTGGACGCCGCCGTCGCCACGGCCGCCGCCCTCGGCGTCACCGAGCCGTACTCCTCGGGCGTCGGCGGCGGCGGGTACTTCGTCTACTACGACGCCCGGTCCCGCACCGTGCACACCATCGACGGCCGCGAGACCGCGCCCCGCTCGGCCACCCCGTCCCTGTTCCTGGAGAACGGCAAACCCCTGCCGTTCCCGGACGCGGTGACCAGCGGGCTCAGCGTCGGCACCCCCGGCACCCCGGCCACCTGGGACGCGGCCCTGGACGCCTGGGGCTCCAAGCCGCTGAGCAAGCTCCTGCGGCCCGCCGAGCGGCTCGCGCGCGAGGGCTTCACCGTCGACGAGACCTTCCGCCAGCAGACCGCCGACAACCAGGCGCGGTTCGCCGACTTCCCCGACACCGCGAAGCTGTTCCTGCCCGGCGGCCGGCTCCCGGTGGTCGGCTCGACCCTGAAGAACCCCGATCTCGCCCGCACCTACGAGGAGCTGGGGCGCGCGGGCGCGGACGCCGTCTACCGCGGCGACCTGGGCCGCGACATCGTCCGGACGGTCCGCAAGCCCCCCGTGGCGCCCGGCTCCGGACGCAACGCGCGCCCGGGCGACCTCACCGCGAAGGACCTGCGGTCGTACGCGGTCAAGCACCAGGCCCCGACGAAGGTGGGCTACCGGGGCCTGGACGTCTACGGCATGGCGCCCTCGTCCTCGGGCGGCACCACGGTCGGGGAGGCGCTCAACATCCTGGAGCGCACCGACCTGTCGAAGGCGTCCGAGGCGCAGTATCTGCACCGCTACATCGAGGCGAGCCGGGTGGCGTTCGCGGACCGGGGCCGCTGGGTGGGCGACCCGGCCTTCGAGGACGTCCCCACCAAGGGGCTGCTCTCGCAGCGGTTCGCGGATGCGCGGGCCTGTCTGATCAGTGACACCAAGGCGCTGACCAGCCCGCTCGCGCCCGGCGACCCGCGCCACCCGGCGCCGTGCGCCACCTCCGGCCAGGCCTCGCCCACGACCTACGAGGGGGAGAACACCACGCATCTGACGGTGGCCGACAAGTGGGGCAACATCGTCTCGTACACGCTCACCATCGAGCAGACCGGCGGCAGCGGCATCACGGTGCCGGGCCGGGGCTTCCTGCTCAACAACGAGCTGACGGACTTCTCGTTCGCCCCGGCGAGCCCGGCCGTGCACGACCCGAACCTGCCGGGACCCGGCAAGCGGCCGCGCTCCTCGATGTCCCCGACGATCGTGCTCGACGGGCACGGCCGCCCGGTGATGGCGCTCGGCTCGCCGGGCGGCGCGACCATCATCACCACGGTGCTCCAGTCGCTCGTCGGACACCTGGACCGGGGTCTGCCGCTGGTCGACGCCATCGCCGCGCCGCGTGCCAGCCAGCGCAACGCGGCGAAGACGGAGCTGGAGCCCGAGCTCTACAACAGCCCGCTGCGGGCCCGGCTGGAGGCGCTGGGGCAGGCGTTCTCGCTGAACCCGGTGATCGGCGCGGCCACCGGTGTGGAACGGCTCGACGACGGCCGCTGGGTGGCGGCGGCCGAGAAGGTCCGGCGCGGCGGCGGCTCCGCGATGGTGGTGCGCCCGGCCGGGTGACACTGCGTCAGAACCCGTCCGCCGGGCGGGTGAAGCGGGCGCGGCCCTCGTCCTTCACGGGACGGGGGCCGCGTTTCATTTTATGTGACCGGCGTTGACGCGCCCATGTAAACGGCTCGCTGTGTTCGCGTCAGGCAAGGAAGCTCTCCTACAGAAGGGTCCCCACGTGCGTACGCGAACGCTCGCCCTCGCCGCCGCCTCCGGCGCGGCCCTGCTCGCCACCGCGGCCCTGCCGGCCACCGCCTCGACCGCGACCCGCCCGGCCGACGCGCCCACCCGTACCGACGAGGACCGGGTGAGCGCGGCCGACCTGCTCGCCAAGGTGACGTCCTGCTCGCAGATCTCCCGCGGCAAGTACCGGACCGACCGCGAGACCTCCGCGACGGTCCCGGTCTGCGGCAAGAACGGCGCGGTCTTCTGGAAGGCCGACCTCGACATCGACTGCGACGGCCAGACCACCGCCGCCTGCAACCCCGGCACCGACCCCTGGTTCCGGGGCGAGACCGCCTTCCGCCAGTCCGACGGCAGACCGCTGAACGCCGAGAAGCTGCCGTACGTCGTCGTGCCGGCCTCCGGCTCGATCTGGAACTACGCCTCGTCGGGGATGGGGGGCGGGGGGCTGGTCGCCGTCATCTACCGCGACAAGGTCGAGTACGCGGTGGTCGGCGACACCGGCCCCTCCAGGATCATCGGGGAGGCGTCCTACGCCACCGCCAAGGCGCTCGGGATGAACCCCGACCCGGTCTCCGGCGGCGCCGAGTCCGGCGTGACGTACATCCTCTTCAGGAACTCGCGGGTCGAGCCGATCGAGAGCCACAGTGCGGCGGTCTCGCTCGGCGACGAGCTGGCCCGGCGGTTCATCGCCGCCAACTGACGCGGTGGGCCGTCCGCCCCGCGGCGGGCGGCCCCCGCGCGTACCGCTTCGCCGGGCGCTACTTCGGCGGGCACGCCTTCCACGAGAAGTGGTAGGTGGTGGTGATGCTCGCGTCGGTGGAGTCCATCGTGATGAAGCTGGTGGTGTTGACCGTGTCGGAGGTGCCGGCCCCGGCCCGCAGCTCGGTGTTGATGTTCAGATAGCGCTCCTCCCCGCAGGGCTTGTAGACGAGGGCGGCGACGTCGGTGGTGTCGTTGGTCTGCCAGTCGTCGGCGAACGGCCCCTTGAACGGGTGCGCGATATAGGCCGTCTGCGACATGCCCTGGAAGTAGTAGTTGGCCCGCTCCTGCGCGGTGGCGCCCTTCTCCAGGTGGGCGAAGCCCCGGTAGTCGGCCGAGGCGACCGCGTAGGTGAAGCCCTGCGGGACGTGGACGTTCAGCGCGAGCTGGCAGTTCTTTCTGAGGTCGGTCGGCTGGGCACCCTTGCCGACCTGGGCCAGGTAGGCGCTGTACGTGACGGTGAACGCGGTGTTGTCGGGGGAGACCGCGACGGCCGCGGTGCCCGCGGGGCACCCCGAACCGTTGACGGTCACCAGGTCGATCACGATCTTGTCGGGCGGCGGGGTGCCCCAGCCGGGGGTGTGGCCGGAGGTGCTGAGCGGGGCGGCCAGCAGGACGGCCGATGCGCCGCCGATGGCCAGTGCGTTGAACATGACGCTCCCTTCGGTCATGTCGCCAGCCCGGACTCCTGTGGGGGGTTGGCGGGTCCATGACAGCAGAACGTGACGTTCCGGGACAGGTACGGACCAGCCACGGTAGCCCGTTCGCGGGGCGGATTCCGTGGCCTGTTCCGGGCGTCCGCTTCCGGCCGCCGACGGCCGGGGCGGGGGCGTCCCGTGGTCCGCTCCGTGGTCCGCTCAGAGGCGTGTGAGGACGCGGGGGCCCTTCTCCGTCACCGCCACCGTGTGCTCCGCGTGGGCCGCCCGGGTGCCGGTCACCGTCCGCAGGGTCCAGCCGTCGGGCGCCGGAAAGTAGTCGTCCGTGCCGTCCGCGATCAGCATCGGCTCGATCGCGAGCACCATGCCGTGCCGCAGGGTCATGCCCCGCCCCCGGCGGCCCTCGTTGGGGACGCCCGGGTCCTCGTGCATGTGGCGGCCGATGCCGTGGCCGCCGAAGCCGTCCGGGATGCCGTAGCCGGCGCCCCGGCACACCGTGCCGATCGCGTGCGCGATGTCGCCGATGCGGTTGCCGACGACCGCCGCGGCGATCCCCGCCTCCAGCGCCTCGTACGCCGTGGAGATCAGCCGCACGTCCTCGGTCCGCGCCCGGCCGACCGTGAAGCTGATCGCCGAGTCCCCGGCCCAGCCGTCCAGGACCGCGCCGAAGTCGACGCTGACCAGGTCGCCGTCGCGCAGCCGGTAGCCGTCCGGGATGCCGTGCACGATCGCGTCGTTGACGGACACGCAGGCGACCGCGGGGAACGGGACCGGCGCGAACTCGGGGTGGTAGCCGAGGAAGGGCGAGGAGGCGCCCTCCGCCCGCAATACCTCGTGGGCCGCCGTGTCGAGGTCGCGCAGGCTGACGCCCACGTCCGCCGCGTCCCGGGCGGCGGCGAGCGCCCGGGCCACCACCCGCCCGGCCTCGCGCATCGCGTCCATCTGTACGTCCGTCTTGATCGTCACCATTCCAATTACTATACCGGTCGGGTGGAGCGCGTCACACGTCCCTCCGCACGGCCGGCGGGCGCTGGGCGGGCGTCAGAGCGCCTCCAGGACCGTGGCGTTGGCGAGTCCTCCCGCCTCGCACATGGTCTGGAGGGCGTAGCGCGCTCCGCGCCGGCGCATCGCGTGCACCAGCGTCGTCATCAGCCGGGTGCCGCTGGCGCCCAGCGGGTGGCCGAGCGCGATCGCGCCGCCGTGCACGTTGACCTTCGCGAGATCGGCGCCGGTCTCCTGCTGCCAGGCGAGCACCACGCTGGCGAAGGCCTCGTTGACCTCGAAGAGGTCGATGTCGGCGAGGCCGAGGCCCGCCCTGCGCAGCACCTTCTCGGTGGCCGGGATGACACCCGTGAGCATCAGCACGGGGTCCGAGCCGGTCACCGCGAAGCTGTGCAGCCGGGCGAGCGGGCGCAGCCCGAGCCGCGCGGCGGTCTCGCTGGAGGTGATCAGTACGGCCGAGGCGCCGTCGTTGGTGGGGCTGCTGTTGCCCGCCGTCACCGACCAGTCGATCTGCGGGAAGCGCTCGGCGAAGTGCGGGTCCGCGAACGACGGCTTCAGCCCGGCCAGGATCTCCGGGGTCGTCGCGGGGCGCACCGACTCGTCCCGGGTCAGCCCGGCGATCGGCGTGGTCTCGGCGTCGAACAGCCCGGCGTCCCAGGCGGTGGCCGCCTTCCGGTGCGAGGCGGTGGCGAACTCGTCCATCGCCTGCCGCCCGATCGACCACTTCGCGGCGATCAGCTCGGCGCTGATGCCCTGCGGGACGAGGCCCTCGGGGAAGCGGGCGGCGACCCCCGGCCCGAACGGGTCCGTGCCCGCGGGCACGTTGGACCACATCGGCACCCGGCTCATCGATTCCACCCCGCACGCCACGACCAGGTCGTACGCCCCCGACAGCACGCCCTGGGCGGCGAAGTGGACCGCCTGCTGCGAGGAGCCGCACTGACGGTCCACGGTGGTGGCGGGGACGCTGTCCGGGAACCCGGCGGAGAGCCAGGCGTACCGGGTGGTGTTCATGGCCTGCTCGCCGACCTGGTCGACGGTGCCGCCGATCACGTCGTCGACCAGCGCCGGGTCGACTCCGCTGCGCTCGACGAGGGCGCGCAGGGTGTGGGCGAGCAGTTCGACGGGGTGCGTCTGCGACAGCGCCCCGCCCGGCTTCCCCTTTCCCATCGGGGTACGGACGGCTTCCACGATCACGGCGTCACGCATCGCGCGCTCCTCGGTGTGTTCGGTGTGTTCGGTGTGCTCGGATGCTGCTCGGGGTGCTGGATTGCTCGCATGCTGCTCGGGTCCCACTCGCTACCCACGAGTAGGTTGGGAAACTGGATTCACTGTAGCCCGGTGGGTTGGAAAATCCAATGCACCGCTCTTCCTGGCTTACCGTGGAGCCATGACGACATCGCAGAAGAACTCCCGGCCCTGCTCGATCGCCGACGCGCTCGGGGTCGTGGGGGAGAAGTACGCGCTGCTCGTCCTGCGCGAGGTCTTCTTCGGCGTGCACCGCTTCGACGCGATCGCCCGCAACGTGGGCGCCCCGCGCGACATCCTCACCGCCCGGCTGCGCAGGCTCGTGGACGCGGGGGTCCTGGAGAAGGTGCTCTACAACGAGCGGCCCGCGCGGTACGAGTACCGGGCCACCGAGGCGGGGCAGGAGCTGCGGCCGGTGCTGCTGACGCTCATGCGGTGGGGCGACCGGCACCTCGCGGACGTGCCGCCCACGGTGTGGCAGCACACGTGCGGGGCCGACCTGGACCCGATGATCGCGTGCCGGTCCTGCGGCGAGGAGGTCCGCCGACGGGATGTGACGCCGCGGTTCCAGGTGGAGGGGTGGGCGGCGGAGGGGGCTGTGGGGGGTTGAGTCCGTGGGGCCGGTCCGGGCCGGTGGTTCCGGGGTACCCGTGCCCGGTCCGTGCCCGGTCCGTCCCCGGCCCGTCCCCCGTCCGCTCCCGGTCCGCTCCCGGTCCGCCCCCGGTCCGTGGCGGTCCGTGTCGGACTAGACTCGGGCCCATGGTTCGCACCCCTCTCACCCCCGAAGAGCGCGAGCGCGGCGAACGACTGGGCAAGCTGCTGCGGGCCGCGCGGGGCGGGCGCAGTATGAGCGAGGTCGCCGCGGCGGCCGGGCTCTCCGCGGAGACCCTCCGGAAGATCGAGACCGGCCGGGCGCCGACGCCGGCGTTCTTCACCGTGGCCGCGCTGGCGGGCGTGTTGGGGCTTTCGCTCGACGAGGTCGCGGGGAGTTGCAGTCTGCTGCCTGCGTGAGGGCTTGCGTGGGGCGTGGTGGGGTGCGTGGGGCGGCCTTGATTTCGGGTGCGGGTCGGTGGGTGGTTGCTCGCGCAGTTCCCCGCGCCCCTGATGGGGCCGGGCTTGTTGTTTGGGTGCGGGTGGTCTTTGGGCTGGTCGCGCAGTTCCCCGCGCCCCTGATGGGGCTGGTCTGGTGGTTTGCGTGCGGGAGGTCTTAGGGCCGGTCGCGCAGTTCCTCGCGCCCCTGGGGTCCGCGTCCGGCCGGGGCGGCTGACCTGTTCGTCGCCTGGAGGAGCGGGGCGTGCGGGGGCGCCCTGTGGGGCGTGCGTCTTTTGGGATCACCTCGCCGTTCGGCCCGCGGCCATACCCCGGTAGCGCGGCGAAGACCTCGGCGTAACACCGGCGCAATACGGCGGGTATCGAATGCCCGAGGGCCGTGGGGGTTCAGTCGGCGGTTGGGGGGCGGCGCGATGACGGGCAATCAACTCCCTGTTGATATAGGGGCTTTCGTTCGGTACATGGGTCGGGTGGCGGACCTGCTCGACCGGTCCGGGGGCTGGTACGCCGTCTTCCGGCAGCGCGACCCCGACTCCCTGGCAGCCTGCTTCGACGGCAGCGCGGTCCCGCCCTGGGACGTGGTCGCCTCGCTGCTCCAGGACCTCGTGCCGACCCACGGCCCGGAAGCGGTGGCCCGCGAGACGGTACGGGCGCGGGCCCTGCACACCGCGGCCGCGACGGCGTACGACACCCGCCCGGGCGGGCGCGAGGCCCTGCGCGAACAGCTGGCCGTGGTGCTGCGTGCCCAGGCGCACGCGGCTGAGCGCCTGCCGGGCGCCGCCCCGGACGAGTCGGCCTGGATCCAGGACGACCTGGCCCGGGCCACCGCCCGCTGTGCCGAACTGCGAGCCCGTATCGCCGCGTTGGGGCCGGAGGTGCCGCGGGGCTGGTTCGGTGAGCGGGCGGTGGCCCGGCCCCGGGGCGGGGCGTCCCCGGCGGCCGCCGACGCGCCCCACGCCCCGGTGGCCCCGGTGGCCCCCCGGGTCGCCCAGGTCCCCAGCGGCCCCGAACCGGACGTTCACGCGCCCCCGCCCCGGCCCGCTACTCGGCGTGTCTCGCGCGGGGCCCGGTTCGCCGGGCTCGAGACCGGGGAAGCGGAGGCCGAGGGCGGTGGGCCGTTACTGCCGTCCGTCGCCGCCGCGCCCACCGGCGCCCGGTTCGGCGGCGGTCGGCAGCCCCGCAGACAGCCCGAGCACGCCCGTGGCCAGGACGAGCCGCGGCAGGAGCGGGCGGACGAGCGCGACCGGCGGCGCACGGTCCGCGAGGCCGTCGTCAAGCTCGTACGGCTGCGGGCCCGGGGCCGTACCGGCGAGGCGCACGCCGTGCTGTGCGACGCGGCGGCCGGGCCCGCCGACCTGCTGCCGCTGTTCGCGGGCGAGCTCCACCGCGCGGGCCTCGGCGCCGACTGGGCCACCCTGCTCTGGGAGGCGGCCTCGCTGCCGCCCGACCGGCTCGCCGCCGCTGCCGCCGCCCTCGCCGCAGCCGGTCAGGACGAGGACTGCCACCGTCTGCTGCGCCAAGGCGTGAGCCGTCCCGCCGAACAGCTCGCGCACGCGGTGCTCGCGCTCGACGACGCCGGGCGCGAGCGCGAGGCGGACGCGCTGCTGGACGTCTTCGTCCGGGTCCGTACGCCCCAGGACGCGGCGCACTTGGCCGCGCACGCCCCGGCGCGCCTCGGCCCCCGGCTGCTGGCAGCCGCCCGCGCGGTCTCCGAGGGCCGCAGACGGGACCTCGTGCACGCGTTCCGCGTGGCCGGAATGGCAACAGAACGTTGAAATCCATGGATTGAGGGCAGGGTGCGGGTGGGCAGGTTCCCCGGCAATGGACAACGACGCCCAGGTATCCCGGCTCCGCTCCCGCCCGCCCCGGTCGCGCGCGCCGCGCGCCGCCGCGTTCTTCGACGTCGAGGGCACGCTCCTGGCGCTGCCCGAGCTGCCCCCGGGCGGCCCAGGGCCGCCGCTCGGCCGCCTCTGGCACGCGCCGGTGCTCGCCGCCCTGCAGGACCACACCGACCGGGGCCACCTGGTGGTCCTGGTGACGCCGTCGCCCGCCGGGGCCGTCGCGCCCGTCGCCCGCGAACTGGGCGCGGACGCGGTGCTCTGCGCCCGGCCGCGCGCCCCGATGTCCGGCCAGGGCAAGGGGTACGCGGCCCGCGCCCTGCTGCGCGCACGCGCCCTGCTCGCCGCCGACTGCTACGCCTACGCCGACGAGGCGGCCGATCTGCCACTGCTCGCCGAGGTGGGCCACCCGGTGGTCGTCGGGGACGACCCGGTGCTGCTGAGGCACGCCCGGCGGGGCGGCTGGGGGCGGCTGCCCGGCCCCCTACCGAGGGAAATGTGATCGACTTCGTGGCGTGACGGCGATGGTCTTGCCACGGTGCGTGACGGGCTTTACGGTCTCTCCACACGCAATCTACGCGTGTCGACGCCTGGCTGACGGCTCGTCTAAGGAGCAGCTCATGGCCACTGTTGTCCGCGCCGCCCTGGTCCAGGCCAGTTGGGCCGGCGATACCGAATCCATGATCGCCAAACATGAGGAACACGCCCGCGAGGCCGCCCGGCGGGGCGCGAAGATCATCGGATTCCAGGAGGTCTTCAACGCCCCGTACTTCTGCCAGGTGCAGGAGCCCGAGCACTACCGGTGGGCCGAGCCGGTGCCCGAGGGGCCGACCGTCCAGCGGATGCGGGAGCTCGCCCGGGAGACCGGGATGGTGATCGTCGTCCCGGTCTTCGAGATCGAGGACTCGGGCTTCTACTACAACACCGCGGCCGTGATCGACGCCGACGGCAGCTACCTCGGCAAGTACCGCAAGCACCACATCCCCCAGGTGAAGGGGTTCTGGGAGAAGTACTACTTCAAACCGGGCAACCTGGGATGGCCGGTCTTCGACACCGCCGTGGGCAAGGTCGGCGTCTACATCTGCTACGACCGCCACTTCCCCGAGGGCTGGCGCCAGTTGGGCCTCAACGGCGCCCAGCTCGTCTACAACCCCTCCGCCACCTCGCGCGGACTCTCGGCCCATCTCTGGCAGCTGGAACAGCCCGCGTCGGCGGTCGCCAACGAGTACTTCGTCGCCGCGATCAACCGCGTCGGCCGCGAGGAGTACGGCGACAACGACTTCTACGGCACCAGCTACTTCGTGGACCCGCGCGGCCAGTTCGTCGGGGGGACCGCGAGCGACAAGGAGGAGGAACTCCTCGTCAGGGACCTCGACTTCGGCCTCATCGACGAGGTGCGCCGGCAGTGGGCGTTCTACCGCGACCGGCGGCCCGACGCCTACGACGGGCTGGTGAGGCCGTGACCTCGCTCTTCGACCGCCACCGCGCGGTGCTGCCCGAGTGGCTCGCGCTCTACTACCGGCACCCGATCGAGATCACCCACGGCGAGGGCCGGTACGTCTGGGACTCCGCGGGCAACCGCTACCTCGACTTCTTCGGCGGCATCCTCACCACGATGACCGCGCACGCCCTGCCCGAGGTCACCAAGGCCGTCTCCGAGCAGGCCGGCCGGATCATCCACTCCTCGACGCTCTACCTCAACCGCCCGATGGTCGAGCTCGCCGAGCGGATCGCCCAGCTCTCCGGCATCCCGGACGCCCGGGTCTTCTTCACCACCTCCGGCACCGAGGCCAACGACACCGCGCTGCTGCTCGCCACCGCCCACCGCGGCTCCAACCAGATCCTGGCGATGCGCAACAGCTACCACGGCCGCTCCTTCAGCGCGGTCGGCATCACCGGCAACCACTCCTGGTCGCCGACGAGCCTGTCCCCCCTGCAGACGCTGTACGTCCACGGCGGAGTGCGCACCCGCGGCCCCTACGCGGAGTTGAGCGACCGCCAGTTCATCAACGCCTGCGTGGCCGACCTCGAAGACCTCCTCGGCCACACGCGCGAGGTCGCCGCGCTCATCGCCGAGCCGATCCAGGGCGTCGGCGGCTTCACCTCGCCCCCCGACGGGCTCTACGCCGCCTTCCGCGAGGTCCTCGACCGGCACGGCATCCTGTGGATCAGCGACGAGGTGCAGACCGGCTGGGGCCGGACGGGCGAGCACTTCTGGGGCTGGCAGGCGCACGCCCAGAACGGCCCGCCCGACATCCTCACCTTCGCCAAGGGCATCGGCAACGGCATGTCGATCGGCGGGGTGGTCGCGAGCGCCCGGATCATGAACTGCCTGGACGCCAACTCCATCTCGACCTTCGGCGGCTCCCCGGTCACCATGGCGGCCGGCCTCGCCAACCTGTCGTACCTGCTCGAACACGACCTCCAGGGCAACGCCCGCCGCGTCGGCGGACTGCTCATCGAGCGGCTGCGGGCCGTCGCCGCCCAGCTCCCCCTCGTACGTGAGGTGCGCGGCCGGGGGCTGATGGCGGGCATCGAGCTGGTGAAACCGGGCACCGACGAGGCCCACCCGGAGGCCGCGGCGGCCGTCCTGGAGGCGGCCCGTGAGGGCGGTCTGCTCATCGGCAAGGGCGGCGGCCACAACACGAGCGTGCTGCGGGTCGCCCCGCCGCTGTCCCTGACGGTCGCGGAGGCGGAGGAGGGCGCGGCGATCCTGGAACAGGCGCTGCGAGGCGTGTAGCCGCCGCGCCCCACCCGGGGCACGCGGCCGTGACATCAGCGGCTCCGCCGCGCGCGACCGGCCACGGACGCCCCACGGCCGGGCAACCGCGCCCCGCGAGCGGAGCGCGTCGTACGTGTACGAAAGGGAGCACCACCCATGAGTACCCGCACCCTCATCCGCGGCGGCCTGGTGATCACCGCCGCCGACGAGATCCACGCCGACGTCCTCATCGAGGACGGCCGCGTCGCCGCCCTGGCCGCCCACGGGTCCAGCGCGGCCCAGAGCTGGAGCGCCGAGCGGACGATCGACGCGACGGACAGGTACGTCATCCCGGGCGGCGTCGACGCCCACACCCACATGGAGCTCCCCTTCGGCGGGACCTTCGCCTCCGACACCTTCGAGACCGGGACCCGGGCCGCGGCCTGGGGCGGCACCACCACCATCGTGGACTTCGCCGTGCAGTCGCCGGGCCACGCCCTGCGCGAGGGCCTGGACGCCTGGTACGCCAAGGCCGACGGCCAGTGCGCCATCGACTACGCCTTCCACATGATCCTCTCCGACGTGAACGAGCACTCGCTCAAGGAGATGGACCTCCTGGTGGAGGAGGGCATCACCTCCTTCAAGCTGTTCATGGCCTACCCGGGCGTCTTCTACAGCGACGACGGCCAGATCCTGCGCGCGATGCAGCGCTCCGCCTCCAACGGCGGGCTGATCATGATGCACGCCGAGAACGGCATCGCCATCGACGTCCTCGTCGAGCAGGCGCTCGCCGCCGGTCGCACCGACCCGCGCTACCACGGCGAGGTGCGCCGCGCCCTGCTCGAAGCCGAGGCCACCCACCGCGCCATCCAGCTGGCCCGGGTCGCGGGGGCGCCGCTGTACGTGGTGCACGTGTCGGCCGAGGAGGCGGTGGCGGAGCTGGCCGCCGCCCGGGACAAGGGGCTGCCGGTCTTCGGCGAGACCTGTCCGCAGTACCTGTTCCTGTCCACCGACAACCTGGCCGAGCCCGGCTTCGAGGGCGCCAAGTACGTCTGCTCGACGCCGCTGCGCCCCAGGGAGCACCAGGCCGCGCTCTGGCGGGGGCTGCGCACCAACGACCTCCAGGTGGTCTCCACCGACCACTGCCCGTTCTGCTTCGTGGGGCAGAAGGAGCTCGGCCGGGGCGACTTCTCCAAGATCCCCAACGGGCTGCCGGGCGTGGAGAACCGGATGGACCTGCTCCACCAGGCCGTGCTCGACGGCCACCTCTCCCGGCGGCGCTGGATCGAGATCGCCTGCGCCAGTCCCGCGCGGATGTTCGGGCTCTACCCGAAGAAGGGCACCATCGCGCCGGGCGCCGACGCCGACGTCGTCATCTACGACCCGCACGCCGAGCAGACCCTCTCCGCCGAGACCCACCACATGAACGTGGACTACTCGGCGTACGAGGGCCGGCGGATCACCGGCCGCGTCGAGACGGTCCTCTCGCGCGGCGAACTCGTCCTTCACGAACGTCGGTTCACCGGACGGGCCGGACACGGCGTCTACACCCCGCGGGCCACCACCCAGTACCTCGGCTAGCCACCTGGAGCAGCACCCCATGGACTTCGGACTCGTCCTGCAGACCGACCCGCCCGCCTCGACCGTCGTCGGCCTGATGCGCCGCGCCGAACGCAACGGCTTCCGCTACGGCTGGACCTTCGACTCGGCGGTGCTCTGGCAGGAGCCGTTCGTCATCTACAGCCGCATCCTGGAGCACACGCGGCAGCTGCGCGTCGGCCCGATGGTGACCAACCCCGGCACCAGGACCTGGGAGGTCACCGCCTCCACCTTCGCCACCCTCAACGAGATGTACGGCAACCGCACCGTCTGCGGCATCGGCCGCGGCGACTCCGCGATGCGCGTCGCCGGCCGCAAGCCCAACACCCTGGCGCGCCTGGGCGAGGCCATCGACGTCATCCGCGATCTCGCCGAGGGCCGGGAGGCCGAGGTCGACGGCCAGCCGCTGAAGCTGCCCTGGGTCAGGGACGGCCGGCTGCCCGTCTGGATGGCGGCGTACGGCCCGAAGGCGCTGGCGCTGGCCGGCCGGAAGGCCGACGGCTTCATCCTCCAGCTCGCGGACCCGTTCCTGACGGAGTGGATGGTCAAGGCGGTCCGCACGGCCGCCGTGGAGGCCGGACGCGACCCCGCGGCCGTCACCATCTGCGTGGCGGCCCCCGCGTACGTCGGCGACGACCTCGCCCACGCCCGCGAGCAGTGCCGCTGGTTCGGCGGCATGGTCGGCAACCACGTGGCGGACCTGGTGTCCCGCTACGGCGAGCACTCCGGCCTGGTGCCGGACGCGCTCACCGACTACATCAAGGCGCGCCAGGGCTACGACTACAGCCACCACGGCCGCACCGGCAACCCGGACACGGCGTTCGTCCCCGACGAGATCGTCGACCGCTTCTGCCTGCTGGGCCCCGTGGAGGCCCACATCGAGAAACTGAAGGCGCTACGGGCCCTGGGCGTCGACCAGTTCGCGGTGTACGCGATGCACGACGCGCGGGAGGCGGTCATCGACGCGTACGGGGAGCGGGTGATTCCGGCGCTGAGCTGAGGGGTCCCGGGCCCCCGTCCGTCGCGGGGGCCGAGGCGCCACCGGTCCGTGCGGGGCCGGGGACAGGCAGGCCGGGTGTGACGCGGGGGCGCCTAGGGCACCCGTGCCGTCCACTCCTCGCTGGAGAACTTCGTCCGCGCCAGCTCGTGGGCGCGGGACAGCTCCTCGTCCGTCACCCGGCCCTCGGCCAGGCCGTACCGCCCACGGAACGAGGCGATCATCCGCTCGATGACCGCCTCGCGGGGCAGGCCCGTCTGGCGGCGCAGCGGGTCGACGCGCTTCTTCGCGCTCTTGGTGCCCTTGTCCGAGAGCTTCTCGCGGCCGATGCGCAGCACCTCGAGCATCTTGTCGGCGTCGATGTCGTACGCCATGGTCACGTGGTGCAGGACCGCGCCGCCGTCCGCGACCACCCGCTTCTGCGCGGCGCCCGCGATCTTGCCGGCGTCCGTGGCGATGTCGTTCAGGGGCTGGTACCAGGCCTTCACCCCCAGGTCGCCGAGCGCCTCCAGGACCCAGTCGTCCAGATAGGCGTACGAGTCCGCGAAGGAGAGTCCGGAGACCAGGGCGTCGGGGACCGAGAGCGAGTACGTGATCGTGTTGCCCGGTTCGATGAACATCGCGCCCCCGCCCGAGACCCGGCGCACCACCGTGATGCCGTGCCGCTCGGCCCCTTCGGGGTCGACCTCGTTGCGCAGGGACTGGAAGCTGCCGATGACGACCGCCGGAGCGCCCCACTCCCACACCCGCAGCGTCGGCGGGCGACGGCCGGCCGCGACCTCGGCGGTGATCACCTCGTCGAGCGCCATGTGCAGGGCGGGGGACTGCGGGCCGTCGTGGATCAGCTGCCAGTCGTAGTCCGTCCAGTCCGTCGCGTGCGCCAGCGCCCGGCGGACCGCGACACCGACGCCCTCCGACGTCAGGCCGTACATCGTCGTGCCCGGGGGCAGCGCCGCGTCGATCCGGGCCGCGAGGCCCGCCGCGTCCGTGTCGGCCGGGGCGCCCTCCAGCGCGCCGTTGATGGCCTCGATCGCCTCGTCGGGCTCCAGGAAGAAGTCGCCCGCGACCCGCACGCCGCGCAGGACCCCGTCCTCCACGTCCAGGTCCACCACCACGAGCTTGCCGCCGGGGACCTTGTACTCACCGTGCACCGCTGCTCCTCCATCCGTTCCGAGCGGGATCAACGTTACGGGCGGCCTCTGACATTCCGGCACGGGCCCGTCTAGCCTGCGAGGGTGTTCACCACCCGGCCCACCCTCCAGGGCACCTTCGGCATGGTGTCCTCCACCCACTGGCTCGCCTCGCAGAGCGCCATGGCCGTCCTGGAGGACGGCGGGAACGCCTTCGACGCCGCCGTCGCCGCGGGCTTCGTCCTCCAGGTCGTCGAGCCGCATCTCAACGGTCCGGCGGGCGAGGTGCCGATCCTGCTCGCCCCCGCCGGCAGCCCGGTACGCGTGCTCTGCGGCCAGGGCACCGCGCCCGCCGGAGCCACCGCCGCCCACTACCGCGCGCTCGGCCTCGACCTGGTGCCCGGCACCGGACCGCTGGCCGCCGCCGTCCCCGGAGCCTTCGACGCCTGGATGCTCCTGCTGCGCGACCACGGCACCAAACCGCTCGCCGACGTACTGAAGTACGCCATCGGATACGCGGAGCACGGCCATCCGCCCGTGGAGCGGATCGGGCAGAGCGTGGAGAGCGTGCGCGCGCTCTTCGAGAACGAGTGGCCGTCCTCGGCCGAGGTGTACCTGCCGGGCGGCCGTTCCCCGCGCCCCGGAAGGCTGCTGCGCAACTCGGCCCTCGCGCGCACCTGGCGCCGTCTCCTGGCGGAGTCGGCCCCCACACGCGCGTCCGCGACCGGGGACGCGCGCGTGCGCCGGATAGAGGCGGCCCGGCGGATCTGGCGCGAGGGGTTCGTCGCCCGGGCACTCGTCGCGCAGGCCCGCCGCCCCACCCTGGACACCAGCGGCGAACGCCACACCGCCACGCTGACGGAGGCCGACCTCGCCGGATGGTCCGCGACGTACGAGGACCCGGTGACGTACGACTGGAACGGCTGGACCCTCTGCAAGCCCGGCGCCTGGAGCCAGGGACCGGCCCTCCTCCAGCAACTGGCGCTGCTGCCCGGGGAATTGCCGCCGTACGGATCCGCCGAGTACGTCCACCTGCTCGTCGAGGGCTGCAAGCTCGCCATGGCCGACCGGGAGGCCTGGTACGGGGACGCGCGCCGGGTGCCCACGGACGAGCTGCTCTCGGACGGCTACAACGCGGCCCGCCGCGCGCTCGTCGGCCCGAGCGCCTCGTACGAGCTGCGGCCCGGCAGTCCCGGCGGACGCCCGCCCCGGATCGCCCGCGAGGCCCTGCGCGCGCGGGAGCCCGCGGCCCGCGCGGCGGGCTCGGGCGAGCCCACCGTGGGCCCGGACGGCGCCACCCGGGGCGACACCTGCCACCTGGACGTGGTCGACCGCTGGGGGAACATGGTCGCCGCGACCCCCAGCGGCGGCTGGCTCCAGTCCAACCCGGTCGTCCCCGAACTCGGCTTCCCGCTCGGCACCCGGTTGCAGATGGCCTGGCTGGAGGAGGGGCTGCCGAACACCCTGACACCGGGCCGCCGCCCCCGTACGACGCTGTCGCCCACCCTGGCGCTGCGCGACGGCGTACCCGTGCTGGCGTTCGGCACCCCCGGCGGGGACCAGCAGGACCAGTGGCAGCTCCACTTCTTCCTCGCCGTCGCCCTCGGCGCCGGCGAGCGCGGCGGCCCCGGCCTCCAGAGCGCGATCGACGCGCCGAACTGGCACAACGACTCCTTTCCGAGTTCCTTCCACCCCCGGGAAACCCGGTACGGCAGCGTCACGGTCGAGGCGCGCTTCCCCGAGGACGTGGTGGCGGGGCTGCGGCGGCGCGGGCACCGGGTCACGGTGGGCGGCGCCTGGTCGGAGGGGCGGCTGTGCGCGGTCGCCCGCGACCCGCAGAGCACCGTCCTGTCCGCCGCCGCGAACCCGCGCGGGATGCAGGGGTACGCGGTCGGACGGTGACCCCCGGCGGTGATCCGGCGCGGGGCGGCCGGGGCCCCCCGGCGCCCTGCGACGTCACCTCGATGACGCCCGGGGTCGGGGCCCTGTTCGCCGGTTGTCAGTGGGGCGTGTTTTGCTGGACGCATGATCGAAGGGTTGCTCGCAGAGTTTCTGGAAGACCGGTCGTCCGACGTCGAAGAGGCGGTCCGCAAGGCGGCGGCCGTCGAGATCATGCCGCGCTTCCGCCAGCTCGCCGCGCACGAGGTCCTGGAGAAGAGCGGTCCGCACGACCTGGTGACGGTCGCCGACCGGCGCGCCGAGGAGTTCCTCACCGAGGCCCTGCCCGTGCTGCTGCCCGGATCGGTCGTCGTCGGCGAGGAGGCCGTCGCGGCCGACCCGTCGTCGTACGACGCGCTGGGCGGCGACGCACCGGTGTGGATCGTCGACCCCGTCGACGGGACCCGGCAGTTCGTGCGCGGCGAGGAGGGTTTCTGCACCCTGGTGGCGCTCGCGCACCGGGGCGAGGTGCTGGCCTCGTGGACGTACGGGGCGGCGCTCGACCTCATGGCGGTCGCGGTCTGCGGGCGGGGCGCCACCGTCAACGGCGAGGCGATACGGTCCGGGGCGCCCGCGCCCGGCGCGGTGATCGACATCGCCACCTCCCACCCGGACTACACGACGGAGGACCAGAAGCGCGCCCTGCTCGGCCTGCGCACCGAAGGCGTGCGCCCGCGCCCCTGCGGCTCGGCCGGGCTCGAATACCTGGCGGTCGCGCGCGGCGAGCTCGACGCGGTCGCGTTCTCCTGGGAGCTCGCCTGGGACCATGCGGCGGGCCTGCTCCTGGTGGCCGAGGCGGGCGGCGCGCACACCACGCTGACGGGACAGCCGTACCGGATAACCGGGGGCAACGCACTGCCGTTCACGGCAGCCCGGGACGCGGCGACGGCCGAGCGGGTGCGGAGGCTGCTGGCGGGGGAGTGAGCGGGCGCCGGGTCCTCCCGGACACCGTCGTCGCCCGGACCGCGTCCCGGCCGGGACCGCACCCACCCCGGACCGGTGCGCCGCCGGACCGGAATATGCTGGGTGTCTTGGCCACAAGGGCGTGAGGAGTCCAAGGTGCCGTCGATGCTCGATGCCGTCGTCGTGGGGGCGGGGCCCAATGGACTGACCGCCGCGGTCGAACTGGCCAGGCGCGGCCTGTCCGTCGAGGTCTTCGAGGCCAAGGACACCATCGGGGGCGGTGCCAGGACCGAGGAGCTCACCCTCCCCGGCTTCCGCCACGACCCGTGCTCCGCCGTGCACCCGCTGGGCATCGGCTCCCCGGCCTTCCGAGGGATGCCGCTCGACCGGTACGGGCTGGAGTGGCTGCACCCCGAACTGCCCATGGCGCACCCGTTCGACGACGGCACCGCGGCCGTGCTCGCCCGCTCGGTCTCCGAGACCGCCGCGTCGTTCGGACCGCGCGACGCGGGCACGTACCGTCGCCTCGTCGCGCCCTACCTCGGAA
This sequence comes from Streptomyces sp. NPDC043908, assembly GCF_056435525.1. Lineage (NCBI taxonomy): Bacteria > Bacillati > Actinomycetota > Actinomycetes > Kitasatosporales > Streptomycetaceae > Streptomyces > Streptomyces sp. NPDC043908. The sequence continues at coordinate 227,719 of NZ_JBWKEI010000007.1, read as the reverse complement.
AATGGGACGTCCTGGTCCGCGACTTCATGTCGCTGCCACTGACCGCCCTGCCCCGCGATCCGCTCGGCCTCGCCCGCTTCGGCCTCGACGGACTCCCGCCCTACACCTGGACGATGCGCCGCTTCCGGGACGACCGGGCGCGCGCGCTGCTGGCCGGGCTCGTCGGCCATGTCATCGCCCCGCTGAACGGGCTGGCGACCTCGGCGGTCGGCCTGGTCTTCGCGCTCGCCGCGCACGAGAACGGCTGGCCGCTGCCGCGCGGCGGCTCGCAGTCGATCGCGGACGCGCTCGCGGCGTACCTGCGCGACCTCGGCGGCTCGGTCCACACCGGCTTCGAGGTCAAGCGCCTGGATGACCTGCCGCCCGCGCGCGCGTACGTCTTCGACACCTCGCCCACCGCGCTCGCCCGGATCGCGGGGCTGGGACGGGCGTACGAGGGATACCGGTACGGCGCCGGGGTCTTCAAGATCGATTACGCGCTGGACGGGCCCGTGCCGTGGACCGCGGCGGAGCCGCGCCGGGCCGGGACCGTGCAGATCGGACCGTCCAGCCGGGAGATCGGCGCCGCGCTGAGCGAGGCGTCCGGGGGCACCGCGCCCCGGACGCCGTTCCTCATCACGGCCCAGCCCAGCCTCGTCGACCCCTCGCGGGCGCCCGACGGCAAGCACGTGTTCTGGGCGTACGGACACGTGCCGAACGGGTGGGACGGCGACCTCACGGACGCCGTCGAGCGGCAGATCGAGCGGTTCGCGCCGGGCTTCCGCGACCGCGTGCTCGCCCGGGCCACGGCGGGGCCGCCGCAGCTCGCCGCGCACAACGCGAACTATGTGGGCGGGGACATCGCGTGCGGGGCCGCGCGGGGGCTGCAACTGCTGCTGCGGCCCACGCTGTCGCTGTTCCCGTACGCGACGCGGCACCCGTCGGTGTTCCTGTGCTCCTCCGCCACGCCGCCCGGGCCGGGCGTCCACGGCATGTCCGGGCATAACGCGGCGAAGGCCGTGTGGCGGTCGCTGCGGAAGGCGGACAGGAAGTGACGGGCCCGGGCGGGGTGTCCATCGTGCTGGTCCGGGGGGACATCACCGCACAGAGCGTCGACGCGATCGTGAACGCGGCGAACTCGTCGTTGCTGGGCGGGGGAGGGGTGGACGGGGCCATCCACCGGCGGGGCGGCCCCGAGATCCTCGCCGACTGCCGGCGGCTGCGGGCCTCCCACTACGGCAAGGGCCTGCCGACCGGCCGGGCCGTGGCCACGACCGCGGGGCGGCTGGACGCGCGGTGGGTGATCCACACCGTGGGGCCGGTGTGGCAGCGGGACGAGGACCGGTCCGAGCTGCTGGCCTCCTGCTACCGGGAATCGCTGAGACTGGCCGGGGAGTTGGGAGCCAGGACCGTGGCGTTCCCGGCGATCTCCACGGGGGTGTACGGGTGGCCGCTGGAGGACGGGGCCCGGGTGGCGGTGCGGGCCGTTCGGGAGGCGGCGGGGGCTGGCGGGGCCGGGGGTGTGGAGGAGGTGCGGTTCGTGCTGTTCGACGACGAGGCGTATCGGGCGTTCGAGGGGGCGTTGGGGTAGGGGGTTCGGGGGCGGTTGCTCGGCTGCGGCCCCGTGGTGGCTTTTCTGCCCGGCGTTCGTCTGCGGGTGGGTGGTGGGCCGGTCGCGCAGTTCCCCGCGCCCCTGGGGGGTTGGGGTGGGGCGGGGTTGCGTTGGGGTTCGTCTGCGGGTCGGTGGGGGCTGGTCGCGCAGTTCCCCGCGCCCCTCAAGGCCCGGGCACTGGTCCCGGTTGCCCCCGGCCACACCCCCCAGGGGCCCGAGGACGACGGTTGCCCCCGGCCCCACCCCCAGGGGCGCGGGGAACTGCGCGCTCAGCCCACCACCGGCCCGCACACGACCCACCACCCCCGCCCCCACCCCCTAGGGGCGCGGGGAACTGCGCGAGCAACCCACCACCCACCCGCACACGAACAACCACCCCCCCACCACCCCCCAACCTCCATGTCGGATTCCTGCCAGCGGCACCCCCACCCCGTAACCGATGCTGGACCCATGAATCCCGCTTCCGCCGCTGCCCAGGCGGCCCCGGCGGCCCCCGCGGCCATGTACACCGATGCCGAGCGCTGCGTGCGGGCCGTCCAGTCCAAGGACGCCCGTTTCGACGGCTGGTTCTTCACCGCCGTTCTCACCACCCGTATCTACTGCCGCCCCAGCTGCCCCGTCGTGCCGCCGAAGGTCGAGAACATGACCTTCTATCCGAGCGCCGCCGCCTGCCAGCAGGCCGGTTTCCGGGCCTGCAAGCGGTGCCGGCCGGACACCACGCCCGGCTCCCCGGAGTGGAACGCCCGGGCCGACTCCGTCGCCCGTGCCATGCGGCTCATCCGGGACGGCGTCGTCGACCGGGAGGGCGTGTCCGGGCTCGCCGCGCGGCTCGGGTACAGCGCCCGCCAGATCGAGCGCCAGCTGCGCGCCGAGCTCGGCGCCGGACCGCTCGCCCTGGCCCGCGCCCAGCGCGCCCAGACCGCCCGGATCCTCATCGAGACGACCGCGCTCCCGATGGCCGACGTCGCCTTCGCGGCGGGCTTCGCCTCGGTGCGCACCTTCAACGACACCGTCCGCGAGGTCTTCGCGCTCGCCCCCACCGAGCTGCGCGCCCGCGCCGCGCGCGGCATCGCCAGCCGGGCGCCGGGCTCGATCGCCCTGCGGCTTCCGTACCGCGCCCCGCTCAACCCGGACAACCTCTTCGGCCATCTGGCGGCGACGGCGGTGCCCGGGGTGGAGGAGTGGCGGGGCGGCGCGTACCGCCGCACGCTGTCCCTCCCGTACGGGCACGGCATCGTCGAACTCACCCCCGGCCCCGACCACATCGGCTGTCTGCTCTCGCTCACCGATCTGCGCGACCTCACCATCGCCATCAGCCGCTGCCGCTGGATGCTGGACCTCGACGCCGACCCGGTCGCCGTCGACGACCGGCTGCGCGCCGACCCGCTGCTCGCGCCGCTGGTCGACAAGGCCCCCGGACGCCGGGTGCCGCGTACGGTCGACGTGGCGGAGTTCGCCGTACGGGCGGTGCTCGGCCAGCAGGTCTCCACCGCCGCCGCCCGCACCCACGCCGCCCGGCTGGTGGCCGCGCACGGCGAGCCGGTCGAGGACCCGGGCGGCGGGCTGACCCATCTGTTCCCCACCCCGCGGGCCCTGGCCGGTCTCGACCCGGAGTCCCTCGCCCTGCCGCGCAGCCGCCGTACCACCCTGACCACGCTGGTGGCGGGCCTGGCCGACGGCAGCCTCGCGCTGGGCGTCGACACCGACTGGGACCGGGCCCGGGCCCAGCTCCTGGAGCTGCCGGGCTTCGGCCCCTGGACCGTCGAGGTGATCGCGATGCGGGCGCTCGGCGACCCGGACGCCTTCCTCCCCTCCGACCTCGGCGTGCGCCGCGCGGCCCGCTCGCTCGGCCTGCCGTCCTCGCCCGCCGCGCTCACCGCGAGCGCCGCGGCCTGGCGCCCCTGGCGGGCCTACGCCGTCCAGTACCTCTGGGCGACCGACGACCACCCCATCAACCACCTCCCCGTATGAGGACGTTCACGATGACCACCACCCACACCGTCACCGACAGCCCGTACGGGCCGCTCACCCTCGTCGCCGAGGACGGCGTCCTCAGCCGCCTGTACATGGAGAACCAGCGCCACCGCCCGCCCCAGGAGACCTTCGGCGAGCTGGACGGCGGCGGCCCGTTCCCCGAGGTCATCCGCCAGCTCGACGCGTACTTCGCGGGCGAACGCACCGCCTTCGACCTGGAACTCGATCTGCGCGGCACCGACTTCCAGCGCGCGGTGTGGGACCAGCTGCGCCGCATCCCGTACGGCGAGACGCGCAGTTACGGCCAACTCGCCCTGGCGCTCGGCAAACCCGGCGCCTCCCGCGCCGTGGGCCTGGCCAACGGCAGGAACCCGGTGGGCATCATCGTCCCCTGCCACCGCGTGATCGGCTCCGGCGGCGGTCTGACGGGATACGGCGGCGGCCTCGACCGCAAGCAGCGGCTGCTCGCTTTCGAGAAGGGGGCGCCGGAGGACGCCCTCTTCTGAGGGCTCGTCCTGGCTCGCTCAGTCGCTCAGTCGGCCACGAGCAGAGCCCCCAGGCGCAGGAACGCCTTGTACGTCTCCGGCGCCAGCCAGGACAGCTCCACCGTGCTGCCCGTCGTCAGATGGCCGTCCCGGGGCACCATGACCACGCCCCGGCAGCGCGAGCCGAGACCCCGCAGGGTGGCCGCGTCCAGGGCCCAGCCCGCCGCCGGGCGGCTGTGGTTGAGGACGAGGACCGACTCCGACACAAGGTCGGGGCGGCCCATCGCCACCAGCCGGTCCACGGCCCGCTGGGCCTGGGTCACCCCGGCCGGGTCGGCGCGGGAGACGATCACCACCCGGTTGGCGAGCTCCAGGACGCCCTGCGGGAACTTGTCCGTGTCGGCGAGCGTCACCTGGAAGTACGGCCCCGTCACCTCCGTCACCTCGCGGTACTGGGAGTCGGAGAACTGGTCCGCGGTCGGCGGATGCGTCACCGAGTCGTTGGCCAGCACCATCAGACCCGACCGGTGCTGCGAGAGGAACACCCGCAGATCGTCGAAGTGCCGCACCTCCGCCCCCGATCCGGCGAGTTCGGTCAGCCGGGCCTCCGTGGAGCGGTAGACCCGCCGGGCGATGTGGATGTGGGTGCCCGCGTGCCGGTCGGTGTCGACGGCCAGCACCGGCTCCTGGCGCTGCTCGGCCAGCACCGCGCCCAGCACCGTGGCGGTCGTCGTGCACCCGGCCCGGTCCTTCACCCCGACCACGGCGATCCGCAGGGGGTGCCGCAGCGGCGCCCGGATCGTACGGATCCACTCCTCGTGGTCGTCGGACTCCTGCTCTCCCGGCTCGTCCGCGAACTCCTCCTCGCTCTCGTCCTCCCACTCCACCGGCACCGGTAGCAGCGCGCCGAACGCCTCCGCCAGCTCGCGCGCGGTGGGCCGGGCCTCCGGCTCCTCGGCCACCGCGCGCATCAGCAGCTCGCGCAGACCGTCGTCGAGCCGGCGGAACTCGGGATCGTGCCGCAGCAGGTCGAACTGGTACCGCCGCCACTGCCTCCCGGTCACCGCGTGCAGCAGGATGGCCCCCACGGAGTACACGTCACCGGCCGCGATCCGCGACTCCCCCCACGAGGTGACCTCCGGGGCGCGGTAGGGCGAGCTGGGGGGCACGGTCAGCAGGGACGCGCTGGAGGCGCCGTCGATGCGCACCGAGGTCCAGCTGATGATGTGCAGCGTCCGCTCGGTGACGAGGACGGTGCCGGGCGTCAGGGCGCCGTGCACCAGCCCCTTGGCGTGGCAGCGGGCCACCGCGCGGGCCAGGCTCCAGCCCAGCCACGCCAGCAGCGGCGAGTCGTGCAGGGGGCCGGCCGCGTGCATCACCGCGCTCAGGGTGGGGGCGGGCAGCCCGGTGCTGAGGGGCGTGAACCGCAGCGCGATCCAGGGCGTCGCGGTCATCTCGTCCAGGTCGGAGGAGATCACGGCCGGCGCGTACACCCCGTCCATCCGGCGCAGCGCCCGCCGCTCGGTGGCCAGGCTCTCGCGCGCGGTGGGCGAGTCGGGGGAGCGGGCGACCCGCAGCAGCACCTGCTCGCCGTCGATGTCCTCGCCGATGTAGGCGACCGCCTTGCCGCCGGACTCGTCGCGCATCCGCAGGGTGTACGGGCCGAGGGTGCGCAGGTCCAGCATCTGGAGCGGCTGCCAGGAGGGGGCCGCCTCCAGCACGGAGGGCAGCCGCGCGTCCTCGTACGGCGACGCGTCCGGCGGCGCCGCCCGCACCGGCGTCATCGGCCGGGCCCCCAGATGGGTCAGCAGCCGGTCCTCCAGCCAGGCGAACGGCCGTGTCCCCGGCAGGAGTTCGCCCGTCCCCGACGGGTGGGCGAGCCAGGCGGGGAAGTCGGGGGAGCGGCCCACCAGCGTGGCGAGGCGGTCGGTGACCGCCCGGGTGGTGCGCAGCAGGTCGATGGGGGACGCGGTGTCGAGGAGGATCTCCTGGACGCCGTCGAGGAAGCCGAACCGGCGGTGCTGGGCGGGCAGGGCGGCCCCCGGCGGGTCGGCCCGGCGCATCAGCCCGCCCAGGAACACCTCGGCCAGGTGCGCGGTGTCGGAGCGCCACGGCACGGCCGCCTGGACGAGGCGCATCACCGGCACCGTCAGCGGCGAGATCGCGGCGAGGTGGGCGGCGAGCCGGTACGCCTGCGGGGACGCCGCGTCCCGGAACCGCAGGACCGCGTCGGCCGGGTCCGCGCCCCGGGTCGCCGCCTCGCCCCGCAGACCGCGCGCGCCGGGCGGCGCCAGCAGCGGCAGCTCCGCACCGGCCCCCGGCGAGGCCACCAGCCGCGCCCAGGCGGCGACGGCCGGGGGCGAGGGCTCCAGTACGGGGACCGGCACTCCGGGGAAGCGGTCGCCGAGGCCCGGCGGCAGCAGCGGGTCGGTCACCTCCCAGGTGTGGTTGGCCGCGCCGCGCCGCCGCGTGGTCACCGACCACTGCTCCGAGCGGATGCCCGAGGCGTCCCACATGTGGGACGGCAGCGCGTGCACCACGGCCGTAGGCCCCTGGCGGGCCCAGCGCTCCAGCGCGCCGTGCATCCGCCCGTCCCGCCAGCAGGCCCCCACCCCGTCGCTGATCACCAGGACCAGGGTCCGGCCCGAGGGGTCGGCGGCGGAGGCGGGGGAGAGCAGCGGGCCGCCGGGGTCGAAGGGGCGCACCCGCAGGCCCGGCGCGTCGGGCGAGCGCGCGTCCAGGCCGTGCACCCGGATGTCCCGGAAGGCGCCCAGCCGCTCGAAGACGGACCGCAGTTCGGTGGCGAGCCGGCGCCACAGGAGCATCGACAGACCGTCGTCGATGAGGAGGGTGAGGTCCAGCCAGCGCCGCCGCGCGGGCCGCAGCACCACGTCGGGCAGGCCGCTCTCGGCCATCGCGGTGGCCGTCGCCTCCTCGTCGAACTCCCAGAAGTGCGAGCCCGGACGGGGCTGCTTCAGCAGCCGCAGGGACCGGCTCAGCCGCAGTTCGCCGTCGCCGAGCGCCTTCTCCTCGGGCACCCGCACCGGCAGCGCCCCGGTGCCGTGGGCCGGCGGCGGGGCGGCGGCTGCCTCGGTGAACTCGGGGGCGCTGCGGGAGGCGGCCGCCGCGTGCAGGGCGCCCAGCAGCTGGGTGGGGAGCGGCGGCTGGGAGCCCTCGCCCTCCCCGGCCCCCGTGCCTGCGTCGGACCGCCCGTCCGGGGGCACCACCGTGCCCTCGGGCGGTGTCCGCGTCTCCTCCCACGCCGCCGGGCCGGGCACGCGCGCCGGATCCGGGGCCAGGGCGCTCGCCAGCGGGGCGGCGGAGCCGCGCGGCAGCCGGGCGGCCAGCCACAGGGTGTCCAGGAGCTCGTGCGTGGACAGCTCGTGGCCCACCAGGGCGGCGAGCCGGGCCAGGGCGTCCGAGGGCTCCGCGCGCGGCACGGCTAGACCGATCCGCCCAGCCGGTGGAGCACGGCGTCCAGCAGGCCCTCGGCGTTCAGGTTCACCCCGCCCTTGCGCAGGAACACCGCGTTGAGCAGCTGGTCGGTGGCGAGCTCGCCCGGCGCCCGGCGGTTCAGGAAGGCGTGCAGCAGGTCGTCCACGCCGTCGAGGGCCCCGTCGCCCAGGTGCGCGGCCACGATGTCCCGCAGCCGCTCCTCGTCCGGGTCCGGCAGGTCCAGGCGGACGCAGCGCCGCAGGAACGCGGGCGGGAAGTCCCGTTCGCCGTTGCTGGTGATCACCACCACCGGGAACTCGCGGCAGCGCACCACCCCCCGGCGGACCGTCACCCGGTCGCCGTCGGGGTCATGGGTGAGCACCGGCACCTCCGACTGCGCCTCCGGCAGCCGGGACAGCTCGGGGATCTCGAACTCGCCCTCCTCGAACACCGTCAGCAGGTCGTTGGGAAGATCCACGTCCCCCTTGTCGAGCTCGTCCACCAGCAGGACCCGGGGCCGTTCGCGCGGCACGAGCGCGGTGCCCAGCGGGCCCAGCCGGACGAAGGTGCCGATGTCGGGCTCGGGGGAGCCGTGCTCCTGGCGCAGATGCGTCTCACGCAGCCGCCCGATGGCGTCGTAGCCGTACAGCGCGTCCTTGAGCACCGACCGGCTGTTGACCGGCCACTGGAGCACCGGACCCAGCGACAGTTCGTGCGCGACGGCGTGCGCCAGGGAGGACTTGCCGGTGCCGGGGTGACCGGTGACCAGGAGCGGACGGCGCAGATGCAGCGCGGCGCTCACCACGTCGGCCTCGGTGCGGCCGATCAGATACGGGCGGTGGCGCACCCGGGTGCCGGGCGCGCCGCCCGCGAACTGGCGCCACGGCGGCGCCTCGGGGAAGTCCACCTCCCGGGGGGTGCGGTCGCCGCGGAAGAGCCGCCACCCGTCGTTCTCCGTCATGTCGCCTGTTCCGTTCCGTCCGAGGGGCGGGCGATTGCTTCCGGCGCGTCCGGCCCCTGCGAGGGGTCGGCGAGCTGCAGCTCGTCGGGGAGCGGCAGCTCGGCGTCCTCCCACACCAGCGCCGGCCGTGCGGGCACCTCGGGGTCCGTGTAGGCGCGGACCCGGAAGTGCCGGACGCGTTCGGGGAGTTCGTCGACGGGACCGTACGGCGTGGCCCCGTCGAGGCGGGAGGTGTCGGCCGGTTCCACGGCCGCCCGGTCCCACAGGACGATCGGGACCCCCATGGCCAGACAGAAGTGCAGCAGCCGCGTCCGGCCGGCGGGGGGCCCGTGCACTATGACGCGCGCGGCGTCGTAGTGGGTTGTCTTGAGCAGCCGGATCAGCTCCATCTCGTCGGAGATCCGGTGGTCCGCGACGAGCGGCTCGCTCTGGTGGCGGGCGCCCCAGCGGCGCTTCAGGTCGCCCGCGCCGGTGCGCGAACGGCGCCGGATCTGCGGGCAGCGCAGCACCAGGTGGAAGTCCTCGCCCAGCCGCGCCGGGAAGAACTCGTCGGCGCCGGCCCCATCCCACTCGTCCACCGGCAGGTGCAGCGCGTCCGGGGCGACGGACACCGCGACCAGCGCCACGTTCTGCCCGGCGCTCTCCGCGCCCCCGGCCACCTCGCGCACCAGCCGGGCGATCTCCCGCCCGGTGCGCGGGCGTTCGGCGCCGGTGGCGGTACGGGCGGCCGTGCCGTCCGCGCGCATCCGCCACACCGCGCACCGGTAGTGGCCGTCCGGGTCCTGGGGGTGGCGGCCGAGCTCCACCAGGACGCGCACCCCGGTGCCGGCCGAGCGGTCCGACCAGCGTGCCGCGTCCGCCCGGCGCTCGCCCAGGGCCGAGGGATGGATGCCGAGCCGGGCCGCGACCCGCCCGCTCCACTCCCGGAGCGCCTCGCAGGCCATGCCGCCGGTCTCCGCGGCCGCGTACTCCACCACCCGCAGCAGGGCGGGCAGCCGGGGTGTCTCGTGCGGCACCGGCGAGCCGTCGCCCGGCCACTCCTCCAGCTCGCGGACCGCCCCGGGCACGTCCTCGGGGGCGAGCCGCGCGGCCGTCAGCGAACGGGGCAGCTCCACATAGGGCAGCGCGGCCGTCGCCGCCCGGGGCAGCAGCCCCGGATCCCGGCGGGCGAGGTGGTCCCACTTCACCAGCAGCGCCCGGTGTTCGGCGACGGAGAGCAGCCCGGCCGCGTCGGTGAGCCGGCCGAGCGCCAGCAGCCGGTCGAGACCGGCGCGGTCCCGCACCCCCTCCAGGGAGGGCGCGAGCGACTCGGCGAGCGTGGGCAGCGCGCGCTCGACCGTGCACAGCACCACCGCCAATTCCTCCACCGACGGCGCCGTCCCGTCCGTGCGGGTGCGCAGCCCGAGGGCCGCGCCGAGCGCGGTGGAGTGCGCCGCCCGTACGGCCGGATCGCCCAGCAGGGCGTGCAGCGGGCCGACCATCATGTCCCGCACCGCGTCGTCGCCGGCCGCGCCCGCGCCCTCGCGCGCCCCGAGCACCGGGTCCGGCGCCGCGCCCACCCGCGCCAGCTCCTGCCGGACCGACTGCCAGGTCAGGCCCCAGCTGCGGCGCACGGTGTGCTGGGTGTCGAACGTGCCCTCCGGCGGGGTGATCCTGCCCATCACCAGGCCCACGGCCGCGCCGTCGGCGGGCGACCACAGGGGCCCGCCGCTGTACCCGTCGTCGACGGCCGCGCCGGAGAGCCGCCCGTCGAGATAGCCGATCCGCCCGTCGCACGAACCGACCTGGACGTCCGCGTACGAGAACGGCTGGCCGCCGCCGTACCAGGCCCGCACCAGCTGTCCGGCCCGCATGTCCTGCCAGCGCACCGGGCCCACCGGGGGCGGAGGCTCCTCGTCCAGTTCCAGTACGGCCAGGTCGCCGCCCCACTCCAGGGAGCCGTCGGCCACCGGGCCCTGGTGGTGCGCGGCGCGCGGCGGCACCCAGGCCACCAGCCGGGCCTGCCGGTCGCCCGCGCCGCCCGCGGCCACCGCGGGGAAGGAGACGTCGAGGGTGACGGAGCCCGGGTCGCGCGGGCTCAGCATCCGTACGCCCAGCGCCGCGTTGACGACGTGCGCGCAGGTCAGCAGTCTGCGGTCGGCGAGGTAGACGCCCGCGCCCGCGGTGCGTCCCCGGTCGGCCGAGAGCACCCGCACCAGCGCGCCGCGCGCGTCGGCCGACGGATCCGTGTCCGGCGCCTTGAACCAGCCCACGGCTCAGTTGCCGCCCGGGTCCGTGCCGCCGGCGGAGGTGTCGGGGCGCAGCTGCCAGGTGGCCTGGACGGTCATGCTGGCCTGGCCGTTGGCGCCGACGATGCCGAGCTTGAGGTCGTGGCCGATCTGGAGGCCGAAGGCGACCGCGAGCGAGTCGGGCGGGTCCGCGATGCCCCGTACGGCGTCGTGCACCTGCTGGAGGACGGGCCCCAGGGGTCTCAGCACGGCCGCGAGGGTGTCCGTGGCGAGCGCGGCGACCCGCTCGCCGCGCCCGACGGGCGTCCCCCCGCCGACCCCGCCCGGCAGATCGTCATCCGGGGCCGTCCGGGGCACGCCCACGGGTGTGAGCCCGACTCTGACCCGGGCGCCGTCGTCGAGGATGAGTTCCACGTAGTCGTCATGCGGCACGGGGACATTGTGCGGCCAACGGGCCGCGAGAGCAGCAGAGTTGACGGAACCGGGCGCGCGCGTCCGCCGGGGGCGCGGTTTCCCGCGCCCCTACCGGGAGCCGCCCCCCGAGGGGTCGTCGTCGGCCCTGCGGGACTCGGCGGCGCGGCGCAGGCGGGGGTGGCGGGTGGGTCCCCGTTCGTCGAGGGCGTCGCCCACCACGGCCCGTACCGCGTCCCGTACGCCGTGCGGGGCGTGGCCGCGTGCGGGGCCCGCGCCCGGGTCCTCGCGCAGTTCCCTCAGCAGCGCCCAGCACACCCCCAGCATCACCAGGACGAACGGCAGTGCCACCAGGATCGTCGCCGTCTGGAGGGACGTGAGGCCGCCCGCGACGAGCAGCACCGCCGCGACCGCCGCCATCAGCACCCCCCACAGCACGACCAGCCAGGTCGGCGGATGCAGCGAGCCCCGGCTGGTCAGCGAGCCCATCACCAGCGAGGCCGAGTCGGCGCTGGTGACGAAGTACGTCATCACCAGGACCATCGCGAGGCAGGAGGTGACCGTGCCGACGGGCAGCGCTTCCAGCATCGCGAACAGGGACGCCTCGGCGCCGTCCTTCACCTTGCCCGCCAGGTCGGCGGCCCCCGTCGAGTCCAGGCGGATCGCGGTGCCGCCCATCACGCAGAACCACAGGACGGTCGCGCCGCTCGGGACGAGCAGCACACCGACCAGGAACTCGCGGACGGTACGGCCGCGCGAGATACGGGCGATGAAGGTCCCCACGAACGGCGCCCACGACAGCCACCACGCCCAGTAGAAGATCGTCCACGCGCCCAGCCAGGCCCGGTCGGTGAAGGCGCCGGTGCGGCTGGCCATCGGCAGCAGCCGGTGCAGATAGCCGCCGACGGACGCCGGGACCGTGTCCAGGACGTACACAGTCGGCCCGAGCAGGAACACGAACAGCATCAGCGCGGCGGCCAGCACGATGTTCAGCGTGGAGAGCCACTTGACGCCCTTGTGCAGGCCCGAGAACGCCGACAGCACGAACGCGGCCGACAGCGAGCCGATGATGACCAGCTCGGTGCCCGTGGAGTCCTCGACGCCCGCCGTGATCTCCAGCCCCTTGGCGACCTGGAGAGCGCCGAGGCCCAGGCTGGTCGCGGTGCCGAAGACGGTGGCGAAGACGGCGAGCAGGTCGATGCAGCGCCCGGGCCAGCCGTCCGCGCGCCGGGCGCCGATCAGCGGGACGTACGCGGCGGAGAGCCGGTTGCCGCGGCCCTTGCGGAAACCGGCGTACGCCAGGGCGAGGCCCGCCATGCCGTAGATCGCCCAGGGGGTGAGCGTCCAGTGGAAGAACGAGTACTCCAGGGCCGTGCGCGCCGCGTCGCCGGTGCGGGGCGCGGCGCCGGAGGCGGGCGGCGGGGTGAGGTAGTGCGTGAGCGGCTCGCCCACCCCGTAGAACATCAGCCCGATGCCCATGCCCGCGCTGAACATCATCGCGATCCACGCGAGGTTGGTGAACTCCGGCCCGGAGTCGTCCGGGCCGAGCCGAATCCGCCCGTACCGGCTGATGGCGAGCACCACGCACAGGACGAGGAACGCGTCGGCGGCGATCACGAACAGCCAGGCGAAGTTGGCGAGCACCCAGGCCAGGGCCGTGGCGGAGGCGCTGTCGAAGGAGTGCTCGCCGAGCGCGGCCCAGGCGACCACGGCCACCACGGCGGCCACCCCGATCGCCACGACGGTGAGGTCGGGGGCCGGGTCCCCGGGTTCGGCGGGCGGGCCGCCGGGGCCGGAACGGTCGATCGGATCCGTGCTCATGGCGCCCCACTATGGTCCGCGATATGGAGGTTTCGTGGCGTGGCACGCCGTCCCGCCGTGCAGGACGCCTATGGGCAGGCGCGCGCCCGGCGGATAGGGTCGGCAGCGGCGCGACTGCTTGTTCGACAGCAAGGGATTAGCAAGGTGACGGACGGAGCAGTGTTGGAGACCGCGCGCGTGCTGGTGGCGGCGGACAAGTTCAAGGGCTCGCTCACGGCCGTACAGGTCGCGGAGCGGGTGACGGCCGGGCTGCGGCGGGTCGTCCCCGATCTGGCGGTGGAGACCCTGCCGGTCGCCGACGGCGGCGACGGCACGGTCGCGGCGGCGGTCGCGGCCGGGTTCACCCGCCGCGAGGCCCGGGTCACCGGCCCCCTCGGTACCCCGGTCACCGCGGCCTTCGCGGTACGGGACGGGGTGGCCGTGGTGGAGATGGCGGAGGCGTCCGGCCTCCAGCACCTCCCCGAGGGCGTCTTCGCCCCGCTGACCGCCACCACGTACGGCTCGGGCGAGCTGCTGCTGGCCGCGCTCGACGCGGGGGCACGCACCATCGTCTTCGGGGTCGGCGGCAGCGCCACCACGGACGGCGGGGCCGGCATGCTCGCGGCGCTGGGTGCCCGGTTCCTGGACGCGGCGGGCGAGCCCGTGGCGCCCGGCGGCGGCCCGCTGGCGACGCTGGCCACGGCGGACCTCTCGGGTCTCGACCCCCGTTTCGCCTCGGTCGACCTGGTCCTGGCCAGCGACGTGGACAACCCGCTGACCGGGCCCAAGGGCGCGCCCGCGGTGTACGGCCCGCAGAAGGGCGCCACGCCCGAGGACGTGGCGTCCCTGGACGCGGCGCTCGGCCACTACGCCGAGGTCCTGGAGGCGTCCCTGGGGGGCCGTGCGGCCGAGGCCGCGCTCGCCCCGGGCGCCGGGGCCGCGGGCGGCATCGGCTACGGCGCGCTCGTGGCCCTCGGGGCGACCTTCCGGCCGGGTATCGAGGTCATGCTCGACGTCCTGGGCTTCGCCCAGGCGCTCGACCGGGCCACGCTGGTGATCACGGGTGAGGGGTCGCTGGACGAGCAGACCCTGCACGGCAAGGCGCCGGCTGGGGTGGCGGCGGCGGCCCGGGCGGCGGGCGTGGAGGTCGTCGCGGTCTGCGGCCGCCTGGCCCTGCCCCCGGCGGCGCTCGGCCGGGCCGGTATCCGCCGCGCGTACGCCCTGACGGACCTGGAGCCTGACCCGGCCCGCTGCATGGCGCAAGCGGGCCCGCTGCTTGAGCGCAGCGCGGAGCGCATCGCCAGGGACTTCTTGACCTGACCGTTCCGCCCGCGAGCCGCCCACCAGGGGCGCGGGTCCGTGGCCGCGGAGGGTTTTCTTTGGCCTGCGGACCGTGCTGGGCCGCTCGCGCAGTTCCCCGCGCCCCTGACCACCTAGGGGCGCGGGGAACTGCGCGCTCAGCCATCCACGGTCCGCAGGCGAAAGGTCATCGTTCGTCTGCGGACCGTGCTGCTCGCGCAGTTCCCCGCGCCCCTGAAGGCCAAGAGGGGCGCGGGGAACTGCGCGACCAGCCACAGACGGCCCGCAGGCGAATCGATCGCACCCCACCCCGCCCCGCGCATGCGAAAGGCCCCGGACCGAAACGGTCCAGGGCCCCACACCGCGCCGCCGGCCCTTACGGCTGCGCCGCCCGCGCCTCGCGGCGGTTGTCGCGGATCGTGTTCACCCGGCGGGCCGTGGCGAACAGCGGAATCACCGCGCCCAGCACGACCTGGAGCACGCAGCCCGTCTGGAGCAGCAGCTGACCGCCCGGCGCTTCGAACGCCCACGCCGCCAGCAGCCCCATCGCCCCCACGATCCAGCTGAGCATGGCCACCGCGAGGATGCCCCGCGGCTTGGGGTACTCGACCCGGCTGACCATCAGCCACGCCACTCCTATGACGGCGAGCAGCGTCGGCACGAACGGCAGCTCCAGCAGCACGATCGAGACGACGGTCAGCGCGCCGAACGGGCTCGGCATGCCCTGGAACATGCCGTCCTTCATCGTCACGCACGAGAAGCGCGCGAGTCTGAGCACCACCGCGAGCAGCACGGTGATCGCCGCCACGGCCGCGACGCGCTGGTGGGCGTCGTCGGCGACCATGCCGTAGACCAGGACGAAGTACGCCGGGGCGAGCCCGAAGCTGATGAGGTCCGAGAGGTTGTCCAGCTCGGCGCCCATCGGCGAGCTCCGCAGCTTCCGCGCGACCAGGCCGTCGCAGAGGTCGAAGATCGCCGCGAGCAGCATCAGGATCACGGCGGTCGCGGCGGAGTGCCGCGCCATGCCGGTCTCGGCGCTGCCCGACAGGTGCGGGATGAGGATTCCGGTGGTGGTGAAGTACACCGCCATGAACCCGCAGGTCGCGTTACCGAGCGTGAGGGTGTCCGCTATCGACAGCCGCAGGGAGAGAGGCATCTCCTCCGCGTCGTCGCCGGCGTCCGTGCCCGGCACCCAGTCGGTCTGGGTGTCAGGATCAATCACGGTCAATTCGAGTCACCCCCGCAGTGGTCTTCTGGCCGACCTCGACCGCGACCTCGACCCCCTCCGGAAGGTAGATGTCGACGCGGGAGCCGAACCGGATGAGACCGATGCGCTCGCCCTGCTCCACCTTGGTGCCCTGGGGGATGTAAGGGACGATCCGCCGCGCCACAGCACCCGCGATCTGCACCATCTCGATGTCACCGAGCTCGGTGTCGAAGTGCCAGACAACGCGCTCGTTGTTCTCGCTCTCCTTGTTGAACGCCGGAACGAACCCGCCGGGCACGTGCTCGACGGACGTCACCGTGCCCGTCAGGGGCGCGCGGTTGACGTGGACGTTCAGCGGGCTCATGAAGATCGCGACGCGGGTGCGTCCGTCCTTCCACGGCATGATGCTCTGCACCACACCGTCGGCGGGGGAGATGACCCGCCCGGATGCGATCTCGCGCTCGGGGTCGCGGAAGAACCACAGCATGCCCGCCGCGAGCGCGGTGGCGGGTACGGCCACGGCCTTGGCGGCGCCGGAGCGGCGCGCGCGGGCGAGGCTGAGGGCTGCGGTGGCGACGGTCGGCAGAAGCCACGGCGATGCTCCGCGAGCAAGACGTCCCTGGAGGAAACCGTCGCGAGATGCAGAGGTTTGGCTGTGGGGCATGGATGACCTTCGTAGCGGATGATGCCGCGCTGGCAAGTGGGGGACGGCGGCTGGTTTACCAGCGATGCTATCGGTTGCGAGCCGCAACTGGGAAAGCCAGAAGCCCAGTCGGTCGGCCGGAAGCCCTCGGGCAGCGCCTACAGGGTGTGATCTTCTTCGCGGCCGAACCGACCTAAAAGCGACAATCAACCCTGGAATCGGTACTCTTCGAGAAGCCGACGTCCAATGATCATTTTTTGGATCTCGGCGGTACCTTCACCGATGAGCAGCATCGGCGCCTCGCGGTACAGGCGCTCGATCTCGTACTCCTTCGAGAAGCCGTAGCCACCGTGGATACGGAAGGCGTCCTCCACGACCTCCTTGCAGTATTCGGAGGCGAGGTACTTCGCCATCCCTGCTTCCAGGTCGTTTCGTTCCCCGGAGTCCTTTTTGCGTGCTGCGTTGACCATCATGGCATGAGCGGCCTCCACCTTGGTAGCCATCTCCGCCAGCTTGAACTGAATCGCCTGGTGCTGGGCGATCGCCTTGCCGAAAGTATGACGTTGCTGGGCATACGAGACACCCAGCTCAAAGGCACGCTGAGCGACACCGCAGCCACGCGCCGCGACGTTGACGCGGCCGACCTCGACGCCGTCCATCATTTGGTAAAACCCTCGGCCGGTGACCCCGCCGAGGACCCGATTGGCCGGAATGCGCAGTCCGTCCATGATGAGTTCGGTCGTGTCGACGCCCTTGTAACCCATCTTGTCGATCTTGCCGGGGATGGTCAGACCCGGACGGACCTCGCCGAAGCCGGGCTCCTTCTCCACCAGGAAGGTCGTCATCGACTTGTGGGGCGCGGTGCCCTCGGGGTGTCCTTCGTCACTTCGGCACAGAACGGCCACCAGCGACGACGTTCCGCCGTTCGTGAGCCACATCTTCTGACCGTTCAGGACGTACTCGTCGCCGTCCCTGACGCCCTTGGACGTGATCGCCGACACATCCGAGCCGAGCGCGGGCTCCGACATCGAGAACGCGCCGCGCACCTCGCCGAGCGCCATCCGGGGCAGGAAGGTGTCCTTCTGCTCCTGGGTGCCGTGCTGCTTGAGCATGTACGCCACGATGAAGTGCGTGTTGATGATGCCGGAGACCGACATCCAGCCGCGCGCTATCTCCTCGACGCACAGGGCGTACGTCAGGAGCGACTCGCCCAGACCGCCGTACTCCTCGGGGATCATCAGCCCGAACAGGCCGAGCTCCTTGAGGCCCTCGACGATCTGCGTCGGGTACTCGTCCTTGTGCTCCAGCTGGGTCGCGACCGGGATGATCTCCTTGTCGACGAAGTCCCGGACGGTGGCCAGGATTTCCTGCTGGACGTCGGTCAGACCGGCGGTCTGCGCGAGACGGGCCATGGCTACTTCTCCTGCTGCTTGAGCTGGGGGCGGCCGGGCTGCTCGCCGCCGCGCTCCTTGATGTACGTCTCGGTGGGGACCATCACCTTGCGGCGGAAGACGCAGACGAGGGTGCCGTCCTGCTTGTAGCCCTTGGTCTCCACGTAGACGATGCCCCGGTCGTTCTTGGACTTCGAGGGCGTCTTGTCGAGGACCGTCGTCTCGCCGTAGATCGTGTCGCCGTGGAAGGTCGGCGCCACGTGCCGCAGCGACTCGATCTCCAGGTTGGCGATGGCCTTCCCGGACACGTCCGGGACGCTCATACCGAGCAGCAGCGAGTAGATGTAGTTGCCCACCACCACGTTCCTGCCGAAGTCGGTGGTGTTCTCGGCGTAGTTGGCGTCCATGTGGAGCGGGTGGTGGTTCATGGTGAGCAGACAGAACAGATGGTCGTCGTACTCGGTCACCGTCTTGCCAGGCCAGTGCTTGTACACGTCCCCGACGGTGAACTCTTCGTAGGTGCGGCCGAACTGCATGGTGTTACGCCTCCGGGATCTCGAACTTCGACGTGCGCTGCATACCGGCCGCCCGGCCCTTGCCCGAGATGACCAGCGCCATCTTGCGGCTGGCCTCGTCGATCATCTCGTCGCCGAGCATCGCCGAGCCCTTCTTGCCGCCGGCCTCGGAGGTGAAGTACTCGTACGCGTCGAGGATGAGCTCGGCGTGGTCGTAGTCCTCCTGGGAGGGCGAGAAGACCTCGTTGGCCGCCTCGACCTGGCCGGGGTGCAGCACCCACTTGCCGTCGAAGCCCAGGGCGGCGGCGCGCTGGGCGACCGCCTTGTAGCCGTCGATGTTCTTGATCTGGAGGTAGGGGCCGTCGATCGCCTGGAGGTTGTTGGCCCGCGCCGCCATCAGGATCTTCATCAGGATGAAGTGGTACGCGTCCGCCGGGTACCCGGGCGGCTGCTCGCCCACGACCAGCGACTTCATGTTGATGGACGCCATGAAGTCGGCCGGCCCGAAGATGATCGTCTCGACCCGCTGGGAGGCCTGCGCGATGGCGTTGACGTTGTTGAGGCCCTGGGCGTTCTCGATCTGCGCCTCGATGCCGATCTTGCCGACCTCGAAGCCCATGGTCTTCTCGATCTGCGTGAGCAGCAGGTCGAGCGCCACGATCTGCTGGGCGTCCTGGACCTTCGGCAGCATGATGCAGTCGAGGTTGTGCCCCGCGCCCTCGACGACGGTGACGACGTCGCGGTACGTCCACTCGGTCGTCCAGTCGTTGACCCGGACGACCCGGGTCTTGCCGGTCCAGTCACCCTCGTTCAGGAACTTCACGATGGTGTGCCGGGCCTCCGGCTTGGCGAGCGGCGCGCAGGCGTCCTCCAGGTCCAGGAAGACCTGGTCGGCGGGGAGGCCCTGCGCCTTCTCCAGGAAGCGCGGGTTCGAGCCCGGGACGGCCAGGCACGAACGGCGCGGCCGGAGACGGTTGACAGAGCTGGTCATGCGGGGACCTCCAGAGGGTCGAGCTTGTTCGCTTTCCGGATCTCGTCGACGATACGGCCGATGATCTCCGTGATGCCGAAGTCCTTCGGGGTGAACACGGCGGCCACACCCGCCGTGCACAGCTCCTCGGCGTCCGCCGGCGGGATGATCCCACCGACGATCACCGGGATGTCGGGCGCGCCGGCCTCGCGCAGCCGGGTCAGCACGTCCGGGACCAGCTCGGAGTGCGAGCCGGAGAGGATCGACAGGCCCACGCAGTGCACATCCTCCGCCAGCGCGGCGTCGACGATCTGCTCGGGGGTGAGCCGGATCCCCTGGTAGACCACCTCGAAGCCGGCGTCACGCGCGCGTACGGCGATCTGCTCGGCGCCGTTGGAGTGACCGTCCAGGCCCGGCTTGCCCACCAGCAGGCGCAGCCGGCCCGAGCCGAGCTCATCGGCCGTACGGGTCACCTTCTCGCGCACCAGCGCCAGCGGCGTGCCCGCCTCGGCGGTGACGGCGACGGGCGCCGAGGAGACGCCGGTGGGCGCGCGGAACTCGCCGAAGACGTCCCGCAGCGCCCAGGACCACTCGCCCGTGGTGACGCCCGCGCGGACGCACTCCAGGGTCGCGGTCATCAGGTTCTCCGACCCGGCGGCGGCCTTCTTCAGGGCCGCCAGCGCCTCCGAGGCCCGCGCCTCGTCCCGGTTGTCGCGCCACTCGTGGAGCCCCGCGACCACCCGGGCCTCGTTCGCCGGGTCCACCGTCATGATCGCGGTGTCCAGGTCGGAGGTGAGCGGGCTGGGCTCGGTGGACTCGTAGCAGTTGACGCCGATGATCTTCTCGTCGCCGCTCTCGATCCGGGCCCGGCGCTCGGCGTGCGAGGAGACGAGCTGCGACTTGAGGTAGCCGGACTCGACGGCCGCCATCGCGCCGCCCATCTGCTGGATGCGCTCGATCTCCGCCAGGCACTCCTCGACGAGCGAGTCGACCTTGGCCTCGATGACGTGCGACCCGGCGAAGATGTCCTCGTACTCCAGCAGGTCGCTCTCGTGGGCGAGGACCTGCTGGATGCGCAGCGACCACTGCTGGTCCCAGGGGCGCGGCAGACCGAGCGCCTCGTTCCAGGCGGGGAGCTGGACGGCCCGCGCGCGGGCGTCCTTCGACAGCGTCACGGCCAGCATCTCCAGGACGATGCGCTGGACGTTGTTCTCCGGCTGCGCCTCGGTCAGCCCGAGGGAGTTGACCTGGACGCCGTAGCGGAAGCGGCGCTGCTTGGCGTCCTCGATGCCGTACCGCTCCCGCGTGACCTTGTCCCAGATGCGGCCGAACGCCCGCATCTTGCACATCTCCTCGACGAAGCGGACGCCCGCGTTCACGAAGAACGAGATCCGGGCCACCACATCGCCCTTGCGGTCCTGTGGCACCTGCCCGGACGCGAACACCGCGTCGAGCACGGCGATCGCGGTCGACATCGCGTAGCTGATCTCCTGGACCGGGGTGGCCCCGGCCTCCTGGAGGTGGTAGCTGCAGATGTTGATCGGGTTCCACTTGGGGATGTGGTTGACCGTGTAGGTGATCATGTCGGTGGTCAGCCGCAGCGACGGACCGGGCGGGAAGACGTGCGTCCCGCGCGACAGGTACTCCTTCACGATGTCGTTCTGCGTCGTGCCCTGGAGCCGGGTGACATCGGCGCCCTGCTCCTCGGCGACCACCTGGTACATGGCCAGCAGCCACATCGCCGTGGCGTTGATGGTCATCGAGGTGTTCATCTGCTCCAGGGGGATGTCCTGGAACAGCCGCCGCATGTCACCCAGATGGGACACCGGGACCCCGACCCGGCCCACCTCGCCGCGGGCGAGGATGTGGTCCGGGTCGTAGCCGGTCTGCGTCGGCAGGTCGAAGGCGACCGACAGACCGGTCTGACCCTTGGCGAGGTTGCGCCGGTAGAGCTCGTTGGACGCCTCGGCGGTCGAGTGACCGGCGTACGTCCGCATGAGCCAGGGCCGGTCCTTGTGACGCTCAGTCATGTGTCGCTCCGGGCTCAGATGTTGCGGAAGCGGTTGATGGCGTCGAGGTGCTTGGCGCGGAGTTCGTGGTCGCGGACGCCCAGGCCCTCACGCGGGGCGAGGGCGAGGACGCCGACCTTGCCCTGGTGGAGGTTGCGGTGCACGTCGTAGGCGGCCTGACCGGTCTCCTCCAGGCTGTAGACCTTGGAGAGGGTGGGGTGGATCTTGCCCTTGGCGATGAGGCGGTTGGCCTCCCACGCCTCGCGGTAGTTGGCGAAGTGCGAGCCGATGATGCGCTTCAGCGACATCCACAGGTAGCGGTTGTCGTACTCGTGCATGTAGCCGGAGGTCGAGGCGCAGGTGGTGATCGTGCCGCCCTTGCGGGTGACGTAGACGCTCGCGCCGAAGGTCTCGCGGCCGGGGTGCTCGAAGACGATGTCGATGTCCTCGCCGCCGGTGAACTCGCGGATGCGCTTGCCGAAGCGCTTCCACTCCTTGGGGTCCTGGGTGCGCTCGTCCTTCCAGAACTTGTACCCCTCGGCGTTGCGGTCGATGACCGCCTCGGCGCCCATGGACCGGCAGATCTCCGCCTTCTCCGGGCTGGAGACGACACAGATGGGGTTGGCGCCGCCCGCGAGGGCGAACTGCGTGGCGTAGGAGCCGAGGCCGCCGCTGGCGCCCCAGATCAGGACGTTGTCGCCCTGCTTCATGCCGGCGCCGTTGCGGGAGACGAGCTGGCGGTAGGCGGTGGAGTTCACCAGGCCCGGCGCCGCGGCCTCCTCCCAGCTCAGGTGGTCCGGCTTGGGCATCAGCTGGTTCGACTTGACCAGGGCGATCTCGGCGAGGCCGCCGAAGTTGGTCTCGAAGCCCCAGATGCGCTGCTCGGGGTCGAGCATCGTGTCGTTGTGGCCGTCGCTGGACTCCAGCTCGACGGAGAGGCAGTGCGCGACGACCTCGTCACCGGGCTGCCAGGCGTTGACGCCGGGGCCGGTGCGCAGGACGACGCCCGCCAGGTCCGAGCCGATGACGTGGTACGGCAGGTCGTGGCGCTTGGTCAGCTCGCTGAGCCTGCCGTAGCGCTCCAGGAAGCTGAACGTCGACACCGGCTCGAAGATCGAGGTCCACACCGAGTTGTAGTTGACCGAGGAGGCCATGACGGCCACCAGGGCCTCGCCGGGGCCCAGTTCGGGGACCGGCACCTCGTCGAGGTGGATCGACTTGCGCGGGTCCTTGTCCCGGGTGGCGAGCCCGGCGAACATCTCCGTCTCGTCCTTGTGCACGGTGATCGCGCGGTACGACTCGGGGATGGGCAGAGCCGCGATGTCTGCGGCGGTGCTTTCCTGCGACTGAATCGCGTCCAGGATTTCCTTCACGGTGTTGCCTCCGGCGAAGCGCGTTGGGAACGCTGAGGGGACTGCTGCTGTGGAGGTGTGCCGTCGGTTCGGCGGTACTACGGGATCGGCTGCGCCTGGTGGGCGCGGAGGGTGCCTGTGACGCAGGCGTCCGGGCGCGCTCGCTGGGGAAGCTTGCGGGGACAGCCGGCGTACGAGAGGTCTCTGCACGCCGGCCGCCCGGACAACATCAACGTATGGCACGCGGTGCCAGTCGGCAAGACACTGCGTGCCAACAATTTCTCTCAATTGCGTAATGACCTGCACCGATGAGCGATGATCGATCGAACCGCCCGCCGGAAACGCGGAAGGCCCGCCCCCGAACAGGGACGGGCCTTCACTTTCCGGACAGCTCAGCGCTGCCGGAGCGCCTTCTTGATCGAGTGCATGATCTCGTCCAGCGACGCGTCCGTACGCGCCACCGCGACCAGCACCTCGTCGCTGGTGGAGACCGAGGCCGCGGGGGCCTTCGGCCGGGCGGTGCGCCCCGCGCCGATCCCGGAGCCGAAGGTGTCCCGGACGATCGCGAAGGCGTGGTCGAGCTGGGTCTCCACGTCGCCCTGGCCGCCGGCCCGCAGCCAGCGCCGCAGCACGTGGTTGTGGGCGGTGACGACCGCGGAGGCGGCCACCTCCGCGAGCAGCGGGTCGTCGTTGCCGGGCTGGTGGTCGTGCTCGTCGAAGTGGCCCAGCAGATAGCGCGTGAAGAGCCGCTCGTAGCGGGCCACCGAGGCGATCTCGGCCTCCCGCAGGGTCGGCACCTCGCGGGTCAGCTTGTAGCGGGCCACCGAGACGGAGGGGGAGGAGGCGTACATCTTCATGACCTCCTTGATCCCCCGGCACACCGTGTCCAGCGGATGCTCGTGCGGGGGAGCGGCGTTGAGGACCGCCTCCGCCCGCACCAGCGTGTCGTCGTGGTCGGGGAAGATCGCCTCTTCCTTGGAGCGGAAGTGGCGGAAGAAGGTGCGCCGGGCCACCCCGGCGCGGGCCGCGATCTCGTCGACCGTCGTGGCCTCGTACCCCTTGGCCGAGAAGAGCTCCATCGCCGCCGCCGCCAGCTCACGGCGCATTTTGAGCCGCTGGGCGGCCGCACGGCTGCCGGCGGCACTTTCCGGGGCGTCGGGCGCGGCGGACGCTCGGGTCGGCCGTTTCGAGGAGGCAGCGGGCTGGGGCATGGACCGAACGTACTGCATATGCGCG
Organism: Streptomyces sp. NPDC043908; assembly: GCF_056435525.1. Taxonomy (NCBI): domain Bacteria; kingdom Bacillati; phylum Actinomycetota; class Actinomycetes; order Kitasatosporales; family Streptomycetaceae; genus Streptomyces; species Streptomyces sp. NPDC043908. The sequence continues at coordinate 204,212 of NZ_JBWKEI010000007.1, read as the reverse complement.
GCGAGTCGCGCTCGCGGGGGCGGCCCGCCCGAAGGATCGAGCAGGCCGCCCCAGCCCTCCCCCGGCGGGTGGCCCAGGGAGCCCCACGGCTCAGCGCCGGGCATACTCGCGGAATCCACGGCCCGTCTTGCGGCCCAGGCAGCCGGCCGCGACCAGGTGCTCCAGGAGCGGGGCGGGCGCGAGGCCCGGGTCGCGGAACTCGGCGTGCAGGACCTTCTCGATGGCCAGGGACACATCGAGGCCGACCACGTCGAGGAGTTCGAACGGGCCCATCGGGTAGCCGCCGCCGAGCCGCATCGCCGCGTCGATGTCGTCCAGCGAGGCGTAGTGCTCCTGGACCATCTTGATCGCGTTGTTGAGGTACGGGAAGAGCAGCGCGTTCACGATGAACCCGGCCCGGTCCCCGCAGTCCACCGGGTGCTTGCGGATCTTCGCGGTGACCTCGCGGACGGTGGCGTGCACCTCGTCCGAGGTCAGGACCGTACGGACCACCTCGACCAGCTTCATGGCCGGGGCCGGGTTGAAGAAGTGCATGCCGATGACGTCCTGCGGGCGCGTGGTGGCGCGGGCGCAGGCGACGACCGGCAGCGAGGAGGTGGTGGTGGCGAGCACCGCGCCCGGCTTGCAGATCTTGTCCAGGGACGCGAACAGCTGCTGCTTGACCCCCAGGTCCTCGGCGACCGCCTCCACCGCCAGGTCCACGTCCGCGAACGCCTCCAGGGCGCCGGCCGGGGTGATGCGCGAGAGCGTCTCGTCGCGGGCCTCGGGCGTCATCCGCCCCTTGTCGACAGAGCGCGAAAGGGACTTGGCGATACGGGACTTGGCGGCCTCGGCCTTCTCCAGGCCGCGCGCGGCGAGCACCACGGCGTACCCGGCCTTGGCGAAGACCTCGGCGATGCCGGAGGCCATGGTGCCGGACCCGGCCACGCCCACCGAGCGGATCTCCCGGCCGCCGCCGGTACCCGCCGCGATCGTGGCGGGCGTCTGCGCGTCCGCCACCACCGTGGCGCTGCCGGGGGCCTCGTAGGTGTAGAAGCCGCGGCCCGCCTTGCGGCCCGTCAGGCCGGCCTCGGTGAGCTGGCCGAGGATGGGCGCGGGGGCGTGCAGCCGGTCGTGTGAGTCGCTGTACATCGCCTCCAGGACCGTGCGGGCGGTGTCGATGCCGATCAGGTCGAGCAGTTCGAGCGGGCCCATCGGCAGTCCGCAGCCCAGCTTCATCGCGGCGTCGATGTCCTCGCGGGAGGCGTACTTCGACTCGTACATCGCGGCGGCCTGGTTGAGGTAGCCGAAGAGCAGCCCGTCGGCGACGAAGCCCGGGCGGTCGCCGACCGCGACCGGCTCCTTGCCGAGGTCGAGCGCGAGCCGGGTGACCGCCTCCACGGCCGGCGGCGCGGTCAGGACCGAGGAGACCACCTCGACCAGCTTCATCGCGGGTGCCGGGTTGAAGAAGTGGAGCCCGAGGACACGCTCCGGGTGCGCGGACTCGGCGGCGAGCCGGGTCACCGAGAGGGCGTTGGTGCCGGTCGCCAGGATCGCGGTGGGGGCGACGATCGTGTCGAGCGCGGCGAACACCTGCTGCTTGAGCTCGTACGACTCCGGCACGACCTCGATGACCAGCTCGGCGTCGGCCGCCGCCTGGAGGTCGGTGAAGGTGCGGAACCGGGCGAGGACGTCGCGCCGCTCCTCCTCGGTGATGCGCCCGCGGGCGACGGCCCGGGCGGTGGACGCCTCCAGGGAGGCCACGGCCCGGCGGGCGGCCTGCTCGCTGATGTCGATGCCGATGACCTCGCGGCCCGCCCGGGCGAGCACGTCGGCGATGCCGGTGCCCATGGTGCCGAGACCGACCACGGCGACGGTGTTCAGGGGGGTGTCCATCACGGGACTCCAGGGTGAGTGACGACTGAGGAGAGGGCGCACGCGACCGGCGATCCGGCTGTCGCGACGGCGTCCGCGAGGACGCGGGTGCGCGGCAAGGGCGCACGGCGTGCGGAGAGGTGTCGTGGTGGTGCTGGGGCCGGCGGACCCGGTCCCGGGGCCACGCCGTGAAACTGCCGAACCGACGAACACTCTCGGTGGCTGCGTCACCAGGCCACCGGAGTCTGCGGGGGGTGCCCGCTCACATGAGGTTAACCGGTGAGTAACGAGCGCGCCATAGGGCGGGGGTGGCGAGTGCGTGTGATCTGGCTCGCCCCGGCGCACACGGCCGGGCGCCCCCGGTGCCCGCCGCCGGACCCCTTCCGGTCGGGCGGGGGCCCACTACGCTTCCCGCATGGACGAGGAGCTGCGGTCGCTGGCGGACCGGCTGCGGGACGAGGCCAGGGCGTCGGAGGCGGTGCCGGCGTACGAGCGGCTGCTCTCGACCCGGGACCACGACGAGCTCGCGGCCGTCCTCACCGAGCGCGAACGGCCCCTGTGGGCCCGGGAGATCGCGGCCTTCCGGCTCGGCTGCGCGGGCGACCGGCGCGCCTTCGAGTCGCTGGTGCTGCTGCTCAACCACCGCGACCCCGCGCGCTGCGTCTCCGCGGCGCACGCCCTGGCCCGGCTCGGGGACCCGCGCACGGCCCGGGCCGCCGCCGCCCTCGCCACCAACCGGCTGCGCACGGCGTACGCCCTGCACCCCGTGCGCCTGCTCACCGCGCTGCGCGCTCCCGAGGCCGTACCGGCGCTGATCACCACCCTGCGCCCGCTGCTCTCGCCCGACACTCCCTACTGGCGGGTGGCGCTGGCCTGTGTGGAGGGGCTGGGGGAGCTGGGCGACAAGCGGGCGGTGGAGGTCCTGCAGACGGCGCTGGCCCGCCCCCGTCTCGCCTCGGCCGCGGCCGTGGCGCTCAGGCGCATCGGCTGACGCCCTCCGGGGGCTTCATCGCACACCGCCTTCCGTGAGCCGCCTGACGTACCGCACCTCCGGTACGGCGATCCCGTCCGCGACGAAGTCCTCCTCGGCGCCGTCGGGGGCGAAGCCCGCGCGCTCGTAGAAGCGCCGGGCCCGGTCGTTGGCCTTGAGGACCCACAGCAGCAGCCGCGGATGCCCCTGGGCGGCGACGCGGGCGGTCAGCCCGGCGAGCAGCAGCCGGCCCGCGCCCGTGGACCAGTGGTCGGGGCGCACGTACAGCGCGTACACCTCGCCGTCCGCCGTCCTCGCGCCGCTCTCCTCCCGGTACGGTCCGCCGCATCCCCAGCCGATCACCTCGCCCGCCTGCTCGGCGACCAGATGGACCACCGAGCCGTCGCCCCGGGCCAGCTGCTCGCGGCGGCGCTCGGCGTCCCGCTCCACGCTGAGCGCGTCCAGGTACGTCTGCGGCACCAGGCCCCGGTAGGCCGTGCGCCAGCCGGTGACGCGGGCGGCCGCGACCGCCTCGCAGTCGGCGGCGGTCATGTCCCGCACGTGCGGACCGGCGGTCATCGGTCGGCGACCACCGCGAACGCCTCGATCTCCATCAGCAGTTCGGGGCGGAAGAGCGCCACCACCTGGACCGCCGAGGCCGCCGGGAGCCGCCCGCCGTCTAGGTGCTCGTCCCGCGCCTCGCGGACCGCGGGCAGATACGCGATGTCGGTGACGAAGACCGTCAGCTTCACCACGTCCTCGAAGGTCGCCCCCGCCGCCTGGAGGCAGCGGCGCAGGTTCTCGAAGACCTGCCGCGCCTGGGCGACCGGGTCGCCCTCGCCGACCACGTCCCCCTTCTCGTCGAGGGCGCACTGGCCGGATATCGCGATGAACCGGCCGGTGCCCCACACCACATGGCTGTAGTTGACGCCGGGCGCGAGGCCGTCCGGGGTGGCGATGTGCGTGAGCGAAGTCATGCCTCCATCCTGAACCACACCTCTGACAACGGGTCAACGGGCCCATAGGAATTCGGGCCTATGGGAATTCGGGCGCATCGGATTCCGGGTCCACCGGATTCCGGTCAGAGGAGCGTGAGCTGCGTCGGGCCGGAGGGGTCCGGCTCCGGCTCCACGCGCCGCGGAATGCGCCGGGCCGCGCCCCGGTGCGCCGGGCCGATGCCGAATTCGTCGGCCAGCTCGTGTACGTGCCGGGTGATCCTTCGCTGGTACCACTTCGGCGCGTACGCCCCCTCCGCGTACAGCCGCTCGTAGCGCCGCACCAGATGGGGGTGGTGCTCGGCGAGCCACGCCATGTACCACTCGCGCGCCCCCGGGCGCAGGTGCAGCACCAGCGGGGTCACCGAGGTGGCGCCCGAGGCGGCGATCGCGCGGACCGTGGCGCGCAGCTGGTCGGGGTGGTCGCCCAGGAAGGGGATCACCGGGGCCATCAGGACCCCGCAGCCGATGCCCGCGTCGGTGAGCGTCCGTACGACGTCGAGGCGGCGCTCGGGAGCGGGCGTGCCCGGCTCCACCGTGCGCCACAGGTCGTGGTCCACGAACCCCACGGAGACGGAGATGCCCACCTCGGTCACCTGCGCGGCCTGCTGGAGCAGCTCCAGGTCGCGCAGGATCAGCGTGCCCTTGGTGAGGATGGAGAACGGGTTGGCGTGGTCGCGCAGCGCCTCGATGATCCCCGGCATCAGCCGGTAGCGGCCCTCGGCGCGCTGGTAGCAGTCGACGTTGGTGCCCATGGCGATGTGCGCGCCCTGCCACCGGCCGGAGGAGAGGTGGCGGCGCAGCAGCTCGGGCGCGTTGACCTTGACCACGATCTGCGAGTCGAAGCCGAGGCCGGTGTCGAGGTCCAGATAGCTGTGCGTCTTGCGGGCGAAGCAGTACACGCACGCGTGGGTGCAGCCCCGGTAGGGGTTGACGGTCCACTCGAACGGCATCCGGGACGCCCCGGGCACCCGGTTGACGATCGAACGCGCGCGGACCTCGTGGAAGGTGATCCCGCGGAACTCCGGGGTGTCGAAGGTACGGGTGACCACCGCGTCCGCGTCGAACAGCGCGGCCGCGCGGCCCGCTCCGGGCGGTGCCGGATCGTTCTCGGCCAGATTGTCCCAGCGCATACACGCCTCCTCGGGCCTCGTCCGTAGCACTGACCCCAGAATAGAACATGCGTTCCCATGATCGCAGCAACCCCGATTTTGGGGGCCCGTCCCCGAGGTGATTGGCTTTGCCCACCCCGAATCCGGGCGCACCCCCCGGATGTCACGAGTGCTGGAGGAAGAGCCATGGCGCAGGTCGAGGCCACCACGGAGCGGATCATCGCGGCGAGCCCGGAGACGGTGTTCGACACCGTGGCCGACTACAAGGACAGCCGTCCGAAGCTCCTGTCCGAGCACTTCAGCGAGTACGAGGTGCGCGAGGGCGGCGACGGCGAGGGCACCCTCGTCCACTGGAAGCTCCAGGCGACCAGCAAGCGCGTGCGCGACTGCCTGCTGGAGGTCTCCGAGCCCACCGAGGGACAGCTCGTGGAGAAGGACCGCAACTCCTCCATGGTCACCACCTGGACCGTCACCCCGGCCGGCGAGGGCCGCTCCAAGGTCGTCGTCAGCAGCGTGTGGAACGGCGCGGGCGGCATCGGCGGCTTCTTCGAGAAGACCTTCGCCCCCAAGGGTCTCAACCGCATCCACGACACCGTGCTCGGCAAGCTTGCCGCCGAAGTCGAGAAGTAGGCCCCGGGCCCTCGGGCCGCCGTTGAGCACTCCCGGTCGCGGTCACCGGTTCGAGTGGTTTTCGCGGCGGCCCGGTGGTGCGCCCGCGCGCGCCGGGCCGATTGAAACACGCTGATGGGGCGGTGGACGCGCCCCCTTCCAGGGCCAGTTGTGCGCCCGCGCGCCGCCGCTCTTCCGCTTGCTCCCTATTAGCGCCCGATGCGCAGTATGTACGCCGCGCAGCCGAATCAGGCGCGACGAGGGGAGCAGACGTGGGTGGGATCACTCTGGTGAAGGACCCGGCGCGGGGCGGGCCTTCGGGGGAGCGGCGGCGGGCACGGCGGGCCGTGCGGGAGCCGGTCCCGGAGTTCTCCGACACGGCGGCGGCCGTCCCGGCCGATCCGGCGCCGCCCGCCGGACCGCCTGACGGACCGCCCGCCGGACCGTCCGAGGCTCCCGTGGCGCTCAGCGCGCGCCGGGTCCGGCTGGTCTTCGCCGGGCTGATGCTCACCATGCTGCTCGCGGCCCTCGACCAGATGATCGTGGCGACCGCGCTGCCGAAGATCGTCGGTGATCTCCACGGCCTCGACAAGGTGTCCTGGGCCGTCACCGCCTATCTGCTGGCCTCCACCATCGGGCTGCCCGTCTACGGCAAGCTCGGGGACCTCTTCGGCCGCAAACCCGTCTTCCAGTTCGCCATCGTCGTCTTCGTGATCGGCTCGGCGCTGGCCGGCTGGGCGCGGACCATGGACGAGCTCATCGCCTTCCGCGCCGTCCAGGGCGTCGGCGGCGGCGGGCTCATGATCGGCGTGCAGGCGATCATCGCGGACATCGTGCCGCCCCGCAGGCGCGGCCGCTTCATGGGCCTGATCGGCGCCGTCTACGGCTTGGCCTCGGTGGCCGGGCCCCTGCTCGGCGGGTTCTTCACCGACCACGCCTCCTGGCGCTGGTGCTTCTACATCAACGTCCCCTTCGGCCTGGTCACCCTCGCCGTCATCGCCGTCGTCCTCCAGCTGCCCCGCCCCGCCGCCCGCCCGCGCCTGGACGTCCTCGGCTCGCTCCTGCTCATCGCCGCCTCGACCTGCGTGGTGCTGCTGACCAGTTGGGGCGGGACGGAGTACGCCTGGGACTCGCGCGTCATCCTCGGGCTGGCCGCCGGAGCCCTCGGTACGACCCTGCTCTTCGTCGTGGCCGAGAACCACGCGCGCGAACCCGTCATCCCGCTGCGGCTGTTCCGCGACCCGGTCTTCGCCGTCTCCGGACTGGTCGGCGCGGTCATCGGCGTCGCGCTCTTCGGCGCGGCCAGCTATCTGCCGACCTTCCTCCAGATGGTCGACGGCGCCAGCGCCACCGAGTCCGGGCTGCTGGTCCTGCCGATGATGGGCGGCATCGTCGCCGCCTCGATCATCTCCGGCCAGCTCATCAGCCGCACCGGCCGCTACAAGATCTACCCGGTCCTCGGCAGCGCGGTCGCCGCCGTCGGCATGGGGCTGCTCTCCCGCCTTGAGACGGACACGCCCCGGCTGGACTACAGCGTCTGGATGGCGGTCCTCGGCATCGGCATCGGCCTGGTGATGCCGGTGCTCGTCCTCGCCGTGCAGAACGCCGCCGACCCCGCCGACCTCGGCGCCGCCACCAGCGCCAACAACTACTTCCGGCAGATCGGCGGCAGCGTGGGGGCCGCCGTCTTCGGCACCCTGTTCACCAACCGCCTCGCCCACTCCCTCACCGAGCAGCTCCCCGCGGGCACCCGCCTCCCCGACCCCGAGTCGATCACCCCGCAGCTGGTGCACAGCCTGCCGCCCGCCCTGCGCGACGGCTACATCCGCGCCTACGCCGAGGCCATGCCGCGGATCTTCCTCTACCTGGTGCCGGTCCTGGTGCTCGGCCTCCTGCTCGCCTTCTTCCTCAAGGAGAAACCGCTGGTGTCCCAGAACGCCCCCGCCGTCGACGCGACCCCCGTGCCCCAGGCGCGTACGCCCCACGCCCCCGCCCACAGCGGCGTCCCGGTCTGCGGCACGGTGCAGCACAGCGACGGCACCACCGTGCCGCGCGCCGCGCTCACCCTCGTCGACGTGCGCGGACAGCAGGTGGGGCGCGGCGGCAGCGGCGAGGACGGGCGGTACGCGCTCAGCGTTCCGGGCGCCGGCAGCTACGTCCTGATCGCGGCGGCCGGAGGGCACCAGCCGCAGGCCGTCTCGGTGACCGTGGGGGAGCGCCCGGTCGAGCTCGACGTGGTCCTCGGCGGCGCCGGACGGCTGGCCGGGTCGGTGGTCACCGCCGACGGCACCCCGGTACGGGACGCGGCCGTCACCCTCACCGACGTACGGGGCGAGGTCGTCGCCACCACCCGCAGCGGGCGCGAAGGCGCCTACGTGATCAGCGAGTTGGTGGCCGGTGAGTACACCCTGGCCGCCAGCGCCCCCGCCTTCCGGCCGGCGGCCCTCCCCGTCAGCGTCCAGTCCTCGCGCGAGACCCGCCAGGACATCGAGCTCGCGGGCGGCGCCGTGCTGCGCGGCACGGTCAGGGCGAGCGGCGGACGGACGGTCGAGGACGCGCGCGTGACGCTGCTCGACGCGGCCGGGAACGTGGTCGACACCCTCACCACCGGACCCGACGGCACCTTCCGCTTCGTCGACCTCTCCTCCGGCGAGTACACCGTGATCGCGGCCGGGTATCCGCCGGTGGCCACGGTGCTTCAGGTCGCCGGTGGCGGCCGCACCGAGCGGGACCTCCAACTGGGCCACGAGGACTGACTATTCTTCAACCAAGTGCCCGGTACACGCGGGCGTACGCCGTATTCCGGCGTTGCCCCGCGCGGGGCCTTCGCATGGCCGTACGGTAGGTGGCACAGCCGCAGATCCTTGCGGCGGGGAAGGAGCCTCCACCCATGGACAGTGGCACTCCGCCGACGCTGCCCCGGCAGTCCGCCGTGGCCGGACGGATTCCGCTTGCCGTGATCGTCGTGGACGGCGACGGGCTGGTGTCGCACTGGTCGACCGGTGCGCGCCGGCTGTTCGGGCCCACCCGCGAGGAGGCGGTGGGCCGTCCCGCCCTCGACCTGCTGCCGGTCTCCGGCGCGCTGGACGAGGACCGGTCCGGCGACGCGCTGGGCGACCTGGACGCCTACGACATGTTCGGCCCGGCGCTGGACGCCTCGCTCAACGGCCTGACCTCCTACCCCACGGCCGGGCGAGCCGCCCTCTCGGACCCCGGGCGGCCCCGCGTCGACGTGCTCTGGTGGGCGTATCCGCTGGTCGGGCCCGGCTCCGGGCGGCTTCTGGTGCTGGCGGCGGACGCGGCGCTGCTGCACGCCGGCCACCCGGGGCCCGGCCGGGGCGGTGTGGAGCGGATAGCACCCGGTTTCGCGCTGCACACCGAGTTCCAGGGCGCGGACGAGCTGGCCCGGCGGCTGCCCGAGATCCTGCCCAGCATGAGCGTCGGCGAGAGCTCCCGGATCGTCTCGCAGGTGCTCGAACTGGGCTATCCCGTCCTGGAGTTCAGCCAGCACGACCGGGCGCCCGTGACGCCCGACTGGGGTGTGCCCCGCCGCCCCGGGCGCAGGGTCGTGCAGGGCGCCGAGCAGGCCCCGGCCGCCGTCGGGACGGCGCCCGCGCCCGAGCCCGAGTTCGCGCAGGACCTCGAGTACGCCGCCGTGCGCGAGCGGCTGGAGTTCCTCAACGAGGTCAGCGGCCGCATCGGTTCCTCCCTCGATCTGTCCCGCACCATCCAGGAGGTGAGCGCCGCCGTCGTGCCGCGCTTCACCGATGTCGCGGGCACCTATCTGCGCGAACAGGTCATCGCCGGTGAGGGGTTCCCGGACGGGCCGCCGGACGAGACCACCCTGTGGCACCGGGTCGCCCTCGAACACGTCGACGCACCCGGGCGGTGGGACGACGTCGTCCCCGTGGGCGAGTCCATGCCGTTCCCCGCGCACACCCCCTTCTTCCAGTGCATGACCACCGGCGAGCCCGTGCTCGTCCCGCGCATCAGCGAGCAGATGGGCACCGCCATCGCCTCGCAGTTCGAAAAGCGCGACATCCGGCCTCTGATCAACGGCCGGTCGATGCTGGTGGTTCCCCTCAAGGCGCGCAACGTGGTGCTCGGGTTCATGATCCTGCTGCGCCACGCGGAGCGGGCCGAGTTCAACGACATGGACCGGGTGACCGGCGCCGAACTCGCCGCCCGCGCCGGGCTCGTCCTCGACAACGCCCGTATGTACACCTACCAGGAGAGCGTCGCCGAGACCCTCCAGGACTCGATGCTGCCGCAGGTCACGCCGCAGATGACCGGCTGCGACACCGCCACGCGCTACCTGCCCGGCACCCTGCTCGGCCGGGTCGGCGGCGACTGGTTCGACTCCATCAAGCTGCCCGGCTCCCGGATAGCCCTGGTGGTCGGCGACGTCATGGGCCACGGCCTCAACTCCGCGGCGATGATGGGCCAGTTGCGTACCGCCGTGCAGACCATGGCGGCTCTGGACCTGCCGCCCGCCCAACTGCTGCGCAACCTGGACGACCTCGCGCAGCGGCTCGGCGAGCACTATCTGGCGACCTGCCTCTACGCGGTGTACGACCCCATCGAGGGCGAGCTCCTGCTGGCCAACGCGGGCCATGTGCCGCCGGTCCTGGTCCGCGCCGCCGACGGCCGCAGCGAGCTGCTGGAGCTGCCGACCGGGGCGCCCATCGGCGTCGGCGGGGTGCCCTTCGAGACCGTGCGGCTGCGCGTCGAGCCGGGCGACCGGCTGGTGATGTGCACCGACGGCCTGGTCGAGGTGCGCGGGGAGGACATCGGCGTGGGTCTCGCGACCCTCTGCGAGTCCGCCGCGCACCCGGCGGCCTCCATGGACGACGCCTGCGACACCATCATCCGCGCCCTCAACATCCGGGGCGGCCGCAAGGACGACGTCGCCCTCCTGATGGCCCGGCTCAACGGCATCGCGCGCGAGGACGTGTCCGAGTGGTCGCTCGCCATCGACGCGCGCGAGGTGGCACGGTCCCGGCGCCTGGTCGTCGGCCGGCTGCGCGACTGGGGCCTTGAGGATCTGGTGGAGACCGTGGAGCTGCTGGTCAGCGAGGTCGTCACCAATGCCGTACGGCACGCGCACAGCCATCAGGTACGGCTGCGGATGGTGCGGGCGGAGACGCTGCGCTGCGAGGTCGTCGACGACGACCACACGCTGCCGATGCTGCTGCACGCGGGAGCGCTGGACGAGGCGGGGCGGGGACTGCGGGTGGTGAGCCGGCTGGCCCGCGAGTGGGGGACGAGCCGTACGGGCGGGGGCAAGACCGTGTGGTTCGAGGTGCCGTTGCCGTCCAGGGGGCGCACGAGGCGCTGAACCGGCTCGAACGGGGCGTGAAGGATTGCGCCGGGTCCTTGTCGGCGTGCCTCCGGAGCGATAGACCGATCTTGACACTGTGCGTGCCAGCCTGGGGAGTCGGTCATGAGCGTGACGAGTCGGTACAAGGACGCCTGGGAAGGGTTCTGGAACGAGGCGCCCGACGAGACGGGCGCGGTGTTCTGGGACGCCGAGCCGGCTCTCACGGCGGGTCCCCACCTCGCCCTCTTCGAGCCCCATCTCACCGATCTGGCCCTGCCGATGGTCGACCTGGGGTGTGGCAACGGCACCCAGACCCGCTTCCTCGCCGACCGCTACGACAGCGTGGTCGGCGTCGACCTCTCACCGGCCGCGGTGGAGCGGGCCAGAAGCCAGGACCCGGACGGGCGCGCCCGGTTCGAGCAGTTGGACGCGACCGACGAGAAGGCCGTCCAGGACCTGCACGCGCGCCTGGGCGACGCCAACGTGTATGTGCGCGGGGTGCTGCACCAGTGCGAGCCGGCCGCCCGCGGGCCCCTGGCCGACGCCGTCGCCACGCTGGTCGGGACGCGCGGGCGGGCCCTGCTGGTGGAGCTCGCGGAGGCGGCCAAGCAGGTCCTGGCGGGCCTGACCCAGGACCCGGCGGGGGCGCCGCCGAAGCTGCGCCCGGTCTTCGCCCACGGCCTCACCCCGGGCGAGGTGGCCGACGCGGCCGTGCCCGAGCTGCTGGGCGCGGCCGGGCTGACGGTCCTGGCCCGCGGCGAACTGCCCCTGACCACGACCGAGTACCGCCCGGACGGCACCCGGATCGCGCTGCCCTCCACGTGGTGGGTGGTGGGGCGCGCCGGGTGAGGGCCGGCGCGCCCGTATCCGCCGCGGGTCAGGAGTCCTTGCGCCGGCGCAGCAGCAGGACGCCGCCGGCCAGGACCCCCGCCAGGGAGGCGGCCGCGACGGGCTGCGCCGCCGTGCCGAGGGCGAACGAGTCCTTGGGCGCCGCCCCGCCGCCGTGTCCGTGGTGGCTCACGGTGGACTTGGCGGCGCCCGCGTCGATGGCGCGCTGACTGGGCGCGGCCGGCTGGGCGGCGCCCTGCGCGGCCTGGCCGTACACGACGTCGGAGCAGCTGTAGAACGCCTCCGGGCTGTCGCTGCGCTGCCACACCTTGTAGATGACGTGGCGGCCGGTGCGGGCGGGCAGGTTCCCGGTGAAGGTGTACGAGCCGTCGGTGGAGATCCGGGTCGTGGCGTACGTGGCGACCGGCCGGGAGTCCAGGTCGGACCACTTCAGGGGCTTCGTCGGGTCGAAGCCCTCCTTGGTGATGTAGAGCGTCATGGTCCCGGAGTGCGGGGCCGTCACCCGGAACCTGAACCCGAAGGGTCCCGCCGAGACGCCGGTGGCGGGCCAGTCGGTACGGGCCCAGTCCAGCGCGCGGTACTTCTCCCGGTTGGCCGAGCACAACTTGCCGTCCGGGATGAGCTGTTGGTGGTGCCCGTCGGCGTTGGCGATGTTGACCTCGTTCCAGTCGTAGAGCGGCTGGGTGCCGGAGTCGGCGACCAGGTCCTTGCACACCTGCGACTTGGGGGTCTCGGGGCCTTCCGCGTAGCAGGCGGCGACCCGGCTGACCGGGTTGAACACGGCACCGTGCGCGGAGGCGGGCGACCCGGCGACGGAGAGCAGTGACGCGGACGCCGCACCGAGAACACCGAGGGCGGCTGCTGTACGTCGTACGGACATGTGGCGGCTCCTTCTCAGCTGGTTCCTCAGCTGGTTCGGACCAGAGGCTGGCATTGGTCTGGACCAACATGCAAGAGGTCTGCACCAATTGGGTGCGGCGGGGACCGGCCGAGGGCGCGCGGCAGGACACGCGCCGGTGGTTGTCCACAGGGCTGGTGAGGGCGTTCCGCGACGCGTACGGTTTCGTGGCATGAAGATCCTCATCAGCGCCGACATGGAGGGCGCCACCGGTGTCACCTGGCCCGGTGACGTGCTGCCGGGTGCTCCGCAGTGGGAGCGGTGTCGTGCCCTGTTCACGTCGGACGTCAATGCCGCGGCGCTGGGATTCTTCGACGGTGGTGCCGACGAGGTCCTCGTCAACGAGGCGCACTGGTCCATGCGCAATCTGCTGCTGGAGCGGCTGGACGAGCGCGTGCAGATGCTCACCGGGCGCCACAAGTCGCTGTCGATGGTCGAGGGCGTGCAGCACGGCGACGTGGACGGCATCGCCTTCGTCGGGTACCACACCGGGGCGGGCACCGAAGGCGTCCTGGCCCACACCTATCTCGCCAACTCCCTCACGGGCGTCTGGCTGAACGGGACACGGGCGAGTGAGGGACTGCTCAACGCCCGGGTGGTCGCGGAGTACGGGGTGCCGGTGGTCCTGGTCACCGGTGACGACCTGACCTGCGCGGACGCCGAGGGGTATGCCCCGGGGGCGCGCAAGGTGGCGGTGAAGGACCACGTCTCGCGGTACGCGGCGGTGTGCCGCACCCCCGCGCGGACCGCCGCCGACATCAGGGCGGCCGCGAAGGAGGCGGCGGCCCTGGCGGGGCGTCATGACCCGGTCCGGCGCGGGCCGTTCACCGTCGAGATCGAGTTCGACGCGGAGCACCTGGCGGGGGCCGCCACGGTGGTCCCGGGCGCGGAGCGCACCGGTGAGCGCCGCGTCGCCTACACCAGCGACACCATGTACGAGGGCATCCGCACCTTCAAGGCGGTCACCACGATCGTCTCGGCCGCGGTGGAGGAGCAGTATGGCTGAGCACATCGACACGGCCGCGCTGGACGAGGTGGTGGCCTTCACCTCCGAGCTCATCCGGATCGACACCACCAACCGCGGGGGCGGCGACTGCCGCGAGCGCCCCGCCGCGGAGTACGTGGCGGAGCGGCTCGCCGCCACCGGCCTGGAGCCCACCCTGCTGGAGCGGACGCCGGGCCGCACCAACGTGGTGGCGCGCATCGAGGGCACCGACCCCTCCGCCGACGCGCTCCTGGTCCACGGCCACCTCGACGTGGTGCCCGCCGAACCGGCCGACTGGAGCGTGCACCCGTTCTCCGGAGAGGTCCGCGACGGCGTGGTGTGGGGGCGGGGCGCCGTCGACATGAAGAACATGGACGCGATGGTCCTCACGGTCGTCCGGGCCTGGGCGCGCGCCGGCGTGCGCCCCCGCCGGGACATCGTCATCGCCTACACCGCGGACGAGGAGGCCAGCGCGGTCGACGGCTCCGGCTTCCTCGCCGACCACCACCCCGGCCTCTTCGAGGGGTGCACCGAGGGCATCAGCGAGTCCGGCGCGTTCACCTTCCACGCCGGCCCCCGCCTGCAGCTGTACCCGATCGCGGCGGGCGAGCGCGGCACCGGCTGGCTGAAGCTCACCGCGCACGGACGGGCCGGCCACGGCTCCAAGGTGAACGCGGCCAACGCCGTCAGCCGGCTGGCCGCCGCGGTCGCCCGGATCGGGGAGCACCGCTGGCCGGTCCGGATCACCCCGACCGTCCGGGCGGCCCTGAGCGAGCTCGCCGCGCTGTACGGGATCGACGCCGACCCGGCCGCCCGCGGCTTCGACGTGGACGCGCTCCTCGGCAAGCTCGGCCCGGCCGCCGCGCTGGTGGAGCCGACCGTCCGCAACAGCGCCAACCCGACGATGCTGGAAGCCGGTTACAAGATCAACGTGATCCCGGGGCACGCCACGGCGTATGTGGACGGGCGGTTCCTGCCGGGCACGGAGGACGAGTTCCGCGACACGCTCGACCGGCTCACCGGCCCGGACGTCGACTGGGAGTTCCACCACAAGGAGGTCGCCCTCCAGGCCCCGGTGGACACCCCCACGTACGCCAAACTGCGCGCGGCCGTCGAGGAGTTCGCCCCCGACGGGCACGTCGTGCCGTACTGCATGTCCGGCGGCACCGACGCCAAGCAGTTCTCCCGGCTCGGCATCACCGGGTACGGCTTCTCGCCGCTGAGGCTGCCGCCCGGCTTCGACTACCAGGCGCTGTTCCACGGCGTCGACGAACGGGTCCCGGTGGACGCCCTCCACTTCGGCGTGCGGGTCCTCGACCACTATCTGCGTTCCGCTTAGGGGGAGTTGGAAGACATGGTGCCCATCGGGCCTTACGGAACCTGGCCGTCGCCCATCGACGCCGAGCTCGCCGCCACCCACGACGGCTCGCCCGACTTCGCCGGCATCGTCGGCGAGGAGGTGTGGTGGACCGAACCCCGCCCCACCGAGGGCGGCCGCCGCGCCCTGGTCCGCCGCCGGGCGGACGGCACAGCCCGGTCGCTGCTGCCCTCTCCGTGGAACGTACGCAGCCGGGTCATTGAGTACGGCGGCGTGCCGTGGGCCGCGGCGGCGCGGGACACCGGGGGACCGCTCGTGGTCTTCGTCCACTTCCCGGACCAGCGGCTGTACGTGTACGAGCCGGACGGGCCGGGGGAGCCGAGGCCGCTCACCCCGCTGTCGGCGGTCGGGGAGGGGCTGCGCTGGGCCGACCCCGTCCTCGTGGCCGGGCGCGGCGAAGTGTGGTGCGTCCTGGAGGAGTTCACCGGCGACGCTCCGACCGACGTACGCAGGGTGCTGGCGGCCGTACCGCTCGACGGCTCGGCCGCCGAGGACCGCGGCCGGGTGCGCGAGCTCTCCGACGGGCGCCACCGCTTCGTCACCGGCCCCCGGCTCTCCCCGGACGGCTCCCGCGCGGCGTACCTCGCCTGGGACCACCCGAACATGCCGTGGGACGGCACCGAGCTGATCCTCGCGGAGCTGGGGGAGGACGGCGTCCTCACGGGGGCGCACCCCGTCGCGGGCGGCCCCGGCGAGTCCCTCGCCCAGGTGGAGTGGGCGCCCGACGGCCGGCTGCTGTTCTCCTCCGACCGCACCGGCTGGTGGAACCTCTACCGGATGGATCCGGCGCCCGCGGACCCGCTCTCCTCCCACCCCGCGGACCACGCGGGCACGGCCGTGGCGCTCTGTCCCCGCGAGGAGGAGTTCGGCGGTCCGCTCTGGCAGATCGGCCGCCGTTGGTTCCAGCCCCTGGACAGCGGTCTGATCGCCGTGATCCACGGCCGGGGCGCGACCGCGCTCGGCATACTCGACCCGGAGAGCGGCGAGGTGGTGGACGCGGCCGGCCCCTGGACCGCCTGGCAGGCGACGCTCGCGGCGCACGGCAGCCGGGTCGTCGGCGTCGGCGCCAGCCCGCGCACGGCGGCCGAGGTGGTCGAGCTGGACACCCGCTCGGGCCGCACCCGGGTGGTCGGCCGCCCCCACGAGGACGTGGTGGACCCCGCGTACTACCCGGAACCGCAGATCCGCACCTTCACCGGCCCCGGCGGCCGCGACATCCACGCCCTGGTCTACCCGCCGCACCACCCCGGCCGGGTGGCGCCCGCCGAGGAGCTGCCGCCGTATGTGATCCGGGTGCACGGCGGCCCGACCGGGCAGGTGCCCCTCGTCCTCGATCTGGAGATCGCCTACTTCACCTCGCGCGGCATCGGCGTGGCCGAGGTCAACTACGGCGGCTCCACGGGGTACGGACGGGAGTACCGCGACCGGCTGCGCGAGCAATGGGGCGTCGTCGACGTCGAGGACTGCGCTGCCGTGGCGCGCGCGCTCGCCGACGAGGGCACCGCCGACCCCCGGCGCCTGGCCGTCCGGGGCGGCAGCGCGGGCGGCTGGACCGCGGCGCTCTCCCTCGCCACCACCGACGTCTACGCCTGCGGCACCGTCCTCTACCCCGTCCTCGACCTCACCGACTGGTCCTCCCCGGAGGGGACGCACGACTTCGAGTCGCGGTACATGGAATCCCTCATCGGCCCCCGCGCCGCGTTCCCCGGGCGGTACGCGCAACGCTCGCCGATCACCCACGCGGAGCGGATCAACACGCCGTTCCTGCTGCTCCAGGGCCTCGACGACCCGATCTGCCGGCCCGCCCAGTGCGAACGGTTCCTGGCTCGGACGGCCGGCCGCGGCGTACCGCACGCCTATCTCGCCTTCGAGGGCGAGGGCCACGGCTTCCGGCGGGCGGACACGCTGATCCGCGCCCTGGAGGCCGAACTCTCCCTGTACGCCCAGACGTTCGGTATCGACCGGCCCGACATCCCCCTCCTGGAGCTGGACAAGTGACGCCCGCGCACCCCGCCCCCGCCCCCGTGCCCCTCACCCGGCCCCCGCGACTGCGCCCGGGCGCCCGGGTGGCGGTGGTGGCCCCGAGCGGTCCGGTGGCGGGCGAGCGGCTCGACGCGGGGCTCGACATCCTGCGCGGCTGGGACCTCGACCCGGTCGTGCTGCCCCATGTCCGCGACCGGCACCCGGAGTTCGGCTACCTCGCGGGCGGCGACGACGCCAGGGCGCGCGACCTCCAGCAGGCGTGGTGCGACCCGTCGGTCGACGCGGTGCTCTGCGCGCGCGGCGGGTACGGGGCACAGCGCATGGTGGACCTGGTCGACTGGAGCGCGATGCGGGCCGCCGGGCCCAAGGTGTTCGTCGGCTACAGCGACGTGACCGCGCTGCACGACGCGTTCGCCGCGCACCTCGGGCTCTCCACGCTGTACGGGCCGATGGTCTCGGCCGAGACGTTCCTCAAGGACGACCCGACCCAGCGCTCCCTGCGCACCACCCTCTTCGCCCCCGAGGCGGCCCGCACGCTCCGAGCGGACGGTGCGCGCCCGATGGTGCCGGGCCGGGCCCGGGGGACCACGGTGGGCGGCTGTCTCGCCCTGCTCGCCGCCGGCCTCGGCACCCCGGACGCCCTGGCCTCGGTGCGCGGCGGGCTGCTGCTCCTGGAGGACGTGGGCGAGGAGGACTACCGGATCGACCGCATCCTGACCCAGCTGCTGCGCTCGGGATGGCTGGACGGGGTGGCCGGGGTGGTGCTCGGCTCCTGGGAGGCGTGCGGACCGTACGAGAAGGTGCGGGCCGTGCTGGCCGACCGGCTCGCCCCGCTCGGCGTGCCGGTGGTGGAGCACTTCGGCTTCGGCCACTGCGCCCCCTCGCTCACCATGCCGCTGGGGGTGCCCGCGGTGCTCGACGCCGACGCGGGCACGCTCAC
Organism: Streptomyces sp. NPDC043908; assembly: GCF_056435525.1. Lineage (NCBI taxonomy): Bacteria > Bacillati > Actinomycetota > Actinomycetes > Kitasatosporales > Streptomycetaceae > Streptomyces > Streptomyces sp. NPDC043908. Next base: position 186,319 of record NZ_JBWKEI010000007.1, on the reverse strand, counting down.
TCTGGAGGTGCCCGCGCTGGTGTAGGTGCCGTAGGACGAAGGTGCGCGCCGGGGACGCGGCAGCCGTCGCTAGAGGGCGGCGTACCCCGGGCGGACCAGCTCGTCGATGATGCGGCGGCGCTCCGGCAGCGGCAGGAACGCGGCCTCGACGGCGGCGACGGTGAACTGCTCGAACACCTCGGGCCCGTAGCCGAAGGCGTCCACCATGTGCTGGAACTCCTCGCTCATGGTGGTGCCGGAGACCAGCCGGTTGTCGGTGTTCAGGGTGACCCGGAAGCCGAGGCGCCGCAGCAGGTCGATCGGGTGCGAGGCGTAGTCCTTGGCCGCGCCGGTCTGGAGGTTGGAGGTCGGGCAGACCTCCAGGGCGATGCGGTTGTCGCGCAGGTAGGAGGCGAGGTGGCCGAGGTCGGCCGTCCCGTCCTCATGGACGGTGATGTCGTCGGTGATCCGCACACCGTGCCCGACGCGCTCGGCGCCGCAGATCTGCACGGCCTCGTGGATCGACTCGGCGCCGACGGCCTCGCCCGCGTGGATGGTGAAGTGGCAGTTCGCCCGCTTCAGGTGCTGGAAGGCGGGGAGGTGGCGGGCCGGCGGGTTGCCGATCTCGCCGCCCGCGATGTCGAACCCGGCCACCCCGCGGTCGCGGTGCGCCACGGTCAGCTCGGCGATCTCCAGGGAGCGGTCGGTGTGGCGCATCCCGGTGAGCAGGGCGCGCACGGTGATCCGCCCGCCGGTGCGGCGCTCGCCCTCACGCAGGCCCGCGTTCACCGCCTCGACGACCTCGTCGAGGGTGAGCCCGCGCTCCAGGTGCTGCTCGGGCGCGTACCGCACCTCCGCGTAGACGACCCCGTCCGCCGCCAGGTCCTCGGCGCACTCCGCCGCGATCCGCTCCAGCGCCTCACGGGTCTGCATCACCGCGCAGGTGTGGGCGAAGGTCTCCAGGTAGCGCTCCAGCGAACCGGAGTCCGCCGCGTCGCGGAACCAGACCGCGAGCGCCGCCGGGTCCTCGGTCGGCAGACCCTCGTAGCCGCAGGCGCGGGCCAGCTCGACGATCGTGGCGGGACGCAGACCACCGTCGAGGTGGTCGTGGAGGACGGCCTTGGGCGCGCGGCGTATCCAGTCGGCGACGGGCTGGGCGGAGGAGTTGTCAGACAAGTGCATGACCGGGGAGTGTACAGCCTGGGTCGGCCCGGCCTAGCCGCCGTGGAGCACCGGCAGGGCCGGGGCGCCGCTCGGGAGCATGTGCTTGGCGGCGAGGACGGGGGTGCCCTCCACCCGGACGACCTGCGTGACCAGGACGGCCGGGGTCTCCGCCGGGCGCTCCAGCTGCTCGCCCCTGCGGCGCCCGAGCAGGGTCGCCGTCACCCCGCTGTGCGCGCTCAGCGGTACGCCCCGGGAGGCGTCCATGAGCACCGCCAGCATGGAGCGGGCGGGCTCGTCGGCCAGGGCGGCGGCGAAGGCGGGGTGCAGCCGTTCGAGCACGTCCTGGGGCGCGGCCCACTCATGGCACAACGCCACCGCCAAACCCTCGCCGACCAGCACGGTCTCCCAGAACCGGAGCTCGGCCCCGGCGCCGGGGAGCAGGTGCTGGGTGGTGAAGTCGGTGGGCTCCTCCACGCTCCGCAGCAGCGCGCGCACCCGTACCGGCCCGCCCGCCCCGAGCAGCTCCTCCAGCGGCTGGAGCTGCTCGAAGCCGCGTCGGGGCGGCCGGTCGTTCACCGTCCGCCCCACGCCCCGGCGCACCGAGAGCAGCCCGTCCTCCTGGAGCAGCAGCAGCGCCTCGCGCAGCGCCGGACGGCTCACTCCCAGCTCGCCCGCGAGCCTCGGCTCCGAGGGCAGGGTGGAGCCCGGCGGGTAGGTGCCGTCGTGGATCGCGTCGGCGATCCGCTCGTACAGGGCGACGACCGGCCTGCGCTGCTGTCCGCTGACTGCCATGGCGCAAGCATGGCCCGGCCTCCACTTGTCTGACAAGGCGGCCGGGGGGTCGGTGCCCCGGCCGGACCCGCCCCTCACCCGTACGGCCCGCTCCGGCGCCCGTGCCGTACGGCATCCGCCCATCCTGTACGGGAGGAGCGGCGCGACCTGCCGGCGCGGCGCGGGAACGGCCGGTCGGCGTGCAACTCCCGGTATATCCTGGCCCGTTGACACGGCAGACGGTACGGACGAGGAGTGCGAGCATGAAGTTCAAGGCCACGGTCATCCCGTCCGGCAACGCGCTGGGCGTCGAGGTGCCGCAGGACGTCATCGACGAGCTGGGGCAGGGCAAGCGGCCCCCGGTGGTGGTCGGGATCAACGGCCACTCCTGGCGTACCAGGGTCGCCGCCATGCGCGGACAGATCCTCATCGGCATCAGCGCGGCCAACCGCGAGGCGAGCGGGGTCGACCTGGGCGAGGAGATCGAGGTGGAGCTGCGCCTCGACGACGAGCCGCGGGTGGTCGAGGCGCCGGACGACCTCGCGGCCGTCCTCGACGCGGACCCCGCGCTGCGCGGGGCGTACGAGCGGATGGCCTTCAGCCTCAAGCGCAAGCAGGTCGGGGAGATCGAGAGCGCCAAGAGCCCCGAGACGCGGCAGCGGCGCATCGACAAACTGGTGGAGTCGCTCCGCGGCAAGTGACCCCGAGGGCCGCCCGCCTTACGCGCCCCGCCGCGCCGCCTCACCCCCCTTCCCCAGTACCCTGACCCCGTGCTCGACAAGATCGTGTATCTCGCCCGGGGCCCCCGTGTGGGTCTTCGGTCCTTCGCGCTCGGGGACGCGGAGGAGTTCACCGCGCTTGCCCGGGCCAGCCGGTCCCTGCATGCGCCGTGGCTGTTCCCGCCCACCGAACCCGACGCGTATGCCGTCTACGCGGAGCGGCTGCTGGCGGACCCGAACCGGTACGGGTTCCTCGTCTGCACCCCCGAGGACGACCGGATCGCCGGGTTCATCAACATCAACAACGTCGTCCAGGGCGCCTTCCTCAGCGGCGCCCTCGGCTACGGCGCCTTCGCGCACGCCGCCGGGCGCGGGCTGATGAGCGAGGCGCTGGACGTGGTCACCCGGTACGCGTTCGCCACGCTCGGACTGCACCGCCTGGAGGCCAACATCCAGCCGGGCAACCTCGCCTCCATCGCCCTGGTGCGCCGCGCCGGATTCCGCCTGGAGGGCTTCTCGCCCGACTTCCTCTTCATCGACGGCGCCTGGCGCGACCACCAGCGCTGGGCGATCACGGCGGAGATGGTCGAACCCCGCTGAATCCCCGCCCGGGCGGCGGCCTTTGCGCAATCCTGACCAGGGGCTCCTCTGGTCAGCGCGGCGCCCGCCGTGTTCCATGGTCACGGGGCGGCCGCGGGGACGGGGCGGCCGACCGCGCGAGGGAATGAGGGTGTCTTGGCCACGACCGTGCGACGTTCCGTACTGACCCTGCCCGCCGCCCCGTTGGGGCAGCCCAACCCGCTGCCCGCGCTCCGGCCGCTCGACGAGGTGCACACCCTCGGCGACCCGGCCGGGCGCGTCCGCGAGGACATGCCGCGCGACATGGCCCGCCAGATCGGCCACCAGCCGCTGAGCACGGTCCTGCCGGTACGGATCCTCGACGGCTACGGCCGTGAGCGCACCCCCTCCGACCTGGACACCCTCGTCCTGGAGAACTCCCGGCTGCGCGTCACCGTCCTGCCCGGCCTCGGCGGCCGGATCCGCTCCCTCCTCCACAAGCCGACCGGCCGCGAACTCCTCTACGTCAACCCCGTCCTCCAGCCCGCCGACTTCGCCCTGAACGGCGCCTGGTTCTCCGGCGGGATCGAGTGGAACATCGGCGCCACCGGCCACTCCACCCTCGCCTTCGCCCCCGTGCACGCGGCCGTCGTCCCGGCCCCCGACGGCGGGGAGATGCTGCGGCTGTGGGAGTGGGAGCGGCTGCGCGACCTGCCGTTCCAGGTGGACCTCTGGCTGCCCGAGGACTCCGACTTCCTGTACGTGGGCGTCCGCGTGCGCAACCCGCACGAGCGGACCGCGCCCGTCTACTGGTGGTCCAACACCGCCGTGGAGGAGGGGACGCGCACCCGCGTCCTCGCCCCCGCCGACAGCGCCTGGCACTTCGGGTACGCGCGCACCCTGCGGCGGGTGCCGGTCCCGGAGTGGGACGGCGCCGACCGTACGTACCCGCTGCGCGGCGAGCACCCCGCCGACTACTTCTACGAGGTGCCCGACGGCGCCCGCCGCTGGATCGCCTCGCTCGACGCGTCCGGACAGGGTCTGGTGCAGACGTCGACCGACCTGCTGCGGGGACGCAAACTGTTCCTGTGGGGCACGGGCCGGGTCGGGCGGCGCTGGCAGGAGTGGCTCACCGAGCCCGGCACCGCCGGCTACGCCGAGATCCAGGCGGGCCTGGCCCGCACCCAGCTGGAGCACGTACCGCTGGAGGCGGGCGGGGAGTTCGCCTGGCTGGAGGCGTACGGACCGCTCGCCGCCGATCCCGGGCGGGTGCACGGCGACGACTGGCGGGCGGCCCGCGAGGAGGTGGCGCGCCGGCTGGAGACGGCGCTGCCGCGCGCGACCGTCGAGAAGGCGTACGCGGCCTGGCGCCCGTACGCCGACGCCGAGCCCACCACCTCCCTGGCCACCGGGTCCGGCTGGGGGGCGCTCGAAGTGCTGCGGGGGAACCTGAAGCTGCCGGGTACGCCGTTCCCCGAGTCGACGCTCGGCGAGGAGCAGGCGCCCTGGCTCGCGCTGCTGCACGCGGGCGCGCTGCCCGAGCCGCGCCGGGTCGTGCCGCCGGGCCCGACCCTGGTGGCGCCGCACTGGCGCGACATGCTGGAGACGGCGCCCGCGTCCCCGCTCACCGAGTACCACCTCGGGGTCGCGCAGTGGCACGCGGGAGACCGGGCGCAGGCGGTGCGCAGTTGGGAGCGCGGGCTGCCGCTCGCGCCCTCGCGCTGGCCGCTGCTGCGCTGCCTCGCGGTCGCGGACCGGCTCGCGGGCAACCCGGACCGGGCCGCCGACCTGTACGCCGAGGCGTTCGACGACCTGTGCGAGGAGCGGCGGGACGGGGAGCACTGGGTGGCGGCGACCGCCGCGCTGGGCCGCGAGGCGATCACGGCCCTGCTCGCGGCGGACCGGCCCGACACCGCCCGCGCGGTCTGGGACCGGCTGCGGGACCCCGTACGGGCGCGTGGGGCGTTCCGGCTCCTGGAGGCCCGCATCCTGCTGGCCGAGGGGGAGCCGGCGGGGGCGCGGGCCGTCTTCGAGGCGGGGTTCGAGGTGGCGGACCTGCGCGAGGGCGCGGAGGCGCTGGCCGAGGTGTGGTCGCGGATCACGGACGACCCGCTGCCGGACCGGTACGCGTACGCGTACCGGACGCGGCCGCCGTCCTGCTGAGGGGGCGCTTCGGAGTACGGGGAGCTTGCCGCGCCGGCGCCGCCCCCGTGACGGGCGCTGTCGCGCCCTCGCACCACAACCTTGCGCCCCGGTGGGCCGGTTACCCCCGGTGGTCGACGTACTCGAACACCGAGCCGTCCGGGTGGACCGCGATCAGGTTGCGGCCCACCGGGGTGGGGACCGGGCCCGCGATGACGCGGGCGCCCACCCCGGTCAGGGCGCGGTAGGCGTCGTCGAGGTCCTTGACGGCGATCGTGGCCGACACCTTGCGCAGGATCTCCAGCTCCGACTCCGGACCGCTCATCAGCAGGAAGCAGCCGACCGCCGCGACCGAGACCCCGCCGCGTTCGAAGCGCAGGGCCTTGCTTCCGACGAGGCCTTCGTAGAAGGCCACCGAGGTCTCCAGATCGTCGACGCAGACGCGCAAAGTGGTTCCGAGGATCTCCATACGAACGAGCCTAGTTGGTGACCGTCACACGCGGCAGAGGATCTCGCCGTGGGGGACCATGAACCATCCGTCGTCGGCGGCGGCCCATTCCCGCCACCCCTCGGCGATCTCCGCGAGACCGGCTTCGGTGGTGTGGCCGCCGTCCACCGCGAGCCGTGCGTACGTGGACGCCACCGTGCGCTCCGCCCACAGCCCGCTCCACCACGCGCGCTCGTCGGACGTGGCGAAACACCAGGCCGAGGCGGTGCAGGTGAGGTCGGTGAACCCGGCGGCGCGCGCCCACGACCGCAGCCGCCGCCCCGCGTCCGGCTCGCCCCCGTTGGCCCGGGCGACGCGGTGGTAGAGCTCCAGCCAGGCGTCCAGGGACGGGACTTCGGGGTACCAGGTGAAGGAGGCGTAGTCGCTGTCGCGGACCGCGACCAGACCGCCCGGACGGGTGACCCGGCGCATCTCGCGCAGGGCCCGGACGGGGTCTCCCACGTGTTGCAGCACCTGGTGGGCGTGGACGACGTCGAAGGAGGCGTCGGGGTGGTCGAGGGCGTGGACGTCCGCGACCGCGAACGCCATGTTGGACCGCCCGCGCTCCTCGGCGTACGCCCGCGCCCGCTCGACGATGCCGGGCGCCGCGTCGACCGCCGTGACGTGCCCGTCCGGGACCAGCGCGGCCAGGTCGGCGGAGAGGGTGCCGGGGCCGCAGCCGATGTCCAGGATCCGCGCGTCGGGCCGGAGTTCACCGACGAGGTAGGCGGCGGAGTTGGCCGCGGTGCGCCAGGTGTGCGAGCGCAGGACGGACGCGTGGTGGCCGTGCGTGTAGACGGCGGTCTCCTGGGGCATGACCGGCTCCCTCTCTCCCTGTCGGAGCTGTCCGACCTGTGCGGTCGGTACGGCCACCGTACGCCGCCATGTCGCATGGTGAGACCTGTGTTTCACCATATGGACCGCGCGGTCCAGTCCGCCGGGCGCGCTCCGGGGCGGGCGCGCTCCGCGCGGTCCGTACTACCGCAGGGGTGGAACACCCCGTAGCGTCGGGTGCGTTACCCCTGCCGAGCAAGGAAGACCACTTGGGAGGGCACCATGGGTGAGGTAGCGATCCGGTACGTGGGCGGCCCGACCGCCGTCGTGGAGATCTGCGGTTTCCGGCTGGTCACCGACCCGACCTTCGACGCGCCCGGCGACTATCCGATCGGACCGGGCCGCAAGCTCGTCAAGACGGCGGGACCGGCCGTCGAGGCCGGTGAGATGGGCGCCGTGGACGCGGTGCTGCTCTCGCACGACCAGCACCCCGACAACCTCGACGAGTCCGGCCGCGCCTATCTGGCCGGGGTGCCGCTCGTCCTGTCGACGGCGGCCGCCCACACCAGGCTCGGGGACGCCGTGACCGCGCTGCCCACCTGGCGGACGTACGAACTCGGTGAACGGCTGCGGATCACCGGGGTGCCCGCGCTCCACGGGCCCGAGGGCGCCGAGGCGGTGACCGGCGAGGTCACCGGCTTCGTCCTGCACGGCGACGCGGTGCCCACCGTCTACATCAGCGGCGACAACGCCTCGCTGGACCACGTCCGCGCGATCGCCGAGCGCTTCGGGCCGGTCGACGTGGCCGTGCTCTTCGCCGGGGCGGCGCGCACCGCGCTCCTCGACGGCGCCCCGCTGACCCTGACCAGCGAGGCCGCCGCCGAGGCCGCCCAGATCCTGGGCGCCCGCCATGTCGTGCCGCTCCACTTCGAGCACTGGGGCCACTTCAGCGAGGGTGCGGACTCCCTGACCGAGGCGTTCGCCGCCGCCGGGCTCGGCGAGCGGCTGCGGCTGCTCAAGCCCGGGGCGACGTTCACCGACTAGACGCCCGCCTCACCGCCCGGCCCGCCTCACCGCCCGGCCCGCGCCTCACGCGCGGACCGGCGGCCGGTACACCGTCAGCGCCTCGGGCAGCTTGTCGACCGTCAGCTCACCCTCTATGTGGGCGACCTCCCCGTCGTACGCCACCGGGGTGCGCGGCGCGAGGGCGCCGATGCGCAGTCGGCGCAGCCGCCGGGCCGCGTGGACGGGGGAGCGGCTGAGGGGTCCGGCGAGCGCGGCCGCCAGCAGCCGCAGCCCGGGCAGCCTGCCGCCGTGCACCACCCGCACGTCGAGCAGTCCGTCGGCCAGGTCGTAGCGGTGGGCGGGGGCCGGGCCGAGGCGCTGGTAGATGCAGTTGCCCGCGAACAGCAGCCACAGCGCGTGCGGCTTGCCGTGCACCTCGGCCTCCAGGGGCCGCTCGCCGCGCAGCACCTCGAACGCCGCGAGCACCCCGGCCGGCCAGCCGCCGATCCGCGGCGACCAGCGCTCGCGCAGCCGCACCAGCTCCGGGTAGACCCCGAGGCTGAAGGTGTTGACGAAGTACCCGGCGGCCGTGCCGTCCGGGCCCGGCGTGAACCGGCCCAGGTCCACCTTGACCGCGTCGCCCGCCTCCAGCGCGCGTGCGGTGTCCTGGACCTCCTCGATGCCCAGGTCGTACGCGAAGTGGTTGAGGGTGCCGCCGGGGAACACCGCGAGCGGCACGCCGTGCCGGGCGGCGGCCACCGCGGCCCGGTTCACCGTGCCGTCGCCGCCGCACACCCCGAGCGCCCGGCCGCGCCGGGCCGCCTTGTCGAACGTCGCCTCCAGGTCCTCGGGCGCGCACTCGATCACCTCGGCCAGCGGCAGCGCGTCGCGCACCGCCGAGGCCTTGGCGGCGGCCGTGCCGGAGCGCTCGTTGACCACCACCACCAGATGCTCCCCGCCGGGCAGCGCGGGCGCCTCCGTGTACGGGCGCCCGGGCGCGGGCAGCTGGCGCCGGGTGGGGACCAGGCCGCGGACCGCGAAGGCCGCGCCGACGCCGAGGGCCGCGCCCACCACGACGTCACCCGGATAGTGCACCCCGGTGTACACCCGGGAGGCGGCCACCGAGAACGCGACCGGGGCCACCAGCGCGCCCCAGCCCAGCGACTCCAGGGCGACCCCGGTCGCGAAGGCCGCCGCCGAGGCGGAGTGGCCGGACGGGAAGGACGTGGTGATCGGCTGGCGCTTCAACTGCCGCACCAGCGGCACCAGCTCCAGTATCGGCCGGGGCCTCTGCACCGAGCGCTTGGCCACCGTGTTGACGGTCGCCGAGGCGAGCGCGAGCGAGGCCACCCCGCGCAGCGCCGCCCGCCGCGCCCGGGGCGAGCCGGTGGCCGCCATCGCGGCGGCGGCGCCGAACCAGAGCAGCCCGTGGTCGGCGGCCCGGCTCAGCCGCGGCAACACCGCGCGGGCCCCGGGCCAGTTGCGGCCGGCGGCCACCTGGAACAGCTCGCGGTCGCGGTCGCTGAGGCGGCGGGGCAGGCCGCCGGTCCAGAACGAACGCTCGACGGGGGGTGGCACGGACGGCTGGGACGGAAAAGACATGGACCATGGGTACCCGCCCGCGGACAGCGCAATCCGTGCTTGAGCCGTCGGCTCCCGTCGGACACAGTGGCCTCATGGATTCCCCTGCGTCCGCGGACCGCGCCCGGCTCCTCGGCCTCCACCGCGAGGCCGTCGCCCTCTTCGGCTCCCACGTCCACGCCGTCCGGCCCGGGCAGTGGGACCTGCCCACGCCGTGCGCCGAGTGGACCGTGCGTGACCTCGTCAACCATCTGGCCGTCGAGCAGCTGTGGGTGCCGCCGCTGGTAGAACAGGGCCGCACCATCGCCGAGGTCGGGGACGCCTTCGACGGCGACGTCCTCGGCGAGGACCCGGCGGACGTCTGGGAGACCGTACGGGCCGCCGCGGAGGCCGCCTTCGCCGCGCCGGGCGCGCTGGAGGGCACGGTCGACCTCTCGTACGGCAGGACGCCCGCCGCCGCGTACTGCTCGCAGCTGACGGCGGACGCCGTGGTGCACTCCTGGGACCTGGCGCGAGCCATCGGCGCCGCCGAGCGGCTGCCGGACGCGCTGGTGGACGCGGCGAGCCGGGAGTTCGGCGGCTACGCCGACCAGCTGCCGCCGAGCCTGTTCGCCGCGCCCGTGGCGGTGCCCGAGGGGGCCGACGCCCAGACGCGGCTGCTCGCGATGCTGGGCCGTACCGCCTGACGGCGAATCAGGGAAGGTGAGGGGGCCTCGGCCGGTCGTCCCAGCGGCCCTGGCGGGGCACCCGGGCGGGACGGGGCGCCGCCGCCGGGCCGCTCCGCGGGGGCTCCGGGCGGCAGTCCTGGTGCGCGGTGACGTCCCGCAGGCTCACCAGCCCCAGCGGCCGGCCGCCCTCCACCACCGGCAGCCGCCGCACGGCGTGCCGCCGCATCAGCCGCAGCGCCGTCGCCAGCTCGTCGTCGGGGCGCACGGTCACCGAGGACCGGGTGCACACCGACTGGGCGCTGACCGCCAGCGGATCGACCCCCTCGGCCACCGCGCGCACCGCGATGTCCCGGTCGGTGAGCACCCCGATCAGCCGGTCGCCCCGGGCCACCAGCACGTCCCCGACGTCCTGGGCGCGCATCAGCCGGGCCGCCTCGACCAGTGAGGCGTCGGGCCGTACGGCCGCGACACCCGCCGTCATGACCTCACGGACGTACCGTGCCATCGCTGTCCGCCCTTCCTCCGTGCCGGATCGGTCCTGGCGCAGTACCCCCGCCCACGACGGCCATGCCCGAAATCCGGGGGGTTTGGAGTGCGGGACCCCGGGCAGGCGCACGTCGTGCTTCGGACCGGAGGCACGTCCGTGGGAGCGGCTGTCCGCTCCGGGCGTGCCCGTGCTCCGGCCGCGGCCCCCGGCACAGCCCCTTCCCAGCGGTGACCACCATCCGATTACACCGTCCCCAGGGAGCTGTCCGCATGCGTACGTACGCACCTGCCACAGCCAAGCACTCGCACGACGACGCGCCCGACACCGCCGACGCGTTCCTCCGTCTCGCCGCCCTGCCCCCCGGGCCCGAGCGGCACGCGCTGCGCCAGGAGCTCGTCCGCGCCTGGCTGCCGATGGCCGAGCGGCTGGCCGGCCGGTTCCGCAACCGCGGCGAGGCCCTCGACGACCTGCGCCAGGTCGCCGCCCTCGGCCTGGTCAAGGCCGTCGACCGCTACGACCCGGAGCGCGGCGCCGCGTTCGAGAGCTTCGCGGTGCCGACCATCACCGGCGAGCTCAAGCGCCACTTCCGCGACCACATGTGGACCCTGCACGTGCCGCGCCGGGTCCAGGACCTGCGCGGCCGGGTCCGCGCCGCCCGCCAGGAGCTCATGCAGAGCGGGGGCTCCCGCAATCCCTCCGTGGCGGACATCGCCGCGCACACCGGGATGACCGAGGACGAGGTCAAGGCCGGTCTCGAAGCGCTGGACAGCTTCTCCGCCCTCTCCCTCGACGCCGAACTGCCGGGTACCGAGGACGGGTACAGCCTCAGCGACTCCCTGGGCGCGCCCGACCCGGCGCTCGACGTCGTCGTCGACCGCGAGTCGGTCAAGCCCGGGCTGCGCCGGCTGCCGCCGCGCGAGCGCCAGATCCTCTACATGCGCTTCTTCCGGGACATGACACAGAGCAGCATCGCCGAGGACCTGGGCATCTCCCAGATGCACGTCTCCCGGCTGATCACCCGCTGCTGCACTCGGCTGCGGGATCAGGCCCTGCGGGAGCAGACCCCGGCCGCTCACCTTCCGGCGGAGCGGGACGCCGCATAGCCAGCGCCACATGGCGGGACATCACGTCCACCGCCTGTGCCTCCGCCATCGAGAACGGGCGGGCCGCACCCGTACGGAAGAGGGTGAGCACCCCCTGTACGGGGCCGGGCGCGCCGAGCGGTACGCACAGCAGCGACGTCACGTCCGCGCGGGCGAGGACCGCCGTGCCCGCGGCGTCGTGGCCGAACCCGTCGGTGTCCTCGGGCTGGAGCTGGAGCGCGGTCACCCCCGCCCGGGCGGCCTCGGCCACCAGCGGGGCGCGGGCCGGGTCCTGCCCCGCGAGTGCCCGGCGCAGTCCGGCGTCCTCCTCGGCGGCCGGGCCCAGCACGGCGACGCGCCGCAGCCCGTCCTCCACCACATCGGCGATCACCCACTGGGCGAAGCGCCCGCAGAGCACCCGGGCAGCGGTCTCCAGCACCTCGGCGCCATTCCCCGGCGGCAGCCGCAGCAGCGCCCCCGCCATCGTGTCCACCAGATCCATCAGCCGGGCGTGCCGCGTCGACTCGGTGAGATCGGGCACCTCGGGCACCGGGACGGCGGCAGGGGCGGGCGGCGACATTCCCGGCTGGAAGACCACCAGGACGGCCGGCTGCGGCTCGTCCGGCGGACGCAGCGCGGACAGCGTGACGAACAGCGGCTCCGCGGGCCGCTGCTGGAGGCGGACGGTCAGCCCCCGGTCGCCCTCGCCGCGGGCCACGGCCGCCGCCTGGGAGCGGAACGCGGCGCGGTCGCCCGGCATCAGCAGGGCGGCCAGCGGCCGTCCGGTCGCGTAACCGGCGCGGGCCCCCGTCAGATGGGTGGCCGCGAAGTTCAGCCTGCGCACCACCGTCTCGCGGTCGACGAGCGCCACCGGCAGCGGCAGCCGCTGGAACAGCGCCTTCAGCAGCAGCCGCTCCTGCCGGTCGCCCGGGGACCCGGCCGCACCCGCGGCGTCGGCGACGCACCGCTCGTAGCGGGGCCACAACTGGTCGGCCACGTGCTGGAGTTCGAAGAGCGCGGCGTCGAGGAGGGTGAGCTGCTCCCCGGCGTCCTGGGAGCGCGCGGTGCGCAGCTCGCCCACCCGTCTGACGAAGTCCGCCAGTTCCTCGCCGAACTCGTCCACCGTCTGCGTCATAGCAGCAAGTTAGCCGCTGGCGCCGTTTCCCGGTCCCGGCGCGGGGAATGCGCGGTTCAGGAGGTTTTCCCATGTTCTCCGAGCCGGAACACCAACGACCGCACCCCGTCTCGCCCGTGGGCCGGCTCTCCCGGCTCGCCGAGCAGTCGGTGCGCTGCGCGCCCGCCTCCTGCGGCGCCGTCGCGACCCTCGCCGACAGCGGTCCCGAGCGCCGTGTCACCGCCACGCACCCCGACCTCGAACCGCTGGTGAGCGTCCAGTTGGAGTGCGGCGAGGGGCCCATCCCGACCGCGCTGGACGTCGGCGCCCCGGTGGACACCGGAGACCTGCTGGCGGAGGAGCGCTGGCCGGGCTACCGCGCCGTGGCCCTGGAGTCGGGCGTACGGTCCTGTGTGACCCTTCCGTTCCGCCGCGGCGGCATCGAGGTCACCCTCAGCCTCTACAGCTTCCGTCCCGGCGCGCTCGACGACGCCGTGAGCGGCCCGGTGAGCATCCTCGGCGAGGAGGCGACGGCCGGGATCGCCCGCGACCGACGCTACCGCGCGGCGCTGGCCGAGGTGGAGCAGCTGGAGGCCGCGCTGCGCACCCGCCCGGTGATCGACCAGGCCAGCGGCATCGTGATGCACGTCCTGGGCTGCGACGCGCAGAAGGCCTTCGCGCTGCTGCGCACCCTCTCGCAGCACGCCAACCGCAAGCTGTCCGACGTCGCCGAGGGCGTGGTGCGGACCAAGGGCCGGGGTCTGGAGGACGAGCTCTCCGCCCTCACCCGCCTCTCCTGAACGGACGTCGGCACCGGATCGAGAACGGCCGGGCGGGCATGAGGAGCGGCGCTGCGGAGCAAACCTCCGTATAAAGGGCTCAAGGGCCGAAACGGCGGACCGCACGGTGCGAAGGAGGCGGCGCATGCACGGGACGGTGGCGGAAGGCCGGGGACCCGTCCGGTACGGACCGCCCGCCCCCGGCACCGGGCTGCCCGTCCTGCCCCGGCTCGCCGAGGTGCTGGCGGAGGCCGCCGGGCGCACCCGGCCCGAGCCCCCGGGCGGCGGACCCGAACTGCGCGGCGCCGCCTGCGGCTACTGGCACCGGCGCGGACTGCGCTGCGACCCGGACCTGGTGGCCGCCGCGCCCGGCGCCCAGCCGCTCCTGTTCGCCCTGCTCGCCTCGTTCGGCGGCGACGTCCTGCTGCCCCGCCCCTGCCCGGCCTGGTGGACCCCGCAGGCCCGGCTCCTCGGGCGGCCCGCCTTCCACGTGCCGACCCCGGCGGAGTGCGGCGGGGTGCCCGATCCGTACGCCCTGCTGGAGACCGTGCGCCGGGTGCGCACCGAGGGCGGGCTGCCCCGGGTCCTGGTGCTCTCCGTCGCCGACGACCCGGCCGCGACGGTCGCGCCGCCCGAGACCGTACGGGAGGCGTGCGAGGCGGCCGTGGGGGAGGGACTGCACATCATCAGCGACGAGACCTGGCGCGACACCCTGCACCGGCCGCACGAGACGGTCCTGTTCAGCCCCGCCGAGATGTGCCCCGACGACGTCACCGTCCTGTCCGACCTGTCCGGCGCGCTCACCCCCGCCGGGTGGCCCGCCGCCGTGGCCCGCTTCCCCGGCACCGAGCACGGCGCCCAGCGCCGGGCCCGTACCCTCGACGTCCTCACCGCGCTCGGCTCGGTGGTGGCGGGCCCGGTCGCGGAGGCCGCGGCGTACGCCCTGGGCGAGCCCGACCCGGTGGCGGTACGGATGCGCCGGGCCGCGGTCCTGCACGGCGCCCTCGCCACCGAGGCCCACCGCGCGGTCCTCGCCGCCGGGGCCTTCGCCCGGCCCCCGCAGGCGGGCCGCCACCTCTACGCCGACTTCGGCGGGCTGCGGAGCCGGCTGGCCGCGCGCGGGGTCACCGACTCGATGGAGCTGGAGGAGTACCTGACCGCCCGGCTGGGCGCCCCCGCCCCCGGCGGCCACCGCTTCGGCGACGAACTGGGCGCGCTGCGCGCCCGGCTCGCCACGGGACCGCTGCTCGGGGCGACCGAGGAGGAGGCCGCGCGAACCCTTCAGGCACCGGACCCGCTGGGACTGCCGCATGTACGCCACGCCCTGACCACGTTCGCGGAGGCCCTCGCCGGGCTGTGAGTACCCGGCTGCCCCAGCGCGAGCGCCAGGTGCCGGTCAGGGGGCCCGGACCGGTGGTGGGCGGGCGGGACGCCGAACCGCATGGTTCCACGGCGCCCCTCCCGCCCCCCGCCCGCCCGCTACTCGGGGTGCGGCGCCTCGGCCGGTTCGGCGGGCGTGCCGTGCCGCACCCTGCGCCACACCGCCGGGGCCGCGCCGATCAGCACCGTCAGCGCCACCGCCGCCACCACGCCCTGCCACGGCTCCGGGAAGAGCGAGCCGCCCAGGATGCCGATCAGGCCGTACGCACCGGCCCAGGCCACACACGCGGGCACGTCGCCGCGGACGAAGGTGCGCAGCGGCATCCCTCCCAGCAGACACGCCAGCATCACCGGGATCCGGCCCGCCGGGACGAGCCGGGACAGGACCAGGACCGCCGCCCCGTGCCGGTTCAGCTTCTCCTCGGCCTGCGCCAGGCGGTCCGGGGCCGCCCGGCCCCGCAGCGCCGCCAGCCACCGCGACCCGCCGCGCGAGCGCACCCCGCGCCGCCCCAGCCAGTACAGGCCGACGTCCCCCAGGAACGCGGCCAGCGCGCCCACCCCGAAGACCAGCAGCAGCGAGAACCACGCAGTCTGGTGGAAGGCGACGACCGCCGCCGTCGACACCAGCGCCCCGGTCGGCACCACCGGCACCAGCGAGCCGAGGACCACCAGGATGAACAGGGACGGATAGCCGAGCGCCTGCTGGGTCGGCTCCGGCGGCACCTGGGCCGCCGCCCGTGCCAGGAACGCCGCGATCACCGGGTGGCCCCGGGCCGTACGCTCTCGCCGTGCGCCGGGCGGTGCACCGTCACCCCGGGCGCCAGCCGGGCCGCGTGGCGGACGAAGTCGTCGCCGGGCGCGTGGAACTCGTGCGGGCGCACCCCGTCGAGCCCGATCGGCCAGTACGTGCCGTAGTGCACCGGGACCGCCGCCCGCGCGTCGAGCCGCGCCAGGGCCTCGGCGGCCCGGCCCGCGTCCAGATGGCCCGGGCCCAGGAACGGGCCCCAGCCGCCGACCGGCAGCAGCGCCACGTCCACCGGCCCGACCTCCTCGGCCATCGAGTCGAAGAGCCCGGTGTCCCCGGCGAAGTAGGTGCGCGCCCGGCCCTCGATGACGAAGCCGAGCGCGGGCGCCCGGTGCGGCCCGAACGGCAGCCGGCGCCCGTCGTGCCGTGCGCTCACCACCC
Source organism: Streptomyces sp. NPDC043908 (assembly GCF_056435525.1). NCBI lineage: Bacteria > Bacillati > Actinomycetota > Actinomycetes > Kitasatosporales > Streptomycetaceae > Streptomyces > Streptomyces sp. NPDC043908. Next base: position 170,443 of record NZ_JBWKEI010000007.1, on the reverse strand, counting down.
GTATCCGCACCTCGCCCGCCTCGACCAGGTCCCCGGGCCGCACCTCGGTCAGTCGCAGCCCGAGTCGGCGCAGCCCCGGCACGGCCGCGACCGCGCCGTGCGGCACCACCAGCCGGGTCCCGGGGGCGAGCCGGGCGAGCGAGGGCAGGTGCAGATGGTCGGCGTGCAGATGCGAGACGAGGACGACGTCGGCGACGGCCGCATCGGGCGGCGGCAGAGCCCCCTGCCGCCTGCGCAGATGCGCCAGCCGCCGGGCGAAGAGCGGGTCGGTGAGCACCCGCACGCCGGAGTCCTCGACCGTGCAGGTGGCATGACCCCACCAGGTGATCTCCACCGGCACCCGAAATCTCCTCCGCTCGAAAACCACCGTGCGCGCTGTTGTGTACGAGCCTATGTGTCGGGGGGCGCACCGGACGGGGCCCGGGGTACTCATCGGTCACGAAGGGAAGGCCCGGCATGATCATGCACTCGGAGCAGTGCCCGCGTTGCGGCGGGATACTCGCGGTCACCCAGGACGGCTGGAAGATCTGCCACTCATGCGGCTACTCCTCGCCGCCGTGAACCAGGAGTAGGGTCGGCACCACGACGAAGGGCATGGGGGTCGGTCATGGGTGACGTGCGAGTGGCGGCGATCGCCAGTCTGACCCCGCTGGAGGAACTCGACCTCGACCCCTTCCTGGTGGACACCCGCAGCCAGCACGAGATGTGCGCGCGCTGGGCCGCCGACAAGGGATACGTCGTCACCCGGCAGCTGCTCTTCTACGGGCTGCGCCCCGACCACGAGGGCCTGTGGACGGACGTGGAGGCGGGCCAGGTGGACCTCTTCGTCGCGCCCAACGAACGCGTCCTGGCGCGCGCGTTGACGTCCGTACCGGACTTCTCCGCGGAGTGCGAGCGGCGCGGGGTGCGGCTGGAGACGGCCGGGCTGGTCGAACCGGACTACGACGCGGCCAAGAAGGCCCACATCCACCGCAGGCTCTCGATGCCCACCGCCGGCTACGACGGCTGCTGACGCCCACCCCGCGCTCCGCGCCGCCGGTCCATCGCGTCGGCCACGACCCGCCCCTGTGACACGCTGGGGGTGAACGGGCCAGGCGGAGAGGCAGTGACGAGCGGCGTGAGTGCGGGGCGATGGCGAACGGCGGGCAGCGCCCTGGTGCGGGTGGTCGTGGTGTGGGCGGTGTCCACCCTCACGATGATGGCGCTCGCGGGGATCCTCCCGGACTTCCGGCTGAAGTCCGCGGGCGGCGACAGCATCACCCGCGTCGCGCTCACCGCGGTCTGGGGGGCTGGGGCGTTCGGTCTGCTCAGCGCCCTGGTGTGGCCGCTGGTGGTGCGAGCCTTCCTGCTGGTCCCGGCCCTGGTCCTGGGCCTGTTGGTGTTCTTCCTCAACGGCTCGCTGCTGCTGATCGCGCTGAGCCTGATCCCCAGCGGGCGCGGCGCGGCCCAGCCGGAGACCGCGGTGGTGGTGGCCGCGGTGATGTCGGCCGTCGCCTCGGCGACGTCCACCGCGCTGGCGGTCCGCGACGACAACGCCTACCGGCGCCGACTCTCGCGCCTGGCCGACCGGCGCCGCCGCAGACGCGGTGACGACCGGCCGGGCGAGGAGACGCCCGGCACGGTCTTCCTCCAGCTCGACGGCGTCGGCCACGACGTGCTGTGCCACGCGGTCGGCACCGGTCTGATGCCGACGGTGGCCGGCTGGCTGGAGCGCACCCACCGGCTCACCCCCTGGCGCACCGACTGGTCCAGCCAGACCGGCGCCAGCCAGCTCGGCATCCTGCACGGCTCCACCTTCGACGTGCCCGCGTTCCGCTGGTACGAGAAGGAGACCGGCGAGCTGATGGTCTCCAACCGCCCGGCCTGCGCCGTCGAACTCCAGCGCCGCGCGGTGGAGCGCACCGGCGACGCCGGACTGCTCACCGTCGACGGCGCCAGCCGGGGCAACCTCTTCTCCGGCGGCGCCGACCAGCTCGCCCTGGTCCTGTCGATGGCGGCCCGGCGCGGCCCGCGCAACCGCTCCCGGGCGGGCTACTTCGCGTACTTCTCCGACCCGGCCAACGCCGTGCGCACCGCGCTCTCCTTCGTCGCCGAGGTCGGCCGGGAGATCGGCCAGTCCACCCGCGCCCGGCTGCGCGGCGAGACGCCGCGGGTGCGGCGCGGCGGGCTCTACCCGTTCATCCGGGCCTTCGCCACCGTCGTCGAACGCGACGTGGTGGTCGCCGCGGTGATCGGCGACATGCTCGCCGGGCGCACCGCCGTCTACGCCGACCTGGTGGCGTACGACGAGGTGGCCCACCACTCCGGGCCGCGCGGCCGGGACGCCCGCAAGGTCCTGGAACGTCTTGACCGGTCGATCGCGCTGCTCGCCAAGGTCGCCGAGCACGCCCCGCGCGCGTACCGGATCGTGCTCCTGTCCGACCACGGGCAGAGCCCGGGGGAGACCTTCGCGGGTGCCTACGGACTGACCCTGAAGGACCTGGTGCGGGCCGGGTGCGGGCTGCCCGTGCCGCGCGGCGCCGGGCGCACCAGGAGCGGCGCGGAGGCGCGGGACGCGGTGCGGGTCGCGCTGCACCGGCCGGTCGCGGGCAACGGGGAGCCGGGCCCCGCCTCCGACCCGGTCGTGCTCGCCTCCGGCAACCTCGGCCTCGTCTCCTTCCCCGGCACCGCGGGGCGGCTCAGCCGCGAGGAGATCGACCGCCGCCACCCCGCGCTCCTGCGCACCCTCGCCGGCCACCCCGGCATCGGTTTCCTGCTGGTGCGCAGCGAGGAGCACGGCGCGGTCGTCATCGGCGGGGCGGACGCGGACCGCCTCCAGGAGGTGCCGATCGGTGAACTGCGGGACGGCAGCGGCCCGCTGACCGGGTTCGGGCCGGGCGCCGCCGAGGCCGTGCGGCGCACCGACACCTTCCCGCACACCGCCGACATCATGATCAATTCCATGTACGACCCGGTCACCGGCGAGGTGCACGCCTTCGAGGAGCAGATCGGCTCGCACGGCGGGCTCGGCGGCGAGCAGGCGCACGCCTTCCTGCTGTGGCCGCGCGTGCTGTCGGCGCCGGTCGCCGAGGGGGACCTGCTGGTGGGCGCCGAGCAGGTGCACCGGGTGCTGCGGCGGTGGCTGCGCGAGTGCATGGGGCCGCAGGTGCCGGTTTCGGCCGGCCCGCAGATTCCGCGGCCCGAGGCAGAAGCGGAAGGACCTTTTCCGGTTGAGGGGGCGGCCGTACCGGACAAATCCGCGTGATTTTGAGCGGGGCCCTCCGTACCCGACCATGAACGGGTTTTGGCACGGAGAGAGGCGCACCACCCCATGACCACGCAGGACACCCAGAGCAGGCATGCCCGGCAGTTCGGATTGCCGGTGGCGACCGCCCTGGTCATGGGCAACATCATCGGCGGCGGCATCTTCCTGCTGCCCGCGTCCGTCGCCCCCTTCGGCACCATCAGCCTGCTCGCCTTCGCGGTCCTGACCGTCGGCGCGATCGCGCTGGCCCTGGTCTTCGGCCGTCTGGCCCAGCGGCTGCCGCGGACCGGCGGCCCCTACGTCTACGCGCGCGAGGCGTTCGGCGACTTCGCGGGCTTCCTCGCGGCCTGGTCGTACTGGATCACCACCTGGGTCTCCAACGCGGCGCTCGCCGTGGCGGCCGTCGGCTACCTCGACGTGCTGGTCCCCCTGCACGGCGACAAGGCGGCCACCATCGCGGCGGCCCTGGCCCTCCAGTGGCTCCCCGCGCTCGCCAACCTCGCGGGCACCCGGTACGTGGGCGCGGTCCAACTGGTCTCCACCGTCCTGAAGTTCGCGCCCCTGCTGCTGGTGGCGGTCGGCGGGCTCTTCTTCTTCGACCCGGCCAACCTCGGCCCCCTCCAGGCCGACGACCACAGCGCGATGGGCGCCGTCTCCGCCTCCGCGGCGATCCTGCTCTTCAGCTACCTCGGCGTCGAGTCGGCCGCCGTCAGCGCGGGCGAGGTCCGCGACCCGCGCCGCAACGTCGGCCGCGCCACCATCCTCGGCACCCTCGGCGCCGCCCTGATCTACCTCCTGGGCACCCTCGCGGTCTTCGGCACCGTGCCCCACGACCGGCTGGTGACCTCCACCGCCCCCTTCACCGACTCCGTGAACGCCATGTTCGGCGGCGCCTGGGGCGGCACCGCGGTCGCCGTCGCCGCCCTGGTGTCCATGGTCGGCGCCCTCAACGGCTGGACCCTGCTGAGCGCCCAGACCCCGTACGCCGCCGCCCGCGACGGACTGTTCCCGCGGGCCTTCGCGCGAAAGAACCGCGGCGTGCCCACCGTGGGCGTCCTGGTCACGGTCGTCCTCGCCTCGTCGCTGACCGTCTACAACTACACGGCCGGCTCGAAGGGCGTCTTCGAGATGCTGGTCCTGGTCACCACCTTCACGGCGACCGTCCCCTATCTGCTGTCCACGGCCGCCCAGATCTACTTCCTCGCCTCCGGCCGCGCCGACCGCGTCCACCGCGGCCGGCTCGTCCGCGACGGCCTGCTCGCCGCGCTCGCCGCCGCCTTCTCCCTCTGGCTGGTCGCCGGCTCCGGCTACCAGGCGGTCTACCAGGGCGTGCTGTTCCTCTTCGCGGGCGTGCTGGTGTACGCCGTCCTCGCCGCCCGCAAGCAGGCCGCGGGCCAGGACGCGGCGGAGCTGCCCGAGCAGGCGGTACGGGAGAGCGTCCGGGCATGACCGGGACGGGCGCCCGACTGGCCCGCCGGTCCGACGAGTTCACGCGCTGACGGACATTCACCCGGGAGAGGGGATCTCGCCCGGATCCGAGCAGGTCACGGTCGTTCGCGGGCAGGGTTGTGGCATGCCGCCCGCTCTCCCCGCCACCCTGCGCCGCACCCTCGTGGTGCTGCTCGTGGTGGCCGCGCTGCTCGGGGCGGCGCCGGGGGCGGAGGCGGCGGGGCCGCCCGTGGACCGGGCGGCCGCCTCCACGATGGTGCCGGGCCCGGTGGGCGAGGAGCAGCCCGACGAGGCCGCCCCCGCGCCCCGGACGGCGGCCCGCCCGAGCCGCCCGGCGCCGGACACCCGCTCCGCGCCGGCGGCCCCCCGACCCGCCGGACCCGGGCGGTCCGCGGCGGCCCGGGGCGGTCCCGGTCGGCCCGCCTCCCCCGACGGGGTGCGCTGTGTGGTGCTGCGCTGCTGAGCGTTCCGTGCGGAACGAACCAGCGGTACGTCAACTCACCAGCACAGCGAGGTGGTTCAGCCATGCCCATCGACCCCTTCGCGGCGCTCAACGCGATGCTGCGCGCCGAGGCCGCCCGGATCCGACCGGCCACCGCGACCCCCGAACGCGAGGACCCCGAACCCCGCGAGGAGCCGCGCCGACCTCCGGCCGACCCGCACGGCGAGTAGCCGGGACCCCCACGGCAGGGCGGTGGCCCGTTCCTGGCCACCGCCTTGGTGACCTGCTGTTCTCACGGAGGGTGACGACAGCGGGCGGTCCGTCGTGCGGTACTCCGTTCGGCGGCTTACGTTTGCTCCGGGAACACCCGACCGAGAGGTCTGCCATGCGCGGAGGTACGACAGCGGGCGCGGCCGGTGCGGCGATGGCGCTGCTCGCCCTGGCGGTCCCGGCCGCGGCGGACGGCGCCCAGCCCGATCTGAGCCGCTTCTACTCCCAGCGCCTGGTCTGGGGCGGCTGCACGGTCAAGGACGCCCCCAAGGGCATGGAGTGCGCCGAGCTGACCGTGCCCATCGACTACGCCCGGCCCGAGGACGGCACCATCGCCCTGGCGGTGGCCCGGGTGCGGGCGGCCGAGTCGGGCGAGGGCCCCACCGGCACGGGCACCGGGGCGGCCCCGGCCCGCGCCGGCGCCCCCAAGGGGTCGCTGGTGCTGAACTTCGGCGGCCCGGGGGAGTCCGGCCTCAAGGGGCTCGGCGACTTCATGGCCGACACCGCGCGCCTGGCACCCGCCTACGACCTGGTGACCTTCGACCCGCGCGGGGTGGGCCGCAGTGCCCCCGTCCGCTGCGGAGCCGAGGCCGAGGAGGTCATCGAGGGCTCCTCCGGCAGCGTTCCGGCCGATGACGCCGAGGGGAGGGCCCAGCTCGTCGAGGAGCTGCGGGCGGTCGCCGAGGGGTGCCGCAGGACCACCGGCAAGCTCCTGCCGTACGTCGGCACCATCAACGCCTCGCGCGACCTGGACGTACTGCGCGGGGCGCTCGGCGACCGGAAGCTGAACTACTTCGGCATCTCCTACGGCACCCGGCTCGGCGCGGTCTACGCGGCGCAGTTCCCCCGGCGCACCGGCCGGATGGTCCTGGACGCCGTGGACTCGCTGACGGCAGACGCCGCCCGGTCCGCGTTCGCCCAGGCCACGGCCTTCCAGAAGGCTCTGGACGCCTTCCTTTCGGACTGTGCGGCCCGGGGCGCCCGCTGCCCGCTCGGAGCGAGCAGCGCCCGGGCGGCCGGCACGCTGGACGCGACCGTCGCCCGGCTGGACCGCGCCGGCGCCAAAACCGCCTCCGGCGCCGACTTCACCTCCGCCGACCTGCGGACCGCCCTCACCGACGCGCTCTACGCCGAGCAGCTGTGGCCGGCGCTCGCGCGGGGCATCGCGGCCCTCCACGACCGGGGCGACCCGGCGCTCCTGGAGGAGATCACCCGGCAGTTCGCGGGGAAGGACGCGCGGAGCGGCCGCACCGAGGACGACAACAGCCGCGAGGCGCTCCTCGCCGTCAACTGCGCCGACGACCCGGTGCGCGCCAAGGACCCGGCCGCGGAACTCGCCTCACTGGAGGCGAGGTTCGCCAAGGCCAGCCCCATGTTCGGCCCCGAGCAGGTGGGCGCGGCGATCTCCTGCACGGGCTGGCCCGCCGGTACGGACTACATCCGCTCGATCCACCGCACCGGCGCGCCCCCCGCCCTGCTCATCGGCACCAAGGGCGACCCCGCCACCCCCTACCCGTGGGCGGCGGAGACGGCCCGGCGCCTCGGCAAGGGCGTGGTCCTCACCTACGAGGGCGAGGGGCACGGCGGCTACACCGCCTCGCAGTGCGTCCGGGACGCGGCGGACGCCTTCCTGCTCGACGGCGTCCTGCCCGCCGCGGGGACGTCCTGCGCCCGCGAGACGCCCTCGCAGCGCTGAGGCGGGCTCTGGGCGCGGCGGGTCTCAGGTGCTCATCGCCGCCGCCATCGCAGCCGGGACCGGGGCCGCCGCGACCCAGCGCCCGATCGCCGTCTCGGCCGTGATGCCGGGGCCGAAACCCGCGATGAGGCCGCCCGCCCCGTCGGCGGCGCCCCCCTCGTCGAAGAGCCGGGCCAGCGCGTCGAAGACCACGGAGCTGGCGATGTTGCCCCGCTCGGTGAGGGTGGCCCGGCTGAAGCGGAACATCTCCGGCGGCAGCTCCAGGAAGTGGCACAGGTCGTCCAGGATGCGCGGGCCGCCCGCGTGCACGATGAAGAAGTCCATGTCCGGGATGGCCCAACTGTGCTGGGCGACCAGCGCCTTGAGCGCGGGAGCGAGCATCTCCATGGTGCCGGGGACGCGCTTGTCGAGCAGGAAGTGGAACCCGGTGTCACGCACCGCGTACGAGATCCAGTCCTCGGTGTTGGGCACCAGGTGCGAGCCGTTGCGTTCGATCCGTACGCCCGTGCCGCCCTCGCCGCGCACCACGGCCGCGGAGATCGCGTCGCCGAACAGACCGTTGGAGAGCAGCGAGCCGACGCCGATGTCGGTCGGCTGGTAGCAGAGCGAGCAGAACTCGCAGGACACGATCAGTACGTTGGCCCGCGGATAGGCGGTGCAGAAGTCGTGGGCGCGGTTGATCGCGGCGCCGCCCGCGGCACAGCCGAGCTGGGCGATCGGCAGCTGCCGGGTCTCGGTCCTGAATCCCATGGTGTTGATCAGCCAGGCGGTCAGCGACGGCATCATGAAGCCGGTGCAGGAGACGTAGACGATCAGGTCGATCTCCTGCGGCTCCACCTGGGCATTGGCGAGCGCCTGCCGGACGACCCCGGGCACCCGGGCCTTGGCCTCCGCCTCGTACAGCAGGTTGCGCTCCTCGAAGCCGGGGTGGCGCAGGGTGTCCTCGATGGGCTGCACGAGGTGGCGGGTGAGGACCCCGGTGTTCTGGATGAGGCGCAGGACGAGGTCCCGCTGGGGGTGGTCGGCGTGGGTCTCACGGGCAAGGGCGAGCGTCTCCTCCTGCGTGATCACATGGTCGGGTACGGCTACTGAGGGGCGGCACAGGGTGGCCATGGAACTTCCTTGTCTCCTGCCGGGCGGACGCCTGCGGTTTCCACGCGGGTGCTCCAGGGGTGTGCGGACGTGTGCCTGTGACGTATCCCCGAGCGTGATCATGGGCATGTCCTCGAAGGGGGCATTTAACCGATTAGAGGGATATTACGGACCGGGTAGGTCACTCGGGTGACGGGCCCCCGGGACGGGCCCGCGACGACCCGGGGCGGACCGGGCCGGCCGGCCCCACCCGGACCGCCCTCCGGACGGCATTACCTGGGCGGTAATCGACCCCCGCCACCCCCGCCCGGCAAGGTGGAGCCATCGGGTCCCGGGCGGCGCACTCCGGCCGGGGCCCGGCTTCCACCCCGGTACCTGTCTTCCCGATCCACTTCCACGGAGGCTGATTCCCTTGTCCGAGAACCGCTACGAGACCGCCGTCGCCCGCTACTTCGAGGCGTGGAACGCCACCGGCTCGGCCGAGGAGCTGGCCAAGGCCGTCGAGGCCGCCTGGAGCGAGGGCGGCGGCTACACCGACCCCCTGTCCGACGTCACCGGCCACGAGGCCATAGCGGCGGTCATCGGCGGCACCCACGCCCAGTTCCCCGGTTACGTCTTCCGTCTGGAGGGCGCGGTCGACGGGCACCACGACGTGGCCCGGTTCCGCTGGGAGCTGGTGTCGGTCGCGGACGGGTCCGCGCCGGTCGCCGGATCCGATGTGGTCACCCTCGCCGGGGACGGCCGGATCGCCACCGTCGCGGGCTTCCTCGACCGCGTACCGCCTACGGCGTGAGCGACCGGAGGTACGCGAACGTCTCCGGGTCGGCCGGCAGGAACGTCTCGATGGCCAGCTCGGAGACGGTCACGTCCATCGGCGTGTTGAACGTGGCGATCGTCGACAGGAACGACAGGACCGTGCCCCGGTGTTCGATGCGCAGCGGCAGCGCGAAGGGGCAGTCGGCGCGCTCGGAGGTGTCCTCTTCGGCCGTCTCCGGAACCGGGTGCGCCGCGACCTCCTCGTACAGCTCGCGCAGCGCGTCCGAGCGCAGGAGCGCGATCTGACGCTCCATCTGCTCCAGCAGGTGTCCGCGCCACTGGCGGAGGTTGCGGATGCGCGGCGCCAGGCCCTGCGGGTGCAGGGTCAGGCGCATCGCGTTGAGCGGCGGGACGAGCAGCCGCTCCGGCACGCCTTCGAGGAGCATCGCGATGCCCCGGTTCGCCGCCAGGACCGTGTACGTGCCGTCGACTATCAGCGCCGGGAACGGCTCGTACCCCCGCAGCAGGCGCTCCATGCCCTCGCGCAGGGCGCCCATGGAGGGGTCCTCCAGGGACGTCTCGGTGAACCGCGGGGCGTAACCCGCCGCCAGGAGCAGGGCGTTGCGCTCGCGGACCGGCACATCCAGGTGCTCCGCGAGGCGCAGGACCATCTCCTGGCTCGGGCGGGACCTGCCGGTCTCCACGAAGCTGATGTGCCGCGCCGAGGAGTCGGCGCGCAGGGCGAGCTCCAGCTGGCTGATCCTGCGCTGCTCGCGCCAGCCGCGCAGCAGCGGCCCTACTCCCGTGTCGGTCGCGGCAGTTGTCGTCATGGTCAGACACTAACCCGGGCCACTGACAGCGCCCGGCGCCGCACCCCCCACCCGGCCAGCGCGACCGCCGCGGCCACCGCGTACGCGCTCGTCCTGACCGTGTCGAAGGAGTCCGGCACGGCCCGCGCGGTCACATAGCAGACGGCCCCCGCCGCGGCGACCACCAGCCACTCCCAGCGGCCGTCCAGGGCCACCAGCGCGACGAGCAGCAGCGCGTACCAGGAGTAGCCGGGGGTCATCAGGCAGAACGCCCAGCCCAGCACCAACAGCGCGCCGGACCAGGGCCGTTCGGGGTCGCCCCGGCGCAGTACGTACAGGACGACGAGCGCCATGACGAGGAGCGCCGCGGGCAGCGCCCAGGCGTCCGGGATGACCAGCCGCAGCAGTCCGTACCGGCTGCGGGCGGACGCGTCGTCGTACCCCTCCTCCTTGGCGTACCCGCCCAGATAGCCGAAGACCGAGGAGTCCGAGACCAGGACGTACGGCAGATAGGAGAGCGCCACGCACAGCGCCGCCGGGACGAGGACGGCCGCCGCGCGCCGCCAGTCGGGGCGGCGCCCCGCGAGCACGCCCGCGAGGGCGCCCGGCAGCACCACGGCGGGCAGCATCTTCGCCGCGATCCCGGCGCCGATCAGGACCCCGCCGGCCGCTGCGCGCCGCGCCGCGACCGCGCCGAGTCCCGCCACGGCCAACAGCACCGCCAGCACGTCCACATGCGCGTTGTTCACCGCCTCGACCGGCACCGCGGGGCACCACGCCCAGTACGCCGCCCGCGCCGGGTCGGCGCCGCGCCGCCGCAGGACGAGCAGCAGCACACCCGTGGTGGCCACCGCCAGCACGGCGCCGCCCATCTGCAACGGCTTGTGGCGGGCGGCCGAGGGGGACAGGCCGTGGACACCCAGGAAGTACGCCTCCGCCACCGGGGGGTAGATCGTGTGCACCCTGGGGCGGTTGAGGCGGGTACAGCGGTCCGCCTCGCCGAACCGGGCCCGGTCCGGACCCCGGCACGCCGTGCCCCGGGGGAACAGCCAGTCGTCGCGCAGCGACGCCAGCTCCCGGTCGGCGGGGGCGTGGTCGTAGGGCGAGATCCCGGCCGCCTGCACCCGGCCGTCCCAGGCATAGCGGAACATGTCCGTGCTGGTGGTCGGCGGCGCCGCCAGACCGGTCGCCGCGACCAGCACCCCGCCCGCCAGGACCAGGCCCGCACGGTGGCGCGCCGGGACCCGCCGCAGCGACCGGGCGGCCGCCGCGAACAGCAGCCAGCAGGCCAGATACCACCAGGAGAGCGTGCCGGGGCGGACGGGGCGGCCGCCCTCGACGGACGTGCACACGAGCACGGCGGTCAGCGCGGCCAGCAGCACGGCGGCCGGGGCCGAGCGACGCAGCGCGCCGGGCGCGGCGGCGGGCGGGGCGGTCGGGGCGGCGGCGGTTCGCGGAGCGATCACCCGACCACATTCGCAGGCCGGCGGGCGCCCGGACGGCCCAACCCGCCACGCGTCCGGGAACCGTAAGGTGTCAGGCGCCCTGTTCAGGGCGGTCAGGGGATGTCATGGGGACATGAGGCCACGACGTCCGTTCCCCCCGCCGCCGTCCACGCTGCTGCCGTCGTTCCGGGGCGCGCTGCACGACAGGCGCACCACGACGGCGATCGGCTGGCTGCTCGGCGCGGCCGTGCTCGTCTGCATGGTCACCGGGGTGCTCAGCCACTACCTCCAGCACCCGCCGGGCTGGCTGGCGAACGAGCTGCCCGCCCGCCCCGGCTGGGGCTACCGGATGACCCAGGGCCTGCACGTGGGGGTGGGCATCGCCGCGATCCCGCTGCTCTTCGGCAAGCTGTGGACCGTCTACCCGAAGCTGTTCGTGTGGCCGGCGTTCACCGGCGTACGGCACGCGCTGGAGCGGCTCTCGGTTGCGGTGCTCGTCGCCGGCGCGATGTTCGAGCTGCTGACCGGGCTGCTCAACACCGTGCAGTGGTACCCCTGGCCGTTCAGCTTCGTCCCCGTGCACTTCGCGGTCGCCTGGCTGCTGACCGGCGCGCTGCTGCTGCACCTCGCCGTCAAGTGGCCGGACATCAGGGCGTACTGGTGGCGGCGCTCGCCCGCCACGCGCGCGCTGCCGGGCGAGCCGGAGAACGCGCTCGACCGGCGCTCGCTCCTCACCGGTCTGGCGGTCGCGGTCGGCGCGGTGACCGTCACCACGGTCGGCCAGTCCGTGACCCCGCTCAAGTCCCTCGACCTGCTGGCGCCGCGCCACCCCGACCACGGCCCGCTGGGCCTGCCCGTCAACCGCACGGCGGCGGCGGCCGGGACGACCCGGGTCGACACGGCGGCCTGGCGGCTGACGGTGGCGGGGCCGCGCCCGTACGAGCTGAGCCTCGACGAGCTGGCCGCGCTGCCGCAGTACGAAGTCGAGCTGCCCATCGCCTGCGTGGAGGGGTGGAGCAAGAACGCGCACTGGACCGGCGTACGGATCAGGGACCTGATGGAGCGGGCCGGGGCGCCCGGGGCCGCGCTGCGGGTCGTCTCGCTCGAACGGCACGGCGCCTACCGGGTGATGGACATGGGCCGCACCTACGCGCGCGACCCGCTCACCCTCCTCGCGCTCCGGCTCAACGGACAGGTGCTCACCCCCGACCACGGCTATCCGGCCCGGATCATCGCCCCCAACCGGCCCGGCGTGCTCCAGACCAAGTGGGTCTCGCGACTGGAGGTGCGGTGATGGCGGGGCGGTACGCGGTGGGCGCGCTCGGGCTCGCGCTGATGGGGCTCGGCGTGTCGCTGGTGTGGGCGCAGGGGGCGTGGGACGTGGCGGTGTGGCTGGCCGGGGCGGTCGTGCTGCACGACGGGTTCGTCGCGCCGCTGGTGCTGCTGGTCGGCCTGGGCGTGGTGGCGGCCCGGCCCCGGGCGCGCGGCCCGCTGCGGGCGGCCCTGGTGACGGGCGGCTGCCTCACGGCGATCGCCCTGCCGGACATCCTGCGGCCGGGCCCGGTGACCAACGCGACGGTGCTGCCGCTGGACTACGTCCGCAACTGGCTGGTGCTGCTGGCGGTGGTCGCGGTCGCGGGGGCGCTGGTGGCGGCCGCGCAGAACGTGTGGCGCGGACGCGCCCGCCGCGCAGAGCCCCCGGCCTCCCCACCCGACCCCTGACGGACGCTGCCCCGCCTCCGTACCCTCCCGCGTGCCCCACGGAGGCGGGTCCGGCCCCGCGTTCACCCCCGGCGCAGTACGAGGAACGGGCGTCCGGCCGCTGTCCAGCGCTCGGCCGGGTGCCAGCCGGTGGTCTCCGCGTACCGCAGCAGGGCTGCGGTGCCCAGGCGCGACCAGGGGAAGGCCGCCCCGAAGGCGCCGCGTCCGTCGGCCACCCGTACCTCGACGTGTTCGTCCACGTCGAGGGGCGCCGCCTCCACGATCAACTGCCCGCCCGCGTCCACCAGCCGGGCCGCGCGCGCGAGCAGCGCCGCCGGGTCGCCGCCGATGCCGATGTTGCCGTCGAGCAGCAGCGCGGTGCGCCAGCGGCCCTCGCCCGGCAGCGGGTCGAAGACCGACCGGCACAGGGCGCTGCCGCCCGAGCGCCGGGTGCGGCGGACCGCCTCGGGGCTGACGTCGACGCCGAGCGCGGCCGTACCGAGCGCGGCCAGCGCCACCACCAGGCGCCCGGGCCCGCACCCGATGTCGAGCACGGCACCCCGGCACCGCCGCAGCACGGTGAGGTCGGCCGGGTCCGGCGCCGCGCACCACCGCTCCACCTCCAGCGGCAGCAGCCACCCGTCCCGGCGGTGCAGGAACAGCGGCCCGCGCCCGCTGCGCAGGGCGTCGGTGTACGGATCGGCCCGCCAGGCGAGCGCGGCGGGCACGGTCGTCGCGGTCATCGCGCGGCGCCCCGCCGCCCCGCCCCGGCGGCCGTCGCGAGGGCGCCGCCCCGGCACGCGGCCACCGCCCGCCCGAACCGGCCGCCGGGGACGAGCGCCGCCACCTCCGCCGCGTCGGCCGCCGTATCCACGTCCCGCAGCGGCGCCAGCTCGCGCACGGTGAGTCCCGCGTCGTCCAGCCGCCGCCGCTGGACCGCGCCCGTCTCGGGTACGGACATGGGCACCCCGCGCAGCAGGGACGGATCGGGGGCGGTCAGGCCCAGCGCCCAGAAGCCGCCGTCGGCCGCCGGGCCGAACCACGCCTCGCCGGGCGCCCAGCCGCCCAGCGCCGGGGCCAGCAGCGCCGGGCTCAGCTGCGGGGTGTCCATGCCGACGAGCAGGGCCGGGCCGGAGTCGAGCGCGAAGGCCGCCGCCAGCCGCTCGTCGAGACCGCCCGCCCCCTGCGGGACGACCTCGATACCTGGCGGCAGCCACGGCCCCGGCGCCCCGTCCAGGACCAGGATCCGGCGCCGGGCCGGTGCGGCGAGCACCGCGTCCAGCGTGTCGGCGAGCGCGGCCCCGGCGATGCGCGCGGCCTGCTCGGGCGAGTACGGCGGGGTCAGCCGGGTCTTGACCCGGCCCGGCACCGGCGCCTTGGCGATCACCAGCAGGGCGACCGGCGCGCCCTGCGCCGTCACCGGGTGTCCGCGGTCGTGGCGGGCCGCGGCGGGGCGGGCGGCAGCGCGAGCACCGAGCGCATGTCCCGTACGGCCTGCCAGGTGCCCCGCCAGGTGCCGGTCACCTTCGACCTGCCGGTGCGCGGCAGATACGGCACGTCGTGCTCGCGCACCCGCCACCCGGCGTCCGCCGCGCGCACCACCGTCTCCAGCGGATAGCCGCTGCGCCGGTCCGCGACGCCGAGGGCGAGCAGGGGCACCCGCCGGGCCGCCCGCAGCGGGCCCAGGTCGTGCAGCCGCAGCCCGGTGCGGCGGCGCAGCATCCGGGACAGGGCCAGGTTCCCGGCCCGCGCGTGCGGCGGCCAGGCCCCGGGCGCGGTGGGCCTGCGGCGCCCGAGGACGAGGTCGGCGTCCCCGGCGGCCACCTCCCGTACGAAGGGCGCCAGCAGCCCGGGGTCGAGCGAGCCGTCGCAGTCGCAGAAGCAGACGTACTCGGCGCGCGCCGCGAGCAGGCCCGCGTGGCAGGCCGCGCCGAAACCGCGCCGGGCCTCGTGCACCACGGTCGCGCCGAGCGCGCGGGCCAGCTCCGCCGAGCCGTCCGTCGAGCCGTTGTCGACGACGACGGCCCGCCACCCCTCGGGAATCCGGGCCAGCACCCAGGGCAGCGCCTCGGCCTCGTCGAGGCAGGGCAGTACGACGTCCACCGTCGTGGGAATCGAGTCGGTCACGCCCCTCACGGTACGAAGCCGCGGCGGACAAACCGGGACTTCGGGTTCTTACGAAACAGGGACATCGCCCCGCGTCCGCCATCCGGGTGGCGACGGCGGCGCCCGCCGGGTGCGACGCTGTGGCCATGCACAGTGACCGGTCCCGCATCCTCGTCGTCGACGACGACCCGACCGTGGCCGAGGTGGTCACCGGATACCTGGAACGCGCCGGGTACGAGGTCGAGCACGTCGGCGACGGCCCCGCCGCCCTGCGCGCGGCCGGTGCGCGCCGCCCCGACCTCGTCGTCCTCGATCTGATGCTGCCGGGCATGGACGGTCTGGAGGTCTGCCGCGTGCTGCGCGGCGCGGGGCCCGTACCGGTCATCATGCTCACCGCGCGCGGCGACGAGGACGACCGCGTGCTGGGCCTGGAGATCGGCGCGGACGACTACGTCACCAAGCCGTTCAGCCCCCGCGAGCTGGTGCTGCGCGTCGACTCGGTGCTGCGCCGCGCCCGGGCCGCCGGCGTCCGGCCGGGGCCGCCGGTGCGGCGGGCGGGCATCGTCCTGGACCCGGCCGCCCGCCGCGCCGTCAAGGGGGACACCGAACTCGCCCTCACCCTGCGGGAGTTCGACCTCCTGGCCTATCTGATGAGCCACCCCGGCGAGGCCGTCACCCGCGAGCGGCTGATGCGCGACGTGTGGGGCTGGGAGTTCGGCGACCTGTCCACCGTCACCGTCCATGTGCGGCGGCTGCGCGGCAAGGTCGAGGACGACCCCGCCAAGCCGCGGCTCATCCAGACGGTGTGGGGCGTCGGATACCGCTTCGAGGCACCGGACGACGGCGCCGGGCCGAGCCACGCATGGCACGCGGGGGAGGAGGTCTGAGATGAAGGACGTCCTGCTCATCGCCGTGTACGCGTTCCTCGGCGCCGCCGCCGCGGGCCTGCTCGGAGCGCTCGCGCTGCGCCTGCTGCGCCACCGCTCGGTGACCGCCTCGCTCGCCGTGGTGGCCGCCGTCGCGGTCAGCGCCATGCTCGCCGGGACCCTCGCGGTGGCCTGGGAGATGTTCCTGTCCTCCCACGACCTGAAGGTCGTCACCCTGGTCATCGCGATGGCCGCGGCCGTCTCGCTCGCCACCGCGCTGGTCCTGGGCCGCCGGGTCGTCACCAGCAGCCACCAACTGGCCCTGGCCACCCGCTCGTTCGGCGAGGGCGGCAGCTTCGCCGCGCCCGAGGGACCGGCCACCGCGGAACTCGCCGCGCTCAGCCGTGAACTGGCCGCCACCAGCGCCCGCCTCTCCGCCTCCCGTGAGCGCGAACGCGCCCTGGAGACCTCCCGCCGCGAACTCGTCGCCTGGATCTCGCACGACCTGCGCACCCCCCTCGCGGGGCTGCGCGCGATGGCCGAGGCGCTGGAGGACGGCATGGCCAAGGACCCCGAACGCTACTTCCGGCAGATCCGGACCGAGGTCGAGCGCCTCAACGCAATGGTGGGCGACCTCTTCGAGCTGTCCCGCATCCACGCCGGGGCCCTCGCCCTCAACCCGGCCCGGATGTCCGTCCACGACCTGGTGGGGGACGCGCTGGCGGGCGCCGACCCGCTCGCCCGCGAACACGGCGTCCGGCTCGTCGGCGACCGTGTCGAGCCGGTCCCGGTGGAGGTGGACGGCAAGGAGATGACCCGGGTCCTGGCCAACCTGCTGGTCAACGCCATCCGGCACACCCCGGCCGACGGCACGGTCGCGGTCGCCGCCGAGGCCAGCGCCGAGTCGGTGGTGCTGTCGGTGACGGACGGCTGCGGCGGCATCCCCGACGACGACCTCACCCGCGTCTTCGACACCGGCTGGCGCGGCACCGAGGCGCGCACCCCGCCGGGCGGCGCGGGCCTGGGCCTCGCCATCGTGCGGGGCATCGTCGAGGCCCACGCGGGCAGCGCCGCCGTCCACAACGTGCACGGCGGCTGCCGCTTCGAGGTGACCCTCCCGGCGGCCCCTTCCTGACGGCCCCCGCGTCCCATCGGCTCTTTCCTGACCGCTCCCGGGCCTCCCGGCGGCTCTTTGACCGCCTCCGGGCCTCCCGGCGGCCCCTTGCTGACGGCCCCCGCATCCCGGCGGCGCCTTCCCGCCCCCCCGCCCTCCTGGCGGCTCCTTCTTGACCGGCCCCCGCCTCCCGCTCCCCGGCGACCCCTTCCTGACCGCCCCCCCCACCCCCCGGGTGGCCCCCCAGCGCTCAGCCCGCCGCCGGTCGCAGTTCCGCGCGGGCGAACTCCGTCATCCCCTCCGCGAACCCGACCTCCGCCCGCCAGCCCAGCTCCTCGCGCAGCCGCGAGGAGTCGGCGGTGATGTGGCGGACGTCGCCGAGGCGGTACTCGCCCGTCACCACCGGCGCGGGCCCGCCGTACGCCGCCGCCAGTGCCTGCGCCATCTCACCCACCGTGTGCGGCGTCCCGCTGCCGGTGTTGTACGCGGTCAGGGCCCCCGGCGGGCGCTCGCGCAGCGCTTCCAGCACCATCGCGTTCGCCGCCGCCACATCGCGCACGTGCACGAAGTCCCGGCGCTGGCGGCCGTCCTCGAAGACCCGGGGCGCCTCGCCGCGCGCGAGGGCCGAACGGAAGAAGGACGCGACCCCCGCGTACGGGGTGTCGCGCGGCATCCCCGGCCCGTACACGTTGTGGTAGCGCAGCGACACCGCGCGGCCGCCGGTGGCGCGCGCCCAGGCGGCGCTCAGATGCTCCTGGGCCAGCTTGGTCGTCGCGTACACGTTCCGCGGATCCGCCGGCGCGTCCTCGCCGACCAGGCCCGGCTCCAGCTCGGCGCCGCAGCGCGGGCACCGGGGCTCGAAGCGGCCCGCCGCCAGCTCCTCGTACGGCCGGGGCCCGGGGCGTACGGGCCCGTGGCGCGGGCACGCGTAGCGCCCCTCCCCGTACACCACCATCGACCCGGCGAGCACCAGGTCCGCCACCCCGGCCTCGGCCATCGCGGCGAGCAGGACCGCCGTGCCCAGGTCGTTGCAGGACACGTAGTCGGGCGCGTCGGAGAAGTCCGTGCCGAGGCCGACCATCGCCGCCTGGTGGCAGACGGCGTCCACGCCGCGCAGCGCCCGGGCGACGGCGTCGCGGTCGCGGACGTCGTCGCCGGGCCGGAGCGCGCGGTCGAGGACGACGGGTTCATGGCCCCGGGCGGAGAGGGCCCGGACGATCCGCGAGCCGATGAAGCCCGCGCCTCCCGTGACAAGTACACGCATAAGGGCGACGCTACGGAGACGGAGCCGCGGATGCCGCGCTCCACCCCGTACCGTCACCACCTCGTAAGGAGTCCGGTCATGCCCGTAGAGCCGCTGTCGCAGAAGGACATCGAGGACCGCCTGCGCGAACTGCCGGGCTGGTCGCTCCCGGACGGCGAGGAGCGCCTCGCCCGCACCTACCGCCTTGCCTCGCACTTCGCGGCCACCGCGATGGTCATCCACATCGCGCAGATCCAGGACGAACTGAACCACCACTCCGATCTCACCCTCGGCTACAACACGGTGGCCCTCACGGTGAACAGCCATGACGCCGGGGGCCGGGTGACGGAGAAGGACTTCGAGCTCGCCCACCGCGTCGAGGCGATCGCCCCCGGGCACGGCGCGGGCTGACCTCCCGGGGCGCGCGGGCCCCGGGAGGCGCCGGGGTCACGCGTCCAGCGCCGCCAGGTCGACCCGGGCCAGCCGCTCCAGGTCGGCGAGGATGTTGATCTCGACGATCCTGTCGTCCCGGACGGTAAAGCCGAGCACCGCCATCGTCCGGCCCTCCGGGGCGTTGACCACGCCCATGGCACCGTTGACCAGCGCCGGACGGGCGAACTTGGCGTACTGCGCGAAGGACAGCGCGTTCTGGACGACCGCGTGGGCGCCGAGCACGGTCTTGGACGGGGTGAGCGAGCCCGGACCGTAGTCCGCGCGCAGCACGATGTCCGGGTCGAGGGTGGCGAGCAGCCCGTCGAAGTCGCCGCCGCGCGCCGCCGCGAGGAAGGCGTCGACGACCTTGCGCTGCCGGTTCAGGTCGGGGTCGGGAACGGCCCGGCCCTGCACCCGGCGGCGGGCCCGGCTGGCCAGCTGCCGGGTCGCCGCCGGGGCGCGGTCCACGATGGGCGCGATCTCCTCGAAGGGGACGCCGAACATGTCGTGCAGGACGAACGCCAGCCGCTCCGCCGGGGCCAGCGTGTCGAGCACGACGAGCAGGGCGAGCCCGACCGAGTCGGTGAGCAGCGCCTCGTGCTCGGGGTCCACCCGGTCCGGGCGGTCCACGATCGGGTCGGGCACGTGGACGTCGAGGGGATCCTCGCGGCGGGCCTGGCGCGAGCGCAGCATGTCGAGGCAGACCCGTGAGACGACGGTGGTCAGCCAGGCGCTCAGATTCTCCACGCCGTCGCTGGAGCCGGCCGCCCGCAACCACGCCTCCTGGACGGCGTCCTCCGCCTCGCTCAGTGAGCCGAGCATCCGGTAGGCGACCGCCCGCAGGCGCGGGCGGTTCTCCTCGAAGCGCTCGGCCAGGGATTCGTTCTCGTCCATCGGTTCAGCTTCCTTCGTCGCGGCGTGTCGTCAATGCGGTGACAGACGAAAACCTAGTGCGAAGGAATGGCGGCTACCCGACGGCAGGTCCCGATTGCGGTAATCGGCCGCTCACGGAGGGCGTGGTGTTGGTCACGGCATGTTTCGGTCACCTGGCCAAAGACCGGTGGTCAGCCCCGCCAGTCACCGTCCGCCGCCGCGTCCCGCGCGAAGTCGGCGAACGCCTTGGGCTCACGGCCGAGGACACGCTTGACGCCGTCCGTGGCCGAGGAGTTGTGCCCGTCCAGCAGCGTCGCGAACAGCTCGGCGAGCCACCGGGCCTCCCCTTCGATGAGGCCGTACCGCATCAGCAGCTCCGCGTACTGGGCCTCGCTCACCGGCACGTACCGCACCGGCCGCCCGGCCGCCTCCGACAGAACCGCGGCGACCTGCGCCAGCGTCAGCGGCTGAGGGCCCGTCACCTCGTGGACGAGGCCCGCGTGTCCGTCCTCGGTGAGGGCCTTGACCACGACGTCGGCGATGTCACCGGCGTCCACCCACGGCTCGGCCGTGTCGCCCGCGGGGAACGGGATCTCGCCCGCGAGCACCCCGTCCGTCAGGGCGCCCTCGCTGAAGTTCTGGGCGAAGAACGCGGCGCGGACCACCGTGAGGTCCGTGCCCGCCGCGCGCAGCGCCTCCTCCGCGTGTACCGCCGCCGGCTCGCCCCGGCCCGAGAGCAGCACCAGGCGCCGCACACCGTGGCGGGCGGCGAGTTCCCCGAAGGTCCCCATCGCCTCGACGGCGCCGGGTGCGGCGAGGTCCGGGACGTACGTCACATAGGCGGAGTCGGCACCCGCGAGCGCGGGCCCCCACGTCGAGGTGTCCGCCCAGTCGAAGGGCACCTCGCCGCCGCGCGACCCGGCGCGGACCGGCACGCCGAGCGCGGTGAGGCGTTCGACGACGCGGTGCCCGGTCTTGCCGGTGCCGTTGGTCACGAGCACGGTCTGACGGGTATTCGGGTCGATGTGGCGACCGGCGTCCTGGCTGCTGTTCTGGCTGGAGTTGCGCGCTGTGTTCGTCATGCGTCCAGCTTCGTCGGCGCGGTCTGGACTCTCCATGCTCCAAGGGCTCATCCGCATACGTCTGCGTCTACTGCCCCGCTGCGCCGCCGACTAGGCTCCGCCCCATGGACGCACTCTCCGGACTGCTCGACGGGCCGCGCGCCCGCGGGGCGTTTCTGCTGCGGATGGTGATGGAACCGCCGTGGTCCGTACGGATCGAGGACCGGGCGCCCATCTGCCTGATGTCGACGACGCGCGGCGAGGCGTGGGTGGTGCCCGACGCCGGGCCGCCGGTCCTGGTCCGCCCCGGTGACATCGTCGTCGCCCGCGGCCCCGACCCGTACACCGTCGCCCACGCCCCCGACGCCGAGCCGTCCGCCAGGATCGGCCCCGGCGGGGTGTGCACCACGCTGCGCGGCGAGCCGCTGGCGCAGTCGATGGAGCTGGGCGTACGGACCTGGGGCAACGCCGCCGACGGTTCGGCCACCATGCTCGTCGGTACGTATCTGATGGAGGGGGAGATCAGCGGGCGGCTGCTCGACGCGCTGCCGCCGCTGCTGGTGCTCACCGCCGAGGAGTGGAACCGCTCGGTGATGCCGCTGCTCGACGAGGAGATATCCCGGGACGAGCCGGGCCAGAGCGTCGTTCTGGACCGGCTGCTCGACCTGCTCCTGATCGCGGTGCTGCGGGCCTGGTTCAACCGGCCGGGGGCCTATGCGCCCGCCTGGTACCGGGCCATGGGCGACCCCGTGGTGGGGCCCGCGCTGCGGCTGCTCCAGAACGAGCCCGCGCATCCGTGGACGGTGGCCGCGCTCGCCGCGCGGTGCGGGGTCTCCCGGGCGGGGCTGGCCCGGCGCTTCGGTGAGCTGGTGGGGGAGCCGCCGATGGCGTACCTCACGGGCTGGCGGCTCGCGCTCGCGGCGGATCTGCTGCGCGAGAGCGACGCGACGGTCGAGGCGATCGCGCGGCAGGTCGGGTACGGGGGCGCGTTCGCGCTGAGCGCCGCCTTCAAACGCGTCCGGGGCGTCAGCCCGCAGGAACACCGGACGAATTGCCGAAACGGCAAAGGAATTCCCGCGACCGCGACGGCCGGGGGCAGGGTGGAGCCATGAGCGACTCGCGCGGCCACGACGGCCGGAACAGCCACGACGACAACCACCGCGGCGGCCGGGGAGACGGCCCGGGCCACACCCACGGGACCGGCCGGGGGAGCGGCCAGGGGCACGGACACGGTCACGGGCACGGAGGCGGCTGGGCGGACTTCGACTGGGAGACGCTGCTCCCGCTCCTGGTGGGCGAGGCCGAACTGTTCTCCGGCGCCTACCGGGAGGCCGCGGACTGGATCGCCGGGCAGCGCTCCGGCGGCCCCGAGGTGCGCCGGATCCTCGACATCGGCAGCGGCCCCGGTGTGGTGACGTGTCTGCTCGCCCAGGCGTTCCCGCGCGCGGAGGTCGTCGCCGTCGACGGCAACCGGGCGCTCCTCGGCCACGCCCTGGCCCGCGCGGAGCGCCTGGGCCTCGGTGACCGCATCCGTACCATCGAGGCCGAACTCCCGGAAGGCTTCGGGGAGTTGGGGGACGCGGACCTCGTCTGGGCGGGGAACTCGCTGCACCACCTGGGCGACCAGCGGGCCGCGCTCGCCGGGTTCGCGCGGCTGCTGCGGCCGGGCGGCACGGTGGCCCTCGCGGAGGGCGGGCTGCCCACGCGCCGGCTGCCCCGCGACATCGGTATGGGGCGGCCGGGCCTGGAGGCCAGGATCGACGTGCTGGTGGACGAGCGGTTCGCGCGGATGCGGGCGGAGCTGCCGGACGCCAAGGAGGAGACCGAGGACTGGGGGGCGCTGCTGACGTCCGTGGGGCTTGTCTCCCCGGCCGGGCGGAGCTTCCTCGTCGACTTCCCGGCGCCGCTGGAGCCGGACGTGCGGGAGCAGGTGGTGTACGCGTTCGCCAGGACCGCCGAGACGGTGGGGGAGGAGTTGTCACCGGAGGACGCGGCGGTGCTGCGGCGGCTGATGGACCCGGAGGACGAGGCGGGTCTCGCGCGGCGCCCGGACGTGTTCCTGCTGACGGCGAGGTCGATCCACACGGCGCGCCGCGCGGACTGAGGCTCCCGCACGGCGCGAAGTCCGCGGCTCAGGACGGCGACCGTCCTGAGCCGCGGACTTACGTCACGTCACGGGGCGATACGGCCCCTGGGCGCGCTCAGTTGGCGTCGAACTCGTCCGGGTCCGGCCCCAGCCGCTTGCCCTCGTCGAGCGCGGCGATCGCCGCGATGTCCTCGGCGTCGAGCTCGAAGCCGAACACGTCGAAGTTCTCGGCGACGCGCGAGGGCGTCACCGACTTCGGGATGGCGATGACGCCGAGCTGGAGGTGCCAGCGCAGCACGATCTGCGCCGGGGTCTTCCCGTACTTCCGCGCGATCGCCACGATCGTCGGGACCTCCAGGAGGCCCTTGCCCTGGCCCAGCGGCGACCAGGCCTCGGTCGCGATGGAGTGCTCGGCGTTGAAGGCGCGCAGCTCGGCCTGGGCGAGCTGCGGGTGCAGCTCGACCTGGTTGACCGCGGGGGTCACGCCCGACTCGTCGATGATCCTGCGCAGGTGCGGCGCCTGGAAGTTGGAGACGCCGATCGCCTTGGCGCGGCCGCTCTCGGCGATCTCGGTGAACGCCTTCCAGATCGATACGTAGTCCTCGCGCACCGCGCGCGGCCAGTGGATCAGGTACAGGTCGACGTAGTCGAGGCCCAGCTTCGACAGGGAGGCGTCGAACTCGCGCAGGACGCCGTCGCGCGTCCACGTCTCGTTGGCGCTGTTCCACAGCTTGGTGGTGACGAAGAGCTCCTCGCGGGCCACTCCCGAAGCCGCGATCGCCTTGCCGGTGCCCGCTTCGTTCTCGTAGACCGCGGCCGTGTCGATCGACCGGTACCCGGTCTCGATCGCGGTCTCGACCGCCTGCGCGGCCTCGTCGTCCGGCACCTGCCAGACACCGAACCCGAGCTGGGGCATCTCGACGCCGTTGTTGAGGGTGATGGAGGGGACCTTGCTCACGAGCGGTCGATCCTTACGTCGTCGGTTGGTACTCATCACCTCAACGAGTGGCCGGAGCGAACCATTCCCCACGCTGCCGACAGCCGGGAATTCCGTGCTCCAGATCCGGCCTTCCCGGGTCCTCGGCCCTGCGGCCGGCAGGGGCCGATCCTGGGCGCTCCCCCCACAAACCGCCCAACTCCTCGGCGGGCAAGGGCGGTTGGTTCGACCCGGGCCATTGACATCGGGCCCCTCCATCCACTGCTATGCAGTGATGGTTAGGAATCTTTCCTAACTCTCCCCCCTCGGAAGGACCCCCCATGCACGCTGCCGCTCCCCGACGCCGCGCCGCCGCGGTCGCCGCCGGCCTCGGTTGCCTCGTCCTGCCCCTGGTCGCCTCCGGCTCCAGGGCCGCCGCCTCCCCGCCGCTCGCCGCGGGCACCATGGCCGCCGCGCCCTACGAGTACCTGGGCTGGGGCAGTCCGCAGAAGCCCACCGACGTCATGGCCGCCACCGGTGTGAAGTGGTTCACCCTCGCGTTCATCCTCTCCGACGGCGGCTGCAACCCGAAGTGGGACGGGACGCGGCCGCTGACCGGCGGTTCGGACCAGTCCGCCGTCAACGCCATCCGGGGCGCGGGCGGAGACGTCGTCATCTCCGTCGGCGGCTGGAGCGGCAACAAGCTCGGCGAGAAGTGCTCCAGCGCCTCCGCGCTGGCCGGCGCCTACCAGAAGGTGATCAACGCGTACCACCTCAAGGCGCTGGACATCGACATCGAGGACACCGAGTTCTCCAACGCGACGGTCCGCAAGCGGGTCGTCGACGCACTGAAGATCGTCAAGAACACCAACCCCGGCATCGTCACCTACGTGACCATGGGCACCACGCCCGGCGGCCCGGACGCCAATGGCAAGGACCTCATCAAGAAGGGCGCCGCGGCGGGGCTCGCCAACGACGGCTGGGTGATCATGCCGTTCGACTTCGGCGGCCACAGCGGCTCCATGGGCTCCGCGACCGTGAGCGCCCTCGAAGGGCTGAAGGCCGCGGTGAAGAGCGCGTACGGCTACGGCGACGACACCGCCTACCGCCACATCGGGGTGTCCTCCATGAACGGCAGGACCGACGAGGCGGGCGAGACCGTCACCACCGGCGACTTCCAGACCATCCTCGGCTACGCCCGGCAGCACCACATCGCGCGGTTCTCCTTCTGGTCGGTCAACCGCGACCGGCAGTGCGGCTCGGGCGGCGGCAGCGGCGACTCGTGCAGCGGAGTCTCCCAGGCCCCCTACGCCTTCACCAGGATCGTCGTCCAGTACACCGGCTGAGGGGCGTCCTCCGTCAGAGGAGGACTGGACGAGCGGCCACTTCCGGGTGTTCCGGCTGCGGGACCCTCCGTGAGAGGGGCGGCCCGCCCTGTACCGCGACGGCTCAGCGGTACAGGGCGTCCACCTCCACCGTGTAGGCCTCCTCGATGGCCCGCCGCTTGAGCTTCAGCGACGGGGTGAGCAGACCGTGCTCCTCGGTGAACTGATGGGCGAGGATCCGGAAGGTGCGGATCTGCTCGGCTTGGGAGACCAGGGTGTTGGCGGCGACCACCGCGCGCCGCACCTCGGTCTCCAGGTCGGGGTCGCGTACGAGCTCCGAGGGGGTCATCGACGGTTTGTTGCGCATCGCCAGCCAGTGGTCGACGCCCTCCTGGTCGAGGGTGACCAGGGCCGCGATGTAGGGGCGGTCGTTGCCGACGACGATGCACTGGGCCACCAGCGGGTGCGCGCGCACCCGCTCCTCCAGGGCCACCGGCGAGACGCTCTTGCCGCCGGAGGTCACCAGGATCTCCTTCTTGCGGCCGGTGATGGTCAGATAGCCGTCCTCGTCGAGGGCGCCGATGTCACCGGTGGCCAGCCAGCCGTCCTTGAGGACGCGCTCGGTCGCCTTGGGCTCGTTGAGGTAGCCGGAGAAGACCTGGCCGCCGTGGAGCCACACCTCGCCGTCCTCGGCGATGTGCACGGTGGTGCCCGGCACCGGCTGGCCGACCGTGCCGAACCGGGTGCGCTCGGGCGGGTTGGCGGTGGCGGCGGCCGTGGACTCGGTCAGACCGTACCCCTCGTAGATCGTCACCCCCGCGCCCGCGAAGAACAGCGCGAGGCGGCGGCCCATGCTGGAGCCGCCGGACATGGCGTGCCGCACCCGACCGCCCATCGCCTCGCGGACCTTGCCGTACACGACCTTCTCGAAGAACTGGTGCTGCATCCGCAGCGCCGCCGAAGGGCCCGGCCCCTGGCCGAAGGCCTTCTGCTCCATCGCCTCCGCGTACTTCACCGCGATGTCGACGGCCTTGTCGAAGGCGCCCGCCCTCCCCTCCGCCTCGGCGCGCCGGCGGGCGGCGTTGAAGACCTTCTCGAAGATGTACGGGACGGCCAGGATGAAGGTGGGCCGCAGCGACTGGAGGTCGGGCAGGAGCGCGGAGGCGGAGAGCGCGGGCTGGTGGCCCAGCTTCACCCGGCCGCGGACGGCCGCCACCTCCACCATCCGGCCGAAGACGTGCGCCAGCGGCAGGAAGAGCAGCGTGGACGCCTCGTCGCCGGGGCGCGAGTGGAAGACCGGCTCCCAACGGGCGACCATCGTGTCCGCCTCGAACATGAAGTTGGCGTGGGTGATCACACAGCCCTTGGGGCGGCCGGTGGTGCCGGAGGTGTAGATGACGGTCGCGGTCGACTCGGGGGTGACCGCCCGCCGGTGGCGGTGCACCACGTCGTCGTCGATCTGCGCGCCCGCCACCAGGAGTTCGCCCAGCGCCCCGGCGTCCAGCTGCCACAGGCGTTTGAGGTGCGGCAGCCGGTCCACGACCGAGCCGATGGTCATGGCGTGGTCCTCGTGCTCGACCACGCAGGCGGTGACCTCGGAGTCGTGCAGCATCCAGAAGACCTGCTCGGCGGAGGAGGTCGGGTAGATGGGGACCGGCTGGGCGCCGATGGACCACAGGGCGAAGTCGAAGAGCGTCCACTCGTAGCGGGTCCGCGACATCACGGCCACCCGGTCCCCGAACCGCACACCGTCCGCGATCAGCCCTTTGGCGAGCGCCAGCACCTCGTCGCGGAAGCGCGCCGAGCTCACGTCCTGCCACTGGCCCGCCGCGTCCTTGCGGGCCAGCGCGACCCGGTCCGGATCGTCCAGGGCGTGGTCGAACACCACGTCCGCCAGCCCGCCGACGTGAGGCGCCGTCGCCATGGGTGGGACAGTGAACTCGCGCAATACCTTGCTCCTTGTGGCGCTCCGCACAGCGCCGGTGACGGTACCCCACCCGGGGTCCCGGCGGGAGGGGCGTCAAGGAATACGGTCAAGTGCGGCAGTGATCGGCATCACCACAGGTCAGCACCGTGGAACCGGCCCCGCCCGGGTCGAGCGGCCCGCTTTCTGACCCTGGAGTCAGGAGCGGGCCGTCTTTTCTCCACGGAATCTGTACGTCCTGGTCACGCCCGCTCTACCGGCACGGCGGCGTTGGTCCGTACCTGCGCGGGCGCGGGTGGCGGCGTCCGTACCAGCGCGAACACCGCGAGCCCGGCCACCAGGGCGAGTACCCCGGCCGCCACCGAGGCGCCGTTCAGACCCGAGGCGAACGCGGAGTGCAGGGCCTCGTCGGGGACCCGGCCGCGCAGCGACCCGGCCGCCCCGCCGGCCAGCGCCCGGGCCTCGGGCGTGCTGTGCAGCGAGTCGGCCATCCGGGAGGTGGCGAGGGTGCCGAACACCGCGATGCCGACCGCGTA
Organism: Streptomyces sp. NPDC043908; assembly: GCF_056435525.1. NCBI lineage: Bacteria > Bacillati > Actinomycetota > Actinomycetes > Kitasatosporales > Streptomycetaceae > Streptomyces > Streptomyces sp. NPDC043908. Next base: position 143,057 of record NZ_JBWKEI010000007.1, on the reverse strand, counting down.
GCCGAGCTGGCGCACGGTGTTCATCGCGCCGGTCGCCATCCCGCTGCTGCGCTGCGGCACGGAGGCGAGCGCGGCCGACGCCAGCGCCGGGCTGACCAGACCCACTCCGACACCGGTCACCACCAGACCGGCCACCAGCGCCGTCCAGTCCGAGCCCGCGTCCAGCAGCGACTGCCCGAACAGGCCGACGGCGACGAGCAGCAGCCCGAGGCAGATGAGCAGCCGCTGCGAGACGCCGTGCAGGAACCGGCCGCCGAGCGCCGAGGTCACGAACGAGGCCAGCGCCAGCGGCACCAGCGCCAGGCCGCCCGTGACCGGGCTCATGTCCAGGAGCGTCTGGAGCCAGATCGAGGTGTACGGGAGCACACCGAAGGCGGCCGAGTTCAGCGCCAGGGCGGCCACCAGGACGCCGACGAAGGCCGGGCGCCGCAGCAGCGACAGATCCATCAGCGGCCGCTCGGTGCGGCTCTCCACCACGACGAAGACCAGCAGGGCGGCCACCGCCACGGCGAAGGAGAGCAGGGTGCGGGAGGCGCCCCAGCCGTCGGAGCCCGCGTTCACCGCCCCGTAGGTGAGGGTTCCGGCGAAGAGCGCGAACAGGGCCGTGCCCGCCCAGTCGGTGCGCCCGCCCGCCGGGTTCTTCGACTCCGGGACCACCCGCAGCGTCAGCCACACCGCGGCGGCGCTCACCGGAAGGTTGACGAAGAATATCCACCGCCACCCGAACCCCTCGGTGAGCAGCCCGCCCAGGATCGGGCCGAGCGCCGCGGCGGCGCCGTTGACCGCGCCCCACACCCCGAGCGCCACCGAGCGGTCGCGGCCCTGGTAGGCGGCGCCGAGCAGGGGCAGCGTCGTCGCGAACATCGCGGCGGCCCCCACCCCCTGGAGCGCGCGCATCGCGATCAGGGTGCCCGCGTCGTCCGCGAGGCCGCAGGCGAGCGAGGCGCCCGCGAAGAGCACCGTGCCCGCCGCGTAGAACTTGCGGCGCCCGGCGCGGTCCGCGCCCGCCCCGGCGCCGAGCAGCAGCGCGGCCAGCGCCAGCGCGTACACGTCGATCACCCACTGCAGACCCGACAGCGAGGCGTCCAGAGAACTCGCCATGTCCGGCAGCGCCACCGTCACGATGGTCACGTCCAGCAGCAGCATGAACGTTCCCAGACTCACGGCGACCAGCGGCCCCCACTTACGCATCACATTCCTCCGGCTTCCTTCGTTCGTCGTCCCGTACGATCGGTCGCGGCCGGACCGAAGTTCCACCCAGTTCGCCCAGCACGCAGGAATCCGACATCGCACAGGGGCCGACCGATGGATTCAACCGAATTCGACGAACTGGACCAGCGCCTGGTGAGCGCGCTCGTCCTGGACGCCCGGGCCCCGTTCAGCCGGATCGCCGCCGTGCTCGGCGTCTCCGACCAGACCGTGGCCCGCCGCTACCGCAGGCTGTACGCGGAGGGCGGGCTGCGCCTCGTCGGGGCCCGCGACACCGAGCGCCTCGGCCACACCCGCTGGATGCTGCGGCTGCGCTGCACCCCGGACGCCTCAATCTCCATCGCGACGGCGCTGGCCCGGCGCCCCGACACCGCCTGGATCGGGCTGACCTCGGGCGGCACCGAGGTGGTGTGCACGACCGAGACGCGTCGGCCCGAGGACCACGAGGCGCTGCTGCTCGGCAAGCTGCCGCGCACCCCGAGCATCGTCGAGATCGGCGCCCACCAACTGCTCCACCGCTTCTACGGCGGCCCGCTCGGCTGGTTCACCAAGGACTCGGCGCTCACCGCCGAGGAGCGGGCCGCGCTGATGCCCGAGCCGGTGCGGCCCCCGGACGGGCCGATCCGGCTCGACGCGTCGGACGAGGCCCTGATCGCCGCGCTCGCCCGCAACGGCCGCGCGGGCTACCCCGAGCTCCAGAAGGCCACCGGGCGTTCGGAGTCCGCCGTCAAGCGGCGCCTGGACCAGCTGCTGCGCTGGGGGGCCGTGTTCGTCGACGTCGAGTTCGACACGACCCTGTTCGGCTTCCGCAGCCGGGCGCTGCTGTGGATCACGGTGGCGCCCTCGGCGCTGGCCACCGTGGGCGCGGCCCTCGCCGCCCACCCGGAGGTGGCCTTCGCGGGTGCCACCTCGGGCCCGGCCAACCTCGTCGCCGTCGTCATCTGCCGGGACGCCGCCGGGCTCTACACCTACCTCAGCGAGAAGCTCGGCACGCTGGACGGCGTCCGGCACGTCGAGACCGCCCCTTTACTGCGCCAGGTCAAGCGGCTGACGTACGCGGGCTGAGACCGCTCGCCAGGATCGCCGCCGCGAGCGCGTCCGCCGCCTCCTGCGCCGAGGGGCGGCGCCGTCCGTGCAGCAGGACGAAGTCCACCGGCCCCAGCTCGGGCAGCCCCGCCCGCGCCGGCAGCGGTACGAGCCCGGGCGGGACCAGCCCCCGGGTGTGCGCCATCACGCCGAGCCCCGCGCGGGCCGCCGCGACGAGGCCGCTCAGACTGCCGCTGGTACAGGCGATCCGCCACGGCCGCCCGTGCTCCTCCAGGACCTCAAGCGCCCGGGCGCGGGTGATGCCCGGCGGCGGGAAGAGGATCAGCGGCACCGGCCGGCCCGGGTCCAGGCGCAGCCCCGGCGCGCCGATCCAGCAGAGGACGTCCTGCCGGACCCGCTCGCCGTGGGTGTCCCCGGGGCGCCGTTTGGCCAATACCAGATCGAGGCGGCCCGCCTCCAGCCGCCGGTGCAGGGTGCCGGACAGCTCGACCGTGAGCTCCAGGTCGACCTCCGGATGGTCGCGGCGGAAGGACTCCAGGACCTCCGGGAGCCGGGTGAGCACGAAGTCCTCGGAGGCGCCGAACCGCAGCCGCCCGCGCAGCCGGGTCCCGGTGAAGTAGGCGGCGGCCCGCTCGTGCGCGGCCAGGATGGTCCGGGCGAAGCCGAGCATGGCCTCGCCGTCCTGGGTGAGCCGGACGCTGTGGGTGTCCCGGCTGAACAGCGGACGCCCGGTCGCCTCCTCCAGCCGCCGCACGTGCTGGCTGACGGTGGACTGCCGCAGCCCCAGCCGCCGCGCGGCCTGGGTGAAGCTCAGCGTCTGCGCGACGGCGAGAAAGGTCCGGAGCTGGTGCGGCTCGTACACGGCGGCAGGTTATCGCGGAACGCGATGACAGTCAGAGCGGTGTACGGGATTCCCGATGGGCGGTGAAGGGTGAATGATCGGGAGGAGGCCGGTGCGGAGCCCGGCAGCCGTCCGTACGCGGACGGGTAGCCCCCGGCCGTACGGCCGCGCCCCTCGCCCGGACGAGAGCCCGGGCGGCACCTGACCGCCGGGGCCCGCGCACAGAGCCGAGCACCAGTCCGCGCACAGCCCCGCACAACCCCCGTACCGCCCCCGCACAGATCCCGTGGAGCAGATGACCCGCCGCGCATCCCGGCCGCCGTCCTGGCTGCCGGTCGACCCGTTCATCATGTCGCTGGTCGGCACCGTGGCCCTGGCCGCGCTGTTCCCGGTCTCCGGCTCCGCCGCGCATGTGGCGAGCGGCGCCTCGACCGGGGCCGTCGCCCTGCTCTTCTTCCTGTACGGGGCCCGGCTCTCCACCCGCGAGGCGCTCGACGGCCTGCGCCACTGGCGGCTGCACACGACGGTCCTGACCTGTACGTTCGTGCTCTTCCCGGTGCTGGGCCTGGCCGCGCGGGTCCTGGTGCCGGTGGTGCTGACCCCCGACCTCTTCCGCGGCCTGCTGTTCCTGTGCCTGGTCCCCTCCACCATCCAGTCCTCCATCGCCTTCACCTCGATCGCGCGCGGCAACGTGCCCGCGGCGATCTGCGCGGGCTCCTTCTCCAGCCTGGCGGGGATCGTCGTGACCCCGCTGCTGGCGGCGCTGCTGCTGGGCGGCGGGGCGGGGGGCGTCTCGGCGGACTCGGTACTGAAGATCGCCCTCCAGCTCCTGGTCCCGTTCGCCTGCGGGCAATTGCTGCGGGGTCCGCTGGCGGGCTTCCTGGCCCGGTACCGCCGGGTGCTGGGTCTGGTGGACCGCGGCTCGATCCTGCTGGTCGTCTACACCGCGTTCAGCGAGGGCATGGTCCGCGGCATCTGGCACCGGGTGAGCCCGGGCCGCCTCGGCGCGCTGCTCGCGGTCGAGGCGGTGTTCCTGGCCGTGATGCTCACGCTCAGCTGGTACGGGGCGAGGTGGCTCGGATTCGGCCGGGCCGACCGGATCGCGATCCAGTTCGCCGGGTCGAAGAAGAGCCTCGCGGCCGGGCTGCCCATGGCGGGCGTCCTGTTCGGCGGCCAGGCGGCCCTGGCGGCGCTGCCGCTGATGCTCTTCCACCAGACGCAGCTGATCGTCTGCGCGGTCATCGCCCGGCGCCGGGCCCGCGATCCGCTGGAGGAGGGGGAACCGGACGCGCCGGGCGCCGCGCCGCCCGCCGCCCTCACGCGCCGCCGGTGACGAGCACCACCTTGCCCAGGTTGCGCCGCGCGTCGATGACTTCATGGGCGCGGGCGGCCTCCTCCAGCGGGAACTCGGCGTGGACGGCCGCGCGCAGCTTCCCGGCGCGGTGCCGCTCCCACAGCTCCTCGCGCCAGGCGGCGTACAGCTCGGGCCTGTCGCGCGCGAGCATCGCCATCTGGAAGGCGATCACCGACTTCCCGCCGACCAGCAGGTCGTAGACCTCGACCGTGCCGCCGCCCGAGCCGAAGGCGACCAGCCGGCCGCCCGGGGCGAGCGCCTTCACCGCGGGGGTGAGCAGTTCGCCGCCCACGCCGTCGAGGACGACGTCGACCGGCTCGCCCCAGGACGCGTCGCCGTACAGCACGACCTCGTCGGCGCCCTTGTCCCGTACGAAAGCGGCCTTGTCGGCCGAGCTCACCGCCGCCACGACCCGGCTCGCGCCGCCCGCCCGGGCCAGTTGGAGGGCGAGCTGCCCGACGGCGCTCGCCGCCGCCGTCACCAGCACCGACTCACCGGGCCGCGCCCGCGCCGACTCGTAGGCGCCCCGGGCCACCAGGCCGCTGCGGACGAGCGCGACGGCCTCGACGGACGTGGCGTGGCCGGGGACGCGGGAGGTCATGGACGCGTGCAGGACGGCCAGTTCGGCGTACCCGTGCGAGAAGCAGAGCCCCGTCACCCGGTCGCCCGGGGCGAAGGCGGTGACCCCCTCGCCGACCGCGGCCACGGTGCCCGCGACCTCGCCGCCGAGCGGGAACGGCTCCTTCCCGTCGCGCACCTTGCGGACCACGGGCAGGGTGACGCCGATGGCCTCGGTGCGGACCAGCAGCTCGCCGGGGCCGGGCGCGGGGGCCCGCACGTCCTCGGTGAACAGGACCTCGGGGCCGCCGTTGACCTCGAAGCGGACTCGGCGCATGGACTCTCCCGACAGGTAGGGGTTCCCAACGGAATTCGTTGGTGGCCCCAACGGTAATCGGAGAATCGTTGGGAAGTCCAATGGTTTGCGGGTAGGGTCGGCGCCATGTCCGAGCACACCGACCCCTTTCCCGCCCTCCAGCGCATCCAGGCGCTGCCCAGCTGGGTCCTGGGCCGGGTGGCCGCCCGGGGCCGGAGCATGGTGGCGCGGGCCATCGGGAGCGAGGGCGCCAAGATGTGGCACCACGCCGTGCTGGCGGCCGTCTCCGAGTACGGCCCGCTCGCCCAGGCCGAACTCGGGCGCCGGATCGCGCTCGACCCCAAGGACCTGGTCGGCGTCCTCAACGACCTCCAGGCCGAGGGGTACGTCGTACGGGAGCCCGACCCCCGCGACCGCCGCAAGAACGCGGTGACGGTCACCTCCGGGGGCGAGGCCATGCTGGCGCGCTGCGCGGCGGCGGCCGAGCAGGCCAACGACGCCCTCCTCGCGCCGCTGAGCGCGGCCGAGCGCGAGCAGCTGATGGCGCTGCTGCGGCGGATCGGCGTGGAGGAGCCGGAGTAGAGGGAGTTGCCGGAGCGGCCGGAACCGGCGAGGCGGCTGGAGTACGCGAGAGGCGGCTGGAGCGGCAAGCCGGAGGGGGTGGATGCGGCTCCGGCCGGTCGGGCACGGTACGCCCGCGCCCGGTGGCCCCGTCAGTCCCGTGCGGCCGGGACCTCCAGGGCGATCCGGTGCTCGCCCGCGTACACGTTCATGGAGGCGCCCCGGAGGAAGCCGACCAGGGTCAGACCCGTCTCGGCGGCCAGGTCCACGGCCAGCGACGAGGGCGCCGAGACGGCGGCGAGCAGCGGTATCCCGGCCATCACGGCCTTCTGCGCCAGCTCGAACGAGGCCCGCCCCGACACCAGCAGCACCGCCTGCGACAGCGGCAGCCGCCCGTCCTGGAGCGCCCGTCCCACCAGCTTGTCCACCGCGTTGTGCCGCCCCACGTCCTCCCGTACGTCGAGCAGCTCGCCGTCCGGCGAGAAGAGCGCGGCGGCGTGCAGCCCGCCGGTCCGGTCGAAGACCCGCTGGGCGGCCCGCAGCCGGTCGGGCAGGCTCGCGAGCAGCTCGGGCGTCACCCGGACCGGGGGAGTGTCGGCGATGGGGAAGCGCGCCTGCGTCCGTACGGCGTCCAGGCTGGCCTTGCCGCACAGCCCGCACGAGGACGTGGTGTACACGTTCCGCTCCAGCGTGATGTCGGGGACCTCGACGCCCGGGGAGAGCTTCACGTCCACCACGTTGTACGTGTTGACGCCGTCGGCGGTCGCCCCGGCGCAGTAGACGATCGCCTGCACGTCGTCGGCCGCCGCGAGCACCCCCTCGCTGACCAGGAACCCGGCCGCCAGTGCGAAGTCGTCGCCGGGGGTGCGCATGGTGATGGCGAGCGGTCGTCCGTTCAGCCGGATCTCCAGTGGCTCCTCGGCCACCAGCGTGTCCGGACGGGCGGAGACGGCCCCGTCCCGGATGCGGATGACGCGGCGGCGCTCGGTGACCCGTCCCATGACGCGATTCCTTCGTTTCCGGCCGGCTTCCGTGACGGACCGGCACTGGGTAGGTGCGGGAGGCCGGCGGGAGCGGCCCGTGAGGCAGAGGCTGCCGCGGGCCACCGGCCGTCCTGCGGTGAGGCGGCCCCGACCACCTCGTTCCCGACGCCCTCATTGTCCTGCACGGGGAGTGCGGGCTCCGCCGGGCGCCGACGCTGATGCCCGTGCCCGTGCCGGTTCGCACGGCGTGCCCGGGCCGGCGCCCTTCGCGAGCGGACGGGCAGGCGGGCGGGCGACGGGCGCACCACGGGAGCTGACACAAGGCTCCAAAGGCACGCCGGGAAGCCTGTGGGATCTCTTGCCCCTGTACCGGTCGGTAGCCACGAAGACTGGTGGGCTCCTGATGTTCTACGAGGGGAAACCGAGGCATGACCGGCATGCGAGGCTCACGCGTCGTCGCGCTCGGGCACTACCAGCCCGCCAAGGTGCTCACCAACGACGAGCTCGCCGCCATGGTCGAGACCAGCGACGAATGGATCAGGAGCCGGGTCGGCATCCGCACCCGCCATGTCGCCGGGCCGGACGAGCCCGTCGACGAACTGGCCGCGCACGCCGGCGCCAAGGCGCTGGCCGCCGCCGGGCTGACCCCCGCCGACATCGACCTGGTCCTGGTGGCCACGTCCACCGCCGTGGACCGCTCCCCGAACACCGCCGCCCGGGTCGCCGCCCGCCTCGGCATGGGCGCGCCCGCCGTCCTCGACCTCAACGTCGTCTGCGCGGGCTTCACCCACGCGCTGGCCACCGCCGACCACGCCGTCCGGGCCGGCTCGTCCACCCGGGCCCTGGTCATCGGCGCGGACAAGATGACCGCGATCACCGACTGGACCGACCGCACCACGTGCGTCCTGGTCGGCGACGGCGCGGGCGCGGCCGTGGTGGAGGCCTCGCGGGAGGAGCTGATCGGCCCGGTGCTGTGGGGCTCGGTCCCCGAGATGGGCCACGCCGTACGGATCGAGGGCACCCCGCCGGTCTTCGCCCAGGAGGGCCAGGCCGTCTACCGCTGGGCCACCACCCAACTGCCGCCGATCGCCCGCCGGGTGTGCGAGCGCGCCGGGGTCACCCCCGAGGAACTGGCCGCCGTCGTCCTGCACCAGGCCAACCTCCGCATCATCGAGCCGGTGGCCCGCAAGATCGGGGCGGTCAACGCGGTGATCGCCCGCGATGTCGTCGACTCCGGCAACACCTCGGCCGCGAGCATCCCGATGGCCCTGTCCAAGCTGGTGGAACGCGGCGAGATCGCCACCGGCGACCCGGTCCTGCTCTTCGGCTTCGGCGGCAACCTGTCGTACGCGGGGCAAGTCATCCGCTGCCCGTGAGGGCCTGGGCGGGGGCGAGGCGCAGCCCCGGCCCGCCGCCCCCTCCGGTCCCGCGACCCCTCTAGACGCCGCGACGCTTGCGCAGGGCGGCGAGTGCCCGGTCGGCGTGGACGCTCATCCGGAGTTCGCTCCTGACGATCTCCAGCACCCGCAGATCCCTGTCGATGACGAAGGTGACGCGCTTGGTCGGGGCGATGCTGAGCCCCCGCCGGACCCCGAACAGCTCCCGTACGGCACCGTCGGCGTCCGAGAGGAGGGGATAGCCGAAGGAGTGCTTCCGCGCGAACTCCGCCTGCCGCTCCACCTCGTCGGCGCTGATCCCCACGGGCTGGGCCCCGAGCGCCCGCAACTCCCCGGCGATGTCACGGAAGTGGCAGGCCTCGGCGGTGCAGCCCGGGGTGAAGGCCGCCGGATAGAAGAAGAGCACCACGGGGCCGTCGGCCGCGAGCCCGGAGAGGGTGCGCGGGGTGCCGGTCTCGTCGGGGAGCTTGAAGTCGTCGACCGTGTCGCCAATTCTCATGCGCGCAGTCAACCACTCGGGGCGGGGGCGCGGCGGGGCCGCAAAGCGGAACGGCTGACGCGAAGCGGCCGGCCCGTCCCCCGTAACGGGGGGAGGCTACGGGCCGCGACGCGGGCTACCCGATCCCCTGCCGGTCCGCCTCCAGGGCGAAAGCCCGCTCCGCCGCCTCCGGAACATCGCGTTCCACGGCGTGGACGAGCAGGGCGCGGTGCCGTACGAGGGGCGGGCGCCGCTGCTCGGGAGCCAGCCGCAGCAGTTCGTCGAGGGCCGCCACGATCCGCCGGGTGACCTGCGGGCTGCCGACGGCGTACGCCCGGATCTCGGTGAAGCCCAGGTCGACGAGGTCCTCCCAGGACGGGACCGGCTGCACCAGCCGGACGACGCCCTTGCGGTCACGGTGTCCCACGGCGCCGAGCGGCCGGTGGGCGAGTTCGGCGAGCAGCTGCACGATCCGGTCGAGGCACTGCACGGCGGTGGTCGGATCGTTCACGGCGGGGGAGAGGGCCCGCAGCGCGATGTCGCAGAGCTGCCGCAGCCCGAAGGCGAGGTCCTGGTGGAACGTGCGCTCCACCCCCACCGACACGGTGTACCCGAGCGCCCCGCGCGACGGCGCCCGCCCCCCGTGCACCGCCAGCACCGGCGTGCCCGGCACCACGAAGTCCCCGATCCGGGGGATCAGCCGCAGCACGACGCCCTGCCGCCGGGCCGCGCGCACCAGCCGCGCGATGTTCACGTCCCGCAGCACACCGGCCCGCCCGCTGTGCCCCACCTGCCCGCTCTCTCCCGGCAGCGGTTCCCCGCCCATCGCTCCCCGGGGCATCTTGTGCACCACCCGGAACGCCTCGACGGTGATCCGGTCGACGACATGGCCGACGCGCATCAGCCGCAGGGTGGTGTTCACGTACGCGATGAAGAGCACCAGACTCAGCGTGACCATGGCGATCGTGAGCAGGCTCTGCGTGAACGGCACGCTCTCCACGAGCCGGGGATCGGTCTCCCCGCTGTACGAGGTGAGCACCAGCAGCGACAGCGCGAAGGTGGCCAGGAAGACGGCGAAGGTCAGCTTGGTGATCCGCGACCGTACGAAGATCCGCACCACGCGGGGGGTGAACTGGCCGCTCGCCATCTGCACGGCGACCAGCGAGATGCTGAAGACCACGCCGATGAAGGTCATCATGGCCGAGCTGACGGTGGTGATCACGGTCTTCAGATCGTCGACGACACCGATCAGATCACCGACCGCGTCGTACTCCCCCTGTTCCTGGAGCTCGTCGACGACCGCCGTGTCCAGCCAGTACGCCAGCCGCCACAGCACACACATCAGCGCCAGCGCGGCGCTGGGCGCGAACCAGAAGGTGTCCCGCAGATGCTCCCGCAACGGAGAGAGCATCCGGGGCCGCCGATACCGCCCGTCAGAACCCACCCCCCGAGGCTAGGCCCGCACCCCCCGGCCACCCCCGACCGACGCCCGCCGACCCCGTACGGGCACCCGCATGGCCCCCGTCCGGCGCCGAGGCGGGTCACGCTGAGCACCCGGAGGACCACGCTCGGCCCCCACCCCACCGACCACCGCCCAGACACCCCGACACCCCAGCCAAGCCAAGGCCCACCACTCGCCTGACCACGCAATATGCGGGTGAACACCACCTCGAACCCCTGGTAGAGTTATCTCTGTCGCCGCGGGGCACGACCCCGCGAGACAGACACCTTGTCCGGGTGGCGGAATGGCAGACGCGCTAGCTTGAGGTGCTAGTGCCCTTTATCGGGCGTGGGGGTTCAAGTCCCCCCTCGGACACCAGCGAAAACCCCAGTTGATCTGGGGTTTTCTGCGTTTCTGGGGCACGGCGTGACCAACAAGTGAGCGAGTCTCCTGGTCAGACTCGGGACCCTCTTCCTCGCTCTGCTTCAGCCGGCCAACAAAAACGACCCGGCCCCATCGGGCCGGGGGTGTCCTTGCTCTTCTTCCGTTCAGCTCACTGCCGCGCGGACAATGAGCGTTCCGATGTGATCTTCCTTCGGGGCCTCGAGAACCTGGGCTTCTACATCCTTGAACCCAGCCCTGAGCAGGAGGTTCCCCCACTTCCGGGGCGTGTGGCTGTACCGGTACGTGTACATGGCCTTTCCCGCGAACCCTCCCTTGTACATCCCCTGGGGGCCGTACGCGCCGGGGATGGCCGGAGGGTGGGAGAACGTAAGCACGCCACCCGGATTCAACCGCGCGGCGATCAGAGGCAGTAGCTTGGCCGGATCGGTGAACCAGACCGCCCCGAAGATCGAGTACACGGCGTCGTACGACTCAGTTGTGCGGCTCAGGTGGTCCAGCACTTCCGCGCAGACGAAGCGTGCTCCCAAGGGGCCCCAGCGTTCAGTGGTGTTCGCGACCATGACGGGTGAAAGGTCCACTCCCGTTGCTTTCACGCCCTGCTGTGCGAGGTAGGCGAGCGCCCGCCCCGTGCCGCAGCCGATTTCCAGCGCGGTTGCCGGGGCTCCGAGCAGTTCGGGGCCCGGCCCGTGCCCGGCGTACTGCGTCCAGCAGAAGACCGGATCAGATGCGAACACCTTGTCCTTGGTGCTTTCTGCGAAGGTGTCCCAGAGCTCGCGTTCGCTGTTGATGTCGTGTCGTGCGGGCAACAGGGCTTCCTCTGTGTCGGGTGTATCGGGCGGGCGAGAGGGTGCCCCCGCCCCTGGTGCGGAGGTCGGGTGCGGAGGCACTCCAGTCCCGCGTCAGTGGCTGTCGGGGACCTTGTCGTCACACGGGGAGCAGTCGGAGGCGTCTACCTCCCACAGCTCGTCGTCCACCGCGAAACCGTTCTCGCGTAACAGTTCGGCCGTGCGCATCACGGTGCCGTCCCGGCGACGTTCGATCAGCGGAGCGTGGTGTTTGTACCGCCCGCCGTTGTACTCCTCACACAATGCGAAGTAGAGCGGCGTGTCGAGGATGAGCTGATGCACGCCTACGTCCACGGTCTTGCCGACGCCCATGTCCACTCCGTGACGTTCCATGGCGGTGATCAGGTACGCGATCCCCTGACCGAGGATGCGCTCGGCCAGGCTGCGAATGGCCACGCTGTCCCGGAGCAGGAGTGCTACCTCTCGCTCCCACAGGTCGGCCACGCCCTCCTCCTCGACCAGATGCGGCACGCGTTCCTGTACCGCGTTCAGGATGACGCGCGGATTACGCGTCCGGGTCTGAACTGCTGTGCTCATGGTGCGTTTCCTCCTGCTGCTGTGGAGTGGTGCACTGCACTTGCTGTCCCGACCGACCGACCGATTCCGTTTCGCGGTGGTGTGCGACCGGCCGGGCCGTTGTCTCACGCTCCCTCCCTGGCCGCTTCACCGGTCGGGAGCAGGGTGGGGTGCGTACAGCGTCGGGCACCTGAGCGGGGCCACCCAGTGTGATGCGCAGTGGCAAGTCGCCTCAGCCTGCTGGGCCTTGGCTGCCCGGTGGCACTCGTAGGAGCAAGATGGTCCCATGGGCATCGGGGAGCTGATCCGGGAGCTACGTTCAGCGCGCGGCTGGTCGCAAGGGCGCTTGGCGTCGGCAATCAACAACCAGTTCGGAACGACGCTCGGCCGGGAGTACGTGAGCGGCTGGGAATGTTCCAAGCATGAGCCCGGGAACTTCTACCTCCGGGCGCTGTCGGCAGTTCTGGACGTCCCCCTGGCTGTCCTGGAGAACGAGTTGGAACGGCGTACCTTCCTCACTGACGTTGCCGGAGCCGCCATAGCCCCTCTGGTGGCTTCAGACCTCTTGTCCGTCGGGTTTGCTGCCCGCCTTCGTGGCGGCCCGTCCGTGGACGACTAGGAGAGCAAGCTGGCCATCTATGGCACGGAGTACATGTCTCTGGGCGCAGCTGACATTCAACGACGTGTCTCCGGAGAGCTGGTCGTGGTGCAGCAGCAACTCGACAACCCCCGCCTCTGGTCGGTGGCCTCACGGCTCATGACGTTGTACGCCAAGACGTTCCCCGGCTCGGACGGCTCCAAGGCCGTCCACTGGTACCGCATGGCGGCCAAGGCTGCCGACGAGTCGGGGGACGAGTCGGCACAGGTTTGGGTTCGTGGCCGGGCTGCGATTGCCCTGGGCTACGAGGGGGCGTCTCTGCCGGTGGCTGATGTGATCGCTGATCAAGCCATGGCCATCTCGGAACGACCATCCTTGGGACTGCTGAACGCCGTCTACGGGAAGGCGCATACGGCGGCCATCCGAGGGGACCATGTGACAGCCATCGAGTTGGACACGCGGGGCAGGCATCTCTTCGACAGGACGGGGTCGTACGAACAAACCTCCGACTACGGCGTTCCCTATTGGCGATTGAACGTGTTCCGGTCTCTGCTGCTGGCCCGGCTCGGCGATGAGAGGGGAGCGGTGGAGGCCCAGGAGGAGGCGCGCCGGGAGCTCCCGCCGACGCTCCCTCGCTTCGCCACCCACCTCGAACTCCACAGGGGTTTGATGCTGGCCCGGTCCGGCGACCGAGCCGGGGGTCTGGCATACGCGCAAGGGGCCATGGACGCCCTGCCGCCCGAGAAGCACTCTCTGACCCTCCGCATGCTCATGGGTGAGATCAGGGCGTAGTCCGGGGACTCGAGCCCACCGCCGTACCGGGTCGCCGCCTGCCCGGGCAAGTGTCCCTATAGCCGGATGCGATACACACGGTCCAGGCCCGGCGCCCCGTCCCGCGCGCCGTCACACGTGCCCCCATAGGCAAGGAGCAGCAGCGATGACCGTCGTCAGTGTCTTTCTCACCCGTCTCGACGTGAAGGACGCCGTGGTCGCCCTGTTGGCGGCGCCCGAGGACGGGCAGGGAGGCGCCGGCGGGGTCGTCGTGAGGGCCGAGTTCGACGGGGGGTCCGTCAAGGCCGTCCTCGAACGGGTTCACCGCTATGTCGACGAGCAGCTCGCCGACGCGCGGACGTACGGGGTCTCCGAGGAGTCCGTACGGGACGAGCTGCGCGCGCTCCTCGCGGGCGGCGAGGAAGGGCCGGGGGCGGAAGTGGCCGATCCGGAGGCCGACCGGGACGTGGCCCATCAGATCATCGCCGCCCTCGCCGCGCGGTATCCCCTCCCCCCGGACGTGCTGGCCGCGCTGCCCGTGGCCGAGTGAATATCCGACCCCTCTGCCTGTTTTGTTGAAGAGGGAACATCCCTTTATGTGGTCATGTACGGCATTTCGTCGCTCAGTTTCCGTGCGTCTCCGCTAGTGAAGTAGACCCTCCGGTTGGTATTCTCGGGTCCGCGTCGCGAGCCGCCGTCGTTACGTCACCCACCCCCCACCCCTCACTCCGATCCCGAACACCTCTCAGGGGAGCGACACTTGAACGCCATCGTCATGCCCGCAGCCGACGCCGCAGCAGCCACCCCCGCCGCCGCATCCGCAGCCGAGCCCACCTGGGAGTTCGTCGCGCGCGACCGGCGCCGGGTCGGCTGACCGGCCGGCGGCGTCCCGCCCGCGTGGTCCGGCTCACCCAACGCGCGTCCGGGTAGGGGCTGTTGGCCCGGGTGTTCGGATGTCTACCCTGTTACAGGCCTTGAGGGATGGAACGCCTGAGGGGGAGACGCATGAGCACCGACATCAGGAGCGGCACGGAGGACACCGAGCGGCCGGCGGAACCCGCGAAGGGGGAGCGGCTGGCCGACTGGGCGGACGGGCGGCTCGGGATCTACTCCATCGCCCGGACCCAGATGCGCAAGATCTTCCCGGACCACTGGTCCTTCATGTTCGGGGAGATCTGCCTCTACAGCTTTCTCGTCCTCATTCTCACCGGCATCTATCTGACGATGTTCTTCGAGCCGAGCGGTGTGGAGGTCGTCTACCACGGCTCGTACACCCCGCTCAGCGGCGTCCGGATGACCAGGGCCTACGAGTCCACCATCGACATCAGCTTCGACGTGCGCGGCGGTCTGCTGATACGTCAGGTCCACCACTGGTCGGCGCTGGTCTTCTGCGCCGGTCTGCTGGTGCACATGATGCGCGTGTTCTTCACCGGCTCCTACCGCAAGCCGCGCGAACTGAACTGGCTGTTCGGCTGGACCATCCTCTTCACGGCCCTCATCACCGGTCTCACCGGCTACTCGCTCCCCGACGACCTGCTCTCCGGCACCGGCATCCGCTTCGCCGACGGCGCGATCCTGTCGATCCCGGTGATCGGTACGTACATCTCCTTCTTCCTCTTCGGCGGGGAGTTCCCCGGGCACGACATCATCCCGCGGCTCTACTCGGCGCACGTGCTGCTGCTGCCGGGGCTCATCCTGGGGCTGGTCGTCACCCATCTGATCCTGGTCTTCTACCACAAGCACACCCAGTTCGCCGGGCCCGGCCGGTCCGAGAAGAACGTGGTGGGCGCGCCCCTGATGCCCGTCTACACCGCCAAGGCCGGCGGGTTCTTCTTCCTGGTCTTCGGGCTGCTGACCATCATGGGCGCGGTCGCGACCATCAACCCCGTGTGGGCGATGGGCCCCTACCGGCCCGACCTCGTCTCGACCGGCGCGCAGCCCGACTGGTACCTGGGCTTCTCCGAGGGGCTGATCCGGGTGATGCCGGGATGGGAGATCAACGCCTGGGGCCACACGCTCGCCCTCGGCGTCCTGATCCCCTTCACGCTCTTCCCGCTGCTGCTCGCCGCGATCGGCGCGTACCCGTTCATCGAGGCCTGGGTCACCGGCGACAAGCGTGAGCACCACATCGCGGACCGGCCGCGCAACCACCCCGTCCGCACCGGCCTCGGCACGGCCTGGCTGGCCATGTACTTCGTGTGCCTGATCGGCGGCGGCAACGACCTGTGGGCCACCCACTTCCATCTCTCGATCAACTCGATCACCTGGTTCGTCCGCATCGCCTTCTTCGCCGGACCGGTGCTCACCTTCGTCGTCACCAAGCGCATCTGCCAGGGACTCCAGCTCCGTGACCGCGAGAAGGCGCTCCACGGCCGGGAGAGCGGCATCATCAAACGGCTGCCGCACGGCGAGTACGTGGAGGTGCACGAGCCGCTCGACCAGGGGCAGCTCTACAAGCTCACCCACCACGAGCAGCCCGCGCCCTACGAACTGGGCCCGGAGGTCGACGAGAACGGCGTCCGCCGCCAGGTGACCCGCTCCCAGCGGCTGCGCGCCAAGCTCGCCAAGGCCCTGTACGGGCCCGGCTCGCACATCCCCAAGGCCACCGCCGAGGAGTACCGGCAGATCCAGAACTCCGGCCACGGACACGGCCAGCTCCCCGGGCACGAGGAGCAGGAGCAGCAGCCGCGCTGAGCCGTCCCGGCCCCCTCAACAGGACCCCGTCGCACGCGGCGGGGTCCTGTTCGTGTTCCGTACCGCCCCGTGACACGGATCCGCCACCAGGTCTTCCGCATGGCTCGCTGTTCTTGGAACACTCCACTCCCAGTCGCTTCTGTCCCCACACCCTTGCAGAGGTCACCTCACTCATGGCTGAACTCAATCGGCGCCGGTTCATGCAGCTCGCCGGCGGCACCGCGGCCCTCACCATGCTGTCCGACAGCATCGCCCGCGCCGCCGCCATCCCGGCCCAGGGCAGCACCGGCAGCATCCAGGACGTCGAGCACATCGTCGTCCTGATGCAGGAGAACCGTTCCTTCGACCACTACTTCGGCTCGCTCAACGGCGTCCGCGGCTTCGGTGACCCGCGGCCGGTCACGCTCCCCAGCGGCAAGTCGGTCTGGCACCAGGAGGGCGGCGGCAAGGAGGTACTGCCGTTCCGGCCCAAGGCCGACAAGCTCGGCCTCCAGTTCATCCAGGACCTCAACCACGACTGGGCCGGCAGCCACAAGGCGTTCAACAACGGCAAGTACGACCAGTGGGTGCCCGCCAAGACGCCCACCACGATGGCCTACCTCACCCGCGAGGACATCCCGTTCCACTATGCGCTCGCCGACGCCTTCACCATCTGCGACGCGTACCACTGCTCGTTCATCGGCTCCACCGACCCCAACCGCTACTACATGTGGACGGGGTACACCGGCAACGACGGAACCGGCGGCGGGCCCGTGCTGGGCAACGACGAGAAGGGGTACGGCTGGACGACCTACCCCGAGCGCCTGGAGAAGGCCGGGGTGTCCTGGAAGATCTACCAGGACATCGGCGACGGCCTGGACGCGGCCGGCGGCTGGGGCTGGATCAACGACGCCTACCGCGGCAACTACGGCGACAACTCCCTGCTGTACTTCACCAGCTACCGCAACGCCAAACCCGGCGACGCGCTCTACGAGAAGGCGCGCACCGGCACCGACGCCAAGGCGGGGCAGGGCCTCTTCGACGTCCTCAAGGCCGACGTGAAGGCGGGGAAGCTGCCGCAGGTCTCCTGGATCGCCGCGCCCGAGGCGTTCACCGAGCACCCCAACTGGCCCGCGAACTACGGCGCCTGGTACATCTCGCAGGTGCTCGACGCGCTCACCTCCAACCCCGACGTGTGGGCGAAGACCGCGCTGTTCATCACGTACGACGAGAACGACGGCTTCTTCGACCACGTCGTGCCGCCGTTCCCGCCCGCCTCGGCCAACCAGGGCCTGTCCACGGTCCCCACCTCGGCCGACTACTACGCCGGTGACCTCAGCCACGCGGCGGGCCCCTACGGGCTGGGCCAGCGCGTCCCGATGATCGTCGTCTCGCCCTGGTCCACCGGCGGCTACAGCTGCTCCGAGACCTTCGACCACACCTCGATCATCCGCTTCATGGAGCGCCGCTTCGGTGTCCGCGAGCCCAACATCTCGCCCTGGCGGCGGGCCATCTGCGGCGACCTGACCTCGGCGTTCGACTTCGGCAGGTCCACCACCGCGCCCGCGGCCCTGCCCTCCACCGCCGCCTATGTGCCGCCGGACCGCGACCGCCACCCGGACTACGTGCCGGTGCCGCCCACGACCGGCAGCGTGCCCCGGCAGGAGCGGGGCTCACGCAGGACCAGGCCGCTGCGGTACGCGCCGTACGTGGACGGCACGGCCAACGCCTCCACGGGCCGGTTCACCCTGACCTTCAGCGGGGGCGCGGCGGCCGGGGCCCAGTTCCTGGTGACCTCCCCGAACCGCACCGACGGGCCGTGGACGTACACCACCGAGGCGGGCAGGACGCTCGCGGACACCTGGAACACCGCCTACTCCAAGGGCACCACCGACCTCACGGTCTTCGGGCCCAACGGGTTCCTGCGCACCTTCCGCAACCCTGGGAAGACCGCGGGCCCCGAGGTGAGCGCCCGGCACAACGCGGCCACCGGCAACCTCGACCTGACGCTGACCAACGCGGGCACGACCAGCGCGCGCCTGACGGTCACCGACGGATACGGCGGCGCCTCCCAGGCGCTGACCGTCCGGCCCGGCGCGACCGTCACGTACACGGTCGACCTGACGTCGAGCAGGCGCTGGTACGACGTGTCCGTGGTGTCCAGCTCCAGTGCCGTGTTCCTGCGGCGGTTCGCCGGGCACGTGGAGACGGGAGCCGCGGGCGTCAGCGACCCGGCGATCCTCACCGTCTGACCGATCGGACCCCTACGGCCGGGCCGTCCCCGCGGGGGCGGCCCGGCCCGCGTCCAGAGCGACGCCCGCGCCGAACCAGCGGCCGGATCGGGCCATATCGTACGACTCCGCCCCTTCGCGGGCACGGTGACGGGTCATACTGGTCGGCCACGGACCAGAGCGGACAGGGGGAGTACGTTGCTGGAGACGGTGAACGGGACGGGTGCGGCCAGGAGCGGGGGACGGCAGGCCGTCGTCATCGGGGGAAGCCTGGCGGGACTGCTCGCGGCCCAGGTGCTCGCGGAGCACGCCGAGCGGGTGACCATCGTCGAGCGCGACCGGCTGCCCGACGGCCCCAAGGCGCGTGGCGGGGTGCCGCAGAGCCGCCACACCCATGTGCTGATCCCGGGCGGCCAGCGGGCGTACGACGCCCTGCTGCCGGGCTTCTGCGAGGAGCTGATGGCGCACGGCGCGCCCCGCGTCGGCGCTCCGAGCGACATCGTGCAGTGGCAGGGGGGCCGCTGGTTCCGCCGCACGGAGGAGACCGCCTTCTTCATCTGCCCGACCCGGCCCCTGCTGGAGTGGCTGGTGCGCCGCAGGGTACTGGCGAACCCCCGGATCGACCTCGTCGAGGGCACCGAGACCGTGGGCCTGGCCGGGGATGCCACCCGGGTGCGGGGCGTGCTGCTGCGCGAGCGGGGCGCCGCGGCCGTGGGCCGTGAGCCCCGGCGGCTGGCCGCGGACCTGGTGGTCGACGCCTCGGGGCGCGGCAGCCGGGCCGGCGACTGGCTGACCGCGATCGGCGCCGAACCGGCAGCCGAGGAGACCCTGGAGACCGGCCTCGCCTACGCGACCCGCGTCTACCGCACGGGCGAGGACAGCGACGCGGAGCCCCACTTCATCGTGCCCAACCCGGGCCAGACGTACGGCGCCGTGGTGCTGCCCGCCGAGGGCGGCCGGTGGCTGGTCACGCTCTCGGGGCTGCGCGGCGCCGAACCCCCGCTGGACGACCGGGGGTTCACCGAGTTCTCCGAGCGGCTCCCGCACCCGATCACCCGTGACTGGCTGGACGCGGCCAAGGCCGAGACGCCCGCGCTCGCCTACCGCACCACCGCGAACATCCGCCGCCGCTACGACCGTCCGGGCCGGCGCCCCGCCGGGTTCCTGGTCACGGGGGACGCCCAGTGCGTCTTCAACCCGATCTACGGCCAGGGCATGACGGTCGCCGCCCTCTGCGCCGTCGCCCTGCGGGACGCGCTGGCCGACACGCGCCGTACACCGACGACCCGGCGCGTGCAGAAGGCGATGCTGGACGCCTCGCGGCAGGCCTGGGACATCTCGGCCGGGTCGGACAAGAACATGCCGACCGCGACGGGCAGCGCGGCGCGCAGCACCCTCGCCGACCGGATCTCCGGCTGGTACCTGGGGCGGGTGGAGGCCCGGGCGCCCGGCGACCCGGCGGTCGGCAGGGTCTTCCGCGACGTGCTGTATCTGAGCGAGCCGGTGTCCGCGCTGTTCGCGCCCGGCATCGCGAAGGCGGTGCTCTTCGGCCCCGTACGACCGGCCCCGCAGGAGCCACCGCGACAGCGGGAGGATTAGCGCCTGCGCCGTCCGCGCCCGGTCAGCTCGCCTCGGCCTCCGCCTCCTCGGCCGCACGGCCCAGGCCCTCCGCCGCGTCCGCGACCCGGCGCAGCAGGTCGAGGAAGACGCCCTGCTCGGCGGGGTCCAGCGGGGCGAGGAAGACCTCGTTCATCCGGGCCGTGCGGGCGGTGAGTTCGCGGTGCGCCGCGCGGCCCTCGTCGGTGACGGCGAGCCGCGAGCGCCGGCCGTCGCGCGGGTCGCGCGTCTTGCGCAGCAGACCGCGCCGGGTGAGCCGGCTGACGACCTCCGCGATCGTCGACCGGTCCAGGCCCACGCGCTCGCCGACGCTGCGCTGGTCCAGACCCGGCGAGGCGACCAGGGTGTTGAGGACGGCGAACTGCGGGGAGGTGGTCTGCTCGGAGACCATCGTGTTCCACAGCAGGTGGTGGACCTGCTGGAGCCGCCGGGCCAGATGTCCGGGGTGGCTGCTCAAGTCGACTGCGGACACGGCCGGTTCCTCTCGTGCTGCCGCTCGTAGCGAGCGCTTTCGGTCAACCGCGTACGGTCAAGTGTTCAGCGCCCGGTGGGTGTTGACCCGCCCGAGTCGTCCCGTTAGCTTCGGGAGCGGTAGGTACTCAGTGCACTGACTAAACACTGACCCTACCGCTACGGGGAAGCGAAGGGCAGGGGGAAGCAATGGCCGAAATCCGAGGGCTGCGCGAGGCGGTGGCCGACCTGATCCACGACGGGGACACGGTCGCCATGGAGGGGTTCACGCACCTCATCCCGTTCGCGGCGGCCCACGAGGTCATCCGGCAGGGCATCACCGATCTCACGCTGGTGCGGATGACCCCGGACGTGATCTACGACCAGCTCATCGGGGCGGGGCTGGCCAGGAAGCTGGTGTTCTCCTGGGGCGGCAACCCGGGCGTCGGCTCGCTGCACCGCTTCCGGGACGCGGTCGAGAACGGCTGGCCGCGGCCCCTGGAGCTGGACGAGCACAGCCACGCGGGCATGGCCAACCGCTATGCGGCGGGCGCCTCCCGGCTGCCGTTGGCCCTTCTCAACGGCTATCGGGGCAGTGACCTCGGGCGGCGTACGACAACGCTGTCAACCATCGACTGCCCCTCCACCGGGCAGGAGCTGGCGGCGGTGGCCGCGGTCAACCCGGACGTCACCGTCATCCACGCCCAGCAGGCCGACCGGGAGGGCAACGTCCAGCTCTGGGGGCTCGCCGGGGTGCAGAAGGAGGCGGTCCTCGCGGCCGACCGGGTCCTCGTCACCGTCGAGGAGCTGGTCGAGGAGCTGGACCCGCGACCGGGAGGCGTGGTGCTGCCGGGGTGGGTCGTCGACGCCGTCGCCTGGGTGCCGGGTGGCGCCCATCCCTCGTACGCGGCGGGGTACTCGGAGCGGGACAACGACTACTACCGGGAATGGGACCGCGTCTCGCGGGACCGCGAGATGTTCCAGCAGTGGCTCAGGGAGTGTGTGACCGGATGAGCGACGGGCCCGCCGGGGCGGACCCGCGGGCGCTGTGCCGAGGGAGGCCGGCGCGGCGCGGGCCCCGGCGGGCGCGCGGACGTGCCCGCCCGGCCGGTGACGGAGCCGAAGGGGACGCACGCCCTCACAACGGCCGGAAAGAGGTAGGGATGGCAGCACGTCAGCACGACGGAACGGCGCCCGACGGGCTCGATCAGCATGTCATCGCCACCGGGGCGGCCGACGTCCGCGCCGCCGTCCGGGACGCCGACCACCCGCCGCGCGACTTCCCGCCGTACGTCGGCAGCCGGCTGCGCCACCCCCGCCGCCCGCCGCTGCCGGTGCGCGACCCGGAGGCCGTGGAGCTGTACGGGCCGGTCTTCGGCGCCACCGACGTCGGCCCGCTCGACCACGACCTGACCGCCCACCACCGGGGCGAACCGCTGGGGGAGCGCATCACGGTCAGCGGCCGGGTCGTGGACCGCGAGGGACGGCCCGTCGCGGGCCAGCTCACCGAGATCTGGCAGGCCAACGCCGCCGGACGGTACGCCCATCGGCTCGACCGGCACCGCGCGCCGCTGGACCCCCACTTCACCGGGTTCGGCCGCTGCCTCACCGACACCGACGGACGCTACGCCTTCACCACCATCAAGCCGGGCGCCTACCCCTGGCAGAACCACGACAACGCCTGGCGGCCCGCGCACCTGCACTTCTCGCTCTTCGGGACCGCCTTCACCCAGCGGCTGATCACCCAGATGTACTTCCCCGGCGACCCCCTCCTCGACCACGACCCGATCCTGCTCGCGGTCCCCGACGAGGCCGCGCGCGGGCGCCTCGTGGCGGCGTACGACCCGGAACTCTCCGTCCCCGACGAGTCGTTGGGCTACCGCTGGGACATCGTGCTCGACGGGCCCCGCGCCACCTCGTTCGAGGGGGAGGCGCGATGAGGCCCCCCACCCCCTCCCAGACCATCGGCCCGTTCTACGGCCACGCCCTGCCCTTCCCGGGCGGCGCCGCGATGGCCCCGCCCGGCCACCCGGACACCCTCACGCTCCACGGCCACGTCTACGACGGCGAGGGCGCCCCGGTGCCCGACGCACTCCTGGAGTTCTGGCAGCCCGGACCCGACGGCTCCCGCAGAGGGCGGCCCGGCTCGCTCGGCCGCAACGGCGTCGACTTCACCGGCTTCGGACGCGTCCCCACCGACGCGGCGGGCCACTGGACCCTGCGCACCCTCGCGCCCGGCGGGGTCCCCTACCTCTGCGTGGCGGTCTTCGCCCGGGGCCTGCTCCACCACCTGTTCACCCGGGTCTACCTGAGCGAGGCGCCCGACCCGCTGCTCGACTCCCTGGAGCCCGAGCTGCGCCGCACCCTGCTGGCGGTGCCCGACCCCGGGGCGCGCGGCCACCGCTTCGACATCCACCTCCAGGGCGCGAAGGAGACGGTGTTCCTTGAGTTCCGCTGACGCGGGGGACCCCGGTCTCCTCCACCACCGCTGCGACGGCCCGGCGGGCGCCCCGGTGCTCCTGCTCGGCCCCGCCCTCGGCACGACCGCCGCCGTGTGGGACGGCGTCGCCCCCGGACTCGCCGCCACCCACCGGGTGGTCCGCTGGGACCTGCCCGGTCACGGCGGCTCGCCCACCGCCCCGATCGCCGCCGGCGCCAATGTCGGCGACTTCGCCCGCCTGGTCCTGCGCCTCGCCGACGCGCTGGGCGTACGCGGCTTCTCGTACGCGGGGGTCTCGCTCGGCGGGGCGGTCGGGATGTGGATCGCCGCGCACCACCCGGACCGGGTGGACCGGCTGGCGGTGGTGTGCGCCTCGGCGGACTTCGGGGGCCGCGAACCGTGGCACGAGCGGGCCGCCGTCGTGCGCCGGGAGGGGATGGCGCCGGTCGCGGCGGGCGCCGCCGGGCGGTGGTTCACCCCCGGCTTCGAGGCTCCCGGGCCGCTCGCGTCCTTGCGTGCCGTCGACCCGCGCGGCTACGCGGCCGCCTGCGACGCCCTGTCCGGGTTCGATCTGCGGACGGAGCTGAAGAAGATCGCGGCGCCGACGCTCGTCGTCGCCGGGCGGGCCGACCCGGTCACCCCGCCCGCGCACGCGCGGGAACTCGCCGACGCCCTGCCGGGAGCCTCGCTCGTGGAGATCGCCGGAGCCTCGCACCTGGCGCCGGTGGAGCGCCCCGAGGCGGTACTGGCCGCGCTGCGCGGCCATTTCGCGCCACCCGCCCCCGGGGGCGCCGCGATCCGCCGCGAGGTCCTCGGGGACGCCCACGTCGACCGGGCCGAGGCCCGCGCCGACGCCTT
Source organism: Streptomyces sp. NPDC043908 (assembly GCF_056435525.1). NCBI lineage: Bacteria > Bacillati > Actinomycetota > Actinomycetes > Kitasatosporales > Streptomycetaceae > Streptomyces > Streptomyces sp. NPDC043908. Next base: position 119,468 of record NZ_JBWKEI010000007.1, on the reverse strand, counting down.
CACCACACGCTTCCAGGACCTCCTCACCCGGTACGCGTGGGGGGAGATCTGGGGCGACCCCACGCTGAGCCGGCGCGAGCGCAGCCTGATCACGCTGACCGCGCTGGTGGCCCGCGGGCACTGGGACGAGCTGGCCCTGCACGTGCGGGCCGCCCGGCGCGGCGGGCTCACCCCGGACGAGATCGGCGCGGCCCTGCTCCAGACCGCGGTCTACTGCGGGGTGCCCGCCGCCCACTCCGCCTTCGCCGTGGCCCAGCGGGTACTGGCCGAGCCCGCGGCGCAGGCGGAGTGAGGGGCCGTCAGCCCCGGGGGACGTGCGCGGGACGGCCCCGGCCGCGGGTCAGTACGTACCCGCCGACCCCGGCGAGGGCCGCGAGCACGCCGCCGAGCGCCGTCCAGATCCAGCGGTCGGTCCACCAGCCGGAGGACCAGCCGTCCTCCGGCTCGGTCTTCGGTCCGCCCGCGCCCAGCGGCGTGGACAGGGTGCCGTCCACGGCGTGCGAACCGCCCGCCTTCACCGTGCGGGGCTTCATCTCCGCCTTGACCGGCAGACCCCGCTCGGACGCGGGCAGCCCGACGGCGGTCAGCCGTACGTAGTAGCTGCCCGGCAGCGGGTCGTTGGCCCAGGCGTCCGCCCAGGCCACCACGGGCCGCAGGGTGCACGAGAGCGTCACCGCGGTGGCGTCCGGCGCCGCGGTGCGGGACTGCGCCCCGTACATGCACGGCTGGCGGCGGCGCAGCCCGTCGTACACGTCGATCCGCCACGTCGTCGCGGCCTGGCGGCCGGACGACGGCAGCGTCACCGTGGCGTCGACGGTGGGGCGCTGCCCCGCGTCGGCGGGGAAGACCCAGTACAGGTAGTCACCGCTGGAGGCGGTCGCCGTGGCCCGCTGGCCCTGCTCGACCGGTGTCGCCGTACGGAAGGTGGTGCCCGCCTGGGTCGGCGCGCCGGTGGACTTGCTCGGCGCGGGCGACGGGGTGCCGGCCAGTGCCGGGGCGGCGGGGGCGAGCAGCGCGGCGCCGGTGAGCAGCGCCGCCGTCAGCATCCTCGGGATACGCATCAGTTGGTCCTCCAGACGGCGACGCGCCAGCGCGAGATCCAGCCCCACAGCAGACCGGCGACGAAGCCGGCGAGCACCAGGACGCCCAGCAGCCACCAGCCGCGGCCGAGGCCGAAGGCGGCGACGTCGGACGGTCCGTCGGGGCCGTCGACGACGTCCACGGTCAGCTCGACGGGCATGCCCGGCGTGGTCTTCACCGACGGGGGCGCCGAGAAGGAGTTGCTGACCTGGAGGCACACCGTCTCGACGGCGTCCTTGTCGTCGTCGTCCTTCGCCTCGGGCCTGGGATAGCGCAGACCGGTCGAGATCAGGTCGGTGCGGCCGTCGCCCGCCTCGGACCCGCGGACGATCTCCCGGCCGTGCCGGGTGACGGCCCGCAGCAGGACGCCGTAGTCGTTGTTGACGGCGCGGTCGGCGCCGACGCTGACGGCGGCCCGCAGCTCCTGGCCGGGCTTGACGTCGACCTTGTACCAGCGGTGCTCGCCGAACGTCTCACGGTCGGTGTACAGGCCGGGCTTGAGCTGCGGCGCGCTCGCGCAGCTCGCGGCGCCGCCGGTGGCGACCGGGACGATCACGGGGTCGGCGGCGCGGTCCACCGACTGCTTGACGCGGTCCTTGAGCTCGTCCTTGTGCTTGACCGAGGTGTAGGTGCCGCCGGTCGCCTGCGCGATGCAGGTCAGCTGGTCGCGCGTCTTGGCGTCCGGGTTGAGGCCGAGCGTGTCGATGACCAGGTGGATGCCCTGGGCGGCGATGTCGCGCGCCACCTCGCACGGGTCGAGCGGGGCGCAGGTGTCCTCGCCGTCCGTGATGAGCACGATCCGGCGGGTCGCCTCACCGCCCTTGAGGTCCTGCGCCGCGCCCTGGAGCGCCGGGCCGATCGGTGTCCAGCCGGTCGGGGCGAGGGTGGCCACGGCCGTCTTCGCCTCGGTGCGGTCGAGCGGGCCGACCGGGTACAGCTGGCGGGTGTCCTTGCAGCCGACCTTGCGGTCGTTGCCCGGGTAGTTGGCGCCGAGCGTGCGGATGCCGAGCTCGACCTCCGGGGGGACCGAGTCCAGTACGTCGTTGAAGGCCTGCTTGGCGACGGAGATCCGGGACTGGCCGTCGATGTCGCGGGCCCGCATGGAGCCGCTGACGTCCAGCACCAACTCGACCTTGGGTGCGGCCTTCTGCGCGGGCGGCCCGTCGGCCGCGACCGCGTCGGCCGGGAGGATACCGGTGGCGAGGGTGGCGAGCAGCGCGCCCACCCCGGCCGCCAGCCGTTTTCTGGTGATCATCGCCGGATCCTATGGAAGATCGTATGCTCGCCCAAATCCAGCGGGGCGAATCCGGCGCCGCGGTGCCCGGCCCGCCGCGGCCGGACGGGGGCCGGCCGTCAGGGATCGACGCGTTTGACGCTCTCCAGGAGCATGTCCAGCCACTCGGTGACCTTGTCCCGGTGCTTGTCCGTGGGGAGTTGGGCGGCGCGCCAGGCGATGCCGCGCACCCCGTGGTCCTGGAGCAGCCGCTCCAGCGGGTCCCGGCCGTCGGGGGCGAGCGCGTCGAGTTCGCGCTCCCGGTCATGCTCGCGGGCGGCGAAGGCGTGCAGCAGTTCCTGCTCGGTACGCAGGAGGGCGTCGGCGAGGGCCTCGCTGTCCTCGGCGGTGAGATAGCCCGCGTGGACCTTGAAGAAGCGCTGGATGGCGTCGCAGTGCTCCATGGTGGGGCGCCGGTCGCCGTTGATGAGCGCGCCCGCCTGCTGCCGGGACATCCCGGCGCCGGCGGCGATCTCCTGCTGGGTGTAGGGGCGGCCATTGGGTTTCAGCCGCGAGCGGCGCAGCGCCGCGAACCGCTGGAGGAACCGCGCCTGCACGTCCGGCTCACCGGCCTCCCGGCCGTCGAGCAGCGCCTGGACGACCTCGGCCGGGACCCCCGAGGCGTCGGAGAGCTGGTGGACGTCGAAGACCTCTGCCTGGCTCATTCCGAGCTTGCGGGCCAGGTCGCCGACGCGGGCGGCGATGTCCCCCAGCGGGCCCGTGGCCGCCGGTCCCGGATCCGAGAAGCCGTCCGTCACCAGTCATTCTCCTAGATCACACGAGGTGCTCCACACAGCTCGGACACACAGTGAATATGTCGGGAGGCTACTTGCTCATGCCGGGGAGAACCAGAACTTGCCACAGCTGTGGCGTATTTGAGGCGTTCTCGGGCCGGAATGCCACGATGGTTGACATTCTCTTGCGGACGGGAGCAGGATCGCAGCACGGTGCGAAGATCGACCTCTGTGCCATCAGGCCGCTGGGCCACGAGGACGCGGAGGACGGCAGGCGCACCGCGTGCCTGCAAGAGGAGTCGCGTTCTCGATGGCGAAAGAACCGTTGGTGAACAGGTCAACAGGCCCCGTGCCGAAGGAGGTACGGGACACCGCCGCCCCCGCCACCGGCCAGTGGGACGCCGAGGCGCGCGCCTACGTCGACGACCACATCGCGATGATGGACGCGACGGACCTGCCGTCGTTCCTCGTCGACCGCGGCTGGAACGTCGTGCACGCCAACTCCGCCTACGACACGCTCTTCCGGGCGGTCGGACCCCACCCCACCGCGATGCCGCGCGACAACTTCCTGCGCTTCGTCCTCTTCCACCCGCACGCGGGCTCGGTGCTCGCCCAGCACGAGACGAGCTGGTGCCTGCCGATGCTCGCCCAGCTCTCGAACGCGCTGGAGGAGGACCCGCACGACCCCGAACTGCGCGCCGTGCGCCGCGAGATCGCCGACGACCCGCTGATGAGCGCGGCCTACCAGCAGGGCCTGCCGCACTGGATGCGGATGGTCGGGGCGGCCGCCGTGGACCACGACGGCGCCGTACGGGCGGTGCGCCACCCGGACCCCGGCTGGGACGCCGTGGAGTGCCGGGTCCTCGACGAGTCCTCCGGCACCCTGGGCGAGCTCGGCCTGCGCCGGGTCACCCTGGTCCTGCGCCGCGAGGCCCCCCGCCCCGCGCCCCGCGCGCACGAGCCCAGGAGCGCGCCCCGCAACGGGGTGACCGCCCGGCGCCGGGGCCATCTGAGCGTCGTCCGCGCGGACCCGGCACCCGCCGGAAGCTGACGGGAACCCGCCGCGCCGGCCCGCGCGGCCGGGGCCGCCCCGTGCGGCGCCGCGGTGGCGCCGGTGCACCCGGGTGGCCCGGGTGAAAGGGGAGTGCGCCAGGGGCGCGTGAAGCTCGTCTGTTGGTCCGCTTAAGAAATCCTCGATGGACGCGAACGGCTCCTGATCGGCAGATTGGTGATCAGCCATGGAACCATGGCCTTTTCGCCCTCTTTGTACGTCCCGGGAGCCGCCCCCATGAAGGCCCTTGTCAAGCAGCACGCCGAACCCGGACTGTGGCTCATGGACGTCCCGGAGCCGGAGACCGGCCCCGGCGATGTGCTGATCAAGGTGCTGCGCACCGGAATCTGCGGCACCGACCTGCACATCCGCTCCTGGGACGGCTGGGCGCGGGGCGCGGTCACGACCCCCCGCGTCCTCGGCCACGAGTTCGTCGGCGAGGTCGCGGCCGTCGGCGCGGACGTCCAGGACATCGCGGTCGGCGACCTGGTCAGCGGCGAGGGCCACCTGGTCTGCGGCAAGTGCCGCAACTGCCTGGCGGGCCGCCGCCACCTGTGCCGCTCCACCGTCGGCCTGGGCGTGGGCCGCGACGGCGCCTTCGCGGAGTACGTGGCGCTGCCCGCCGCCAACGTGTGGGTGCACCGCACCCCGGTCGACCTCGACGTCGCCGCGATCTTCGACCCGTTCGGCAACGCCGTGCACACCGCGCTCTCCTTCCCGCTGGTCGGCGAGGACGTCCTGATCACCGGCGCGGGCCCGATCGGCATCATGGCCGCGGCCGTGGCCAAGCACGCCGGCGCCCGCAACGTCGTGATCACCGACGTCAGCCCCGAGCGCCTGGAGCTGGCCCGCAAGGCGGGCGCCACGCTCGCGGTGAACGTGGCGCGGTCCTCCATCGCGGACGCGCAGCGGCAGCTGGGCCTGCGCGAGGGCTTCGACATCGGCCTGGAGATGTCCGGCCGCGCCGAGGCCATGCGCGACATGATCGACAACATGACGCACGGCGGCCGGATCGCGATGCTGGGTCTGCCCGCGCAGGAGTTCGCCGTCGACTGGTCGAAGATCGTCACCTCGATGATCACGGTCAAGGGCATCTACGGCCGTGAGATGTTCGAGACGTGGTACGCGATGACGGTGCTGCTCGAAGGCGGCCTCGACCTCAGCCCGGTGATCACCGGCGGCTACGCGTACCAGGACTTCGACGCGGCCTTCGACGAGGCCGCCACCGCCCGCAGCGGCAAGATCATCCTCGACTGGACCGCCTGAGTCCCCTCGCCAGCCACTCGGCATCTAGGAGCCCGAAGCATGTACGCGTCCGTCCGCGACGACCTCCAGAACACCCTCGACGAGATCCGCGAAGCCGGTCTCTTCAAGCCCGAGCGGGTGATCTCCACCCCGCAGAACGCCTCGGTCGCCGTCCCCACCGGTGAGGTGCTGAACTTCTGCGCCAACAACTACCTGGGCCTGGCCGACCACCCCGAGGTGGTCGCCGCCGCCAAGGAGGCGCTCGACCGCTGGGGCTACGGCATGGCCTCGGTCCGCTTCATCTGCGGCACCCAGGACGTCCACAAGGAGCTGGAGGCGCGGCTCTCGGCGTTCCTGGGCCAGGAGGACACGATCCTCTACTCGTCCTGCTTCGACGCCAACGGCGGTGTCTTCGAGACCCTCCTCGGCCCCGAGGACGCGGTGATCTCCGACGCCCTCAACCACGCCTCGATCATCGACGGCATCCGGCTGTCCAAGGCCGCCCGGCACCGGTACGCCAACCGCGACATGGCCGAGCTGGAGGCGCGGCTCAAGGAGGCGTCGGGCGCGCGCCGCCGCCTCATCGTCACCGACGGTGTCTTCTCCATGGACGGCTACGTCGCCCCGCTCCAGGAGATCTGCGACCTCGCCGACCGCTACGACGCGATGGTCATGGTCGACGACAGCCACGCCGTGGGCTTCGTCGGCCCCGGCGGCCGCGGCACGCCCGAGCTGCACGGCGTGATGGACCGCGTCGACATCATCACCGGCACCCTCGGCAAGGCCCTCGGCGGCGCCTCCGGCGGCTATGTCGCGGCCCGCGCCGAGATCGTCGCCCTGCTGCGCCAGCGCTCGCGCCCGTACCTCTTCTCGAACTCGCTGGCCCCGGTGATCGCCGCCGCCTCGCTCAAGGTCCTCGACCTGCTGGAGTCGGCGGGCGGCCTGCGCGACAGGCTCGCCGCCAACACCGCGCTCTTCCGGACGAAGATGACCGAGGCGGGCTTCGAGATCCTGCCCGGCGACCACGCCATCGCGCCGGTCATGATCGGCGACGCGGCCGAGGCCGCCCGGATGGCCGAGCTGCTCCTGGAGCGCGGTGTCTACGTGATCGGCTTCTCCTACCCGGTGGTCCCGATGGGCCAGGCCCGCATCCGGGTCCAGCTCTCGGCAGCGCACTCCACCGAGGACGTGGAGCGGGCGGTGGCGGCGTTCGTCGACGCCCGGGCGACAATGGCGGGGTGATCGACCCGCGCCGGCTCCGCATCCTGCGCGCCGCGGCGGACCACCGTACGGTGACCGCCGCGGCCGCAGCGCTCTATCTGACCCCGTCCGCTGTCTCCCAGCAGCTCGCCGCCCTGGAGCAGGAGACCGGCCACACCCTGCTGACCCGCAGCGGCAAGGGCGTACGGCTCACCGCGGCCGGCGAGATCCTGCTGGAGCACGCCAACGCGGTCCTCGCGCAGCTGGAGCGGGCGGAGGCGGAGCTGGCGGCGTACGCGGGCGGCGCGGCCGGCGACGTGACCGTGGCGGCGTTCGCCACGGGCATCGCGGAGGTGCTGGCCCCGGCGCTGGCCCGGCTGCGCGGGACGCACCCCGCGATCCGGGTCCGGGTGCGCGACGCCGAGGGCGACGCGTCGCTGCCGATGGTCCTGGACGGCGAGGCGGACCTGGCGCTGGCGGTGGAGTACCGGGGCGCCCCCCGGGCGGACGACCGGCGCCTGGTGCGGGTCCCGCTCTACGCGGAGCCCTTCGACGCGGTGCTCCCGGCCGGACACCCGCTGGCGCACGCGCCGGAGGTACGGCTCTCGGCGCTGTCCGAGGACGACTGGATCGGCCCGTACCCCGGCAACCCCTGCCACGACGTGGTCTTCCTCGCCTGTGAGCTGGCGGGCTTCGAGCCGCGCCTGATCCACTCCTCGGACGACTTCCGGGCCGTGGTGGCGCTGGCCGACGCGGGGGCGGGGGTGGCGCTGGTGCCGCGTTCGGCGCTGCGCGGCATGGAGCGGAAGGACACCGTGGTGCGGCCCGTGGCGGGCCCCGCCGCGACCCGTCGCGTCTTCGCGGCGGTACGCAGCGGCGCCGAGCACCACCCGCTGATCAGCCCGGTCCTGGACGCCCTGGCGCGGGCGGCGGAAGGTCTGACGACGGGCTGAGCCCGGCCGCGGGGAGCTCGGGTCCGCGGGGGCGGGGCGCGAGGTCCCACCCGGGGTCGGCGCGAAGGGCGGTCGAAGAGGCTAGGTCCATGCCGGTGCCGTTCCAGTCAGCTGGCATACCACCAGGTAGAGCGGGATGGGGGGCGTATAAGGGCTGGTGCCCTCGGGCCGGTGGATCAAGCGTCGCCCCGGGTGCGGCGGAACCTTGGCGTCCGGCGCGTAGCGCGCCGGACGCGGCCAGGTCAGCTCGTGGTCCGAGCCCGCAGGGACGATCCACCACCAGCAGTCCGCGTCCGCGAAGACGCACCCCGAGCGGGGCAGCCGCGCCAGGACCCGGAAGCCGTAGGAGGCGGGTACCGCGACCGCGTCGCAGCCCGCCGACGCCGGGAGCGACGGCGGCAGCACCAGTGTGCTGCCGCCGGTCGCTCCGGCGCCCCCTCGCGAGCCGGGCCCCCGAGGCCCCCCAGCCTCATCCCGGCCGCCTCTGGACAGAAGTGTGCGTGTGCTCATCGGCATGTACGGCCCGCCCCGAGCCGGGCCCAGACGATCCGGCCGGTGCCGCGCGGCACGTCGTGGCAGCCCCAGGCGACGCTGAGGGCGTCGACGAGCAGCAGCCCCCGGCCGCGCTCCTCGCCGTCGTCGGCGTCGCACAGCGTGGGCCCGCCCGCGCCGTACCCCTGGTCGCGGACGGCGACCGTCAAGTGGCCGGTGGCGAAGGAGAGTTCGCAGGAGACCAGGGTGCCGGCGGTGTGGACGACGGCGTTGGTGACGAGTTCGGAGACCACCAGGGCCGCGGCGTCGCCGACCTCCTCGCCGAGGCCCCAGCGGAGCGTGATCTCGGCCGTGTGGCGGCGGGCGGCGGCGGCGGATTCGGGCCGGGCCGCCAGATCGAAGGCGTACCGGCGGGCGTCGGGGACGGACAGGGTGGAGGCCGCGCCTATGAGCTGCGGGACGAGCGCATTACCAGGGGCCACGACCGGGTCCTCACAGTGGGGTGGCGGCGTCGCTCGCGACAGCCGCGTGTGCTGGCGTTCACCGACCTACCTTCCACCCATCCGTGACACTTGGCAAGGGGCACTCTGAAAAATGCAGAGTGCTGTGTTCTGGGCTGAGGTGGCATGGCACACTGCTCGGCAACAGGGTTAGGGGAGGTCTGACGTGAGTGAACCCCGGTCCGCCCCGACCGTGGGGCAGGTCGTGCTGGGCAGACGCCTGCAGGACCTGCGCGAGCGCGTGGGCCTGCGGCGCGAGGAGGCGGCCAAGGTACTCCGGGTCGCCCCCGCCACGATCCGCCGCATGGAGACGGCCGAGGTCGCCCTGAAGATCCCGTACGTCCAGCTGCTGCTCAAGGCGTACGGCGTCGGGGACGAGGAGACGGACCGTTTCATCGAACTCGCGGAGGAGGCCAACAAGCCGGGGTGGTGGCAGCGCTTCCACGACATCCTGCCCGACTGGTTCAGCATGTACGTGAGCCTGGAGGGCGCCGCCTCGCTCATCCGGACGTACGAGCCGCACTTCGTCCCCGGTCTGCTCCAGACCGAGGAGTACGCGCGCTCGGTGATGGTCAGCGGGGCGCTCGGGCAGACGAAGCAGGCCGACATCGAACGGCATGTGGCGCTGCGCATGGAGCGCCAGTCGCTGCTCACCCGGGCCGACGCCCCCAGGTTCTGGGTGATCATGGACGAGACCGTGCTGCGGCGGCCGGTGGGCGGCCGTGACGTGATGCGCGGCCAGCTCGACCGGCTGCTCGAAGCGGCCGAGCTGCCCCACGTGACGATCCAGCTCGCGGAGTTCGCGACCGGGCACCACCCGGGGACCTACGGCCCGTTCGTCCTCTTCCGATTCGCCGTGCCGGAGCTGCCGGACATGGTCTACAGCGAGTACCTGACGGGCGCCGTCTACCTCGACGCGCGCCCCGAGGTGGCGACCCATCTCGAAGTCATGGATCGCATGGCGGCCCAGGCCGCGACTGCACGACGCACGAAGGAGATCCTGGCGGATCTCCGCGAGGAGCTGTGAATGGATCACATATACAACGGCATGCCGGCCCGCGAGCTGGGGACCGAGGGCTGGCACAAGCCGTGGAGCGGTGGCAACGGCGGCAACTGCGTCGAGGCCATGAAGCTGGCCGACGGCCGGGTCGCGGTGCGCCAGTCGGCCGACCCGGAGGGCCCCGCTCTGATCTACACCAGCAACGAGATCGCCGCGTTCATCCTCGGCGCCAAGTCGGGCCAGGCCGACTTCCTGCTGACGTGATCCACCCGACGGCCGCCGCCCGCGCTCCCCTCGGGGCCGGGGCGGCGGCCGAGCCGTGTCAGCCCACGTCGAAGACGTTGGGCAGCCCCAGCCGGTGGCGGAACCGGTCGTCGCGCTTGAGCGGTTCCAGCTCCGGGGCGCTGTAGAGCGGGGTCACCGAGCAGCGCGGGGCGCTCGAACCGGTCCGGTCGAGGAGCGCGTTGGCGGCGAGGCGGCCCGAGGTGTTGGCGCCCTCCATCGTCGCGAGGTCGATGGGGACGGCCACGTAGTCGCCCGCCAGATAGAAGTTGGGGATCCCGGTGCCCGCCGAGGGGCGGTGGTGGAACGTGCCGACCGGGTGGATCAGCAGCTCGTCCTCGTTCCTCGGCTCGGGGGTGCCGATACCGGAGACGCCCGGGTCCAGGAACCACGAGTGCAGCCTGCTGTCGCTGAGCACGGCCCTGCCGGTGTCGTTGACCGACGCCTTCAGCTGCGCCCACACCTCGCGGGCGACCTCCTCGCGGGTGCACTGCTTGGCGGTCTTCCCGTACAGCGTCCCGGGCTTGTCCCACTCGGAGATGTCCACCGAGAGGCAGTCCGCCACCGTCCCGTCGCCGAAGTCGGCGCGGAAGTCGTGGTGCGGCCAGTGCTCGGCCTGGGCGATGGCGGTGAGCGACCAGGGGGAGTCGATGCAGTCGAAGTGGCCGTGCACCCCGTCGGGCCGCTCGGTCAGATAGAACTGGATGCCCGTCATCCAGTCCGTGCGCAGCTTGTCGCAGCGGGCCAGCTGCGGGTCGGCCGCGCGCATCGCGGCGCTCCAGGTGCGCCGGGCGTGCTCCACCGGTAGCGCGCAGACGTAGTGGTCGGCGCTCACCGTGCGGAGCGCGCCGCCCGGGTCCTCGACCACCGCACCCGTCACCTTCGAGCCGTCGTACGCGAACTCCCGCAAGGTCCAGCCGACCTGGAACTCCACGCCGAGGGTGCGCAGATGCGCGACCCAGGGGTCGATCCAGGCCTCGTTGGTGGGCGCGTTGAGGATGCGGTCCAGGGGGCCGTCCGCGCCCCGGCCGAGCGCGTTGAAGACGAACGCCTCCAGGAGCGAGCCCACCGTGCGGGTGCTGGCCTCCTCGGCCTTGGTGGCGACGATGTTGCGGGTGACGCCGACGGCGAGGATGCGCTGGTACTCGTGACTCATCTGCCCCGCCCGGGTGAAGGTCCACCAGGGCGTGGCCTCCCACTGGGTGTTGCGGCGCTCGTCGCAGCTGGTCAGGAAGGTGAGGAGGCGGTCCGCGAAGTACGCGACCTCGCGCGCGGGCAGCCGCTGGAAGGTGCCGAGCACCCCGGTGAGGGCGCGCCGCAGCGCGTCCAGGGTGAGCGGCTGCGGGCTGCCGGACCAGGGCAGCGGCAGCCGCAGGTCCTCGTAGCCGGTCCGCGCGAACATCATCTCCTTGGGCGCGACCAGATTGTCCCAGACGCCGTGCGCGTTGCCCGCGAACGGGATGCGCCGCATCGTGTCGGGCAGGTTGTGGTAGATCCCGGGGATGAACCGGAAGCCGTGCTCGGCCGGGAGCGGGCCGCGCCCGCCCCGGGCGCTGTCCGGGACGTCCATGCTGCGCGCCTTGCCGCCGAGCGCCCGCCGCTCGTAGAGCGTGACCCGGAAGCCGCGTTCGGCCAGCTCATGGGCGGCGGTCAGACCGGCCACGCCGCCGCCGAGCACCACCACCGACCGCCCGGCCGCCGCGGCGGCTCCCGGACCGGCCGCGGCGGCTGGGACCGCCGCGTCGAGCCCCAGGGCGGTCGCCGCGCCCGCCACCGCCGTCCCCGCGACGAACGTGCGCCTCGTGCTGCCCGAACGCTCCATGGTGCCCCCTATTACCGGTGGTAACGGTCACGTCGGCGCAGGAGCATACGGTCGTGGCGGTCAGCCTGGAAGAGACAATCGAGCCCCGTGTTTCCCGGGCGTACGGCAGTTGCCGCCGCCCCGCCCGGGCCGCGCGGCCGTACGGGGGCGGCCACGGGCGGATGTGGTCAGATAGGGGCATGGCCCGTCGCACCCCCCGCCCCGCCCGCCCCAAGCCCCCCGTGGACTGCCCCTGCGGGCTCCCCGCCCCGTACGCCGAGTGCTGCGGGCGCTACCACGCCGGGCAGCCCGCGCCCACCGCCGAGGCCCTGATGCGCTCCCGCTTCAGCGCCTTCGCGGTCCACGACGAGCCGTACCTGCTGCGGACCTGGCACCCCGACCAGCGGCCCGCCGCCGTCGACTTCGACCCCGGGATGCGCTGGACCCGGCTGGAGATCCTGGACACCAAGGACGGCACCGCCTTCCACACCACCGGCGAGGTCACCTTCCGGGCCCACTACACCGAGGGCGGCGGCGAGGGCTCGCTGCACGAGCGGAGCCGATTCGTCCGGTACGACGGTGCCTGGGTGTATCTGGACGCGATCTTCACGGGCTGAACCGGATCGCGGCTTTCGGCGTCTTTTCCCGTGAACGGCCGCGATGGCCGGGATCAGGGGGAGAACATGTCCGACATCGCCGGGGACGAACTCGTCCCGTACACCGATCGCCTACCCGTCCCGAAGGTGCTGCGCCCCGCTCGGGGCGAGGTGCGCCGGGAGACCGAGATCGCCGTGCGCCCCACCTGGGTGCGCCTGCACAGCCAGCTGCCGCCGACCCTGATGTGGGGGTACGACGGCACCGTGCCCGGCCCCACCATCGAGGTGCGGCGCGGGGAGCGCGTCAGGATCGCCTGGACCAACCGGGTGCCGCGCGGCAGCGCGTACCCCGTCGCCGCCGTCGAGGTGCCGCTGCGCCCGCAGGGCACCCCGCCCGCCACCTCCGAGCCCGGCCGCGGGGACGCCGAGCCCAGCGCGGACGTGGCGGCGCTGCCCGCCTGGACCGTGACGCATCTGCACGGCGCCCAGACCGGCGGCGGCAACGACGGCTGGGCCGACAACGCGGTGGGCGAGGGCGACGCCCAGCTCGCCGAGTACCCCAACGACCACCAGGCCGTGCAGTGGTGGTACCACGACCACGCCATGAACATCACCCGGTTCAACGTCTACGCCGGGCTCGTCGGCACGTATCTGGTGCGCGACGAGGAGGAGGACGCGCTGCGGCTGCCGCACGGCAAGCGGGAGATCCCGCTGATCCTCGCCGACCGCAACCTCGACACCGACGAGGGCGGACGCCTCGACGGGCGGCTGCTGCACAAGACGATCGTCGTCGACCCGAAGAACGCCGAGACGGGCCGGCCGGTCACGGCCCCCTTCACCGGCCCCTTCACCACGGTCAACGGCGTCATCTGGCCCCACCTCGACACCGACGCCGCCTGGTACCGCTTCCGGCTCGTCAACGCCTCCAACGCCCGCATCTACGACCTGGTGCTCCTCGACGAGGACGACAACCCGGTGCCGGGGGTGCTCCACCAGATCGGCAGCGACGGCGGACTGCTGCCCGCCCCGGTGCCGATCGGCTTCGACGCGGCCCTGCCCGCGCTGACCGTCGCGCCCGCCGAGCGCATGGACCTGCTCATCGACTTCCGGGAGCTGGCGGGCCGCCGGCTGCGCCTGGTCAACAAGGGCGCGGGCAAGCCCGCCGGGGTGCCCGACCCGGTGAACAACGTCCGCTACCCGCACGTCATGGAGTTCCGCGTCCGCGCGTGCCACGAGCACGACGGCTTCGTGCTGCCGCAGGTGCTCTCCGGCTCCTTCCGGCGGTACGAGCACGGGCAGCTGCACCACGGCCACCGCCTGGTCGTGCTCACCCCGCCCGGCACCGTCGGGGGCCGCGGCCACCCGGAGATCTGGGAGATGGCGGAGGTCACCGACGCCCCCGCCGAGCCGACGGACGGCGTGATCCGGCTGCGGGGCGCCGACGGCACGGTCAAGACCTACCGGCGCATCGCCCGGACCTTCAACGACGGCCTCGGGTTCACCCTCGCCGAGGGCGCCTTCGAGCAGTGGAGCTTCCTCAACCTCGGCGGGCCCGTCCACCCGATGCACATCCACCTGGCCGACTTCCAGCTGATGGGCCGTGACGCGTACACCGTGGACGGGTTCGACCAGAAGCTCGGCGGCACCCGGGCGCCGGTGGCCTACGACGCGGGCCGCGTGATCCCGCTGGCGCCCAACGAGCGCGGCTTCAAGGACGTCTTCCGGGTCCCCGCGGGGCAGCTGGTGCGGGTGCTCGGCCGCTTCGACGGGGCGTACGGGCGGTTCATGTACCACTGCCATCTGCTGGAGCACGAGGACATGGGCATGATGCGGCCGTTCGTGGTCGCGCCCGCCGAGGCGCTCAAGTTCGACCACGCGGGCGGGCACGGCGGCCACGACGGCCATGGAGGGCACACGGGCTGAGGCACGGGGGCTGCTCCTTCTGGGGGCGGGCGACGGGGCCGGGGCGCGGCCGGGTCAGGGCCTGGCGGCGCCCACCGTCTCGCGGTCGGCCGGGGGCAGGCCGCTCGCCAGGTCCTCGGCGAGCAGCCGCTTGGCGATGGTGTCGGCGGCGGCCCGCAGCTCGGCGCTGCGCGGGCGGCCCCGGTCCCGCTCCAACTGCTCGTTCAGCCAGTCCGACCAGGACGCGCCGATCGTGTCGACCTCGCGGCGGCCCGCGCCGGTGAGCGAGAAGTAGGCGCCCTCGCGGGTCAGGAACCCCTCGTCGACCATCCGCTGGAAGACCGGCACCAGCACCTCGGGCGGCAGATGGCGGCGGCCCGCGATCAGGCCGAGGCGGGCGTGCCCGACCATCCTGGTGAAGAGCTCCACCTGCATCACCGCCCAGGCGCCCGCCATGTCGAGCCGCGTGTCGGAGCGGGCCACGATCCGGCGCGCGGTGTCGGGGCCCGCGCCGCGCACGATCTTGCCGACGGACAGCTCCAGGAGCTTCTGCGAGTCGCCGGCCGACGGCTGTGCGAAGCCCTCGCCCATGTCGGTGGAGGAGGAGCGGGCCGAGTCGCGCAGCTCGACCTGCTTGAGGAAGAGCGCCACGAGGAAGCCGGCGGCCGCCACCGGCACGGTCCACAGGAACACCGTGTGCAGGGAGTCCGCGTACGCCTGGACGATCGGCTCCGCGGCGGCCGGCGGCAGCGACTTCAGGCCCTCGGGCGACTGCGCGGCCCGGGCGAGCGCCGCCGGGTCGCCCCCGCCCGCGCGCGCGGCGGCGGCGATCCCGTCCGCCAGGTTGGGCTTGAGGGTGTTGGCGTAGATGGTGCCGAAGACCGCCGTGCCGAAGGAGCTGCCCAGCGTACGGAAGAAGGTCACCCCGGAGGTGGCGGTGCCGAGGTCGGCGTAGTCCACGGTGTTCTGCACGGCGATGGTGAGGACCTGCATGCACAGGCCGATGCCGACGCCGAGGACGAACATGTACAGGGACTCCGGCCAGGCGCCGCTGTCCGGGCCCATCAGCGAGAGCAGATAGAGCCCCACGCCCATCACCAGGGCGCCCGCGACGGGGAAGATGCGGTACTGCCCGGTCCTGCTCACCACGGTGCCGCTGAACACCGAGGCGATCAGCAGGCCGATCACCATCGGCAGGGTGCGCACGCCCGAGACGGTCGCGGAGTCGCCGTCCACGTACTGGAGGTAGGTCGGCAGGAACGTCATCGCGCCCAGCATCGCGAAGCCGACGATGAAGCTGAGGACGGAGCAGACCGTGAAGACGGGGTTGCGGAACAGCCGCATCGGCAGCATCGGCTGGGCGGCCCGGGTCTCCGCCCGGCAGAACAGCGCCAGCGCGGCCACACCGCCCCCGAAGAGGACGAGGATGACCGGCGAGGACCAGGCGTACTCGTTGCCGCCCCAGCTCGTCGCCAGGATCAGGGCGCTCGCCCCGGCCGCGACGAGCCCGATGCCCAGGTAGTCGATGACCGGCTTGGCGACCGAGCGGACGGAGGGGATGGTGCGGGCTGCGGCGACCACCACCAGGACCGCGATGGGCACGTTCACGTAGAACGCCCAGCGCCAGGTCAGATGGTCGGTGAAAAGGCCGCCCAGCAGCGGCCCGATGACCGTGGAGACGCCGAACACCGCGCCGATCGCGCCCTGGTACTTGCCGCGCTCGCGCAGCGGGATGACGTCCGCGATCAGCGCCATGGAGGTGACCATCAGACCGCCGGCGCCGATGCCCTGGAGCGCCCGCCAGGCGATGAGCAGCGACATGTTGGTCGCCAGGCCGCACAGGAAGGAGCCGGTGATGAAGACGACCGCCGAGACCTGGAAGACCACCTTGCGGCCGAAGAGGTCGCCGAACTTGCCGACGAGCGCCGTCGCGACGGTCTCCGCGAGGAGGTAGGAGGTGACCACCCAGGACATGTGCGCGGCGCCGCCGAGGTCGGAGACGATCGTCGGCAGCGCGGTGCCCACGATCGTCTGGTCCAGCGCGGCCAGCAGCATCCCGAGCATGATCGTGGCGAACACGATGTTCCGCCGGCGGACGTCCAGCACGGGCGGCGCGGAGGCCGCCGGGGGCGCGGTGTCGCTGGTTGTGCTCACACGGGCACCCTCACACCCTCGCAGGTGGGACGCATGCGGTGCGGGCCGTACGGGTGAGCGCGGGAGGGCTCAGCCGGGGACGGCGGCGCCGGTCGCGTCCGGCCCCTCGACGGTCGCCGCCGCCCTCGCGCACCGCAGCCTCGGCAGCGCCGGGACCGCCGCCAGGAACATCAGGGTGGTCAGGACGAACGGCCAGGTCAGCGCCTGCCCTCCGGCCGGGGCCAGGAGCGCGCCCAGCGCCGGGCCGAGGACCGTCGCGACCGCCGCCCCGGCCACCGCGAAGCCGAGGCTGAACCGGTCGGGGGCGAGCAGCGCCCCGCACAGGGCCATCGCCACCAGCACCGCGTTGTACCCCGCCGTGCCGTCCGCGATCCGCTCCGCCGGGGCCCCCAGCGCCCAGGCCGTGAGGACGCCGACGGCGCTGCCCGCGCAGGCCATCGCGCCCGCGAGCCGGTCGGCGAGGAAGATCCCGGCGAGGAAGATCAGCCCCACGTACCACTGGGGCACCAGGAAGATCTGGGCGACGTTGGCGAAGAAGCCGTGCACCACGTCGCCCGCCCCCGGCGCGGCCGGGCCCTCGGCGGCACGGGCGAGCGCGGCCGGGCCGTCGCCGTGGTGCCACACCCCGCGGAAGCCCGGCGCCGCCAGCGTCATCGCGCTCGCCGTCAGACAGAAGGGGAGCGTCAGCGGCGGCAGGCCCCAGGTGCGCAGCACGGTGGCGGTGGCCGCGGCGACCACGGTCACCACCGCGCAGCCGCCGGCCGCGAGCAGCGCGGTGGACGGGTGCGCCGGTCCCAGGCCGACCGCGCAGCAGACGGCGACCAGACAGGCGTTGAACCCTTCGAGTCCGGTGGCGATCCTGGCCCGCTCGACGCCCAGGAGCCGGGCGGTGGCGGTGCCGACGGCGGTGCCGAGCAGCCCGTACAGCCCGTAGTGCCAGCCCGCCACGAAGAGTCCGACGGAGAACACCGCCCCGGTCACCGCGCTCGGCACGAAGTCCACCTGGGCCTGCCCCCGCAGGACGTGAACGGTGAACCGCCGCCACCGCGCGGCGCGCTCCTGCCCCACTCCTCGTCCCTCCCGTCCCGGGGCCCGGACGGCCCAGGGCACTGTACGGGGGGCGGGGCAGGCCGGGGCAAGAGGTGCGCCCTGGTCGGAACCTCCCACGATCGCCGGTCCGGCTCGGTGGATCCGGTGGGATTGATTTCTGGTTACGCGAGGGTAAGTTGGCGGGTCAGTCATCTCTCGTACCACCGACGAGCACTCCGTACCACTCCGCCCCGAGCGAGCAGAGGAGTCGACGCATGGGCGTACGGAAAGACCTGAGGACGGCCGTCCGGCGCGGTGACCCCACCGGGCCCGCCCGGGTGGAGCTGGTGCGCGAGGGCGGTGAGGTGCGCGAGGTGCGGGTCGCCCCGCTCGCCGCGCCCGGGACGGGCAGCGTCGCCGACATCCCGTTCGCCAACGCCGCCGAGGCACCGGACGCGGTGGCGCTGCGCCGCAGGCGCGGCGGGCGCTGGCAGCCGGTCACCGCCGCCGCGTTCGCCCGTGAAGTCGCCGACACCGCCAAGGGTTTGATGGCCTCCGGGCTCGAACCCGGCGGGCGCGTCGCCCTGATGTCACGCACCCGCTACGAGTGGGCCGTCCTGGACTTCGCGATCTGGGCGGCGGGCGGGGTGAGCGTGCCCGTCTACGCCACCTCCTCGGCCGAGCAGATCGACTGGATCCTCGCCGACTCCGGGGCCGGGATGCTGATCGCGGAGAGCGGGGCCGAGGTGCGGACGGCCGGCGCGGCCACCGAGGGCCGCCGGGTCTTCGTCATCGACGACGGCGCCCTGGCCCAACTCGCCGTCAGCGGACGGGGTGTGAGCGACGAGGAGCTCGACAAGCGGCGTGCCGCGGTCGGCCCCGACACCCTGGCGACGCTCTGCTACACCTCCGGCACCACCGGCAGGCCGAAGGGGTGTGTGCTCACCCACGGCAACCTCTACACCGAGGCCGCCAACACCGCCGAGCTCGCCCACCCCGTCTTCAAGTCGGCCGGCGGCCGGCCCGCCTCCACCCTGCTCTTCCTGCCGCTCGCCCACATCCTCGGCCGCAGCCTCCAGATCGGCTGCCTGCTGGCCCGCATCGAGATAGGGCACTGGCCCAGCGTCAAGCCCGAGGAACTGCGCCCGCAGCTACGGGAGTTCAGGCCCACCTTCATCGTCGGTGTGCCCTATCTCTTCGAGAAGATCCACGACACCGGGCGGGCCACCGCCGAGCGCATGGGCCGCGCCGCCTCCTTCGACCGCGCCCACCGGACCGCCGTACGCTACGGCGAGGCGTCCCTCGACCGCCTCCTGGGCAGGGGGAAGGGCCCCGGCCCCGGACTCCGGCTCTCCTGGGCGCTCTACGACCTGCTGGTCTACCGCCGTGTCCGCAAGGAGCTGGGCGGCCGGCTGCGGCACGCCATCAGCGGCGGCTCGCCCCTCGACCGCGAGCTGAGCCTGTTCTTCTACGCCGCCGGCATCCTCGTCCACGAGGGCTACGGGCTCACCGAGACCTCCGCCGCCGCCGTCATCACCCCGCCGCTCGGCCCGCGCCCCGGCACGGTCGGACTGCCCGTGCCCGGAACCGCGGTACGGATCGCGGACGACGGGGAGGTGCTGGTCAAGGGGCCGATCGTGTTCGGCGGGTACTGGAACGACACGGCCGCCACCGACGCCGTCCTGGACGGCGGCTGGTTCGCCACCGGCGACCTCGGCCGCTTCGACGACGACGGCTACCTCACCATCACCGGCCGCAAGAAGGACATCCTGGTCACCTCCGGCGGCAAGAACGTCTCGCCCAGCGTCCTGGAGGACCGGCTGCGCGGCCGTCCGCCGGTCGGCCAGTGCGTGGTCGTCGGCGACAACCGCCCGTACGTCGCCGCGCTGGTCACCCTCGACCCGCAGGCGCTGGAACACTGGCTGGCCGTGCGCGGGCGGCCGGTGGACACCCCGGTCGCCGACCTGGTCGACGACGAGGAGCTCGTCGCGGACGTCCAGAAGGCCGTGGACCACGCCAACGCGGCGGTCTCGCGGGCCGAGTCGATCCGCCGGTTCCGGCTGGTGGCGGGGGAGTTCACCGAGGAGAACGGGCTGCTGACCCCGTCCCTGAAGGTCAGGCGGCGGGCGGTGGCCGCCGCGTACGCCCGCGAGATCGAGGAGTTGTACGGGCGGAGGTGACCGAGGAGCCCGGTAAGGGGTCGGCCCGCTCGCGCAGCCGCATCGCGCGCAGCACGATCTCGGTGGCGAAGCGGCGCTCCGGGTCGGCCAGCCGGGGTCCGAAGGCCGCGTCGAGGTTGCGCATGCGGTAGCGGACGGTCTGCGGGTGGATGTGCAGCACCTCGCCGATCTGGGCGGCGGTGCCCCGGGTGGCGAGCCACGCCCGCAGGGTCTCGGTCAGCCGCTCGCGGCGGGTCTCCGTATGGCCCTGGAGCGGGGCCAGTTCCCGGGCCGCCAGCAGCTCCACGAGCGCCGGGTCCGACATCAGCAGCAGCGTGACCAGGTGGTCCGCGCTGTGCACCACCGGCTCCTCGGTGATGACCCCGGCCAGCGCGAGACCGAGCGCCTGGCGGGCCCAGCGCAGCGAGTCGGCCGCCCCGGCCGGCCCCACCGTGGGCCCGGCCGCCGCGCGCGCCCCGCCGAGCGCCTGGACGAGGGACGCCTGGCGCTCCGCGTGCAGGGCGCCCGGCACCAGCAGATACGGCTGCGGGTCCCCGAGGTCCATGAGCACGTCGCCGTGCAGGGCGGTGCGGGCGGGGTGGGCGCCGGCGCTCAACGCGACCAGGGTCAGCTCCTCGGGGAGCCGCCAGCCCGCCCGTTCGGCCAGCTCGACCAGCGTGGCCCGGGGGGTGCCGCTGCCGGAGGCGATCAGCCGCAGGATCTTCCTGCGCAGCTCGTCCTGGTTGTCCTCGGCCGACGATCTGGCCTGGAGGTAGCCCTCGCTGGCCAGCGCCTCCAACTGGTCCATGTACGCGAAGAGGGTGTCCGCGAAGGAGAGCATGAAGACGGGGGAGAGGTTGTAGCGCTTGCCCAGCTTCTTGGTGTGGCGCAGCGCGACCCGGGCGCCGACCCGGAAGGTGCCGCGCAGGGTGTCCAGGCTGCCGCCCCGGGAGGCGGCGAACCGGCCGAACGTACGGATCATCTCGTCCCGCAGCGGCGACGGCACCGAGGGCCGTACCACCTGGTCCACGAAGATGGTCAGGCTCTGCTCGATCGCCGCGTGCACGAACCGCCCGTGCGGGCCCGCGAAGACCTCCGCGAACTCCGGGTACGCGCGGACGACCTCGGTCTTGATCTCGTCGAGCAGGGCGGGGAGTTCGGGCCACATGATGGTGGCGAGCTCCCGGGGGATCGGACCCAGCTGCTCCGAGGAGGCCGATGCGTGGAGGGCGTTCGGCATGCGCTGTCCCTTTCACTGGCCGGGACGTACGGCTCGACGTTCGGCTCGGGTGGGCGACGCACCGTGGGCCTTCTGCGGGGCCGACGTCAACTCACAACATCTGCAACATAGACCAGCCCGCTCCCGAGGGCACCCGTACGTACGGGGGAAATGTGTGCCCCGTGACGGGTTCTCGTTGCGGCCGGACACAAAGATGCTCGCCCCGGCGCGGAAGGGGCAATGGGACGGCCGGAACACGGCTGAAAACGTTGACCCGCGGACGAATTTCCGGGCGCGGGCCACCGAGGCGCAATAACCTGCGTGCGCGTGGCGGGCGGAAGACCGGGCGGCCGGATTCGGCCGTCGGGTATTGCACGCTCCGATTCCGCCCGCGTAGCGTCCTCGGTGCCCCGGGGCAGACGGCACTCGCCGCCCCCTCACGGCGGGTCACCACCCGCTCCCCGGTGGCGCGGCCCACGCCCCAGGGCTGCGGATCCAGGCGGGGCCCCGCGGTCCGTCCCCCCGGACCGCGGGGCCCCGCTGTCGCGTGCGCCCGGGCTCCCGTGCCTTCCGGCTCCCCATGCCTTCCGGCTCCCCGTGCCTTCCCGGATCCGCGCTTCCCGGTTCTGTGCTTCCCAGTTCTGTGCCGCCGTTGACAAGGCGGGCACCCGGAATTGTGGCGCCGGTGACAAATAAACGCCGACGGGCGCGGAGAGCGGAGATTCGCGCGGAAGCGGTATTGCGGCACGGGGTTACCCGTACGTAACGTCACGGCGACATCGGCCGTTCCCGGCGCCCGCAGAACCCCAATTCACAGGAGCCAAGCCATGGGCGGTGCATTCGACCGGCGTGGTGCCGCTATCGCCGCCGCGCTGGGCGCCATCGTGCTTCTCCTCGGTCTTGTTCCGGCATCGGGGACAATCGCGCGGAATCGGGAGACGGCTGTCGAGGCCGTTTACGACTGCGGGGCGGGCCCCGTGCGCCGGGCCGTCACCGTGGGCTTCCTCGGCGCCCACCCGACGGACGGCCGCCCCGGGCAGCCGCTGCGCACCGAGCGGTTCTCCGTACGCCCCGAGCTGACCCCCGAGGTGACCGCCGCGCTCCTTCCCCCGGGCACCACGGCGGTCACCGGAACCGCCCGGCTGGCCGTGGAGGTGGCCCAGAACGGGGCGACGGCCCGCGCCGACTGGGCGGGGCTCACCGCGCCGGTCACCCCGGGGGCCGACGGGCTGCGGCCGGTGTTCACGGGTGAGGTGCCGGCGATCACGCTGGGCAGGACGGGGGAAGTGGTGCTGGGAGCACGGGAGTTGACGCTGCTCCTCCAGTCGGCGACCGCGCCCGCCTCCCCTGCGGGACCGGCCCCGGACCCCTCGTCCGTGCCCCCGTCGACCCCGGCTCCCGCCCCGTCGCCCGCTGCCGCACGACCCCCCGTCACCGCCGCGCCGTTGGAGCTGCGGTGCACCCCCGCGAGCCCGCCGGGCCCCCGGCTCGCCGCCTGGACGGTGAGCGAGCCCACGGCCCCGAGCGCCGCCCCCGACCCCACCTCCGCCCCCACGACGCCTTCCACCGCCCCCGCCACGCGGCCCGGCGGGGCAGCGATCCAGGTCGGCCCCGCGCCGCTCGCCCCCGCGCCCGTCTGCCCGGCCGACCCGCCCGCCGGGGAGCTCGACCCGAGCCGGCTGCCGAAGCCACCGCCCGGCGCCGTGGAGGGGCGGCTGGGCGCCTCGCTCTGCGTGGTGGCCGTCGGTTACGCCACCGTCCACAAGCTCGGCAGCGCGATGGTCGTCAACGATCCGCACGGCACCCCCGGCCCGATGCACCTCAACCTCGGCAAGCGCACGGTCAGCGCCCCCGACTACGACGAGTCGGACTCGGTGGGGCTGCTGCGCTTCCCCGACGCCTCCTCCACCTTCCTCACCTTCGGCTTCCAGCCCACCAGCGCGCAGGTCACCTTCGAACCGGAGCCGGTGACCGTCGTCAACGTCCGGCGCGGCGAGACGTTCATCACCACCATCGCCTACCGGCAGTACCTGCGCGTCCACGACGTGACCGTCAACGGCGTACCACTGGACGTCGGGCCGCGCTGCCGCACCGTGCGGCCGTTCGACACCGTCCTGAGCGGCGCGTACAACTTCCTGACCGGCGGCATCCTCGACGGCCGGATCACCATCCCGCCCTTCGCCGGCTGCGGCAACCGGGGCGAGGACCTGTCGCCGCTGTTCACCGCCGCCCTCTCCGGTCCGGACAACGCCGTCCGCATCCGGCAGGGGCAGCTCGCGGGCGCCGGGAGCGCCCCGCCCGTCCCCGAACTGCCCCCGCGCTGAGGAGCCGCGAAGCCATGGGAATCGACGTGGTCGTCGAGGGGCTCACCAAGGCCTTCGGACGGCAGACCATCTGGCAGGACGTCACCCTCACCCTGCCCGCCGGGGAGATCAGTGTGATGCTCGGCCCCTCCGGCACCGGCAAGACGGTGTTCCTGAAGGCGATCGTGGGACTGCTCCGGCCGGACCGGGGCCGGGTCCTGGTCGACGGCGTCGACATGGCCAACAGCCGCGAGCGGGACGTCTACGAGGCCCGCAAGCTCTTCGGGCTGCTCTTCCAGGACGGCGCGCTCTTCGGCTCGATGAGCCTCTTCGACAACATCGCCTTCCCGCTGCGCGAGCACACCAGGAAGAAGGAGTCGGAGATCCGCCGGATCGTCATGGAGCGCATGGAGGTGGTGGGGCTGGTGGGCGCCGAGCGGAAGCTGCCGGGCGAGATCTCCGGAGGGATGCGCAAACGGGCCGGGCTCGCCCGGGCGCTCGTCCTGGATCCGCAGATCATCCTCTGCGACGAGCCGGACTCCGGCCTCGACCCGGTCCGCACCTCCTACCTCTCCCAGCTCCTCATCGACATCAACACCCAGCTCGACGCGACCATGCTGATCGTCACCCACAACATCGACATCGCCACCACCGTCCCCGACAACATGGGGATGCTGTTCTGCCGCGAGCTGGTGGCCTTCGGCCCCCGCGAGGTGCTGCTGACCAGCGACGAGCCGGTCGTCGAGCAGTTCCTCAACGGGCGCAGGGCCGGACCCATCGGCATGTCGGAGGAGAAGGACCGGGCGACCCTCGCCGAGGAGGCCGCGCACGCCCCGACCGGTCCGGCCGCCCGGTGCACCCTCGCCCCGCAGCTCCAGCCCACCCCCGGCCTGCCGCCGCGCCGCGCGGTCCAGCGCCGCCGGGCCCGGGTGCGCACGCTCCTCGACGAGCTGGCGCCCGCCGCCCGCGCGGCTGTCGAGGCCGACCTGCGGGGCGCGCCGCCGGGCGGCCTCGACACCACGCTCGTACGGACCAGGCCCCTGCACACCTATGAGGGCGGGGGACTGCGATGAGCGCCCCCACCGAGTCCGGGCCCGTCGGAGCGCCGCCCCGGCCGCCGCTGCGCGTCCTCCACCCGCTGCGCGAGACCGGCAGGCTCTTCGCGCTGGGCCTCACCGTCGTACGGCTGACCTTCCGGCGGCCGTTCCAGGCGCGGGAGTTCGTCGAGCAGTTCTGGTTCATCGCCAGCGTCACCATCCTGCCCGCGATGCTGGTGACGATCCCGTTCGGCGCGGTCATCGCCCTCCAAGTGGGCGCGCTCATCCAGCAGTTCGGGGCCCAGTCCTTCACCGGGGGCGCGAGCGTGCTCGTCCTGGTCCAGCAGGCGAGCCCGCTGATCGTGTCGCTGCTGATCTCCGGGGTCGCGGGCTCGGCGATCTGCGCGGACCTGGGCGCGCGGACGATCCGCGAGGAGCTCCAGGCCATGGAGGTCATGGGCGTCTCCCCGGTGCAGCGGCTCGTGGTCCCCCGGGTCCTGGCGGTGATGTCGGTCGGGCTGCTGCTCAACGGCCTGGTCTCGGTGGTGGGGACGCTCGGCGGCTACTTCTTCGCGGTGATCGTGCAGCACGGCACCCCGGGCGCGTACCTCGCCAGTTTCTCCGCGCTCGCCCAGCTCTCCGATCTGCTCATCGGGGAACTCAAGGCGGTGCTCTTCGGGTTCATCGCCGGAGTGGTCGCCGCCCACCGGGGCCTGAACCCCAAGGGCGGGCCGAAGGGCGTGGGCGACGCCGTCAACCAGTCCGTCGTCTTCACCTTCCTGATCCTCTTCTTCGTCAACATGGTGCTGACGGCCCTGTACCTGCGGCTCGTCCCGGCGAAGGGGCTCTGACATGGCGCTCCTGGACCGGGCCCGGGGCCGCGCCCGCGAGGACACCGGACCCGGCCCGCGCGAGCCCAGCGGATGGCTGGCGTGGCTGGACCGTCCCGGCGACGAACTCCTCTTCTACGTCCGCGCCCTGCTGTGGATCCCGCGCGCGCTCCGCCGCTACCCCAAGGAGGTCCAGCGCCTGTTCGCCGAGGTCACCTTCGGCAGCGGCGGTCTCGGCGTCATCGGCGGCACGGTCGGCGTGATGATCGGCATCACCGTCTTCACCGGCACCGTCGTCGGCCTCCAGGGGTACGCGGCGCTCAGCCAGATCGGCACCGACGCCTTCACCGGGTTCGTCTCCGCGTACTTCAACACCCGCGAGATCGCCCCGCTGGTCGCGGCGCTCTCCCTCTCCACCACGGTGGGCGCCGGCTTCACCGCGCAGCTCGGCGCGATGCGCATCAACGAGGAGGTCGACGCCCTGGAGAGCATGGGCGTACGGCCCCTGCCGTACCTCGTCTCGACGCGGATCGTGGCCGGCGCGGTCGCCATCGTCCCGCTGTACGGGATCGGGCTGCTGGGGTCGTTCCTGGCGTCCCGGATGGTGACCGTCCTCTTCAACAACCAGTCCACCGGCACCTACGACCACTACTTCCACCTCTTCCTCGCCCCCACCGACGTGCTGCTCTCCTTCCTCAAGGTGCTGGTCTTCAGCGTCCTGGTGCTCATGGCGCACTGCTACTACGGCTACCGCGCCACGGGCGGCCCGGCCGGCGTCGGCGTGGCCGTGGGCCGGTCGGTGCGGACCGCGATCGTGCTGATCAGCGTCGCCGACTTCTTCCTCAGCCTGGCGCTGTGGGGCGCCACGACCACGGTGAAGGTGGCGGGATGAGCGCGCCCATGCGGCAGAGGCCGGCCAGGGCGCCGGTGAAGGCGCGCCCGGCGGACACCGTGCTCGCCCGCCGCCGCAGACTGGCGGGGCTGCTCTACCTGCTGCTGCCGGTGCCCCTGGTCTGGCTCTCGCTCGCCTTCTACCACCACGACTTCGAGGACACGGCCCGCGTGGTCGTGGAGGCCGGTGCGGTCGGGGACGAGATGCGGCCGCAGGCGGACGTGAAGCTGCGGGGAGTGGTGATCGGCCGGGTCGAGAAGATCGACACCGACGGCGGGACCGCCCGGCTCACCCTCGCCATGAAACCGGGGCAACTGCGCCGGGTGCCCTCGGACGTGTCGGCCCAGCTGCTGCCCACCACGCTCTTCGGCCAGCGCTATGTGGCGCTCGTACCGCCCGCGCGGCCCTCCGCGCGGCCGCTGGCCCCGGGCAGCGTCATCCCCAAGGACCGCAGCCGCAACGCCGTCGAGCTGGAGACGGCGCTCGACCACCTGCTGCCGGTGCTCACCGCCGTACAGCCGCAGAAGCTGTCGGCGACGCTGACGGCGGTCGCGGACGCGCTGCGCGGACGCGGCGACCGGCTCGGCGCCACGTTGGAGCAACTCGACGGCTATCTGGGCGAGTTCAACCCGCTGCTGCCCGTACTCAACCGGGACGTCAGGGAGTTCGTCCGGGTCGGTGAGGGGTACGCGCGGGCGGCGCCCGACATCGTCGACGCGCTCTACGACGCGACCACCACCAGCGCCACCCTCGCCGCCGAGCAGCGGCGACTGGCGGCGGTGTACGGATCGGTGACCACCTCGTCGAGGGACCTCACCACCTGGATCCGGCAGAACCGCGACAACCTCATCCGGGTCACGGCCGCGAGCCGCCCCTCCCTCCAGATCTTCGGCCGGTACGCGCCCGCCTTCCCCTGCACCCTCAAGACCCTGGCCGACTTCGTC
This sequence comes from Streptomyces sp. NPDC043908, assembly GCF_056435525.1. Lineage (NCBI taxonomy): Bacteria > Bacillati > Actinomycetota > Actinomycetes > Kitasatosporales > Streptomycetaceae > Streptomyces > Streptomyces sp. NPDC043908. Next base: position 92,792 of record NZ_JBWKEI010000007.1, on the reverse strand, counting down.
CCCGCCATGGACCGGGCGCTGGGCAAGGGCACCGACGAGCCGGGGCTGCACGTGGACGTGACGGTGGTCCCGGACCGGGGCGCCTACCGGCCCGGCCACGACACCCCGCGCTACACCGCCACCGGCGGCCCCGCCTGCTACCCGGTGCCCTACGGCGGCGGCCCGGCGTCCGGGCGGGCCCCCACCAGCGCCGCCGCGCCCCTCGCGACGGTCGGCGGCGGCCTCGGCGTCGCCAACTCGCCGCAGGAGAACACCCTGGTGAACGAGGTGCTCGCGGCCGGTGAGAGGCGGACCCCGGACACCCTGCCCGACTGGTCGAGCGTGCTCGCGGGACCGGTGCTGCGCGGCACGGACGTGAGGCTGCGGTGAACGCGGAGACCAACGGGAGGAGGACAGAGGTGAGGACGAGGTGAACCGCGCGCCCCTCACCGGGCCGCTGATCAAGTCGGCGGTCTTCGTCCTGGTCACCGTGGTGGCCACCGCCGTGCTCGCCCTGAGCATCAGCGACACGGGCGTGGGCGACAAGGACACGTACAAGGCGTGGTTCACCGACGCCACCGGGCTCGGCGAGGGCGACTCGGTCCGGATCGCGGGCGTCGAGGTCGGGCGGGTCGAGTCCGTCGAGATCGTCCAACGCCGGTACGCACAGGTGCGGTTCTCCGTCCGGCGGGGCCGGACCCTGCCCGCCTCCAGCACCGCGGCGATCAAGTACCTCAACATGGTCGGCCAGCGCTATGTCGCGCTGGAGCGCGGCACCGGCCCGGTCGGAGAGCCGCCGCTGCGGCCGGGCGGGACGATCCCGCCGCGCCGCACCTCGCCCGCCCTCGACCTCACCCAGCTCTTCAACGGCTTCCAGCCGCTCTTCCAGGGGCTCTCCCCGGCCGAGACCAACAAGCTGGCCGGCTCGGTCGTCCAGGTCCTCCAGGGCGAGGGCCCCACCGTGGACAGCCTGGTCACCAGCATCGGGTCGGTCACCAGCACGCTGGCCGCGAAGGACGCGGTGATCGGATCGGTCGTCGACAACCTCACCACCGTGCTGCGGACCGTCAACACCCGCGAGAGCCGGCTCACCGGCCTCATCGACACCCTCGACGAGCTGGTCTCGGGCCTCTCCGGCGACCGCAGGCCCATCGGGCAGGCGGTCACCTCACTGGCGGCGCTGACCACCAGCACCGCGGGACTGCTGAACGAGGGCAGAGCGCCGCTGCGCGAGAGCGTCGACCAGCTCGGCCGGGTCTCCGCCACCCTCGCCGACAACGGCCCGCTGCTGGAGGAGTTCCTGCGCCGCACCCCCGCCAAGATGCGGGCCCTGACCCGCGCCGCCTCGTACGGCAGCTGGCTCAACCTCTACCTCTGCGAGGCGAGGGTCACCGGCGTCACCACCGACGACGGCAGCCCGCCCCCCACCGGCCTCGCGCTCAAGGACCAGAGGTGCCGCCGATGACCCCCGTACGCATCCGTGGCCCACGCCCCCCGAAGCCCGCCCGCAGACCCCTGGCCGAACGGCACCCCGTGGCGATCGCCGTCGTCGGGCTGCTCACCATGGCCCTCGTCGGACTGCTCGTCTACGACGTCGAGGCGCTGCCCTTCGTCGGCGGCGGCACCCGCTACACCGCCGACTTCAAGGAGTCGGCCGGACTGCACCCGGGTGATGAGGTCCGGATCGCGGGCGTGAAGGTCGGCGAGGTCAAGGCGGTCGGGCTCGACGGGCCCAAGGTGAAGGTGGCCTTCACCGTCAAGGACGCCTGGGTCGGCGACGCCAGCACCGTCGGCATCGCCATCAGGACGCTCCTCGGCTCCAAATACCTCGCGGTCGACCCGCGCGGCACCGGCGCCCAGGACCCGCACCGGCGCATCCCCATCACCCGCACGACCTCCCCGTACGACGTGCTCGACGCGCTCGGCGGACTGGGCGAGACGGTCGGGGAACTCGACACGCGCACCCTCGCCAAGAGCTTCGAGACGCTCGAAGCCACGTTCCGGGGCACCCCGCCGAACGTCCACCGGGCGGTCACCGGTCTGGCCGATCTGTCGCTGGCCATCGCGAGCCGCGACGAGCAGATCACCCGGCTCCTCAAGGGCACCGACCAGGTCACCAGAACCCTGGACGGCAAGAAGGACCGGGTGCGCGACCTGCTCACCGAGGGCGGACGCCTCCTCGCCGAGGTCGGCCACCGCAGGGACGCCATCCACGGACTGCTCACCGGTGCGCAGGACCTGAGCGTCCAGCTCAGCGGCGTCGTCGCGGACAACCGGGCCCGGCTCGGCCCCGCGCTCGACTCGCTGGGCCGCGTCACGGCGGTGCTCTCCAGGAACAAGGCGAGCCTCGACCGCATCCTGGCGCAGGCGGGCCCGTACTACCGGATGGTCGGCAACACCCTCGGCAACGGCCACTGGATGGACAGCTATCTGTGCGGCCTCGTCCCCAGGTCGTACCTGCCCCCGGGCACCACACCGCCCCGCGGCTGCATGCCACCGAAACCGGCGAAGGGAAGCGGCAGTTGAGGCCTCCACGCATCACGCCGCCCCGGACGCGCCGGGTCCTCGTCCTCGGCGTCGCCCTCGTCCTGCTGGTCGCGGCCACCGTCTCGGCCGTCGCCGTGCGCGTCCTGGGCGACGACGGCTCGCTGCGCCTCACCGCCTACTTCGACCGGACGGTCGGCGTGCACGAAGGGTCGGACCTGCGCGTCCTGGGCGTACGGGTCGGCAGCGTCGGCCGCATCCGCCCCGAGGGCACGCGGGTGCGGATGAGTCTGCGCGTGGACAAGGGCGTACGGATCCCCCAGCTCGTCCAGGCGGTCGTGGTCGCCCCCAGCGTCGTCTCCGGCCGCTTCGTGCAGCTCAGCCCCGCCTACAGCGGCAGCGGACCGGTCCTCGCGGACGGCGCGGTCATCCCGCGCGAGCGGACCGCGACCCCCATGGAGGTCGACGAACTCGCCAGGAGCGTCAGCGGCCTTGTCGACGCCCTCGGCCCCAAGGGCGCCAACAGCGAGGGCGCGCTCTCCGGCCTGATCGACACCGCCGCCAAGAACCTCCGGGGCAACGGCGACGCCGTCGGCCGTACCGTCCAGCAGCTCGGCGGCGCCGCCAAGGTCCTCGGCGGCTCCAGCGCCGACCTGGTCAGGACCGTGCGCCAGCTCCAGTCGTTCATCACCATGCTGAAGGAGAACGACGGCACGGTCCGCACCACCGAGCGGCAGCTCTCCGACGTCACCACCTTCCTCGCGGGCGAGAAGGACGACCTCGCCGCCGCGCTGCGCCAGCTCGGGACCGCCCTCGGCCAGGTGAAGACCTTCATCCGCGACAACCGGGGCAGGCTCAAGCAGCAGGTCGACCGGCTCGCCACCCTCACCCGTTCGCTCGTCGACCAGCGCGCCTCCCTCGGCGAGGCACTGGACACCCTGCCGCTGGCCGCCGCCAACCTGGAGAACGCCTACAACCCGGCCACCCGCACCATCGACGGCCGCGCCGACCTCAACGAACTGGGCGTGCTGCCGCTGCCCGCCGCCGAGACGTACGGGAACGGCACACCGGGGGCCGGGCGATGAGGCGGGGCGCGGCACGGGCCGGGCTCGCGCTGTGCGCGGCGGCCGTCGTCACCGGGCTCGCGATCGTGCCCGGCGGGCTCGGTCCGCCGTCGTTCCGGGGCATCGAGGACCTGCCGCTGCCCGGCGGCGCCGACCTCGGCAGCCACCCGTACCGCGTCACCGCCGTCTTCACGGACGTCACCAGTCTCTTCCCCCAGTCCGCGGTGAAGGTCAACGACGTTCCCGTCGGCCGGGTCGAGAAGATCACGGTGGGCGGCGACGACTGGCTGGCCCGGGTGACCATGCGGGTCAACGCCAAGGTGCGCCTGCCCGCCGACGCCCACGCCAACCTGGAGCAGTCCAGCCTGCTCGGCGAGAAGTACGTCCAGCTCGTCGCCCCCGAGAACCTGGCCCCCCGCCCCGACCTCGACGCCACCACCGGCCCCCGCGCCGCCTCCGCCCCACGTGACCCGGCGCCGCTGGCGGACGGCGCCGTCATCCCGCTCGCGCGCACCAACCGCAACGCCGAGGTCGAGGAGGTCTTCGGCGCCCTGTCGATGCTGCTGAACGGCGGCGGAGTCCAGCAGATCAACACCATCACCCGCGAGCTCAACCGCGCCCTCGACGGCCGCCAGTCCTCGGCCCGCTCCGTCCTCACCCGGATCGCCGCCTTCGCCAAGAACCTCGACGCGCACCGCGGCGACCTCACCGACGCGCTCGGCGCCCTCGACCGCCTGGCGTCCACCGTGGCCGGCCGGGACGCCCGGATCGGCACGGTCCTGGACCGGCTCGGCCCCGGCCTCACGGTCCTCCGCGACCAGCGCGGCTCGCTCGTCACCATGCTCAGGTCCCTCGACACGCTCTCCACGACGGCCGTCGCCACCGTCGACCGCACCCGGGCCGACCTGGTGGCCGACCTGCGCGCGCTCGCCCCCACCCTGAAGGGTTTGGCCGACGCGGGCCGGAACCTGCCGGCCTCGCTCCAGGTCCTGATGACCTACCCGTTCACCGACGAGGTGCTGAGCGGCGTGAAGGGCGACTACCTGAACGTGTACCTCAAGGTCGCCGCCGCCCCCGGCACCATGATCCTGCCCGAGCACGGCACGCCCGCGTCCCCCGGGAACACCCTGCCGCTGCCCTCCGTCGGGGAAGGCGGTACCCGGTGATCACCCTCGGCACCCACATCAAGAACCTCGCCTTCCTGCTGCTCGGCGCGCTGGTGCTCGGCTACATCGCGGTGACCTACGCGGACCTCGGACGCCTCGTCGGCGCGCCCGGCTCGTACACCGTACGCGTCCGACTCGCCGAGACCGGCGGGCTGTTCACCGGATCCGGCGTCACCTACCGGGGAGTCGACGTCGGCCGGGTCCGCGGCATCGCGCTGACCCGGGACGGGGTGGAGGCGCGCCTCGACATCGACGACGGCACCCCGCCGATCCCCGCCGACCTGGACGCCAAGGTGGCCGGTCTGTCGGCGGTGGGCGAGCAGTACCTCGACCTCGCCCCCCGCACCGACCGCGGCCCCTACCTCCGCGACGGCGACACCATCGCCCGCCGGGACACCAGCACACCCGCCCCCATCACCCGGCTCCTGACCGGCGTCGACTCCCTGGCCGCCTCGGTGCCGACGGACGAACTGCGGACGGCCGTCGACGAACTCGGCAAGGCCTTCGCCAACCAGGGCACCAACCTCCAGGTGCTCCTGGACGCGGGCGGCCAGTTCCTCAACGCCGCCGACCAGGCCCTGCCCGCCACCACCCGACTGCTCACCGACGGGGAGACCGTGCTGAGAACCCAGGCCGACAGCACCCGCGCCCTCACCTCCTTCGCCACCGGCGCCCGCACCCTCGCCCGGCGCCTGAAGGACTCCGACTCCGATCTGCGCCGCGTCATCGAGGAAACACCGGACACCGCCGAGGAGTTCACCGCGCTGCTGCGGGACACCGACCCGGCTCTGAGCGTGCTGCTCGCCAATCTGACCACCACCTCCGAACTCCTGGTCACCCGGCAGCACGGCACCGAGGAACTGATGGTGCGGCTGCCCCGGGTGGCCGCCGCGGGCTCCAGCGCGGTCGGCCCGGACGGCGTGGACTTCGGCATGGTCACCACCTTCTTCAAGCCCCTGCCCTGTACGAGGGGGTACGAGGGCACCCCCTACCGCGACGGCCTCGACACCTCCCCGGGCACCCGGGTCAGCACCGGGGCGCGCTGCACCTCCCCGGCCGCGAGCGGCCAGAACGTCCGGGGCTCGGGCAACGCCCCCAGAAGCCCGGTGCCCGCCCCGGCCGTGCCGGGCTCGCTGTCGGGCTCGCTGTCGGGTTCGACGGCGGGCTCCGCCGGGGCAACGGGCGTACTGGGCGCGCCCTCCGTACCGCCGCGCAGCCCCGCGGACCTCGCCGGGCTGCTGGGGCTGGGGGAGTGAGGGCATGAGAGGCATGAGAGGACGACGGCTCGCTCTGTCCCTGGGGCTGGTGCTCGCCCTGGCCCTGTGCGGGGTGTCCGGGTGGACGTACGCCCGCGCCAGGGGCGACGCCGATCTCGCGTACGCGCACAGCCGCGACGCGGCGCTCGCCGACGGCCGCCGCCACCTCGCCCGGCTGAACTCCCTCGACGCCCACGACGTCGACGCGGACCTGGCCGGCTGGCTGGAGGCGACGACCGGCCCGCTCGGCGACGAACTGCGCGCGACCCGCGCCAAGAGCGCCCAGGTCCTCAAGGAGCAGGGCACCACGACCCGCGCCGAGGTCACCGACGCGGCCCTCACCGAGCTCGACGCGCGCTCCGGCACGGCCCGGCTCATCGCGACCGTACGCGTCGAGGCGCGCCCCCGCACGGGCGCCCCGGCCACCGACCGCAAACGCTTCGAGGCGGGCCTCGCGCGCACGGGCCACGGCTGGAAGCTCACCTCCCTGACCGCCGTCGCGGTCGGGACGGGCTGAGGGAGGCGACGATGACCACGACCGAGGAGCAGCCCACGGCCCCCGCCGACAACGGGGCCCCCGCCGACGACCGGGCCCCCGACCGCCGCCCGCGCCGCTTCCTGCTGCCGCTGCTCGTCGCGGCCCTGCTGGCGGCGAGCGCCGTCCTGCTGCTGCTCGCCGCGCAGTCCGGGCGCTCCCCGGCCGCCGCCAACCACGCCCTGACCGACCGCGCCGCGACCGAAGAGGTGCTCGCGGAGGTGGGGACGGCGGCGGCCCGCGTGTTCAGCTACGACCCGGCCACCCTGACCCGCACCCGCGACGACGCGCGCGCAACTCTGCGCGGGCGGGCGGCGAAGGAGTACGACGCGCTCTTCGCGCAGGTCCGCCGGCGGGTGACGGAACAGCGGCTGACGCTCACCACCCGGGTCACCCGGGCCGGGGTGACCCGGCTCACGGCCACCCGCGCGGAGCTGCTGCTCTTCCTCGACCAGACCAGTGCGCGGCGCGGCGGCAGCGCGACGACGGTGGCCGCACAGCTCTCGGTGTCCGCCGCGCGTGAGGGCGGCCACTGGCGGATCACAGCGATCAAGGCCCGTTAGGGCGAGAGGGGAGGTGCCATGGCACGGAGGACAATTCTGGCGGCGCGCGGACGGCCGCCGCTGACGGCCGCGGCCGGGCTCGCGGCGGCGCTGGCCTGCGCGTTCGCGGTATGGACGGGCAGTTCCTGGTACGCGCGGGCCCACGACGAGCGGGCCGCGTTCGCCCGTACCAGGGACGAGGTGCTGCAAGCCGGTGAGCAGGGCGTGCAGAACATGAACACCCTCGACCACGGCGATCTGACCCGTGGCCTCGACCTCTGGGAGGAGTCGGCCACCGGCGACCTGCTCAAGGAACTCAAGGACAGCAGGAAGCAGTTCGCGCAGCAGGTCGAGAAGGCCGGGACCACGACCACCGCCAAGGTGCTCTCCGGCGCGGTCACCGAACTCGACGAACGGGCGGGCCGGGCCCGGGTGATGGTCGCGACCCGCGTCACCGTGGTCGCCGCCGACCACCGGACCAGCACCAAGGACAGCCGGATGCTCGGCGAACTCACCCGCACCCCGGAGGGCTGGAAACTCAGCCGGCTGGGCCAGGCCCCGGTCGGCGACGCGGCCGCCCCCTCCACCACCCCGTCCGCCGGTACGCTCACCCCCAGCGGCAGCTGATCCGGAGGCCCGCGATGTCGACCACCCGCCACCTCGTCAACCGGCAGCGCCGCCTGGCCGCGGCCCGCCCGCCCACCTCCCGGCCGGACGGCCCGGGGGCGGCCGATCCGGTACCGGCCCCGCCCGGGCACCACCGGGCCGGACCCGCCCCCGGGCGTACCGCCCGCGGAAGGACCGGACCGGGCCCCCGGCCCGCGACCGGGCCGGGGGCCGGGAACCGGTTCCTGTTCTGGCCCACGGCCCTCGCCGCCCTGGCCGTGCTGCTCGCCGCGTTCTCCGTCCTCGCGTACGCCCGGGGCGGACACGGCGAGGAGGACGGCGCCGGCCGCAACACCGCGCTGGCCGACACCGCCCGGACCAGCGAGGTGAAGGGCGCGGTGGAGGAGGCCGTGCAGGGGATCTTCTCGTACGACCACACCGACCCCGCCAGGACCGAGGCGGCGGCCGCGCGCCGGCTGACCGGCGCGGCCGTCACGCAGTACCGGGGCCTGATGGGGCCGGTCCGCGAGCAGGGACCCCAGCAGAAACTCGTGCTGACCACCACGGTCACCGACAGCGGCGTCGAGGTCGTCGACGGGGACCGGGCCCGCGTCCTGGTCTTCGCCGACCAGGCCAGTACCCGGACCGGCAAGGGCGGCGGCACCACCGTCGCCGCCGCCATGTTCGCCGTCGACGCGGTCCGCCGCGACGGCATCTGGCGGATCGCCTCCCTCGACACCTTCCAGCGGGCCCCGGGCGCCCCGACCGGCCAGGGCAAGGAGTGAGAGCCGTGTTCCCCCGACAGCTGAAGCGGGCGTCGGCGCGCCTCGCGCTGCTCACCGCCGTCGCTCTGCCGGCCACCGCGTGCGGCTCCTCGGCGCAGCCGCCGCCGGAGGTGGACTGGGCGGGCGGCGTCTGCGCGCACCTGGCCGACAGCGGGGCCGGACTCGCGGCGCCCACAGTCGACCGGACGCAACCGGTACGGGCCAAGGACCAGATGGTCACCTTCCTCACCGCGCTCTCCCAGCGGCTCGGGGCACTGCGCACGGACCTTCAGAAGGACGGAGCGCCACCGGTCGACGGCGGCGCGAGCACCCTGGACACGGCTCTCGCCCGGCTGGACCGGGCGCGTACGTCGGTGGGCGCCGCGGTGACCACGCTCTCCCGGGCCAGGGTCACGGACGAGAGGTCGCTGAAGTCGGCGCTGGACGCGGCGGGTTCGTCCCTGAAGGCGGTGAGCGCCTACAAGGGGCCCGCCGACGACCTCCGGACGGACCCGAAGCTGAGGAAGGCGTTCGACGACAACCCGGACTGCACGGCGGCCGTCAGGGCGGCCGGGGGCGGGGAGGGGACGCGCGATGGTTCATGAAGCGGACGGCGGTACGGGACGCTCCGGGTCCGAGCGCTCCGGGGTCGAGCGTCCCGGGTCCGCGCGCGGCGGTACCAAGGGCCTCGGACCTGAGCGCCTCGACCCCGAGCACCTCGAACCTGAGCACCTCCGACGCGGGCACCTGCGACGCGAGCACGGCCGACCCGAGCCCCTCCGATCCGAGCGCCTGGGCCCCGAGCGCCTCGGCCCCGACCCGCGCGAGAGTCTGCGCGATCTGTCGGCGGGGCAGCGGCTCGCCGTGCTCGTCGCGGCGGGGGCCGTCGCCGTCGGGCTCCTCGTGCACACCGGTGCCACCTTCCTGCACCTCGCCCCCCGCAACGCGGCCACCGACGCCATCGGTGACACGGTCAACGCGTACATGGCCCCCGAGTTCTCCCAGAGCTGGCAGCTCTTCGCGCCCGACATCACCCGCACCATGACGGCGGTCGCCGCCCGCGTCGAACTGCGCGAGGCGGACGGCACGACCCGCACCGGCCCCTGGCGGGACCTGACCGCGCGGGACCTCGCCGAGCTGCGCGGCAACCCCCTGCCCAGCCGCATCCGCCAGCAACTCGCCACCGCCTGGACGAGGATGCTCGCCACGCACGACCCCCAGCAGCGGCCCATCGGCCTGGCCGGGCTCGACAGTGAGCAGTACCTCAAGCGCCTCGCCCTGTCCCGGATGCCCGCCACCCCGCCGGGCGCGCACGTGGAGCGGATCCAGTTCCGCTCGACCGACACCACCGTCCCGCCCCCGCCCTGGAAGACACACGCCCCCCGCACCGCCCCGGTGGTGCGCGTCCACCCGTGGTGGCCGGTGGGCGCCGCCGACTTCGCCGAGGGACGTACGTCATGAGACCTCAACCAGCCGTCGGCAAGGCGGAGTCGACGCTCGACCGAATGCTGGGGCGGGCGTGCGACCCGCGCGTGTGGGCCCATCAGAGCGCGGCCGTACGCATCGGAATGGCCGGCATCTGGCTGCTGCTGCTCGTCCACGAGTTCTGGCGGCGCCGGCGGATCTGGGGGCCGGACGCCCCCTGGAGCTGGCGCCTCGCGGAGCACGCGCTCGACCGGAGCCATGCGTTCAGCGTGCTGCGCTGGTCCGGGAGCGAGCTGTGGTTCGAGGTGTTCTACCTGCTCTCGGCGGCCGTCGCGGTGGCGCTGCTGCTCGGCTGGCGCACCCGGACGACCTCCCTGCTCTTCCTCGTCGCCGTCCTCTCCCTCGACCACCGCAACGAGAACGTGCTCAACGCGGGCGACACCATCTTCCGCATCACCGCGGTCTACCTCGTCTTCACCCGGTGCGCCCAGGTGTGGTCGCTGGACGCACGCCGACGCGAACGCGCCCCGGGCCCCGGCCCGAGCCCGGACCCGGACCCGGACGACCGGGACCGTACGGGCGTGGCGTTGTGGGCGGGCTGCGGCCTGGTCCTCCTCTGGGTGACACTCCCGGGCCTGCTCGGCGGCGGCTGGGCGCTGCTGCTGTGGGGCTGCTGGGCGGGCCAGGCGGTGTGGCGCGGGCTGCGCGGCCGCCCGGGAGCGCGTCGCACCCTGGAGCTGATCGGCCATCTGCTGCACAACGGCGCGGTGGTCATGATGATGATCCAGCTGTGCCTGCTGTACGCGTCGGCCGGCTGGTACAAGATCCAGGGCGCGCCCTGGCAGGACGGGACCGCCGTGTACTGGTCGGCCGGGCTGGACTGGCTGGAGCCGTACCCCGCGCTCTCCCACGCCCTCTCCTCGCACGCCCTGACCGTCCTCGCCCTGACGTACGGAACCGTGCTCGTCCAGGTCGCGTTCCCGTTCAGCCTGCTCGACCGGCGGGTCAAGAACGTGCTGCTGGCGCTGCTGTTCGCCGAGCACATCGGCATCGGGCTGCTGCTCGGACTGCCGTACTTCTCCCTCTCGATGATCGCGGCCGACCTGGTGTTCCTGCCGACCGGGTTCCTGGTGGCGGCGGGGGAGCGGGCGGGCGCGCTGCGGCGGCGCCTGACGCGTGACAGACGGCCGGCCCCCGACGCCCGGGGCGCGGAGGCCGGCCTGGCGGCCCGCTCGGAGGGAGAGGCCGGGGTCACCCCTTCTTGGCGAGCGTCATGCTGATCGTGTTGCCGGGGCCCGAGGTGAAGGCGCTCAGGACGTCGTTGAGCATCCCGCAGCTCTTCAGCGGGGGCAGGGTGTAGGTGCCCTTGAGCTTGCCGCCGCTCAACGGGTCGAACCTGCCGTCCGAGGTGAGGTTGACGTCGGCGGGGGTGCCGCTCTTGCAGTCCGCGCCGCCGCCCAGCGGGATGCCGAAGACGGCTATCTCCGGGAGCTTCACGTACATGCTGGACCTGGTGGTGAGGTCACCGGCGGTGTTGAGCGTGCCGTTCGTCCGGCCCACCTGCTGGAACTCGATCTTCGCGGTCGCCGGGAGGAACCCGAGGATCGAGAACTTCCCGGAGGTCGGGTTCAGCGTCAGATCGGCGTTGTACGTGCCCGAGGCGAGGTCGAAGTCCGCCTCGATCCCCCCGGCCAGCGCGGCGGTCCCGTTCGCGGCCTTGATGGTCGAGCTACCGGTGAGGCCGTAGCTCAGGTGGATGGGCGGGTTGGGGTTCGTCGGGTTGGTGGGGTTGGTCGGGTTCGTGGGGTCGGTCGGGTTCGTGGGGTCGGTCGGGTTCGTGGGGTTGGTCGGATCGGTTGGGTTCGTCGGGTTGGTGGGGCTGGTGGGATCCGTCGGGTTGGTGGGGTTCGTTGGATTGGTCGGGTCGGTCGGGTCGGTCGGGTTGGTTGGGTCAGTCGGGTTCGTGGGATCCGTGGGGTTGGTCGGGTTCGTAGGATCCGTGGGGTTCGTGGGATCCGTTGGGTTGGTCGGGTTCGTGGGGTCGTTCTCGACGACCTTGAAGCGGTGCAGCGTCTTGTCCGTCGACGTCAGGGTGCACGCCGCGTCGAACGTGTCCTTGCCCGTGACCAGTTGCACCGGCTTGCCGTTGGCGTCCCGCGCGATCATGTCGTGCAGCGAGATGTTGTTGACGTCGATGCTGCCGTCGCCGGTCCGGTCGAAGGTCAGCGAGGGCGCGTGGCCGGTGGCCATGACCGCGAAGTCGGCGGGCGGGCTGGGGATGTTGCCCTTGGCCACGTCGTTCTCGACCTTGATCCCGGAGAGCGGTCCGGACGGGGTGTTCACCGTGACGTCGGCGGTCGCCTTGCCCTCCAGGGTCCTGGCGCCGACCAGTCCGAGGCCCTGCGCGGCCCGGGAGCTCACCAACGTGTTCGCGTCGATTTCGAAGGCCGGGGTCGCCTGGCCCTTCGGGATCTCGGACGGGATGTCGGCCGTGATGGTGATCTTGATCGGATCGGCGCCGATCAGGGGAAAGACGCAGGAGTAGTCCTGCACCAGTTGGGCGGGTGCCGCCGTCGCCGTCCCGGCCGCGGTGACCGACACCGTGGTGGCGACCACACCGATGGCCGCGGTGACGGCCAGCGTGGACAGTGTCCCCTTGGTCCGCTTCCTCTGCATTCCCATGAGTTGCCTCTCGCAGTGGTGAAACCATCGTTTCCGGACCGGAAACTACTGAGCGGTAAGGTGGGGGTCAAGGTGAAAATCGGTACCCGACGACCGTGAATTGCTAATTGGCAGAGCCTGATGAATCGGGCGGTCTTTTTTCGTTGTCCGGTGCGTGTTCTTCCCTGCGTACGGACGTGATTCGGACGTGATTCGGGCGTAGGGGGAACGGGCGTGAAAGGGCCGTTGACCGCACTTCCCCGACTCAGTACTTTCCTGGGAGTATGGGAGTCCCCAAAAGCAGGTCCACGGTGAAATACGCGTTCGGAGCTCCGGCGGCCCTCGCGCTGGCGGGCGGCGCGCTCCTCTCGTACGGGGCGGGTGGCGCGGCGGCCGTGGAGGCGCGGCTCTCGCAGACGTACACGTGCGCGTTTCCGCTGATCGGGGCGGATCCGCTCACCGTGGCGATCACCGCCGAACTGCCCGCCACTGTCCCGGTCAACACCCAGACGGGCGCGATACGGATCGACGCGCTGTCGACGGTGAGCTCACGGGCGGCCCAGGGCCTCGGGCTCGTGGGCGCGAAGAGCGTGGAGGGCGTCGCCCTGGCCAGTGCCACGGTGAACCTGCCGGGCGGCGACCAGCTCGACGTCGGCGTGGACACCACCGTGGCGAAGGCCGAAATCCCCAGTCCGCCCAGGGACTTCGCGGTCAAGGCATCCGGCGCGGCCCCCTCCCTCTCCTTCCGCAGGCCCGGCGCGGCCACCATCGACGTCAACGCCCTCACGCTGAAGCTGACGGCCCGGGACGCGGCGGGCAGGGTCGTCCGGCTGCCGCCCTACGGCGACGTGTTCGAAGCGCCGTGCACGCTCAAGCCGGCCGACCAGAACAAGACGCTGCACCGGTTCACCATCACCGGCGCCGACCCCACGGGCCCCACGCCCCCCGGCCCGGGCACCCCCACCGGCCCCTCCCCGACCGGCTCCGCGACGGCCGGACCGGGGCCGACCGGCCCGACCCCGACCGGCCCGAGCCCCACCGGCCCCGGTGGCACCGCGGGCCCCACCGCGACCGGAGGCGGTCCGGGCGGCGCGTCCGTCCCGCCACCGGGGACGACCGGCGGTACGACCGGCACGACCAGCACCTCCGGCGGCACCGGCCTGGTCACCCACGTCAACGGTCACCGCGGCGGCGGCGGGAGCCTGGCGGGCACCGGCGCCGCCACCGCGGGCTGGCTGCTCACCGGGGCCGGAGTGCTCGGCGCGGCGGGCATCGTGGCGTTCCACTACGCGCCGCGCCGCATCAGGGGCGAGAGCGACGACACCGCCGCGTGAGCCGTCCGCGCCACGGCCCCTGCGCGTACGGCCTGCGCGTACAGCCCCCCGCTCACTCCGCCCGGGCCGCCGCACGTCGTCGTAGCACCAGCCACACCGCCCCACCGGCCAGGACGAGCCCGGTGAGGGCGACGACCGTCCAGTTCACCGTGGCGTAGCCGACCTCGGCGCTCTCGACCAGGTCACCCGTCGTGTCGGCGGCCGTCACCTCGACGTTCCCCCAGTCCACGAGGGGTGGACCGACCCACTTCTGGGTCACCTCGACGCGCTGGCCCGGCAGCAGTTCGGCGGGCAGCCGCCGGCCCGGCGGTTCGAAGGCGGTATGTCCGAACACCCCCTTCGCGCGCAGGGTGACCTGCGGCGAGAGCATCACGTTCCCGCTGTTGACCAGCGCGTACGAGATGGTCGCGGCGCGGCCGGTCCCCGGCACCAGCGGGGCGGAGTAGCGGAAGCGCACGTCGTCGATCCGCAGCCCGCGTACACGGGCGCCGTTCACCTTCAGGTAGACGCGGGCGCCGACGGCCTGCTGGACCGCGACGCCGTTCCCGTCCGAGCGGCCCAGACGGGTGTCCAGCGCGACGATCGCCCCGGGGTGGTCGCCGGGCTCGGCGCCCGCGGGCACGGTGAGCGTGAACGGGACGGTGACCTGACCACCGCCGGGAACGGTCACCTCGGTACGGTCCAGACGCGTCCAGGCCCCCACGCCGGTCATCCGCTCGGCCTTGTTCCGTACGGCGAAACCGCCGTCGCGCGGGGTGTTGTAACCGTCCGTCCCGTACAACTGGAAGGTTGCCGTCCGGGCGTCGAGGTTCTTGATCGTGACCTTGTCGCGGACGGTGGCTCCCCGGTCGGCGGTCATCCGGAAGTACGCCCGGGCCGGGGCTTCGGGCGCACCCCGGCGCACCGGGAACACCGACCAGCGGCCGTTGTCGGCGGCGTGCGCGGACGGCACGGGCAGCGCGGCGAAGAGCGCGAGCAGCCCGAGGACGACGAGGAGCGGCGCCGGGCGCCGAGGAGTGCTGCGGTGGCTCATACGGTTCCCCCTCATGGGGCCGGAAGCAGACGGGGCCGGAAGTAAACGGGGACGGAAGCGAACGGGAGCGGAAGCGGGGACGGAAGCGGGGACGGAAGTGGGCCGGCCGCTGGGTGCGACCGGCCCGGGGGAGGCGCGACTCACGTCAGGGTGAGGGTGAGCACGGCCTTGTAGTCGCCCGCGGCGGTCGTCGCGGGGATGTCGAGCGAGAGCGCGCTGTCCACGGTGAACCGGCCGCCGGTGGCGGGGCCGTCGGGCGCTCCGGCCAGGGTGGCGCCCACGGTGCCGACGGGGCCCTCGGTCCCGGCCACGCAGTTGCTCTTGGAGCCCGGCGCGGAGACGCACGAGGGCTTCCAGCGCAGCTTGTCGGCCGTGATCGAGCCGGCCGTACCGGTGAAGTCGGTGACCTTGCCGGTCAGCGACCAGCCACTGGCGCCGTTGCGCTCGTCCTTGACGGTGACGGTCTGGAGGTTGCCGCTGGAGACGCCGCCCACGCCCTGGTCCACGGCGGACAGGGCCACGTTGTCACCGGGCTGGCTCATGGAGAGCGTGCCGGCCGCCGCCTTCACCTGGGTGCTCAGGTTCTGCTGGGCAGTCGAACCCGAGGGCGCGGTGGGGTTGGTGGGGTTGGTCGGGTTGGTCGGGTTGGTCGGGTCAGTCGGGTTGGTGGGATTCGTAGGGTTCGTCGGGTTGGTGGGGTCGGTCGGGTTCGTTGGGTTCGTCGGGTCGGTCGGGTTCGTGGGGTTGGTGGGGTTCTTCGGCACGACCTTGAAGCTCGCGAGGACCTTCTGCGTCGACTTCAGCGTGCACGGCGCGTCGAACGTGTCCTTGCCCGTGACCAGCTGGATCGGCTTGCCGTTGGCATCGCGCACGATCATGTCGTGCAGACCGATCCCGTCCACCTCGATCCGCGCGTCACCCGGGGTGTTGAAGGTGAGCGAAGGGGCGCTGCCCCTGGCGTTGACCGTGAAGTCGGCCGGCGGGCTCGGAATGCCGGTCTTCTCGACCGTGTTCTCCACCCCGATTCCGGAGAGCGGGCCGTCCGGCGTGTATACCGTGACGCTCGCCCTCGCCATGCCTTCGAGCGTCTTGCCGCCGACGAGACCGAGACCCTGCGCCGCCCGCGAACTGACCTTCGTGGCCGCGTTGACCGCGAATGCCGGGGACGGCGTGCCCGCCTCGATCTCGGTCGGGATCTCGGCCGTGATGGTGGCCTCGATCGGGTCGTTGCCGATCAGCGGGAATACGCACTCGTACTGCTGGACGAGTTTCGCCGGTGCGGCTTGCGCGGCCCCGGCTCCCGCGAAGCCGAGAAATCCCGCGACGACACCGCCGACGGCGGTGACGGCCAGGGCGGTTCGCGCCCCGGACTTCCTTTGCCGAGCTCCCATGAGGTACCTCTTGTGTGTTGTACGGACAGGGAAGTTCCGCGTTTCGGATGCGTAAACTACTTGTGAGTAGGGAGACGGTCAAGGCGCCGGATATGCAAGGCTGTCCAGGGTCCCGGTCATTCCCGTTTCTTGTCACCGCGGTGAGTACGGCCATGCCCTTTCTTGTCTCTGCCGCACACATGCTCACCTGCGTGACACATTCTGGAATACCGCCGGAAGAAAAGGGTGAAAGGGAAAATGGCATTCCGGAATCCCGGAGGCCGACCGGGGGTCTGTCCGTACCCGGCGCCGCGTCCCCGTAGGGGTGTCCGGCGGGGGCCGTTGCGGCTTCGGCGCGATTGCAATATGACGACACGTCAGATATGACGGAACGTCAGGAAAGGTGGAGCCCATGGGGAAGCCGGGACGGCCGAGGACGGCGCGGCGGGGCGTGAGGCGCCCTGGCAGCCGCTCCGCCCGGTCGGTATGGTCGGCCCCGGCCGAACGGCAGCCGAGCGTGTCGGCCCGCAAGAGACCACGCCTGCCCTCATCGCCCCGGGGCGCCCTCGCGTGTCCCCGCCCCACCGTGCGACCCCGCACCACCGCAACTCCCGGCAGCGGTAAGAACTCCGGCACCAGCGCACGTCCCCGTATCAGCGCACCTCCCGGCAGTGGCACGAGCTCCACCGACGGCCCGGAGTCACCGGACGGCCCACCCCCCGGCCGTCCGGCGGCCCCACCGCCCCCGCGCTCTCCGCTGCCGTCACCCCCCTCGCGGCACCATCGGTCTGATTCGGAGTGTTCATGACGCCCGTAGCGCCGAACCCTGAACTTGTCATCGTATTAAGTCCGTTGGGCGTGCCCGACCCGCGCCCGGTCGCCGCGGTCCGCCGGGCTGGCGGGCTCGGAGTGCTGGATCTCGGGACGGGCGACCGCCGGGCCAGAGAAGCCCTCGCGTGCGCACACCGCTGGACGTCCGGCGCCTTCGGCGTCCGGGTCGGGCCCTCCTGCGCGCTGACGCCCGAGGAAGTGGCCGAGGAGTGCGGCGGCGCCCTGCCGCCCGTGGTGCTGCTCGCCCCCGGCGCCGACTGGAAGACCGGCCAACTGGGCGCGCGGACCCGGGTTCTGGCCGAGGCCGGCGACCGCGACGAGGCGCGCCGGGCCGCGGCCGACGGCGCGTACGGGCTCGTGGCGCGGGGCAGCGAGTGCGGGGGCCGCGGTGGTGAACTGGGCACCTTCGTCCTGCTCCAGGCGCTGCTCGCCGACCCGGCGTACGAGCTGCCCGTATGGGCCTGCGGGGGTGTCGGCCCGCGTACGGCGGCGGCCGCCGTGGCGGGCGGCGCGGCCGGGGTCGTCCTCGACACCCAGCTGGCGCTGCTCGCGGAGTCCGGGATCACGGACGAGGCGGCCGCCGCGCTGCGGACGATGGACGGGTCCGAGACGACCGTCGTCGACGGGGAGCGGGCGCTGCGCAACCCCCGCACCGGTCTCCACCTGCCTGTCGGGCAGGACGGGTTCCTCGCCGCCGTGTTCGCCGACCGGTGGGGCACCGTGGCCGGTGCCGTACGCGGGGTGCGCGAGGCGATCCTCACCGCCGCCACCGATCCGGCCGCGGCCCGGACCCTGGCGGCCGGCTCCCCCCTGGCGCGGGCGCTCGGCACCCGGCTGCCGGTCGTGCAGGGCCCCATGACCCGGGTCAGCGACCGGGCGGGCTTCGCCGCCGCCGTGGCGCGGGAAGGGGCGCTGCCGATGCTGGCGCTCGCCCTCTCCGACGGCGAGCAGAGCCGCGCCCTCCTCGAACGCACCCGCGACGAACTGGGCGAACGGCCCTGGGGCGTGGGCATCCTCGGCTTCACCGACAGCCGCCTGCGGGCGGAGCAACTGGCCGCCGTACGGGCCGTCCGGCCCACCCACGCCATCATCGCCGGGGGCCGCCCCTCCCAGGCGGCCGACCTGGAAGCGGCCGGCATCCGGACGTTCCTGCACGTGCCGTCGGCGACGCTGCTCAGCCAGTTCATTGACATGGGCATGCGTAAGTTTGTCTTCGAAGGCGCCGAATGCGGCGGACACGTCGGGCCGCGCAACAGCTTTCCGCTCTGGGAGGCGCAACTGGCGGTGGTCGAGGAGTACGTGGCGCGCGCACCCGGCGCCGCGGGCGACTTCCAGGTGCTGCTCGCGGGCGGTATCCACGACGAGCGCTCCTCGGCCATGGCCGCCGCGCTCACCGCCCCGCTCGCGGCGCGCGGGGTCGCGGTCGGCGTCCTGATGGGGACCGCCTACCTCTTCACGGCCGAGGCGGTCGCGTGCGGCGCGATCCAGCCCGTCTTCCAGCGCCAGGTGATCGCCGCCGGGGCCACCGCGCTCCTGGAGAGCGCCCCGGGCCACGCCACCCGCTGTGTCGCCAGCCCGTACACCGCCGACTACGCGGCCACCCGTGCCCGCCTGCGCGCCGACGGCACCCCCGACCGCCGGGCCTGGGAGGAGCTGGAGCGGCTGAACATCGGCCGGCTGCGGATCGCCAGCAAGGGCGTCGAGCGCGACGGAACGGAACTCAGGCCCGTCTCCGAGCAACGCCAGCTCGCCGCGGGGATGTTCATGGCCGGGGAGGTGGCCGTGCTGCGCTCGGCGGCCACCACCGTGGGCGCGCTGCACGACGCCGTGAGCCGGGGCGCCGCCGCCTTCGCCGAGCGACGCGCGGCCGAGCTGCGCGGCACCCCGCGCCCGGCCGGGCAGGCGGCCGGGGTGGCGGCCGAGGAACCCGCCGCGCGGCCGCTGGACATCGCCGTCGTGGGCATGGCCTGCATGTTCCCGCAGGCCCCCGACCTCGCCACCTACTGGGCGAACGTCGTCGGCGGCCGCGACGCGGTCACCGAGGTCCCCGCCGACCGCTGGGACCAGGAGATCTACCACGACCCCACCGGCGAGCGCCCGGGCACCACCGCGTCGCGGTGGGGAGGCTTCCTGCCCCCGATCCCCTTCGACCCGTTCGCCTACGGCATCCCGCCCGCCTCGCTCGGCAGCATCGAACCCGTACAGCTCCTCGCCCTCGAGGCCGCGCGGCGGGCCCTGGACGACGCCGGGTACGGCGACCGGCCCTTCGACCGCTCCCGTACGTCCGTGGTCTTCGGCGCGGAGTCCGGCAGCGACCTGTCCGGCGCCACCACCCTGCGCACGGTCCTGCCCGCCTACCTCGGGGAGATTCCGCCCGCCGTCGAGGACCAGTTGCCCAAGCTCACCGAGGACTCCTTCCCCGGCATGCTCGCCAACGTCATCGCGGGCCGCATCGCCAACCGCCTCGACCTCGGCGGCGCCAACTACACCGTCGACGCGGCCTGCGCCTCCTCGCTCGCCGCGCTGGACGTGGCCTGCAAGGAACTCGCCTCCGGCACCAGCGAGATGGTGCTCTGCGGCGGCGCCGACCTGCACAACGGCATCAACGACTACCTGCTCTTCTCCTCCGTCCGCGCACTCTCGCCGAGCGGTCGCTCCCGTACGTTCGACGCCTCCGCCGACGGCACCGTGCTCGGCGAGGGCGTGGCGTGCGTCGCGCTGAAGCGGCTGGCCGACGCCGAGCGGGACGGCGACCGCGTGTACGCCGTGGTCAAGGGCGTCGGCAGCGCCAGCGACGGCCGCTCCCTCGGACTCACCGCGCCCCGGCCCGAGGGCCAGCGGGCCGCGCTGGAACGGGCCTACCGGGCGGCCGGGATCTCGCCCGCCCGGGTCGGCCTGGTCGAGGCGCACGGCACCGGGACCGTGGTAGGCGACCGTACCGAACTCGCCACGCTGACCGAGGTGTTCACCGAGGCGGGCGCGGCGCCCGGCGGCTGCGCCCTCGGCTCCGTCAAGTCCCAGCTGGGCCACACCAAGTGCGCGGCGGGTCTGGCGGGCCTGATCAAGGCGGCGATGGCCCTGCACACCGGCATCACCCCGCCGACCCTCCACCTGAAGGAGCCGAACGCCGCATGGTCGCCCGGGACCAGCCCCTTCGCCTTCCACGCCGAGGCCCGGCCGTGGGCGGCCCCGGCGGCCGAACGGATCGCCGGGGTGAGCGCCTTCGGCTTCGGCGGCACCAACTTCCACGCGGTGCTCACCGCCCACGCCGAAACCGCGCCCCCGGACCGCGGGTACGAGACGTGGCCGGCCGAACTGTTCCTGTTCCGCGCCACGGACACGGCGGCGGCCGGCCGGGAGGCGGAGTGGCTGCTGGGCGAGCTGGGGCAACCGGACGCACCGGGCGCCGGACCGAGGCTGCGGGACGTGGCGCTGACAGCGGCCCGACGCGCCGCGAGCCGGCCGGGCGCGGTGCGGATCGCGGTGGTGGCGGAGAGCGTGGAGGACCTGCGCGGGCTGCTGCGGAAGGCGGCGGCGGGGGAGCGGGGGCGGGGGGTGTACCTGGCGGCCACGCCCCCGACCGGCAGCCACGACACGCCTGGGGGCGTGGCTCCCGAAGCCCCTGAGGGCGGCGCCCCCGAAGCCCTTGGCGGCGGCGCTCCCGAAGCCCCTGGCGGCGGCGCCCCCGAAGCGCTCGGCGGTGCCGATCCCCAAGCTCCTGGTGGCGTCGCCCCCGTAGCCCTTGGTGGCGCGGATCTCCAAGCCCCTGGTGGCGTCGTCCGCGAAGCCCTCGGCGGCGTCGCCCCCCAAGCCGGCGGCATGTTCGCCCCCCAAGCCGACGGCGCCGCCGCCCCCGAAACCGGCGGCGGAACCGCCCCCAAAGTCGCCTTCCTCTTCCCCGGGCAGGGCAGCCAGCGCCCCGGCATGCTCGCCGAGCTGCTGGTCGCCTTTCCCGAGGCCGCGCGTCCGGTGCGGCAGGGCGGGGCGTACGTCTCCGCGCTCTATCCGCCGCGGGCCTTCGGCCCGGACGTGGCCGAGCGCCAGCAGGAGGCGCTGAAGGATACGAGGATGGCGCAACCCGCCCTGGGCCTCGTCGGGTTGACGGTCAGTCGCGTACTGGAGTCCGTCGGCGTACGCCCCGACATGGCGGCCGGACACTCCTACGGCGAGCTGGTGGCCCTCGCCGCCGCCGGGGCCCTGACCCCGGACGCGCTGCTCGACCTCAGCTCCCGCCGGGCCGAGGCCATCCTCGGCTCGCTCGGGGACGACCCCGGCACCATGGCCGCGGTCACCGCCGCCCCCGCCGACGTGGAACGCGTCCTCGCGGCGGCCGGGCTGGAGGGCCGGGTGGTGGCGGCCAACCGCAACGGCCCGCACCAGACCGTCGTCTCCGGCCCCACCGCCCTCGTCGACGAGGCGATGGACCACCTCCGGAGCGCCGGACACGACGTCCGGCGCATCCCGGTCGCCTGCGCCTTCCACAGCCCGCTGGTCGCGGGCGCGGGCGAACGGTTCGCCCCGGCCCTGGCCCGGCACACCGTCAGGGCGCCGGAGTTCCCGGTGTGGGCCAACCGGACGGCCGCCGCCTACCCGGCCGCGCCGGACGGCGTACGCGCCGAGCTGGCCGCGCAGATCGGCTCCCCGGTGCGCTTCGCCGACCAGGTCGAGGCGATGTACGCGGCGGGGGCGCGGGTCTTCGTCGAGGCCGGCCCGGGCACCGTGCTCACCGGTCTGGTCGGCCGGATCCTGGGCGACCGGCCGCACGTGGCGGTCGCCTGCGAGCCACGGCCCGGCGCCGGGCTGCGGGGACTGCTGGAGTCGCTCGCCCGGCTCGCGGTCGCCGGTGTGCCGGTACACGCCGGGCGGCTCCTCCACGGCCGGGGCGCGGTGACGGAGCGGCCCGAACCGCCCGGCTGGACCGTGGACGGCCAGCTCGTGCGCACCCGGTCCGGCGACCTGCTGCCCGGAGCCCTGCGACCGGCCCGACGGGTCAGTCTGGAGACGAGCACGGTGACGCGAGACGGCGACGCACAGCACGAGCTCATCGCGGACTTCCTGCGCACCACGCGCGAGCTGGTCGCCGCCCAACGGGACGTCCTGCTGACCCACTTGGGGGCGACGGGCCCCGCCGCGTCCCCGCCGCCCGTTCCTGCTCGTACGGAAACCGTCGCGCAGGCGGCCGCACCCGTGGCCGTGGCCGAGGAGACCGCGTCCGTGGACGAGCCGCGTCCGGTGGTCGTGGACGTCGAGCAGGCCGTGCTCACCGTCATCAGCGAACGCACCGGTTACCCGGTCGACATGATCGAACCCGACCTCGACCTCGAAGCGGACCTGAGCATCGACTCCATCAAACGCACCGAGATCGTCGGCGAGCTGGCCCGCCACCTCGCCGGGACCCGCACCTTCGACGACGCGGAGATGGAGGAGCTGTCCCGGGCCCGGACGGTCGCCGCGATCACGGCGTGGATCGCCGGGCACGAGACGCCGGCCGGGGCGGCGCAGGGTTCCGCAGACGCGCCCGCCCCGACGCCCGCGCCCGCCGCCCCGACGCCCGCGCCCGCCGTGCCCGCCCACGCCCCCGCCCCGGCGCCCGCCACCCCGGCCGAGGCCCGACCCGTACCGGTACGCGCATCCGCACCCGCATCCGCACCTGAACCCGCACCCGAGCCCGAGCCCATCCACGGTGTGGCCCCGCGCCGCTTCCTCCTGGAGGAGACCCCTCTCGCCCTGCCGTCCACCCCACCCGACACCTCCCTCAGGGGCCAACGCTTCGCCCTGCTAGGGGGCGGGGCGACCGCCGAGGAGCTGGCGGCCCGGCTGGTGGAGCGGGGCGCCGAGGTCGTCGTTCACGACGCGGACCGGCGGCTCGATGCCGCCGACGGACCTCTCGACGGGGTCTTCCACCTGGGCGCCGTCGTCCCCGCGGCCCCCTCCGACGGCGGTCCGCCGCTGCTCCCCGGCGCCTTCGAGGTCGTCCGCGCCGCCCTGCGCCTGGGGCCGCGCGTGCTGATCTGCGGCAGGACCGCACCCGGCGCCGGCGAGGAGGCGGGGGCCGGGCTGCCCGGCCTGTTCCGGACCATCGGGCGCGAGTACGAGGACGTCATCGCCCGGGTCGTCGACCTCGACCCGGCCGAAACGGCAGCGCGGCGGGCCGACTTCCTGCTGGCCGAGCTGTACGCCGAGGACCGCGCCCCCGTCGTCGCGCGCACCGCCGCCGGGCGGTACGGCCACACGCTCGTGGAGAGGCCCCTCGGCGCCCTGGCGCGGACGGGGGCCGGGCCCGCCGGGGACGGGGCCGCCGAAGCGGCGGCCCTCGGGCTCGGCCGTGACAGCGTCGTCCTGCTCGCGGGTGGCGCACGCGGCATCACCGCGGACGTCGCGCTGACGCTCGCGGCCGCCTCCCGCTGCCGGATCGAACTCCTCGGCAGGACCCCGCTTCCCGCCGGACCCGAGGACCCGGAGCTCGCGGGCGCCGCCGACGCGACCGCGCTGCGGGCGCTGCTGGCCGCCCGCGGCGAGCTGACCCCCGCCGCTATCGCCCGCGAGGCCGGGAACGTGCTGGCGGCCCGCGAGGTCGCCCGCACCCTGGACCGGCTGGAGCGGCTCGGCAGCCCGGCCGCGTACCGCGTCGCCGACATGCGCGACGGCGCGGCCGTGGCCCAGGCCGTCAAGGAGATCCAGGCCGAGCACGGGCGCGTCGACCTGGTGGTGTACGCGGCGGGCGTCATCGAGGACCGGCTCATCGAGGAGAAGGACCCCGAGTCGTTCCGGCGGGTGTACGCCACGAAGGTGGACGGCGCCCGGGCGCTGCTCGACGCCGCGTCCCAGCTCGCCCACGGCCCCCGGACGGCAGTGCTGTTCGGCAGCGTCTCCGCCGTACTCGGCAACCGGGGACAGGGCGACTACGCCGCCGCCAACGACGCGCTCGCGGTCCTCGGCGAGCGGTGGGCGCGGCGCACCGGGCGGCGGGCGCTGACCGTGCACTGGGGGCCGTGGGCGCCCTCGGCGGAGCACGGCGGCATGGTCACCCCGCACCTCGCGCGGGAGTACGCCCGGCGCGGGGTCGCCCTCATCGACCGCGAGGAGGGGGCGCTCGCCCTGCTGCGGGAGCTGGCCTGGGGCGACGCGTCGGCCACCTCCGTCGTCTACACGGCATCGGGCTGGTGACATGGCCGAACAGATGTCAGGCGCAAGCGATGTGAGAGGGCGTCAAGTCCCGGTGGCGATCGTCGGGATGGCCGTCCTGCTGCCCGGCGCCGAGGACCTGGACGCGTACTGGCGCAACCTCGTCGACGGGGTCGACGCCGTACGGGAGGTGCCCGAGGGGCGCTGGGACCCGGTGTACTACCGGCCCGGCGACCCGGGCGGCGCCGCCGACCGGATCTACTGCCGGCGCGGCGGCTTCGTGGACGGCCTCGCCGCGATCGACGCGGCCCGCTTCGGTCTCATGCCGAGCTCGGTCGCGGGCACCGAGCCCGACCAGCTCATCGCGCTCTCGGTCGCGGCCCGCGCGATCGCCGACGCGGGCGGCGAGGAACGGCTCCCTGACCGCGCCCGGGTCGGCGTGGTCCTCGGCCGCGGCGGCTACCTGGGACCCGGCCTGGTCCGCCTCGACCAACGGGTGCGCACCGCCCACCAGTTGACCCGCACCCTGGGTGAGCTCCTGCCCCACCTCGGCCCCGGCCAGCTCGACCGGGTGCGGGCCGCCTTCACCGAGACGCTGGGGCCCGAGCACCCGGAGTCCGCGATCGGACTCGTCCCCAACCTGGCGGCCTCGCGGATCGCCAACCGCCTCGACCTGCGGGGCCCGGCGTACACGGTGGACGCCGCCTGCGCGTCCTCGCTGATCGCGGTCGACCAGGCCGTGGGCGAACTGGCCTCGGGGCGCTGCGACCTGATGCTGGCGGGCGGGGTCCACCACTGCCACGACATCACCCTGTGGAGCGTCTTCGCCCAGTTGCGCGCCCTCTCGCCGAGCCAGCGCAGCCGCCCCTTCCACGCGGCGGCCGACGGCATCCTCATCGGCGAGGGCACGGGCGTGGTCGCGCTCAAGCGCCTCGCGGACGCCGAACGCGACGGCGACCGCGTGTACGCCGTGATCCGCGGCACCGGAGTCGCGGGTGACGGTCGCGCCGCCGGGCTGATGAACCCCGACGCGGGCGGTCAGACCCGCGCGGTCCGCCAGGCCTGGCGGGCGGCCGGCCTCGACCCCCGCGATCCCGGCTCCCTCGGCCTCCTGGAGGCCCACGGCACCGGCACCCCGGCGGGCGACGCGGCGGAACTCGCCACCCTGGCCGAGGTGTTCGGTCCGGGCGCGGACGGTACGGCCGCCCCCGTCATCGGCTCGGTGAAGTCGATGATCGGCCACTGCATGCCCGCGGCGGGCGTCGCCGGGCTGGTGAAGGCGGCCCTCGCCGTGCACCACGCGACCCTGCTGCCGACCCTGCACTGCGAGGACCCGCACCCCGCCCTCGCCCGCACCCGGTTCCGTCCCGCGCCCGCCGCCCGCCCCTGGGAGGGGCCGCTGCGCCGGGCCGCCGTCAACGCCTTCGGGTTCGGCGGGATCAACGCCCACGTGATCCTGGAACAGGCGCCGGACACCGTGTCCGCCCCCCGCCGCGCGGCCGTACACGAACCGGAACGGGTGCTGCGTCTGACCGCAGCCACCCCGCAGGACCTGGCGCGGCTCCTGGACGCGGACGACACGACGGTACGGGAGCGGGGCGCGCCCTCCCCGTACGAACCCGACACACCCGCCGCCGCCCGCCTCGGCATCGTCGACCCGACCGCGAAACGGCTGGCCCTCGCCCGTCGCGCGGTGGCCCAGGGCCGCCCCTGGCGCGGTCGCGGCGATGTGTGGTTCGCGCCGCGCCCGCTGCTCGGGGTGTCGGGGGGCGGCAAGGTGGCGTTCGTCTTCCCCGGTCTGGAGGCCGAGTTCGCGCCCCGGGTGGACGAGGTGGCCGAGCACTACGGACTGCGGCTGCCCGGCCGTACGTACTCCGGGGCGACCGACGTCGCCCGGCACGGCCTCGGGGTGCTGCGCGTCGGCCGGGTCCTCGACGAGGCCCTGCGGGCGCTCGGCGTCCAGCCCGACGGGGTGGCCGGGCACAGCGTGGGGGAGTGGACCGCGATGATCGCGGGCGGGATGTTCGCCGCCGACAGGGCCGACGACTTCTTCGCCTCCTTCGACCCTGACTCGCTGAAGGTGCCGGGCCTGGCGTTCGCGGCGGTCGGCGCACCGGCGGCCGTGGTGGACCGCGCGCTCGCCGACTGGCCCGGCCTGGTCCTCTCGCACGACAACTCACCCGGCCAGTCGATGGTGTGCGGACCCGAGCAGCCCGTCGAGGAGTTCGCCGCGAAGCTCCGGGCCGAGCGCGTGATCTGCCAGGTGCTCCCCTTCCGCTCCGGCTTCCACACCCCCATGCTCGCCCCGTACCTCGGTCCGCTGCGGCGGGGCGTGGACGCGGCGGAGATCCTGCCGCAGCGGGTCCCGGTCTGGTCCGGGACCACGGCGGCCCCCTTCCCGGCCGGTCCCGACGAGGTCCGCGCGCTGTTCGTCCGCCACCTCCTGGAGCCGGTGCGGTTCCGGCCGCTCGTCGAGGCCCTGTACGCGGCGGGCTTCCGCGCCTTCGTCCAGGCCGGCACCGGCCGGCTCACCTCCCTGATCGACGACACCCTCAAGACCCGCGACCACCTCGCCCTCTCCGCCAACTCGCCCCGGCGCGGCGGACTGGCGCAACTGCTGCGGGTGGAGACGGGGCTGTGGGCCGAGGGGTATGCGCTGAAGCCCCGCCGCCCGGGTGGCGCGGCGCGCCCCGCCACCCCGCCGGACAGGCCGCGGTCCGCCCCCATCCCCCTCGACCTCACCGCCGCGCTGGTCCCGCTCGACCCGCACCGCCTGCACGCGTTACGGGACGAACTGCGCCCTCGTACAGAAGGAGTCGAAGTCCCGCGTTCCGCAGGCGGGTTGGGGGAGGCGGTCGCCCGGAGCCACCCCGTCGCCGCCGAGCTGGACGCGCTGCTGCGGGAGACCGCGGACAGCGTCACGGCCGTCCTGGAGGCGGCGGGCCCACCGCGGGCGACCGGCGTTCCGGGCCCCGGCGGCCTCCGCCCGGGCGGGCAGTCCGCGAGCGGCGCCACCGCCCCGCCCCCCGAGCACCGCACCCGGATCCGCGTCTCCACCGAGACCATGCCCTACCTCCTCGACCACTGCTTCTTCCCGCAGCGGCCGGGCTGGCCCGAACCGGCGGACCGGCATCCGGTCGTCCCCGCCACCACCGTCCTGCACCACGTGATGGCCGCCGCCGAACGGGCCGCGCCCGGGCAGCGGGCCGTCGCCGTGCACGACGTCCGGCTGGAGAAGTGGGTCAACGCCATCCCGGCCGTGGACGTGACCGTCACCGCCCGGCCGCAGGGCCCCGGCCGCTGGGCCGTCGCCTTCGGCCCGTACGCCCGCGCGACCGTCGAGCTCGCCCCCGGCCACCCCGCCCCGGCGCCCGCCCCGCCGCTGGACACCGCCGGCGAGCGCCCGCCGGACCACACGGCGGCCGAGCTGTACCGGGACCGGTGGATGTTCCACGGGCCCGCCTTCCAGGGCGTCACCGCGCTGACGGGGATCGGGCCCGGCCACGTCCGGGGCACGATCACCACGCCGCCCGCGCCGGGCGCGCTCCTGGACAACGTGGGCCAACTCCTCGGCTACTGGCTGATGGCGACCCACGCCTCCCGGACCGTGGTCTTCCCCGTGGCCCTGGAGCGGGCGCGGCTCTTCGGGCCGCACCCGCCCGTCGGCACCCCCGTCGGCTGCCACGCGGTCATCACCTCGCTCACCGAGGACACCCTCCTCGCCGACGCCCGGCTGACCCTGCCCGACGGCACGGTGTGGGCGGAGCTCACCGGCTGGCGCGACCGCCGCTTCTCCGGGCTCGACGCGCGCAGGTCCGGCGGCTACCCCGAGCACCTGGCCCTCGCCGAGGCCCGGCCCGGCGGCTGGTGCCTGCTGCGGGACCAGTGGCCGGACCCGGCCTCCCGCGACCTGCTCATGCGGATGCAGCTGGGGCGGGCCGAGCGCGAGGCGTACACGACGAAGCCGCCGCGCGGCCGGCGGCAGTGGCTGCTCGGCCGGATCGCCGCCAAGGACGCGGTACGGCGGTGGCTGTGGGAGCACGGCGAGGGCGCGGTGTTCCCGGCCGAGATCGAGATCGTGAACGAGGCGTCGGGACGGCCGCGCGCGGTGGGACGGCACGGCCGTACCCTCCCGCCGCTGGAGCTGTCCCTGGCCCACCGGGGCGATCTTGCGGTCGCGCTGGTACGCCCGCCGGGACCCGGCCCGTATCCGTACGGCGTCGGCATCGACGTCGAGGAGATCGCCGACCGCACCCCCGAGACCCACCGCGTCGCCCTCGGCCCCCGCGAACGCGCCCTCCTGGCGCGGCTCGTGGCCGCGACAGGGGAGTCCCAGGCGCGGTGGTTCACGCGCTTCTGGGCGGCCAAGGAGGCCGTCGCCAAGGCGGCGGGGACCGGGCTCGGCAGCCGGCCGCACGCCTTCGAGGTGACCGGCGCGGCCCCCGACGCCCTCACCGTCACCGTCGACGGCCGCCGCCACCACGTCCCCTGCGCCCTCGTCACCGACACCCATGTCGTGGCCTGGACCACGTCCGAGCCGCCCACCGAGGAGAGTGCCCCGTGACCACCAGCGAACGGCCGCCCGCCCCCGCCCCGCTCGCCCCGCCCCCCGACGAGGAGACCGTCCTGGCCGAGATCGCCCAGGCGATCGTGACGGTGCTCGGGGACTACGCCCCCGACCCCGCCGAGATCCGCCCCGACACCCTCTTCGGGGACGACCTGGAGCTGGAGAGCATCGACCTCGTCATGCTCTCCGGACACCTGGAGGAGCGGTACGGGGAACGGGTCAACTTCGCCGAGTTCGTCGCCGGTCTGGAGATCGACGAGATCATCGCGCTCACCGTCGGCCGGCTCGTCGCCCATGTGGTGCGGTGCCTCGGCGAGGCCCCCGGAACGGGAGCCGCGCGATGGTGATGATCCGCGCCAACGGCCTCGGGCTGCACGTCCAGCGGCTCGCCCCCAGGGACCGCCCGCCGCGGGGGACGGCCGTGTTCATCCACGGCGCCTTCATCGACAGCCTCGCCAGCTACTACTTCACCCTCGGCCCGGTCTTCGCCGCCGCCGGGTACGAGGCCGTCATGTACGACCTGCGCGGGCACGGCCGCAGCGAACGCCCGCCCACCGGCTACACCCTGGAGCACTTCACCGCCGACCTCGACGCCCTGCTGGACGAGCTGGACATCGATCACCCGGTCCACCTCGTCGGCAACTCCTTCGGCGGCACGGTCGCGCTCGACTACGTCGTGCACCGGCCCGAACGCGTCGCCACCGTCACCGTGATCGAGTCCGGGCCCGCCAGCCGCACCTGGTCGGACACCATGGCGGCGGCCCTGCGGCACGCCGTGGGCATGCCGGAGGACGACGCGCTGCTGTGGTTCACCGAGCAGTACGGCACGCTCTCCTCGACCCGGACCGGCGACGCCCGCCACGACGCCCACATCCGCCGGCTCGGCCAGGCCGCCGGGCGCCTGGTGCGCTCCACCACCATCGCCGAGGACATCCCCGGCGGGCGGGTCCTCACCGACGGACAACTGGGCCGGGTGCGCTGCCCGGTCCTGCTCATCAACGGCCAGGAGGGACTGGTGGCCGCCGAGGCCGCCCGACTGCGGTCGCTGCTGCCGCGCTGCCGGGTCGCGGTGGTGCCCGGGCAGAAGCACTCGGTCCTGGTCGAGGCGTCCGACGCGGTCGGTGAACTCGCCCTGAGCTGGATCCGCGACCACCCCGTCGCCCTGCCCGGGCCCGCCGCCGCGGCCTCGGCGCCGGGCGGACCGGGGCCGGTCCGGTGAGCCGCTTCCTGTTCGTGGTGCCGCCGCTGACGGGCCACGTCAACCCGGCCGCCGCCGTCGCCGCGGAACTCGGCGCCCGCGGCCACGAGGTGGCCTGGGCGGGCCGCCCGGAAGTCGTGGAGCGGCTCGTGCCGGAGCGGCCGGTGGTGTACGCGTGCGCGGGCCCCGACGGCATCGGCGGACGGCCGCCCGAGCTGCGCGGGGTGGCGGCCCTGAAGTTCCTCTGGGCACGGTTCCTCGGCCCGCTCGCCGAGGCGATGGCGCCCGGGGTGGCGGCGGCGGTCACCGCCTTCCGGCCGGACGTGGTGGTCGCCGACCAGCAGACCGTGGCGGGCGCCCTGGTCGCCGAACGGCTCGGGGTGCCCTTCGCCACCTCCTCGACCACCTCGGCCGAGCTCACCGACAGCATGGCCGGGATGCCCGGCGTGCACAGCTGGCTCACCGGGCTCCTGCACGAGCTGCGGCAGCGCATCGGAGACCCGGCCGCCGGCCACGATCCGCGCTTCTCCCCGCTCCTCACCCTCGCCTTCACCACCCCCGAGCTGACCGGCCCGTACACCACCCCCGACACCGATCTGCGCTTCGTGGGCCCAGCGCTGGCCGCCCGGCGCTCGGCCACCGACGGCCTCCCCCGGCAGTGGCTGGACCTGGCACCCGGGACACCGGCCGTGCTGATCACCCTCGGCACGGCCAACACCGACGCGGGCGGGCGCTTCCTCGCCGAGAGCGTCGCGGCGGTGCGCGCCCGCGCCGGACGGCTGCGGGCGGTGGTCTGCGACCCGGGCGGACTGCTCGGGGCGGTGCCGCCGGGACCCGGCGTCCTGGTCGCCCCGGAGCTGCCGCAGGTCGCGCTGCTGGAGCGGATGTCGGCGGTGGTCTGCCACGCGGGCCACAACACCGTCACCGAGGCGCTGTGGCACGGGGTACCGCTGGTGGTCGCCCCGATCCGGGACGACCAGCCGGTCGTGGCGGCCCAGGTGGTGGGCGCCGGGGCCGGGGTGCGGGTGAAGTTCGCGCGGGCGGGGCGCGAGCAGATCGGCGCGGCCCTGGACGCGGTGGTGACCGGGCCGGGCCACCGGGAGGCGGCCCGGCGGATCCGGGACGCCTTCCGCGCCGCCGGCGGCGAGTCGGCCGCCGCCACCCATCTGGAGAAGCTCGCCGCCGAACAGACCCGGTAGCCCCCGTAGAAAGGGACGCACATGCCCGACAGCGAACGGATCTCCGGTCTCCGCCCGTCGTACCAGGAGGAGCTGGCCCGTGGCACGGCCCGCTTCTTCCTCCCGCCGCGCACCGACTGCCCGTGGTGCCTGGGCCGCGACCTGCGCCGCAAGTTCCGCACCACGGACCTCATCCAGGGCAAGCCCGGCCACTTCGTCCTGGACGAGTGCCGGGGCTGCGGGCACGTCTTCCAGAACCCGCGGCTGAGCCAGGAGGGCCTGGACTTCTACTACCGGGACTTCTACGACGGCCTCGGCGCGGAGACCACGGCCAAGATGTTCGAGGGCAACGGCAGCAGGAAGCGCTTCCGCCGCAGCGCCCGCGCGCTGCGCCGGGTCGCCGCGCCGCGCCGGTGGCTGGACGTCGGCACCTCGCTCGGCCACTTCTGCGCCGCCGCCAAGGAGGTGCTGCCCGACACCCGGTTCGACGGACTCGACATGGGGGAGAGCGTCGAGGTCGCGGCCAAGGAGGGCCGGGTCGAGGAGGCCTACCGCGGCCTGTTCGTGGAGCTGGCCGAGGAGATGGCCGGCCGGTACGACACGGTCAGCATGTTCCACTACCTGGAGCACACCCCCGACCCGCACCGTGAACTCGCCGCCGCGCACACGGCGCTGGCCCCCGGCGGACGGCTGCTGATCGAGGTCCCCGACCCCGAGTCGCTCTCCGGGCGGCTGCTCGGCCGGCGCTGGCTGCCCTGGTTCCAGCCCCAGCACCTCAACATGGTCCCCATGGCGAACCTGTGCGCCCGGCTGCGCGAGCTGGGCTTCACCGTCGAGGTGGCCGAGCGGCGCGACGCGCACATCCCGGCCGACCTGGTGTGCGCCGCCTGGTTCCTGTTCGACCGGCTGCTGCCGCGCGACGACGCCCCCTGGCGGCCCCGCAGGCCGGGCCCCGCCGCGCGGGCCGCGCGGTTCACGCTGGTGTGGGCGGCCGTGCCGGGGCTGGTCGCGGTGTTCGCCCTGGACCAGCTGCTCAACCCGCTGCTGCGGCGGACCCGGTTCTCCAACGCGTACCGGGTCATCGCCCGCCGGGACGGGTGAGCGCCGTTCAGCCGCCGGAGAGTACCTGCGCCAGGTCGTAGGAGACCGGTTCCTCCAGCTGGGCGTACGTACAGCTGTCGGGGGACCGGTCCGGGCGCCAGCGGCGGAACTGGGCGGTGTGCCGGAAGCGGTCGCCCTCCATGTGGTCGTAGGCCACCTCGCACACCCGCTCCGGCCGCAGCGCCACCCACGACAGGTCCTTCTTGCCGGTCCAGCGGCTCTGCGCGCCCGGCAGCCGCGCGCCCGCGTGGGCGGCCTCGTCCAGCCACGCGGCCCACGGGTGCCCGCCGCCCACCGGGTCGTCCATCAGCAGCGGCGCCAGCTCCTCGATCAGCTCGGCCCGGCGCTTCATCGGGAAGGCCGCGCAGACCCCGACGTGCTGGAGGGCGCCCGAGCCGTCGTACAGGCCCAGCAGCAGGGAGCCGAGGACGGGTCCGCTCTTGTGGAAGCGGTAGCCCGCCACCACCACGTCGGCCGTGCGCTCGTGCTTGATCTTGTACATCAGCCGGGCGTCCGGGCGGTAGCGCAGGTCCAGCGGCTTGGCCACCACCCCGTCGAGCCCGGCGCCCTCGTACCGCTCGAACCACTCCCGGGCCTGCTCGATGTCGGTGGTGGCGGGCGCCAGGTGCACCGGCGGGGCGACGCCCTCCAGGGCCCCGGTCAGGGCCGCCCGGCGCTCGCTCAGCGAGGTGTCGAGCAGCGACGCGTCCCCCAGCGCCAGCAGGTCGAAGGCGATGAAACTGGCGGGGGTGCGCTCGGCCAGCAGGGTCACCCGGGAGTCGGCCGGGTGGATGCGCTCGGTGAGCCGGTCGAAGTCGAGGCGGCCCCCGTGGACGATGACGATCTCGCCGTCCACCACACAGCGCTCGGGCAGCCGCTCCTTCAGGGCCCGGGCGAGCTCGGGGAAGTAGCGGGTGAGCGGCTTGCCGTTGCGGCTGCCGATGACGATCTCGTCGCCGTCGCGGTGCACGATCGCGCGGAAGCCGTCCCACTTCGCCTCGTACTGCATCCCGGGCGGAATCCTGGCCACCGACTTGGCGAGCATCGGCTTCAGAGGTGGCATCACCGGCAGATCCATACCGTAGATTCTCGCCGGATCAGTCCGATATGCGCCATTTACGGCACGCGCCTACCGTGGCCTGCATGGGCACGAGCAAGGGCGAGGCCGTGGAGCTGGACGTGGCCGGACGGGCCGTCCGGCTGTCCAACCCGAACAAGGTGTACTTCCCGGAGCGCGGCTACACCAAGCTGGACGTGGCCACGTACTACCTGGCCGTCGCCGACGGGATCACCCGCGCCCTGCGCGACCGCCCCACCACCCTGGAGCGCTACCCGGACGGCGTGGACGGCGAGTCCTTCTTCCAGAAGCGGGCCCCCAAGAACCTGCCCGAGTGGATCCCGACCGCCCGGATCTCCTTCCCCAGCGGCCGCCACGCCGACGAGATCTGCCCGACCGAGGCCGGCGCCGTGCTGTGGGCCGCCAATCTGGGCTGCCTCACCTTCCACCCGTGGCCGGTGCGGCGCGAGGCCACCGACCACCCGGACGAACTCCGCATCGACCTCGACCCCCAGCCCGGCACCGGCTTCGACGACGCCGTCCCGGTCGCCCACGAACTGCGCGCCCTGCTGGAGGAGTCGGGCATCAGGGGCTGGCCCAAGACCTCCGGCGGCCGGGGCATCCACGTCTTCGTCCCCATCGAGCCGCGCTGGACCTTCACCGAGGTGCGCCGCTGCGCCATCGCCGTCGGGCGGGAGCTGGAGCGGCGCATGGCGGGCAAGGTCACCACCGCGTGGTGGAAGGAGGAGCGCGGCGAGCGGATCTTCGTCGACTACAACCAGACGGCCCGCGACCGCACCATCGCCTCCGCCTACTCGGTCCGCCCCAAACCGCACGCCCCGGTCTCCGCGCCGCTGCGCTGGGAGGAGCTGGACGCCGTCCGCCCCGAGGACTTCGACCTGCGGACCATGCCCGCGCGGTACGCCGAGGCGGGGGACGTCCACGCGGACATGGAGGACCACGCCTTCGGCCTGGAGCCGCTCCTCGAACTGGCCGCCCGCGACGAGCACGACCACCGGCTGGGCGACCTGCCGTATCCGCCGGACTATCCCAAGATGCCGGGGGAGCCCCTGCGGGTGCAGCCGAGCCGGGCCAGGAAGAAGGACGCCTAGGGCGCGGGGCGAGGGTTCCGCCCGCCCCGCGAGGCCCCACGCCCCGACCCCGGCCCGGCGGCCCGCCCCGGCGCGGCTCAACCCGGCCCGGCTCAACGCGGCTCGGCCCGGCCCGTATCGCCCCGCTACGCCGTGGGCGGCCGGCGCTCGGCCGGGGGCAGCAGGAGTATCTCCAGCGCCTGGGCGCACGCGCGCGCCTGCGCCAGGAACCAGGCGGCGCGCTCGTCCGTCATCACCGAGGGCGCGGCCCGCAGCGACAGGGCGAAGCGGGCGTGGCCGGCCCGGTCGAGGACCGGCACGGCCAGGGTGCGCGTCCCGTACGCGGCGCCGTACGCGCCCGGGACCGTCTCGCTCTCCTCGCGCGCGAAGCCGTCGGCCCGGACGTCCGCCAACTCCTCGCCCGGAGCCGCGTGTTCGTCCGGGCCCGGCCAGGCGAGCAGGACCCGGCCCGGCGCGGTCGAGCGCAGCGGGCGGCGCAGCCCCGCCATCGGGGGCACCGGGCCGCCCGCGACGATCACCGCGTGCGGGCCGCTGCGCAGCGCGAGGTCGGCGACGGCGCCGGTCCGCGCGGCCAGGTCGGCGAGCTCGGGGGCGGCCAGATGGAGTCCGCGCTGGTGGTAGGAGAGGCGGCCGAGCTCGGTCATGGCGGGGCCGAGCCGGTAGCGCGCGGTGCGCACGTCCTGCTCCAGGAAGCCCGCCCCGACGAGCGTGCGGGCCAGCCGGTGGGCGGTGGAGACGGGTAACCCCAGGCGCCGGGAGAGATCGGACGCGCTGAGGTCGGGGCCGTTGTCGTGGAAGGAGTGCAGCACCTCCAGGGCGCGCTGCACGGCCTGCGCGCCGGTCGGGGTGCGCACCGTGGTGGCCTCGGTCATATCGGCTCCCTGACGGGTCGTGATCGACGAAGGGCTCCACACTACGGCCGGGTGTTCTGGTCGCTCAGGGCAACGGGGAAGGCGGCCGGAACCGCTCACGTGCCGTGGTCGGCAGGCCCTAATCGGCCAAAGACCGGGCGTCGGGGCAAGATCGCTTGACGCGGGCGGCGGAGGGCGTTCAACGATCATTGACCGGACGTTGATCCGGCCCCGCCAGCATGGATGTCATGTCGATCAACACCACCGTCGCCGGGCCGGAGTTCGCCTGGCAGGAGACCGCGTTGTGCGCCCAGGCGGGGCCCGAGTTCTTCTTCCCGGCCCCCGGCAGCTCGACGCGCGAGGCCAAGCAGCTCTGCGGCGGCTGCGAAGGGCGCCAGGCCTGCCTGGAGTACGCGCTGGCGAACGACGAGCGGTTCGGCGTCTGGGGCGGCCTCTCCGAGCAGGAGAGACTCCAGCTCCAGCGCAGCCGCGGGCTGCGGCGCGGCCGGGCCTGAGGGGCGAGCCACGAACCCGGCCGGCTCAGGAACGGCCGGGTTCCTCCGGCGGACGCGCGTGCCCGTTCGGGGGCGGGCCGCGCGTCCGCACCCCCCTTTCCGCCCCCGGCGCCGCCCACCGGATCCGGTCGGTTCCGGTGCAGCATGCCCCACAAACCCTGGCACGTGAGGCCCCGGCCGGTCATGCTGGGCGGGTCGGGGAGCCGGGGGCACGGCATGGGGGGCGTGGTGCGGAGAGCGGGCACGGCGGAGCGCGCGTACGACTACATCGTGGTGGGAGCGGGGTCGGCGGGCTGTGTGCTCGCGGCACGGCTCTCCGAGGACCCCGGCGTCCGGGTCGCGCTCGTCGAGTCCGGGCCGCGCGACCGCAACCCCGGCATCCGTGTCCCGGCCGCCTTCCCCAGACTCTTCAAGACCGCCTACGACTGGGACTTCACCACCGTCGGCCAGGAGGCGCTGGGCGGGCGCGCGCTCTACTGGCCGCGCGGCCACACCCTCGGCGGCTCCTCGTCCATCAACGCCATGATGTGGGTCCGCGGCCACCGCGCCGACTACGACGCCTGGGGCGAGGCGGCCGGGCCCGCGTGGGCGTACGACGCGTTCGTACGGTACTTCCGCCGGGCCGAGCGCTGGACGGGCCCGGCGCCCCAGGACTCGGTGTACGGCACCCGCGGGCCGCTGTGGATCTCGCCCCTGCGCGACCCCAGCCCCCTCACCCTCGCCTTTCTCGCCGCCTGCCACGACCGGGGCCTGACGGGGCTCAGGGAACTCAACGGCCCGGACCACTCCGGATACGCGACGACCCCCGTCAACCAGCGCGACGGGCGCCGGTGGAGCGCCGCCGACGGCTACCTCCGGCCGGCCGCGCACCGCCCCAACCTGGACGTGCTCACCCGCACCCGGGTGCACGGGCTGGAGTTCGAGGGCCGCCGGGTCACCGGGGTCAGGACACAGGGCGCCGCGGGCACCCTCACCGCCCGCCGCGAGGTGATCCTCAGCGCGGGCGCCATCGGCTCGCCGCAGCTGCTGATGCTCTCGGGCATCGGCGACCCGGAGCACCTGCGGCAGGCGGGGGTCGAGGTCAGGGTGGCCTCCCGGGACGTCGGCCGGCACCTTCAGGACCATCTCGCGTACGCCGTGACCGTGCGCTGCCCCCGGCCCGTCACGCTCACCGGCGCGGACACGCTCCCCAACCTCGGGCGCTTCCTGCTGCGCGGCCGGGGCCCGCTGACCTCCAACCTGGCGGAGGCGGTCGCGTTCGTGCGCACCCGGCCGGACCTGGTGGCGCCCGACATCGAGCTGGTCTTCGCCCCGGTGCCGTTCGTCGGCCACGGGCTCACCCCGCCCACCGAGCACGGCCTGACCGTCGGGGTGGTCCTGCTCCAGCCCGACGGCGAGGGCCGCGTCGAGCTGGCCGGGCCGTCCGCCGCCGCCCCGCCGCGGATCGACCCCGGTTATCTGAGCGCCGAGGACGACCTGCGCCGGCTGCTGGTGGGGGTGCGCCGGGCGGAGCAGTTGCTGGCCACCCCGGCGCTGGCCGAGCACACCTCGGGGCCGCTGGCGCCCTACCCCGGGGTGGTCGACGACGAGACGCTGGCCGCGGCCGTGCGCGCCTCGGCCGAGTCGCTGTACCACCCGGTCGGCACCTGCCGGATGGGCACCGACGCGGCCTCGGTCACCGACCCCCGCCTGCGGGTGCGCGGCACCGAGGGGCTGCGGGTGGTCGACGCCTCCGTCATGCCGCGGATCACCCGCGGCCACACGCACGCCCCGACGGTCGCCCTCGCGGAGAAGGCGGCGGAGCTGATCCGCCAGGACGCGACCCGGCCGTCACGGAGCACGTGAGGGCGCGCGGCAGCTCTCGGGGAGGTACGTGAGGAAGCGCCGGAGCCGTGCGTGCGCCGGGGCGCGCGGGGGCCGTCAGGCCTTGCCGCGGGCCACCAGCCGCGCCTTGCGCGCGGCGAGCTTCTCGTCGAACTTGCTCGCCTCCGCGTCGAGACCGCCCATGTACAGGCCGAGCTCCTCCTGCGCCTTCAGCCCCTCCGGGCCCAGGCCGTCGATGTCCAGGACCTTCAGGAAGCGCAGCACGGGCTGGAGCACGTCGTCGTGGTGGATGCGCAGGTTGTAGATCTCGCCTATCGCCATCTGCGCGGCGGCCCGCTCGAAGCCGGGCATGTTGTGGCCGGGCATCCGGAAGTCCACGACCACGTCGCGTACCGCCCGCATGGTCAGGTCGGGGGCGAGTTCGAAGGCCGCGCCCAGCAGGTTGCGGTAGAAGACCATGTGCAGGTTCTCG
Organism: Streptomyces sp. NPDC043908; assembly: GCF_056435525.1. Classification (NCBI taxonomy): domain Bacteria; kingdom Bacillati; phylum Actinomycetota; class Actinomycetes; order Kitasatosporales; family Streptomycetaceae; genus Streptomyces; species Streptomyces sp. NPDC043908. The sequence continues at coordinate 54,742 of NZ_JBWKEI010000007.1, read as the reverse complement.
TCGGTCGCGATCCGCGCCAGCATGCGGTCGCAGACCGGGTCGCCCGACTGGTGGCCGGTGTTGCGGTGCGAGATGCGGGTGGCCAGCTCCTGGAAGGCCACGTACGCCACCGAGTGCAGCATCGAGTGGCGGTTGTCGGACTCGAAGCCCTCCGCCATGTGCGCCATGCGGAACCGCTCCAGCTGGTCCGGGTCCACGGCGCGCGAGGCGAGCAGGTAGTCGCGCATCACGATGCCGTGCCGGCCCTCCTCGGCGGTCCAGCGGTGCACCCAGGTGCCCCAGGCGCCGTCCCGGCCGAAGAGGCTGGCGATCTCGTGGTGGTAGCTGGGCAGGTTGTCCTCGGTGAGGAGGTTCACCACGAGCGCGATCCGGCCGATGTCGGTGACCTTGGACTGCTGCGGCTCCCACGCCTCGCCGTCCTCGAAGAGGCCGGGGAAGTTGCGGGCGTCCGACCACGGCACGTAGTCGTGCGGCATCCAGTCCTTGGCCACCTTCAGGTGCCGGTTGAGCTCCTTCTCGACGACCTCTTCCAACGCGTACAGCAGCCGGGCGTCGGTCCACACGTCCGAACTGCCGAGGTGGGGGGAGGTGATCGTCACGAGGGTGCTCCAGGGGGACGGGGAAGGGGGACGGGTACCTACGCCTACGTAGGTTACGAGACCGTAGGTTAAGCGCGCGGTAGGCCCCGAGCCAAGTCCCGCCTTCCCCCCATACCGCTACCCTGCGTAGTTCACACAGCTCAGGGCGGGTCGGAAAGAGACAAGTCCGACATGCTTACTGGCCGTCGCGCACCTCCTCGACGGTGGTGTCGCGCAGCTCACCGTCGAGCAGCAGCCACCGGGTGACGCCGATCGACTCCAGGAACGGCACGTCGTGCCCGGCGACGATCAGCGCCCCCTCGAAGGCGGCCAGCGCCTCGGTGAGCCGCCGTACGCTCGCCATGTCCAGGTTGTTCGTCGGCTCGTCCAGCATCAGCAGCTGCGGCGCGGGCTCGGCGAGCAGCAGCGCGGCGAGCGAGGCCCGGAAGCGCTCGCCCCCCGAGAGCGTCCCGGCCGGGCGGTCCGCCCGGGCCCCCTTGAACAGGAAGCGGGCCAGCCGCGCCCGGACCGCGTTGGCGGTGGCGCCCGGCGCGTACCGCGCCACGTTCTCCACCACGCTCAGCTCGTCGTCCAGCACGTCCAGGCGCTGCGGCAGGAACCGCAGCGGCACGTGCGCCACCGCCTCCCCGGCCGCCGGGGCGAGCTGCCCGGCCAGGGTGCGCAGCAGGGTCGTCTTGCCGGCCCCGTTGCGGCCGACGAGCGCGATCCGCTCCGGCCCGTGGATGTCCAGACTGCCCAACGCCCGCTCCGCGTACGGCAGGCGCAGCTCGCGCAGGGTCAGCACGCTCCGGCCCGGGTGGACCTTGGTGTACGGGAGTTCGACGCGGATCTCGTCGTCGTCCCGGACCGCCTCCACGGCCTCGTTCAGCCGGTCCCGGGCCTGGGCGAGGCGCTCGGTCTGGAGGATGCGGTGCTTGCCCGCCGACACCTGGGCCTCGCTCCGGCGGCCGTTGGCGATGATCTTCGGGACCCGCTTGTTCTCATAGCTCTTCTGGGCGAACCGCTGACGCCTCGCCAACTTGACGTGCGCGCCGGTCAGTTCGCGCTTCTGGCGCTGGACGTCGGCCTCGGCCGTGCGCACCATCCGCTCGGCCGCCTCCTGCTCCACGGCCAGCGCCTCCTCGTACGCCGAGAAGTTGCCGCCGTACCAGGAGACCTCGCCCTCGCGCAGATCGGCGATCTGGTCGACCAGGTCGAGGAGTTCACGGTCGTGGCTGACCACGACCATCACCCCGGGCCAGGCGGCCACCGCGTCGTAGAGCCGGCGCCGGGCCCGCCGGTCGAGGTTGTTGGTGGGCTCGTCGAGCAGCAGGACGTCGGGGCGGCGCAGCAGCAGCGCGGCCAGGCGCAGCAGCACCGACTCGCCGCCGGAGAGTTCCCCGATGGTCCGGTCGAGGCCGACGCCGTCGAGGCCGAGCTGTCCGAGCGCGGCCCGGGCCCGCTCCTCCACGTCCCAGTCGTCGCCGACCGCCGTGAAGTGCTCCTCGCTCGTGTCGCCCGCCTCGATGGCGTGCAGCGCCGCCCGTGCCCGGTCGATGCCGAGGGCCTCGTCGACCCGCATCCCGGTGGCCATGGTCAGGTTCTGCGGCAGGTACCCGATCTCGCCCGTGACGACGACCCGCCCTCCGGTGGGGGCGAGTTCGCCGGCGAGCAGCCGCAGCAGCGTCGACTTGCCGGAGCCGTTGAGGCCGATCAGCCCGGTGCGGCCGTGGCCGACGGCGAGCTGGAGGCCGTCGAGGACGGCCGTGCCGTCGGGCCAGGTGAAGGAGAGGTCGAAGCAGCTGATGTGCGTCGAGGACGCGGAGTACGTAGACATGGATGTCTCCCTGTTGCGCGGAAGAGGGGCGGGGGCAACGGGAACTGAGACACCGGTGTCAGGGCAGCGGGGGAAAAGAAGAAGGGCCCTGGTCGTGGAGGACGGCTCGGAGGCAGGTCACACCGCGCGCGCGACACGGAAGGGAGTGCGCGAAACGGTGTCTCAGGTGCCTCAGACGAGCAACGTCCTACTCCGATCGACGACGACAGGGCCGAGAAGAACGTACGACGGGGCGCCCGTCGGCCGCAAACGATTTAACGGCGCGGGCGCGCGGGGCGGGGCGGGCCGCCCGGGTCAGCAGGCGTCGCGCAGCAGCGCGGTGAGGTCCCCGTCGAGGTCGAGGTAGTGGTGCTCGTGGCCCGCGGGCACCATCAGCTGGGTGCGCTTGAGGAAGCGGCGCAGCTCCGAGGTGCGGATGTGCACCATCGCGGTGCCCTCCGGCGCGTGGAACTCCACGACCGTACGGTCGAACCCGTACGGCCGGACCCGCACGTCGCCCATGCCCGCGGAGGTCTCCACCCCCGTCTCCAGCAGTTCGCGCGAGAACGCCCAGCACACCTCCACGCCTTCCAGGGTGGCGGGCGCGGGGAAGACCATCCGCACGGCGAACGGGTCCTCGCGGTCGTAGCTCAGCGTCGCGGGGACGGTCTGGACCCGCGGGTCGGAGGCGATCAGGCGGGCCTCGACGGCTTGCTCGATGACAGTGGACAACGCCCTGTTCCCCTAACCTCACGACCGGGTACTTCTCTTCCTGCTGCTCACGAAGACGGCAGAAGACACGGGTGCGTGCACACGAGCCGGGGGTGAGCTGTGTCACCTGATCGCTACGTGTGCGTCACTTACCGGTGCGTCACCGCCGGGTCCCGCGCGCTGTCCAACGAGCTCCGGATTGATGGCGATACGGTCGAATTTCGCCCTCTGGACGGCCCTCCCGGGGCCGACTAGCTTCCAGCGCCATGAAGCTCATGGGGAAGACGAGACGCATGCTGTCGGTGGGGCTCGGCGCGGCGGCGCTGGCGGGCGCGCTGACGGCGCCGGCCCAGGCGCACGGCCACGACGGGGACCGCCCGGCACCGGCCTGGCAGCCGACACCGACCGGTACGGACGCCCGGTTCCGGGGGCTCTCGGCGGTCAGCCGGAGCACCGCGTGGGTGGCCGGCTCGAAGGGCACGGTGCTGCGCACCACCGACGGCGGGCGCACCTGGCGCGATGTGTCCCCTCCCGGCGCGGACGGGCTGGAGTTCCGGGACGTGGAGGCCTTCGACCGACGGAGGGCCGTGGTGCTCGCCATCGGGGAGGGCGAGGCGTCCCGGGTCTACCGGACCGAGGACGGCGGAATCACCTGGAAGGAGTCGTTCCGCAACCCCGACCCCCGCGCCTTCTACGACTGCCTCACCTTCTTCGACCACCGCCACGGGTTGGCCGTCTCCGACCCGGTCGACGGCAGGTACCGCCTCCTGTCCACGGCCGACGGCGGCCGCTCCTGGAAGGTGCTGCCGGCCGCCGGTATGCCGCGGGCGCTGCCGGGCGAGGCCTCGTTCGCGGCGAGCGGCCAGTGCCTGGCCGGCTCCGGCCCGCGCGATGTGTGGCTCGCCACCGGGGGCGCCACGACCGCCCGCGTCCTGCACTCCGCGGACCGCGGGATGACCTGGACGGCGACCGCCTCGGCGATCCCGGCCGGTGACGCGGCGCGCGGTGTCTTCGGGCTCGCCTTCCGCGACCGTACGCACGGGATCGCGGTCGGCGGCGACTACCGGGCCGGACAGCCCTCGCCCCGCGCCGCCGAGGTCACCCGGGACGGCGGCCGTACCTGGTTCCCGGCCGCGGCCCCGGTCGCCGCCTACCGCTCCGGCGTCGCCTGGCTGCCGCACAGCCGGTCGGCCGCGCTCGCGGTGGGCCCCACCGGCACCGACGCGACCACCGACGGGGGCCGCACCTGGCGGACCGTCGACACCGGCTCGTACGACACCGTGGACTGCGCGCCGGACGGCGGCTGCTGGGCGGCGGGGGAGAAGGGCCGGGCGGCCCGGCAGGCGCACGGGGGGCACCGGGGCTAGCCCGTGGGCAGTTCCTGCCGGTAGGCGTCGAGTCCCGGGGCCACCTTGGTCGCCAGGAACTCGGTGATCCGGTACGCGCACACGCCGTTGACGCTGAAGGGGTCGGTCGCCGTGAGCGCCTCGATCGCCGCGCGGTCGTCCCCGACGGCCAGGATGACCCCGCCCTCGCGGGGCTCCTTGCGGCCGGAGGCGATGAACACACCCGCCTCGTACTGTGCGTTCAGCCAGGTGACATGGGCGTCGAGCAGTTCGTCGACGCGGGCCAGGGGAGCCGTGTAGGTCAGGTCCAGTATGAACATGATCGGCAGGCTACTCCCGGCCCCCTCTCCCGCAGACCCTAGGGTGAGGGCATGGTGACGCTCACGGAGATCCCCGAGGACTGGCCCGCCGACGAGGCAGCGGCGCTGGCCGTGCAGGACGGACTGCGCGGCCGCGTCGTGCTCGACGAGCCCGGCCCGCCGCCCGGCACCGGGCTGGTCACGGGGGTCGACGTGGCGTACGACGACGAGCGGGACGTCGTCGCGGCGGCGGCCGTCGTCCTGGACGCGGCCACCCTGGAGGTCGTCGAGGAGTCCACCGCGGTCGGCCGGGTCGCCTTCCCGTATGTGCCGGGGCTGCTCGCCTTCCGGGAGATCCCCACGGTCCTGGCGGCGCTGGGCGCCCTGAGCACCGGTCCCGGCCTGGTGGTCTGCGACGGGTACGGGCTCGCCCACCCGCGCCGCTTCGGCCTCGCCTCCCACCTCGGCGTGCTCACCGGGCTCCCGGTGATCGGCGTCGCCAAGAACCCGTTCGCCTTCACCCACGAGGAGCCCGGCGCCCGGCGCGGGGAGGCCTCGGCGCTGGTGGGCGCGGACGGCGAGGAGGTGGGCCGGGCGCTGCGCACCCGCGACGGCGTCAAGCCGGTGTTCGTCTCCGTCGGCCACCGGGTCAGCCTGGACAACGCCTGCGCCCACACCCTCCGGCTCACCCCGCGCTACCGGCTGCCGGAGTCGACCCGGCGCGCGGACGCGCTGTGCCGCGAGGCACTGCGCACCGCGCTCCGGCCCGCACGGGAAACGCCCTAGCGGGCGTCGGCCACCCGGAAGCGGATGCCGGCCTGCTGGATCCGGGCCAGCAGGGCGTCACCCATCGCGGTGACCGTCGTCAACTGCCCCGCCAGGTCCGGCAGTTCGTCGAAGGCGAGGCTGAGCGCCCCCTCGGCGAGGATCTTGGCGGTCTCGTCGTACCCCGGGTCGCCGCCCGACACCTCGGTGAACACCCGGCGCCCGCCGCCCTCGCCGACGAACCGCAGCGAGAACCAGCTGCGGTCGCGGCGCTCCTGGCCGGGTCCGCTGCCCGGCTCGTAACGGCTGATCAGCCACCGTCGCGCGGCGGGCAGTTGGGCGACGCCGAGCGCCGCGCCCGCCCCGGCCACCGCGCCGAGCGCCGTCGGCAGCCGCCGCACCGCGGCGAAGTGGCGGTAGCGGAAGTCGGGGCCGTAGCGCTCGCTCGCCGACGCCGAGCGGGCCACCACCACCGGGTCCAGGACCGGCAGCGGCAGCGCCCAGGCGCCGGTCTCCCGGCTGAAGTGCGGGGTGCCTAGCGGCGCCCTGGCCCGGCGCCCGACCAGGCGCGGCTCGTGCAGCCGCCGCTCCCGGGCCGCCCTGAGCTGCTGCGCGCCGCGGCCCATCGCGGTGAGCGCGGAGGCGAACGTACCGCCGGAGAACATCGCGTTGGAGCGTACGAACCCGTCCACCCGCAGCGGTACGCCCGCGGGGAGCCGCTGGACCGTGTAGTACACGCCCAGATCGCACGGCACCGAGTCGAAGCCGCAGGCGTGCACCAGCCGCGCGCCGGTCTCCCGGGCCCGCGCGTCATGGCGTACGTACATGGTGTCCACGAACTCCGGTTCGCCGGTCAGATCGAGGTAGTCCGTCCCCGCCTCGGCGCACGCGGCGACCAGGCCCTCGCCGTACCAGACGTAGGGGCCGACCGTGGTGGCCACCACCCGCGCGGACCCGGCGAGGGCGCGCAGCGCGTCGGGGTCGGCGGAGTCCGCCGTGATCAGGGGCAGAGAGGCGCACGCCGGGTCGATCGCGGCGAGCTCCTCGCGCAGCGCCTCCAGCTTGGCGGCGGACCGCCCCGCGAGCGCCCAGCGGCACCCCTCGGGCGCGTGCGCGGCCAGGTACTTCGCCGTGAGGGTGCCCACGAACCCGGTGGCCCCGAAGAGGACGATGTCGTACGGCCGCGCCGCCCGCCGGGACTCCCGTTCCGGCCGCGTCCGTTCCGCCCGCTCTGCACGTTCTGCGTCTTCCAAGGAGCTGCCCTCCGCTTCTGCCCCGGCCGCGCTCCCGCGCCGTTGTCGGTGGCTGAGGCTAGCGTGAGAAGCGGTGCCGTGGGTGATCAAGGACGGCGGGAAGTCCGCCCGAAGTCCGCTCGGCGAAAACCAAGCGCTTGCTCGCGCAGGGGGCTTGTGCGGAGTGGAACGTGTTCTTAGCATCACTGCTGTTACATCAGTTGTGTCACAGTGCTGGGGGCTCGATGACAGGTTCGGGGAACGGCCCGCTCACCGGGGTGCGCGTGGTCGAGCTGGCGGGGATCGGGCCCGGCCCGTTCGCGGCCATGCTCCTGGCCGACCTCGGCGCGGACGTGGTGCGGGTCGACCGCCCGGGCGGCCCGGGCCTGGCCATCGACCCGGCGTACGACCTGACCAACCGCAACAAGCGCTCCGTACTGATCGACCTGAAGGCGCCGGACGGCCCCGCGCGCGTCCTGGACCTGGTGGAGAAGGCCGACATCCTCGTCGAGGGCTACCGCCCCGGTGTCGCCGAACGCCTCGGCGTCGGGCCCGGGGAGTGCCTGGCCCGCAACCCCGCTCTGGTCTACGGACGGATGACCGGCTGGGGGCAGGAAGGACCGCTCGCGGCCCGCGCCGGGCACGACATCGCGTACATCGCCGTCACCGGCACCCTCGGCATGATCGGCCGGCCGGACGAGGGGCCGACGGTCCCCGCCAACCTGGTGGGCGACTACGCGGGCGGCTCGCTCTACCTCGTCGTCGGCGTCCTCGCCGCCCTCCAGCACGCCCGCGCCACGGGCGAGGGGCAGGTCGTGGACGCCGCGATCGTGGACGGCGCCGCCCACCTCGCGACCATGATCCACGGCATGCTGGCGGCCGGCGGCTGGCAGGACCGGCGCGGCGCCAACCTCCTCGACGGCGGCTGCCCGTTCTACGGCACCTACGAGACCGCCGACGGCCAGTACATGGCGGTCGGCGCCCTTGAGCAGCAGTTCTACGAGGAGTTCATCCAGCTGCTCGGGCTCGACGCCGTGGCCCCCGCCCGCAAGGACCTCGCCCGCTGGGAGGAGCTGCGCACCGCCATCGCCGAGCGGTTCCGCACCCGTACCCGCGAGGAGTGGACGGCCGTCTTCGCCGGGTCGGACGCGTGCGTGGCGCCGGTGCTCTCGCTGCGCGAGGCTCCCTCCCACCCCCACCTCGCCGCCCGCGCCACCTTCGTCGAGCACGGCGGCCTCACCCAGCCGGCGCCCGCGCCCCGCTTCTCGGCCACCCCCGGCGCCGTCCGCCGTCCGCCCGCCCGGCCCGGCGCCGACACCGCCGAGGTCGCCCGCGACTGGGGCGTGCCGGAGCTCGCCGGGACCGGGAACGCCGAGCCCACCAAGGAGAACGACCGTTGAAACGGCAGATCTTCACCGCCGAGCACGACGCCTTCCGCGAGACCGTCCGCACCTTCCTCGCCAAGGAGGTCCTGCCGCACTACGAGCAGTGGGAGAAGGACGGCATCGTCTCGCGCGAGGCCTGGCTGGCCGCCGGACGCCAGGGCCTGCTCGGGCTCGCCGTGGACGAGGAGTACGGGGGCGGCGGCACCGCCGACTTCCGCTACAGCGCGGTCCTCGCCGAGGAGTTCACCCGCGCGGGCACCTCGGGCCTGGCGATCGGGCTGCACAACGACATCATCGGGCCCTATCTCACCGGGCTCGCCACCGAGGAGCAGAAGCGGCGCTGGCTGCCCGGCTTCTGCGACGGCTCCCTGATCACGGCGATCGCCATGACCGAGCCCGGCGCCGGATCCGACCTCCAGGGCATCGCCACCCGCGCCGAGGACCGGGGCGCGTACTGGCTGCTCAACGGATCCAAAACGTTCATCTCCAACGGCATCCTCGCGGACCTGGTGATCGTCGTGGCGAGGACGACCCCCGAGGGCGGCGCCCACGGCCTGTCCCTGCTCGTGGTGGAGCGGGGCATGGAGGGCTTCGAGCGGGGCCGCAACCTGGACAAGATCGGCCAGAAGTCGCAGGACACCGCCGAGCTGTTCTTCACCGACGTGCGGGTCCCCAAGGAGAACCTCCTCGGGGAGCTCAACGGCGCCTTCGTCCATCTGATGACCAATCTGGCGCAGGAGCGCATGGCCATCGCCGTCGCCGGGATCGCCGCCGCCGAACACCTGCTGGAGATCACCACCCAGTACGTGAAGGAGCGCGAGGCCTTCGGGCGCCCGCTCGCCACCAAGCAGCACATCCGCTTCGAGATCGCCGAGCTGGCCACCGAGTGCGCCGTCACCCGCGCGTTCCTCGACCGCTGCATCGAGGATCACTCGAACGGGGAGCTCGACGCCGTGCACGCCTCGATGGCCAAGTGGTGGGCCACCGAGCTCCAGAAGCGCACCGCCGACCGCTGTCTGCAACTGCACGGCGGTTACGGCTATATGAGCGAGTACCGCGTCGCCAGGGCTTTCACGGACGGACGCGTCCAGACCATCTACGGCGGGACGACCGAGATCATGAAGGAGATCATCGGTCGTTCCCTGCTCGGCTAACCCTCTGAAAGGCTTTTCCGTGAGCACCGAAGCGTATGTGTACGACGCGATCCGCACCCCGCGCGGGCGGGGCAAGGCCAACGGCTCCCTGCACGGCACCAAGCCGATCGACCTGGTCGTCGGACTGATCCACGAGCTGCGGGGGCGCTTTTCGGACCTCGACCCGGCGGCGATCGACGACATCGTCCTCGGCGTGGTCGGCCCGGTCGGCGACCAGGGCTCCGACATCGCCCGCATCGCGGCGATCGCCGCCGGGCTGCCGGACACCGTCGCCGGAGTCCAGGAGAACCGCTTCTGTGCCTCGGGCCTGGAGGCGGTCAACATGGCCGCCGCCAAGGTCCGTTCGGGCTGGGAGGACCTGGTGCTCGCGGGCGGCGTCGAGTCGATGTCACGGGTGCCGATGGCCTCGGACGGCGGCGCCTGGTTCGCCGACCCGATGACCAACTTCGACACCAACTTCGCCCCCCAGGGCATCGGCGCCGACCTCATCGCCACCGTCGAGGGCTTCACGCGCCGCGACGTCGACGAGTACGCGGCGCTCTCCCAGGAACGGGCCGCCGAGGCCTGGAAGGACGGCCGTTTCGCCCGGTCCGTCGTCCCGGTCAAGGACCGCAACGGCCTGGTCGTCCTCGACCACGACGAGCACATGCGCCCCGGCACCACGGCCGACTCGCTCGCCTCCCTCAAGCCGTCGTTCGCCGCCATCGGCGACATGGGCGGCTTCGACGCGGTGGCGCTCCAGAAGTACCACTGGGTGGAGAAGATCGACCACGTCCACCACGCGGGCAACTCCTCCGGCATCGTCGACGGCGCCGCCCTGGTCGCCATCGGCTCGCGCGAGGTCGGCGAGCGCTACGGCATGACCCCGCGCGCCCGCATCGTCTCCGCGGCGGTCTCCGGCTCCGAGCCGACGATCATGCTCACCGGTCCCGCCCCCGCCACCCGCAAGGCGCTCGCCAAGGCCGGGCTCACCATCGACGACATCGACCTCGTCGAGATCAACGAGGCGTTCGCCGGCGTGGTGCTGCGCTTCGCCCGGGACATGGGCCTGCCGCTCGACAAGATCAACGTCAATGGCGGCGCCATCGCCATGGGCCACCCCCTCGGCGCCACCGGCGCGATGATCCTCGGCACCCTCGTCGACGAGCTGGAGCGCCGCGACCGGCGCTACGGCCTCGCCACGCTCTGCGTGGGCGGCGGGATGGGCATCGCCACCGTCGTAGAGCGTCTCTGACCGTCCTCTTCCCGGCCAATCCCGTTACGGAGCACCATCACATGGCAGTCATGTCGACGAGTACCACCATCCGCTGGGAACAGGACGAGAGCGGCGTCGTCACCCTCGTCCTCGACGACCCCGACCAGTCCGCCAACACGATGAACCGCGCCTTCAAGGAGTCGATCGCGGCGATCGCGGAGCGCGCCGAGGCCGAGAAGGACTCCATCCGGGGCATCATCTACACCTCCGCCAAGAAGACCTTCTTCGCGGGCGGCGACCTCAAGGACATGATCCAGGTCGGCCCCGAGAACGCCCGGCAGGCGTTCGAGACCGGCATGGCGATCAAGAAGGCGCTGCGCCGCATCGAGACCCTGGGCAAGCCGGTCGTCGCCGCCATCAACGGCGCCGCGCTCGGCGGCGGTTACGAGATCGCCCTCGCCAGCCACCACCGCGTCGCCCTCGACGCCCCCGGCTCCAAGATCGGCCTGCCCGAGGTCACCCTGGGCCTGCTCCCGGCGGGCGGCGGTGTCACCCGTACCGTACGGCTGATGGGCATCGCGGACGCGCTCCTCAAGGTGCTCCTCCAGGGCACCCAGTACTCCCCGCGCCGCGCGCTGGAGAACGGCCTGGTCCACGAGGTCGCCGCCACGCCCGAGGAGATGCTCGCCAAGGCCCGCGCCTTCATCGACGCCCACCCCGAGTCCCAGCAGCCCTGGGACGTGCCGGGCTACCGCATCCCGGGCGGCACCCCGTCGAACCCGAAGTTCGCCGCCAACCTCCCCGCCTTCCCGGCCAACCTCAAGAAGCAGCTGAACGGTGCCCCCTACCCGGCGCCGCGCAACATCCTCGCCGCCGCCGTCGAGGGCTCCCAGGTCGACTTCGAGACCGCCCAGACCATCGAGGCCCGCTACTTCACCGAGCTGGTCACCGGGCAGACCGCGAAGAACATGATCCAGGCGTTCTTCTTCGACCTCCAGGCCGTCAACTCGGGCGCCAACCGCCCCCAGGGCATCCCCGCGCGCCCGGTCCGCAAGGTCGCCGTCCTCGGCGCCGGCATGATGGGCGCGGGCATCGCCTACGCGTGCGCCCGGGCCGGTATCGAGGTCGTCCTCAAGGACGTCTCGCTGGACGCCGCCCACCAGGGCAAGGCGTACTCGGAGAAGCTCCTCGCCAAGGCGCTCTCGCGGGGCCGCACCACCGAGGCCCAGCGCGACGAGCTGCTCGCCCGCATCACCCCCACTGCCACCGCGCGGGACCTGGCGGGCTGCGACGCGGTGATCGAGGCGGTCTTCGAGAGCACCGAGCTCAAGCACCGGGTGTTCCAGGAGATCCAGGACATCGTCGAGCCGGACGCGCTGCTCTGCTCCAACACCTCGACCCTGCCGATCACCGGCCTCGCCGAGGGCGTGACGCGCCAGGCCGACTTCATCGGGCTGCACTTCTTCTCGCCCGTCGACAAGATGCCGCTGGTCGAGATCATCCGGGGCGAGCGCACCGGCGACGAGGCCCTGGCCCGCGCCTTCGACCTGGTCCGCCAGATCAAGAAGACCCCGATCGTGGTCAACGACTCGCGCGGCTTCTTCACCTCGCGCGTCATCGGCCAGTTCATCAACGAAGGCGTCGCCATGCTCGGCGAGGGCGTCGAGCCCGCCTCCATCGAACAGGCGGCGGGCCAGGCGGGCTACCCCGCCAAGGTGCTCTCCCTGATGGACGAGCTGACCCTGACCCTGCCGCGCAAGATCCGCGACGAGACGCGGCGCGCGGTCGAGGAGGCGGGCGGCGTCTGGCCCGGCCACCCGGCGGACGCGGTCATCGACCGCATGGTGGACGAGTTCGGCCGCCCCGGGCGCAGCGGCGGCGCGGGCTTCTACGAGTACGACGGCGACGGCAGGCGCGTACGGCTGTGGCCGGGGCTGCGCGAGCACTTCGCCAAGCCGGGCGCGGACGTCCCCTTCGAGGACATGAAGGAGCGGATGCTCTTCGCGGAGGCGCTCGACACCGTGCGCCTCTTCGAGGAGGGCGTGCTCACCTCGGTCGCCGACGCCAACATCGGCTCCATCATGGGCATCGGCTTCCCCGCCTGGACGGGCGGAGTGATCCAGTACATCAACGGTTACGTGGGCGGCCCCGGGGGAGCGACCGGTCTGCCGGGCTTCGTGGCCCGCGCCCGCGAGCTGGCCGAGCGCTACGGCGACCGCTTCCTGCCGCCCGCGCTGCTGGTGGAGAAGGCGGAGAAGGGCGAGACGTTCACCGACGCATGAGGGGGCGGCGGGCGGGGGAGGCGATCCCCGCCCGCCGGTCCGCCCGCCCGTCGACCGTCCTGCCGTCCCGCCAGTCCGCGGTCCCGCCAGTCCGCCGGTCCGCCCGTCAGTCCGCTTGGCTCTCCGCGCGGAACGCCGCCCGTAGCTCCTCCCTGAGCGAGCGCTGGAAGGCGGTGACCAGCGCCTGCACCACCATGGGCTGCATATGGGCCGACAGGGACCGCATCGCCGCCACGTGGTCGGGGTCCGACTCCCGCTCCCGGTACGGGTTCCACACCTCGTCCCGGAACAGCCGCGTCAGCTCGTGCGCGGCCGAGCGGGTGTGCTCCAGGAGCACCGTCCGGGCCGCCAGGATCGTCTCGTGCGCGATCGGCACGTCGAGCAACTGCACCCCGAGCGCCAGCAGCCCGGGGTCGACCAGGAACGCGTCGCCGCCGCCCTCGGTCCGCTCGAGGACGTTCATCGCGGCCAGCCGGTCGAGGTCGGTGTCGGACAGCGCCCGTCCCGCCCTGCGCTCCAGCTCGGTCCGGGTCGTCTCCTCGGCCGCGTCCGGCGCCCAGGAGGCGACCACGGCCCGGTGGATGGCCAGATCGTGCGCGCTGAGGCCGGGCGGCAACTGCTCCAGGTACCGCTCGATCGCGGCCAGCGTCATCCCGTGGTGCTGCAACTCCTCGATCAGCGCGAGCCGGGACAGATGCGCCGGGCCGTAGAGGCCGACGCGCCGGGGGCCGATCGCGGGGGGCGGCAGCAGACCGCGGGTGCTGTAGAAACGGATGGTGCGCACGGTGACCCCGGCCCGCGCGGCCAGTTCGTCGACCGTCAGGGTCGGCTCCTCGGTCTCCGTCGCCATGGCGGTGCCTCGTTTCCCCGGGTGCGCGGACTGCGACGCAACAGTATTGCTGTCTCATCACTGTTGTCACCCACCCGGGGAACGGCCCGTCCGCAGGCTCAGCCGCCCGCGACCAGCGGGTAGTGGTCGGAGAGGTCGGTGTAGGTGTAGCTCTTGCCCCAGCTGCTCACCGTCCAGGGTGCCGACTGCTCCTTGACCACGGTGTTGTTCCAGCCGGAGGGACGGACGTGCCCCTGGTAGTGCAGGACGTGGTCCAGGTCCTCGCGCGGCTCGCCGGGGTAGCGGTAGGCGGCGATCGAGTTCTCCACGGTGTCGAACGAGTACGGGTGGCCGGTGCGCGAGTCCGCCGCGGCCAGTCCGCCGTCGGCGAGCATCGAGGCGTACTCGGAGCTGTGGGAGTCGACGTTGAGGTCACCGGCGAGCATGACCTCCTCACCGGCCGGGATGTTCTTCGCGTCCAGGAACGCCTTGACGGCCTTGAGCTGGAGCGAGCGGTCCCTGGCGGCCTCGCCCGCGCCGCAGCCGGAGTCGGTGGACTGGAGGTGCGTGCCGACGACGTGCACCTTGGCGCCGTTGACGTTCAGCACGACGTACGCGATGCCCTTGTTGGACCACCAGTCCGCGCCGCACGCGTCCTTGAAGATCACCTGCTCCTTGCGCAGGATCGGCCACTTGCTGAGCACGGTGACGCCCCCGTCCTCGGGGGTGGTGGAGGAATACGAGCCGCTCGTCGCGTCCCAGCCGTCCTTGCTCCGCCCGACCACGGGCGTCTGGTACGGGTACTGGGCGGCGGCGGTCCGCTTCAGCGCGTCCGAGGAGGCGTTGTCGAACGCCTCCTGGAGGACCACCACGTCGTGGCCCCGGAAGAAGGGCGCGGCCGGTATCGCCTGGGCCCGGTGCTCCTGGCCCCAGTTCGGATAGAGGCCGGTGCTCATGAGGAAGGTGTTGTAGGTGAGCACCTTCAGCCGGGGCGCGTCCGCGGCGGCGGTGGCGGCCGAGGCGGACGGGGTGGCGGCGGCCAGCGCGGCGGCGGTGAGCGCGGCGGCGAGGGCCGCGCCGGGGACACGGCGGAGCGCGGAGTGCGGCACTGGAACTCCCGTGGGTGGGGTGGGGGTTGGACTGGCGCGCACATCAAACCAGCCACAGTTACTTCGGGGTAACCGTCTGGTGGCGCCTTTCTTGCCGGGGTCGGAACGCGGGGGCGATCATGCTCCGACGTGTGGGGCGCTCCGGCCGCGACCCCGTGTTGTGACAGGTGGGGAATTGTGTGATCTGTCATCTGGTAACTCTGGATACATGATCGAGAGCCGCACGCCGTCCGTCCCCGCCCCGCCTGTGCCCGGCGGTGTCCTGTGGAGCCTCGCCGGCGACGTGCGGATGCTCCTGACGCTGCCCGCCGCCCTCACCCTCCAGGTCGCGCACCCGGCCGTGGGCGCCGGGGTCGACGAGCACTCCGTGTTCCGCACCGACCCCTGGGGGCGCGGCGAGCGGTCGCTGCGCTCGCTCCAGCTGTGGGTGTACGGCGGCGAGGCGGCCGCCGAGGAGGGGCGGCGGCTGCGCCGGCTGCACCGGACCATTCAGGGCACCGACACCCGGGGCCGCGGCTACCACGCCCTGACCCCCGCCAACTACGCCTGGGTGCACGCCACCGGCTACCCGGTCTTCGCCCACTCCCAGAAGTATCTGAACCGCCCCCTCACCGAGGCCCAGGAGCGGCTGATGTACGCGGAGTGGCTCCAGGTCGGACGCGTCCTGGGCATCCACGACCGGGACATGCCGCAGACCATCGAGGAGTTCTGGCCGTACTACCGCAAGGTGCTGGCCGACGAGATCGCCACCAACACGGTCGTGGAGGAGCTCATATCCGTCGACGTGCGGGTCCCCGCCCCCGACCGGGGCCCGCTCCCCGTCCGGCTGCTGCTCCGGCTGCTCTGGCCGGTCCTGCTGCCCCGTATCGCGCGCTTCCGGCGGTTCGTGACCCTCGGGTTCCTGCCGCCGGACGCCCGCGAGGCGCTGGGCCTGGAGTGGACCGACGCACAGGAGCGGCGGCTGCGCCGGTTCGGCCGTGTGGTGCGGGCCGTCGTGCCCGTCCTGCCCGAGCGGCTGCGCTACCTTCCGCTCGCCCGCGAGGCGAGGGCGCGGTCCCGGGGCGCCGGGCCGCGGCGGTTCAGGCCGACGCCCGTACGACCAGCGCCGTCTCCGTGATGACCGGCGCCGGGGGGATCCCCGTCCCGGCGTCCGGGCCCCGCAGCAGCAGCCGGGCCATCAGCCGGCCCATCCCCTCGATGTCCTGGCGGACCGTGGTCAGCGGCGGGTCGGTGGTCTCGGCCACCCCGCGCAGATCGTCGAAGCCCACCAGGGCCACGTCCTCGGGCACCCGGCGCCCCCGCTCGCGCAGGGTCCGCAGCGCGCCCGAGGCCATCAGGTCGTTCGCGGCGAACACCGCGTCCAGGTCCGGGCACCGGTCGAGCAGCCGGGCCATCGCCCGGGCCCCGCTCCCGGCCGTGAAGGCGCCCTCCTCGACCAGCCCGGCGCCGGGCAGCACGTCGTGGAACCCCTGCAGGCGGTCCGTCGCCGAGGTCTGGTCGCGCGGGCCCGCGATATGGGCGATCCGGGTCCGGCCGAGCCCGAGCAGATGGCGCACGGCCCGGCGGGCACCTCCCCGGTTGTCGGCGTCGACGTACGGGACGGGCTCCTCGCCCGGCGCCACCGGCCAGCCGGGACGGCCCCCGTACACCGTCGGCATCCCCGTCCTGCGGGCGATGGCGGGCAGCGGGTCGTCGGTGTGCAGCGAGAAGGCGAGCGCCCCGTCGACGTGGCCGCCCGCGAGATAACGGGCGATCCGGTCGTAGTCGCCCGGCCCCTCCACCAGGAGCAGCACCAACTGGGTGTCGTGCGCGGTGAGTTCCCTGCTGATGCCCCGGATCTGCTCGGAGAAGAACGGGTCGGAGAAGATCCGGATCTCCGGCTCGGGGATGATCACGGCGACGGCGCCGGTGCGGCGGGTGACCAGGGTCCTGGCCGCGTGGTTGGGCACGTACCCCAGCTCCTCGACCGCCCGGCGCACCTTGTCGGCGAGCGGCGGCCGGACGCCCGCGCCCCCGTTGACGACCCGGGAGGCCGTGGCCCGCGAGACGCCGGCGCGCGCGGCGACGGCCTCCAGCGTGGGGCGGGAGCCCGGGTGCTGCTCGATCACGGCGGACGCTCCTCGTACGCGCGGCGGTGGCGTGGTGCCCCGCACAGCGTATGCGGCGCGCAGAGCCCGGCCACGGGTGCGTGAACCCGCGAACCCCGCGCCCCCGGAGGGGCGCGGGGTTCGCGCGAGGGGCCAGGGCCCGCTGTCGCGTCACGCGCGGCCGGCGGAGGCCTCAGTGGTGGTCGTGGAGGCTGTTCGTCGCCGCGATCTTCTTCCAGGACTTCGGCTGCGCCAGCGGCACACCGGCGGCCACCTTGGCCTTCTTGGCGGCCGGGGCCGCGGGCTTCGAGGGCTGGTACAGCCAGGTGTCGAAGAGGCCCGCCAGCGGCTTGCCGGTGATCTTCTCCGCGTACCGCACGAAGTCGCCCACGGTGGCGTTGCCGTACTGGTGGGCCGTGGGCCAGCCCTTCAGGAGCGCGAAGAAGCCCTCGTCGCCGACCGCGTTGCGCAGCGCCTGGAGGGCGAGCGCGCCCCGGTCGTAGACGGCGAGGTCGAACTGGTTCTCCGGACCCGGGTCGCCGGGCCGGACCTTCCAGAACGGGTCGTCGGCCGGGTGCTGCGCGTAGACGTAGTCCGCGAGCTCCTGCGCGGTGCCCTCGCCCTCCTTCTCCGACCAGAGCCACTGGGCGTAGCGGGCGAAGCCCTCGTTGTTCCAGATGTCCTTCCAGCCCTTCACCGAGACGCTGTCGCCGTACCACTGGTGGGCCAGCTCATGGACGACGACCGAGACGTTGGCGCCGTTCGCGAACTGCCGGGGGCTGTAGTACGGCCGGGTCTGCGTCTCCAGGGCGAATCCGGTGGTCACGTTCGGCACATAGCCGCCGACCGAGTTGAACGGGTACGGGCCGAAGACGCCGCTCAGCCACTCGGTGACCTCCTTGGTGCGCTCGACGCTGGCGCGCGCGGCGCCGTCGTTGTCGCCCAGGTCCTTGCTGTAGGCGTTGATCACCGGCAGACCATTGGCGGTGGTGTCCGTGGTGACGTCGAACTTGCCGATCGCCAGCGTCGTCAGATAGCTCGCCTGCGGCTTGTTGGAGCGCCAGTTGTAGCGGGTCCAGCCGAGCTTGGAGCTCTGCGACTGGAGCGTGCCGTTGCTGATCGCCTGGGTGCCGTCCGGGACCAGCACCGACACGTCGTAGGTGGCCTTGTCCAGCGGGTGGTCGTTGGAGGGGAACCACCACACGGCCGAGTCGGGCTCCTGCGCCGCCACCCCGCCGTCCGGGGTGCGGTGCCAGGCGGTGTACCCGTCGATGCTCAGCTCGGACGGCTTGCCCGCGTACTTCACCACCACCGAGACCGACCGGCCCCGGGCCAGCGGCGCGGCCGGGGTGATCTCCAGCTCCTGGGCGCCGGTCCTGGCGTACTTCGCCAAGGTGCCGTTGACCCGCACCTCGCTCACCGCGAGCCCGAAGTCCAGGTTGAAGCGGGAGAGGTCCTGGGTGGTGGTGGCGAGGAGGGTCGCCGTGCCCTCCAGGAGGTCGGTGGCGGGCTGGTACTTCAGCCGCAGGTCGTAGTGGGAAACGTCGTAACCGCCGTTGCCGCTGCTCGGGTAGTAGGGGTCGCCGATACCCGGCGCGCCCGGAGTGAAGTCGGCGGCCGATGCCGGGATCGCCAGCAGCAGCGACGCGGCGAGCACGCCCGGGGCGAGGATTCTGCGGTGCACGAGTGCTCCAAGTCGTCGGGGTGAACGATCTCTTGGGACCCTATTCAGCGCACGTCCGGCAAGTCATGTCCATGGCCCCTGCTGTCACACGATCGCCATCGCGCCGACATGGAGTGCTGCTCGCCACCGGTCGTTTCCCGACCGTACCTGCCCCCTTTTGCACGGGAGTTGACGCGAGTACCGTCCGCTTCCATGCCGATACCTGCGCGGTCCAGTCGTACGAGGTTCAGATCGCTCCGGGCGCCCGGTCGGGCGCGCCTGCTCGTGGTGGCGGTCGCGGCCGCCCTGACGGCCCTGTTCCTCTCCCCGGCGGGCGCCCAGGCGGCCCGCCCCGGGGAGAGCGCACCCGTCTACTCGTACGCGAACGCGATACGCGAGTCCGTCTGGGTCGACACCCGGCTCGACGCGGACGGCGACGGCCGAAACGACCGGGTCGCCGTCGACATCGTCCGCCCCCGCGAACCCGCGGACCGGGGCCGCAGGATCCCGGTCATCATGGACGCCTCGCCGTACTACGCCTGCTGCGGGCGCGGCAACGAGAGCCAGCTCAAGACGTACGACGCGCGCGGAAACGTCGTCCAGATGCCGCTCTTCTACGACAACTACTTCGTACCGCGCGGCTACGCCTTCGTCGGCGTCGACCTGGCCGGAACGAATCGGTCGGACGGCTGCGTCGACATCGGAGGACCGTCCGACATCCAGTCCGCCAAGGCGGTCGTCGACTGGCTGAACGGCCGCGCCCCCGCCTACACCACCCGCACCGGGAACCAGCGGGCGAACGCGGGCTGGAGCAACGGCAGGACCGGCATGATCGGCAAGAGCTGGGACGGCACCATAGCCAACGGAGTGGCCGCCACCGGCGTCGAGGGCCTGAAGACCATCGTCCCCATCAGCTCCATCTCCTCCTGGTACGACTACTACTTCGTCAAGGGCGCCCCGCTCTACGACTCCGGGCCCGACTGGCTCTCCCACTACGTCGAGAGCCCCGCGGCCCGGACGAACTGCGACGCGGTACAGCGGAAGCTGGTCGAGGGCGCCCCGCGCACCGGCGACTGGACGCCGCTGTGGAGCGCGCGCGACTACGTGGCGGACGCGGGCCGGGTCAAGGCGAGCGTGTTCGTGGTGCACGGCATGCAGGACCTGAACGTCCGCCCCAAGAACTTCGGCCAGTGGTGGGACGCGCTGGCCGCGCACGGCGTCGAACGCAAGATCTGGCTCTCCCAGACCGGACACGTCGACCCCTTCGACTACCGCCGCGCCGACTGGGTCGCCACCCTCCACCAGTGGTTCGACCACTACCTCCTCGGCTACGACAACGGCATCGAGCGCGCGCCGATGGCGGACGTCGAACGCCACCCCGACCAGTGGTCCACCGACCGGACCTGGCCCCCGGCCGGCACCCGTGACGCCGTGCTGCGCCCAGTGACGGGCCCCGCGCCCGGAGTCGGCGGCCTCTCCCTGAAGCCCGCGCCCACCGGGGCGACCGAGACGTTCACCGACGACCCCCGGCTGGGCGAGGCCGCCTGGGCGGCGGCCGTGGACCGCTCCACCCCGGAGAAGGCCGGGTTCACGACCGGGCCGCTCACACGCGACCTGCGGCTCTCCGGCTCCTCCACGGTGACCGTCACCGCCACCCCGAGCACCACCAGCGCCCACCTCTCGGCGGTCCTGGCCGACCTCGGCCCCGACACCATCCGCGACTACGGCGGCGACGGCGAGGGCATCCTCACGGGCACCGACCGCACCTGCTGGGGCGAGAGCACGGCCGGGGACAGCGCCTGCTTCAAGGCGACCCGCGCCGACACCAAGGCCGTCGACCTCACCGTGGTCAGCCGTGGCTGGGCCGACCTCGGCAACTACGCCGGCGGCACCGGACAGCCGCTGACGCCCGGCCGGGCGTACACCATCACCCTCGACCTGCACGCCACCGACCACGTCGTCCCGGCCGGCCACCGCCTGGCGCTGATCGTCGCGGGCACCGACCGGGACCTCATCGACCCGCCCGCGAGCCGCCCCACCCTCACCCTCGATCTCGCCCGCACCTCGGCGAAACTGCCGCTCCTCGGCGGTACGGGGGCGTTCCGGCGGGCCACCACCGGCGCCCCGCACTCCGTCGCTCCCCAGGTCCCGCACCCGGCCGGGGTCGCGGTCCCGCGCCCGGCGCGCCCGGTCCCGGGGGCCCGGTGAGGGCCCGGACGCTGCTCCTGGGCCTCGCCGGAGCGGCGCTCGCCGTACCCCTGGTGACCGCCCCGGCGCGGGCGACCGCGAGCCCGCCCCGTACCGGCTTCGAGACGAGCGCCGGGGCGCGCTGGACCAGTGAGGCCGAGGAGCAGGACTTCCTGGCGGCCGTCGCCCGGGGCGGCCACCGCGCCTCGGTCACCCGGATCGGCACCACCACCCAGGGGCGCCCGCTCCGGCTGGTCCGCGTCGGCAGCGGGCACACCGCCCACCGGATCCTGCTGGTGTGCAGCCAGCACGGCGACGAACCGGCGGGCCGCGAGGCGTGTCTTGCCACCGTCCGCGACCTCGCCTACGCCGAGGACCGCGCCGCCCGGCGGCTGCCGGCCCACACCACGCTCTACGTCGTGCCCACCGCCAACCCCGACGGCCGGGCCGCCGACACCCGCGTCAACGCCGACGGCGTCGACGTCAACCGCGACCACATCGCCCTGCGGACCGCCGAGGCACGGGCCGTTGCCGCCGTGCTCCGCGACGTACAGCCCGACGTCGTCTACGACCTGCACGAGTACGGCGCCACCCCCGGGTACTACGACAAGGACCTGTTCGACCTGTGGCCGCGCAACCTCAACACCGCCCCGGCGGTGCACGAGGAGGCCAGGACGCTGTCCCGGGCGTACGTACGGCGGGCCGCCCGCGCGGACGGCTTCTCCACCGGCACCTACGGCATCTGGACCGACCCGGTCACCGGCGAGCCGGTCAAACAGGTCGCGGGCGACGGCCAGGAGCGCATCCTGCGCAACACGGCGGGCCTCAAGCACGCCGTGGGCCTGCTCATCGAGAGCCGCGTCGACCCGGCGACCGACGCCGAGAAGGCCGACCCGGCGCTCAACAACCGGCGCCGGGTCGCCTCCCAACTGACCGGACTGCGCGGCCTGCTGGACTTCACGGCCGAGCGCCGGGCCGGCGTCGAGGCGGCGACCACGGCCGCCCGCCTCGCGGGATACCGCGACCGGGGGCCGGTCTACCTCGGCGGCGCGGACAACGAACCCGCCACGCCCGCGCAGACCCTCACCGACCCGCCCTGCGGCTACCGCCTCACCGCCGCCCGGTACGCCGAGGTGAAGGACCGCCTCGCCCTGCACGGCGTGCGGGCGCGGCGGTCCGGAGACGGCGCGTTCGTCCCGCTGCGCCAGCCGCTGCGGGCGCTCGTGCCCCTGCTGCTGGACGCCCGTGCCCCGTACGGGCTGACGGCGGCCGAACCCGTACAGCGATGCTGAGACGGGTTCTCACCGGAGGGGAGCGCGGGAGGCGGCCAGTGCCGCCGCCTCCCGCGCGCACCCCCAGGCCACGGTGACCCCGGCGCCGCCGTGCCCGTAGTTGTGCACCAGCAGCCCGCCGGACGCCGTGGACTCCGCCTCGACGCGCACCCCGGTGTCCCGCACCGGGCGCAGCCCCACCCGGTGGGCGAGCACCCGCGCCCCGGCGATCTCCGGACGCACCCGCGCGCACCGCTCCACGATCCGCTGCGCGACGGCCGGGTCCGGGGTGAGGTCCCACACGTCGTCCTGCGCGGTCCCCCCGAGCAACAGCCCGTAGGGCTGCGGGAAGAAGTACGTCGTCTCGCCCGCGGAGTGGTCGACGCGGGTGTACCACTCGACCACCCCGGGGTTCTCCACGACCACCAACTGGCCGCGCACCGGCCGCACCAGGGGATCGGGGACGAGCGTACGGGCGCCAAGACCCGTGCAGTTGACCACCACCGGCGCGTCGGGCAGCGTCTCGACCGTCCGCGTCTCGACCGTCCCGCCCGCCGCCTCCAGCCGTCCGCGCAGCCACGCCAGATGGACCGGCATGTCGATCAGGGGTATGCGGGCCCGTACACCCCGCGCCTCCTCGCGCAGCCCCGCCACCTCGGCCGCCCAGGGCCCCAGTTCACCGAGCCGGACGCCCGCCTGGACCCCTTCCACCAGCCGCACGCCGGTGTGGCCGGGATCGGCGGCCAGCTCCTCGTACACCCGCAGGGAGGCGAGTGCCCAGTCGCCGACGCGTCCGGCGGGCTCGATGCGGTACGGCCACCACAGCGCCCCCGCGACCGCCGAGGTCGTCGCCCCGGCCGGATCCCTGCTCCACACCCGCACCCGGCGGCCCGACTCCGCAAGGACCACCGCCGTGGTCAGACCGATGACACCGCCGCCCAGCACGATCATCTGCTCGCTCATGAAGGGACGGTAGCGGATGGGTGACACCGTGCTCGGATCAGCCGCAGAGGGGAATACTCAGCACATGTCTGCCGCGTATGCGACCTTCGCCCTCGCCCCCGCGATGCGGGCGGGCGATGTCGCGGGGGCCGCCGGTCGGCCCCAAGTGCACCGCGACTTCCTGGACTTCGTCGTCGACGGCCGGCCGCTGCTGCTCCGACTCGCCGACCTGGACGCCGTCTCCCCGCTCGCGGCGGACGTACCGCCGGCCGTCCTCGGCGCCCAGGTGCGCAGCCTGCTCCTGGAGACCGAACCGCCCCTGGCCGACGGGCGGTACGTGGTGTATGCCTGCCCGGAGTGCGAGGACCTGGCGTGCGGGGCGGTCACCGCCGTGATCGAGCGCTCCGGGGACGACATCATCTGGCGGGACTTCGCCTGGCAGACCGAGCCCGTGCCCGACCTGGTGCTCAACGGCTACCACGGGATAGGGCCGTTCCGCTTCCGCGGCGAGGAGTACAGAGCCGCCCTGGAGCGGCTGCTGGGCGACGAGCCGCCCCGGCGCCGGGTCCTGCTGGTCGGGGCCCGCGCGACCGTCCTCGGCAAGCTCGCCGCGGCCCTGCGCTCGATCGGCATCGGCGCGGACATCGCCCACGACGTGACCGACGTGATCGACGAGGAGCTGCGCGGCTACGGGGCGGTCACCTTCGGCCGCGCGGTGTCCGAGACCGAACGCGCGGCGGTGCGCGCCGCGTTCACCCGCGCCCGGGCACACCCCGTGTACGTGACGGGCCTCGCCCCCGTCGTCCCCCTCCTGGTGGCCCAGGTGGAACAGGCCCTGGACCGCACCCCGCTCGCCCAGCGCCGGCTCACCTATCTGTCCGCCTCCCCGGACGAGGCCCGGCTCGCGGTCGGCGCGACCTGCCGTGTCCGGCTCACCGCCTACCGTCTGGACCGGCTGCGCCGCGTCCACGCCCAGGAGGTCCTGGACGCGGTCCTCGACCCCGGCCCGCACCGCATCCCGCTGGACGAGCGCGCCCTGCGCGGGGAGGCCTTCCTGGTGGCCCGCACCACGGGCGGTGTGATCACCACGGCGGTGGTGCGCTGACACGGTCCCCTCGCGGAGCGGGGGAGCGGGGCCCGCCCACGGGCGGGGCGGCCGGGCGGGCGCGGCGGCCCCGGGACCGCGCCCCGATCCGTCGGCCGGTGCCGGCGGGCCCAGTAGGATCGGTGTCCTCATGACTGCCACTCTCGTCGCCAAGGACCTCGCCGCCGGCCACGGCGACCGCACGCTCTTCGCCGGGCTCGACCTCGTCGTCGCCCCCGGTGACGTCATCGGCCTCGTCGGGGCGAACGGCGCGGGGAAGTCCTCCCTGCTCCGCCTGCTCGCCGGACTCGACACCCCGGAGGAGGGCGAGCTGCGGCTCTCCCCGCCCGGCGCCACCGTGGGACACCTGCCGCAGGAGCCGGACCGCCGCCCCGGCGAGAGCGTGCGCGCCTTCCTGGCCCGCCGCACCGGCGTGGCCGCCGCCCAGGAGGCCATGGACGCCGCCACCCAGGCCCTGGTCGAGGGGGCGCCCGGCAGCGACGACGCGTACGCCGAGAGCCTGGAGCGCTGGCTCGACCTCGGCGGCGCCGACCTCGACGAGCGCGCCGAGGAGGTGGCCGCCACCCTCAACCTCACCGTCGGCCTCGACCAGCCGATGACGGCCCTCTCCGGCGGCCAGGCGGCCCGCGCGGGACTGGCCTCGCTGCTGCTCTCGCGCTACGACGTGTTCCTGCTCGACGAGCCCACCAACGACCTCGACCTCGACGGTCTGGAGCGCCTGGAGTCCTTCGTCAAGGGCCTGCGCGCGGGCACGGTCGTGGTCAGCCACGACCGCGAGTTCCTCACCCGCACGGTCACCAAGGTGCTCGAACTCGACCTCGCCCAGCAGCAGATCACCCTCTACGGCGGCGGCTACGAGGCGTACCTGGAGGAGCGGGCCACCGCCCGCAGGCACGCCCGCGAGGGCTTCGAGGAGTACGCCGACAAGCGCTCGGCCCTGGAGAGCCGGGCCCTGATGCAGCGCGGCTGGATGGACAAGGGCGTCAAGAACGCCCGCCGCAAGGCGGGCGACAACGACAAGATCGGCCGCAAGTTCCGCAGCGACGCCAGCGAGAAGCAGGCCTCCAAGGCCCGCCAGACCCAGCGCATGATCGAGCGCCTGGACGTCGTCGACGAGCCCCGCAAGGAGTGGGAGCTGCGGATGGAGATCGCCACCGCGCCCCGCTCGGGCGCCGTCGTCGCCACCCTCAGCCAGGCGGAGATCCGGCGCGGCGACTACACCTTCGGCCCCGCCACCCTCCAGATCGACTGGGCCGACCGCGTGGCCATCACCGGCGCCAACGGCGCGGGCAAATCCACCCTGCTCGCCGCCCTCCTCGGCCGCATCCCGCTCGACGCGGGACGGGCCGTGCTCGGCTCCGGCGTCGTCGTCGGCGAGGTCGACCAGGCCCGGGGCCTCTTCGTCGGCGACGAGCCGCTGCTGGAGGCGTTCTGCGCGGCCGTCCCCGACACCGAACCGGCCGAGGTGCGCACCCTCCTCGCCAAGTTCGGGCTGCGGGCCGACCACGTGCTGCGCCCCGCCGGCTCGCTCTCGCCCGGCGAGCGCACCCGCGCCGCGCTCGCGCTGCTCCAGGGCCGGGGCGTCAACCTGCTCGTCCTCGACGAGCCGACCAACCACCTCGACCTCCCGGCGATCGAGCAGCTGGAGTCCGCACTCGACTCCTACACCGGCACCCTGCTCCTGGTCACCCACGACCGGCGGATGCTGGACGCGGTCCGCACCACCCGGCGCGTCGAGGTCGCCGACGGCAAGGTCACCGAGCAGTAGGGCGCCACCGGGCGACGGGCCGCGCGCGTCGCGCGAGCGGCGGGCGGTCCGCGCGTACGGTGAGCGGGTGGACCGCGAGCGCGACCGGCTGCAGGCCGTTCTGGAGGCGCTGCCCCGGGCGGCGATCGTGCAGGGCGGCGACGAGCACGTGGTCGCCGTCAACCGCCGCTTCGTCGAGATGTTCGCCCTGGCCGGCCGGGTTCCGTACGAGCCCGGCGCGCCGCTCGGACCCGTCGTCGAGGCGGTCTGCGACACCTTCGCGGACCGCCCCGCCTGGGCCGTGGAGAGCACCCACGCCATCGCCCGCCGCCGTATCCACCGGGCCGCCGAGATCGGCCTCACCGACGGCCGCGTCATCCGCCGCGACGTGGAGCCGCTGTACGACGCCGACGGGCGGCCCTTCGGGTCGCTGTGGACCGCCGAGGACATCACCGAGGACAAGCGCCGCGAGCACGCCCTGCGGCGCGACAACGAGGCGCTCACCGAGCTGGCCCGCCAGCGCAACGAGTTCCTGGCCTCGGCGTCGCACCAGTTGCGCACCCCGCTGACCTCCATCATCAGCTTCTGCGAGCTGCTCGCGGACCCGGCCTGCGGCCCCCTGGACGCCGACCGCCGCGCCTTCCTCGACGCCATCGACCGCAACGCCCGGCGGATGGCGGCCGTGATCACCACGCTGCTGGACACGACGCGGATGCGCGAGCCCCGGCTGCGGCTGGAGTTCGGCGAGGTGGACATCGCGCGGATGCTGGAGCACGCCGTGCACGACCGGATGCCCGCGCTCACCGGGGCCGGGCTCTTCACCGTCCTCGACTGCGCTCCCGGGCCGCCGCTCCACGGCGACGAGCACCGCCTGGAGAGCGTCCTGGCCAACCTGCTGGAGAACGCCGCCAAGTTCACCCCGCCCGGCGGCCGCGTCACCATCGGGGCCGCCCCGGAGGGCGACGTCTGGCGCATCACGGTCGCCGACACCGGGATCGGGGTGCCCGAGGCCTACCGCGAGGAGGTCTTCTCCGGCTTCTTCCGGGCCCCCAACGCCGAGAGCGGCGGCTACCCCGGCACCGGACTCGGCCTGACCTTCAGCCGGGACATCGTGCGCCGCCACGGCGGTGAGCTCGGCGTCGCGGAGGCACCCGGCGGGGGAGCGCTGTTCACCCTGCGACTGCCGGTCGCCGGGCCCGCGGACGCGGGGCAAGCGCCGTGACGCGGATCCTCGTCGTCGAGGACGACGCCGACGTGGCGACCGCGCTGCGGGTGCTGCTGACCCGGGCCGGATACGAGGTGGCGGCCGCCGCCGACGGCCGCGAGGCGCTGCGCCGCCTCTTCGCCGACGGCCCCGACCTGATGCTCCTCGACATCGGCCTGCCCGGGCTCGACGGCTGGCAGGTCCTTGAGCGCACCCGGGACATGACCGACCTGCCGGTCCTGCTGCTCACCGCGCGCGGCGCCGAGAGCGACCGGGTGCGGGGCCTGCGGGCCGGGGCGGACGACTACCTGCCCAAGCCGTTCGGCAACGAGGAGCTGCTCGCCCGGGTCGAGGCCCTGCTGCGCCGCGCCGCCCCCGCCCGCTGGGCGGGCGCCGCCCAGGACGACGCGCTGCGCCTGGTCCCCGAGCGCCGCTCCGCCCTGTGGCACGGCGAGGAGGTCCGCCTCAGCGACATCGAGTACCGCCTGCTCCAGCTCCTGGTCCGCAACCGGGGCCGTGTGGTCACCACCGACCAGCTCCTGGACCAGGTCTGGGACGATCCGCAGGGCATCGGCCGGGACCGGGTGAAGTTCGCGGTCCTCCGCCTGCGGCGCAAGCTCCAGCAGGGGGCGGGCGGCGTGGAGTGCGACCCGATCGAGGCGGTGCGGGGGATGGGCTACCGCTACCGGGGGGACCAAGGCCCCTGAGCCGCGCGGGCCGAAAGTCCCGAATTACGGGAATATCCGGTTTCGCAACCCTGGAGCAACCGACTGCGATCCGTCCCGGCAACGGGCGAAGGCGACCTTGGGGACGTCCCGGTCGGTCCCTCCCTGGAGTCCTCGTGCCCGCACTGCCGCCCCGCAGCATCGCCCTCGTCCTCGGCACCCGCCCCGAACTGGTCAAGCTCACCGAGCTGATCCGGCTGCTGGGGCCCGCCGCGCACGTCGTGCACACGGGACAGCACTACGACGAGGAGCTCTCCGGCCGCTTCCTCACCGACCTCGGCATCCCCGAGCCCACCCACCTCACCGGCATCGGCGGCCGCCCCCGCGCCGTACAGATCTCGGCGGCCCTGGCCCAGCTCGACGCGCTGTTCCTGGCACGGCCCCCGCTCGCGGTGGTCGTCCAGGGCGACACCAACGCGGCCCTCGCCGGCGCGCTCGCCGCCAACGCCCGGTCGATCCCGCTGGTCCACGTCGAGGCCGGGCTGCGCAGCCACGACCGCAACATGCCCGAGGAGCACAACCGCGTCCTGATCGACCGGCTCGCGGACGTGCTGTGCGCGGCGACCCCGCAGAACCGGGACAACCTGCTGGCCGAGGGGGTCGACCCCGAGCGCGTGGAGGTCACCGGCAACACGGTGGTCGAGGCGGTCCGCGGACAGCTCCCGGAGGCCGGGGAACGGGCCGCGTACCTGGCGGACCTGGGGCTCGCCGAGGACGGCTTCGTCCTGGCCACCGTCCACCGCCCCGAGAACACCGACGACCCGGCGGCCCTGCGGGCGATCCTCACCGAGCTGGCCGCGCTCGCGGCGGACGTCCCGGTGGTGCTGCCGCTGCACCCGCGGACCCGGGCCCGCGTCGAGGCGGCGGGGCTGGCCGGGCTGCTCGCGCCGCTGCGGGTGACACGGTCGCTCGGATACCGCGAGTTCCTCGCCCTCGCGCGACACGCGGCGCTGCTCGTCTCCGACTCCGGGGGCGTCCAGGAGGAGGTCACGGTGCTCGGACGGCCGCTGGTGGTGGTCCGCAACTCGACCGAACGGCCCGAGGCGATGGGTGACTTCGCGACCCTGGTGTCCTTCGGGCCCGCGCTGGGACGCGCCGCGCGCGCCGGGCTGGCCCTGGGCACCGCCGGTCGCACGCGTCTGGCGGCACTGCCCAGCCCGTTCGGGGACGGGGGCGCCTCGCGGCGGATCGTGGGGCTGCTGGAGGCGGTGACCACCGCGGCACCCGGGCTGCACGCGGCGGCGTAACGACCCGCCCGCGCCCCGGCGGGGAGCCGCACGCGCCCCTTCACGGGGCGGCCCGGACCGCGAGCGCACGGGCAGCGTCGGCCGCGCGTCCCCGGTCGCGGTGGGCCGCACACGCGGTTCGCCTCGCCTGCGAGGGCAGCCCCCCACGGTTGCCCGCGTCCCTTCAGCGGGGCCGCGTCGTCGGGACCGCGAGCGCGTGGCGCGGACCACACCGGCCGTTAGTCAGCGGGTCGCGGTCCGCACGCGCGGTTCGCCTCGCCTGCGAGGGCAGCCCCCCACGGTTGCCCGCGTCCCTTCAGCGGGGCCGCGTCGTCGGGACCGCGAGCGCGTCGTGCGGACCGCACCGGCCGTTCGCCGGCGGTCGCGGTCGGCCGCACGCGCCGGTCCCCGCGCCCCGGGACGCCGCCCAGGTGCCCGCCCCGCGCCCCCGAACCGCCCCCCCTCCACCCCCTTCCCGACCCACCGGAAAGCCCCATGCTGGACAGCCTGTTCCTCTATCTCTTCCCCTTCCTCCTCCTCGCCTGCTTCCTCCTCTACTGGGCCGGGGCCCGGCACGCCTACCTCAACCGGGGGCGGACCGAGGCCGGCGACCCCGCCCTTCTCGGCTGGCACTTCTTCGTGCCCTGCCGGGACGAGGAGGCCGTCGTGGGGGCCACCGTCAGGCAGTTGCGCGCGGACTTCCCGGCCGCGCACGTGTGGGTCGTCGACGACGACAGCGACGACCGGACCGGGCTGATCGTCGCCGCGCTCGCGGAGGACGACCGCCGGGTCCACCTCGTACGCCGGGTGCGCCCCCACGCCCGTACCGGCAAGGGCGACGCGCTGAACGCCGCGTACGACCAGCTCGGCGAGTTCCTGGCCGAGGACGCCGACCGCGACCGGGTCGTGGTGTGCGTGGTGGACGCCGACGGGCGGCTCGACCCGCGCGCCCTGGAGCTGGTCTCGGGCCCGGCCGCGTTCGGGGACCCGGGGATCGGCGGGGTGCAGGTCGGTGTGCGGATGCGGAACGTGGACGACCCGCGTCCGCTGCCCGGGCGCGGCCGGGCCGCCAACGCCTTCGCGCGGCTCCTGGTCCGCGTCCAGGACATGGAGTTCGCCGTCTCCAACGCCGGGATGCAGCTGCTGCGCGTCCGCACCGGCTCGGTCGGCCTCGGGGGGAACGGCCAGTTCACCCGGCTCTCCGCGCTCGACCGGATAGCCGACGCCGAGCGCCGCCCGTGGCAGCGCGGGGCGCTCCTGGAGGACTACGAGCTCGGCCTCCACATGATCCTCGCGGGTTACCGGATCACCCACATAGCCGACACCTGGGTCTCCCAGGAGGGCCTGCCGCACGCCCGCCGCCTGCTCACCCAGCGCACCCGCTGGGCGCAGGGCAACCTCCAGTGCGTGCGCTACGCCCCGCGCATCGTCTCGTCACGGCACTACGGGGGCCGGGGCGTGCTGGAGACGCTGTACACCTTCTGCCAGCCGGTGGCGCATCTGCTGACGCTCGCGCTGACCGCGGCGATGCTGGTCCTGGGCGGCCTCGGCCCGCTCGTCCTGTGGCCGCTCACCCCGGTGCTCGCGGCCCTGGCCATCGGCCCGTTCGTGCTGTGGGGGCCGGTCTACCGGCGCGACCACGCCCCGGACGCGTCCCGCCTGACGGCGCTGGTGTGGGGCGTGGCGCTATGGCTGTACGCGTACCACCTCTTCGTGGTCTCGGCGCGCGCCTTCGTCCGCACGGCCCGGGGCCGCAACGGGTGGGCCAAGACCCGCCGCAACGCGGAACCGTCCACGACGGGCCCGGTGGCCCTGGAGGCGTAACCCATCCCCCCGCGCCTCCCAAGGGACGCGGGGAACCGCGCGGCCGGCCACAGCAAACCCGGAGCCGAGGTCACCGTGCTGCTCAGGACACGCGGGGAACCGCGCGGCCGGCCACAGCGGACCCGCGGCCGAGGTCACCGCAGGTAACCGTCCGTCGAGCCGTCAGCGACGCCCCTTCGGGTCCAGCAGCCCCGCCTTGCGCAGCGCGTCCGCCATCGCCCCGTTCGCCGGGGGCGGCGGCGCCGGGCGGCCGCCGCGGTCCCGGTCACCGCCCCCGCGCCGCTGCTGCTGACGCTGCTGAGGCGGCCGCGCACCCCGCTCCCGCTTCGGCCCGCCGCCCGAGGCGTTCGCCGTCGTCTCGTCCTCGAGCCGCAGCGTCAGCGAGATCCGCTTGCGCGGTACGTCCACGTCCAGGACCTTCACCTTGACGATGTCGCCCGGCTTGACCACCTCGCGCGGGTCCTTCACGAACTTGTCCGACAGCGCCGAGACATGCGCCAGACCGTCCTGGTGCACCCCGATGTCGATGAACGCGCCGAACGCCGCCACGTTCGTCACCACACCCTCCAGGACCATCCCCGGCTCCAGGTCGCCGATCTTCTCGACGCCCTCCTTGAAGGTCGCCGTCCTGAAGGCGGGCCGCGGGTCGCGCCCCGGCTTCTCCAGCTCGCGCAGGATGTCCGTCACCGTCGGCAGACCGAAGGTGTCGTCCACGAAGTCGTCCGGCCGCAGCGACCGCAGCACCGCCGTGTTGCCGACCAGCGCCGCGACCTCGCTGCCCGTCGTCTTCACCATCCGGCGCACCACCGGATACGCCTCGGGGTGCACGCTGGAGGCGTCCAGCGGGTCGTCGCCGCCGCGGATGCGCAGGAAGCCCGCGCACTGCTCGTACGCCTTCGGACCCAGGCGCGCCACGTCCTTGAGCGCCTTGCGGGAGCGGAACGGGCCGTTGGCGTCGCGGTGCGCCACGATGTTCTCGGCGAGTCCGGCGCCGATGCCCGAGACGCGCGAGAGCAGCGGCGCGGACGCGGTGTTGACGTCCACGCCGACGCCGTTCACACAGTCCTCCACGACCGCGTCCAGCGAGCGCGAGAGCTTCACCTCGGAGAGGTCGTGCTGGTACTGGCCGACGCCGATCGACTTGGGGTCGATCTTCACCAGCTCGGCGAGGGGGTCCTGGAGGCGGCGGGCGATGGAGACCGCGCCGCGCAGCGACACGTCCATGTCCGGCAGCTCCTGCGAGGCGAACGCCGACGCCGAGTACACGGAGGCGCCCGCCTCGGAGACCATCACCTTGGTGAGCTTCAACTCGGGGTGCTTGGCGATCAGTTCCCCGGCGAGCTTGTCGGTCTCGCGGGACGCCGTGCCGTTGCCGATGGCGACGAGCTCGACCGCGTGCTCTTTGGCGAGCCGGGCCAGCTTGGCGAGCGCCTCGTCCCACCGGTTCGCCGGGACGTGCGGATGGATGACGTCCGTCGCCACGACCTTGCCCGTGGCGTCCACGACGGCCACCTTCACGCCCGTACGGAACCCGGGGTCCAGGCCCAGCGTCGCGCGCGTGCCGGCCGGGGCGGCGAGCAGCAGGTCGCGCAGGTTCGACGCGAAGACCCGCACCGCCTCGTCCTCGGCGGCCGTGCGCAGCCGCAGCCGCAGGTCGATGCCGAGGTGGACCAGGATCCGGGTGCGCCACGCCCAGCGGACGGTGTCGGCCAGCCACTTGTCGCCCGGGCGCCCCCGGTCCGCGACGCCGAAGCGGCGCGCCACCATGTTCTCGTACGCCGAGGGGCCGGGGGTCTCCGCGTCCTGCGGGCCCTCGGGCTCCAGGACGAGGTCGAGGACGTCCTCCTTCTCGCCGCGCAGCATCGCCAGGACCCGATGCGAGGGCAGCGCGGTGAACGGCTCGGTGAAGTCGAAGTAGTCGGCGAACTTGGCGCCCGCCTCCTCCTTGCCCGCGCGCACCTTCGCCACCAGGCGGCCCTTGGTCCACATGCGCTCGCGCAGCTCGCCGATGAGGTCGGCGTCCTCGGAGAACCGCTCGGTGAGGATGGCGCGGGCGCCGTCCAGGGCCGCGGCCGGGTCCGCGACGCCCTTGTCCGCGTCGACGAACGCGGCCGCGGCGGTGAGCGGCTCCACCGACGGGTCGGTGAGCAGCCCCTGCGCCAGCGGTTCGAGGCCCGCCTCGCGGGCGATCTGCGCCTTGGTGCGCCGCTTGGGCTTGAAGGGCAGGTAGATGTCCTCCAGGCGCGCCTTGGTGTCGGCGGCGCGGATCTGCCGCTCCAGCTCCTCGGTGAGCCTGCCCTGCTCGCGTACGGAGTCGAGGACCGCCGTGCGGCGGTCCTCCAGCTCGCGCAGATACCGCAGCCGCTCCTCCAGGGTGCGCAGCTGGGCGTCGTCGAGCATCTCGGTCGCTTCCTTGCGGTAGCGCGCGATGAACGGCACGGTCGACCCGCCGTCGAGCAGCTCGACCGCGGCCTTCACCTGCCGCTCCCGTACGCCGAGTTCCTCGGCGATCCTGCCTTCGATGGACGTCGTCACGTTCCCGTACCGCCTTCTCGCAGAGCCTGAAGGCGCCATTGTGGCAGGCGGCACCGACAACAGGGGGTCAGCCCTTGCCGATGAGGTCGGCCGGGAACGCCCCCGCGGCCACCGCCGTCATCAGCAGTCCCCGGGCCAGCTCGGTCAGCCGGTCCACGCCCTTGGCGCCGAGCAGCTCGTACGGGGCGAGGTCCAGCCGGTCGGTGCGGTCCTCGATCTCGGCGCGCAGTGCGGTGCCCGCCTCGGTCAACTCGCCCCCGGCGTCCAGGAGGCCGCGCTCGCGCAGCCGGGCGACGGCCGCCTCCCAGTCCGCGCGCCGCCAGCCGCGCGAGCCCAGCACCCAGCGCGGTGCCATGCCCTTGCCGGTGGCGGTGTGGCTGACCAGCGCCTCCAGCGGGTCGAGTCCGGCGTCGAGCAGGGCCATCAGGTGGCCGTCGCCCCGGTGCTCGCGCAGCAGCGTGGCCGCGTGCCAGTACGCCAGGTGCGGCTCCTCGGGGACCGGCAGATCGGCGTGGGCGGCGTACAGCGGCCGGGCGTGGCGGGTGCAGCCCTCGGTGGCGCGCAGCGCGAGGCGGGCGGCCTCGGCCATCTCCGGCGAGGCCACGACGTCGTCCCCGAGCAGGCGCCGCAGGGTGCGGTCGGCGGCCCGCAGCCGGGCGTCGAGGATCGCCTCGGGGGAGGCGATGTCCCACACGGCCGGAACGTGGCGGGCGACCAGCTCGTGGTTGAAGTTGTAGAAGGTGGCGGTGATGGTGCCGGGTCCGACCGCGCCCAGGGCGGCGGCGCGCCCGGCGAAGTAGGCCGCGCGCTCGTCCTCCACGCCGAGCTGCTTGAGCTCGTCGTGGTAGTCGGGGGAGAAGTAGACCGTCGAGTGCAGCGGGTTGACGGAGTTGTGGCAGTGGCGGCCGGCGCGGGGCGGGAGAGACGTCATACCCGCACGTTACCGACTGGTCGGTACGGAGTGAAGCCCCGGGGGGAAACGGGCGCGCCGGGGCCGGGGGCACGGGGCGCCCCCACCCCGCGACGCGGCCTGGCGGGGCGCGGACGCCCGACGCGGCAGCACCCAGCTGCGACGACGCCCCGCTCGGGCCAATCCATCTCAGGCCCCGTCCATCTCAGGCCCCGTCCGGCTCGGACCCACCCGGCCCGGCCCTGCTCGGCCCGGCCCAGCCCGCCTCGGAGCCGTACATCCTGGCTTGGCTCGGCCCCGTCCGGCTCGGCCCCGTCCGGCTTGGCCCCGTCCGGCTTTGCCGACCGCCCGGCTCGGCCCCGTCCGGCTCGGCCGACCGCCCGGCTCAGCCCCGCCCCCCGGCCCCGTCCGGGC
This sequence comes from Streptomyces sp. NPDC043908, assembly GCF_056435525.1. NCBI lineage: Bacteria > Bacillati > Actinomycetota > Actinomycetes > Kitasatosporales > Streptomycetaceae > Streptomyces > Streptomyces sp. NPDC043908. The sequence continues at coordinate 20,201 of NZ_JBWKEI010000007.1, read as the reverse complement.
TCAGCCCGACGCGCTCCAGTCGAAGTGCGGCGCACGGCGCTCCAGGAACGCCGTGACGCCCTCGGCCGTGTCGCCGCTGGCGCGGGCCTGTTCGTTCCAGTACGCGTCCCGGTCGGTGCGGCCGTTCGCGAACTCCTTGGCGGCCGCCTGGGTCAGCTGCGAGCGGGCGGCGAGGACACGGGTGAACCCGGCCACCCGCTTGTCCAGCTCACCGGCGGGCAGCACCTCGTCCACCAGGCCGGTCCGCAGCGCCCGCGCCGTGTCGATCAGCTCGCCGGAGAAGAGCAGGTACTTCGCGGTCGCCGGTCCCACCAGGGCGGTCAGACGCCGGGTTGAGGAGGAGGCGTAGACGATGCCGAGCCGGGCGGGCGTGATCCCGAAGGAGGCGCCCTCCTCCGCGAAGCGCAGGTCGCAGGCGGCCGCGAGCTGGCAGCCGCCGCCGACGCAGTGGCCGCGCACGGCGGCCAGCGTCGGCTTGGGGAAGGCGGCGAGCGCCTCCTCGGCGTCCACCGCGAGCGACCGGGGGTCCTCGTCCGGGCCGGGCGCCCGCAGCGAGGAGATGTCGGCGCCCGCGCAGAAGGTCGGCCCGGCGCCGGTCAGCACCAGCGCCCGTACGGCACGGTCGGCGGCCAGGCCGTCGAGCAGCGGCGGCAGCGCCCGCCACATCGCGGCGGTCATCGCGTTGCGCTTGGCGGGGTTGCTGATGACGACGGTGGCCACGCCGTCGGCCACGGTGTGCTCCAGCTGCGGCTCCATGCGCCGGATGCTATCCGGGCGGACCGCTCCTATGATCAAGAGGGGGCCGACCCGGCGATGCCACGAGGAGACGCTGATGGTTGCACCCGCATCCGCACGTGACAGCAGGAAGCTCCGCCGCAGTTTCGGCCGACTGACCGTCCTCGGCGCGGTCCTCGCGCTCGCGGGACTGGTAGGCCTCGTCTACACGGGCGTGGCGACCCTGACGTCGATGCTCCTGTTCGGCTGGCTGCTCCTGGTGGGCGGCGTGGTCGGGCTCGCCCACGCGATCCAGTCGCGCGGCGCCAACTACTTCTGGCTCGGCGTGGTGGTCGCGGCCCTGAACATCGCGGCCGGTGTGGTGGTCATCCGCCGCCCGGAGGGCTCGGCCGAGGCGCTGACGATGTTCGCCGCGCTCCTCTTCCTCACCGGCGGGGTGTTCCGGCTCGCCGGCAGCGTCGTGGTGCGCGGGCCGCAGATGGGCTGGACGCTGGTCCAGGGCGCCTTCGGCGTGCTGCTCGGGGTGCTCGTCCTCGCCAGCTGGCCGAGCAGCAGCCGTTATGTGATCGGCTGCTTCTTCTCGCTCGCGCTGCTCTTCGACGGTCTCGGCCTGATCGCGCTCGGCATCGGCGGACGGCACATCGTGGGTCTGGTCACCGAACCACGGGCGGGCGCGGACGCCCGGGGGAGTGCGTCCGTATCGCAGACACCCCCGCAAGCCCTGGCAAAGCCGTCAGATCGCGATCAGGCACGCTTTGAAAAGTGACATCGGCGGGCGATGGCGATCAGAAGGCGTCGATACACGCTGACTTCTGTTCAGTCCGCCGGTCCGGACCAGGTCACTCCCCACTCTTGACCAAGAGCCTGACAGCCGACTGCGAGGGTGGGTGCCGGAATATGGAGATCCGCGGGAGCGTGCCACCCGACGCCGCACCGGCCAGGCCGTTCCCGTACGAGGGGGTCTGGCGCTTCACGGCCCCCGCCGTCGACGCCTCGGTCCCGCAGGCCCGGCACGCCGTGCGCGACCTGCTCCACCGCCAGGGCGTGCCGGTCCACGACGACCTCGTCCAGGGCCTGCTCCTGATCGTCTCCGAGCTGGTGACCAACGCGGTCAAGCACGCGGCCCTGCTCTCCCCGCAGGTGGCCGTGGAGGTGGCCATCGGCGCCGAGTGGATCCGGGTCTCGGTGGAGGACAACCACCCCTACCGCCCCAAGGCGCTGGAGACCGACTACGGCCAGACCGGCGGACGCGGACTGCTGCTGGTCCGCGAGATCACCTACGAGGCGGGCGGGGCCTGCGACGTCGAGCAGACGGCGAGCGGCGGCAAGATCATCTGGGTGGCCCTGCCGCTGGCCCCGGCCCCGGGCGGCGTCACCAGCCCGCGGCAGGCCCGGTGAGCTCGCGGACCGCGGGCCGGGCCGCGTCCAGCACCGTCATGAACCAGGCCGAGAAGGTCGCCCGCTCGTGCAGCGCGGCCAGCTCCTGCGGCGAGACGAAGGCGGTCTCGTAGACCTCCTCCGGGTCCGGCCGCACCGGCGACTGCACCAGACCGACGAAGAGGTGGTTGTACTCCTGCTCCACCAGGCCCGACTCCGGGTCCGGGTGGTTGTAGCGGACCGTGCCGCCCTGGGCGAGCAGCGACGGCGAGACGCCCAGCTCCTCGTGGGTGCGCCGGGCCGCCGCCGCGAAGGGGGACTCGCCCGGGTAGGGGTGCCCGCAGCAGGTGTTCGACCAGACGCCGGGGGAGTGGTACTTGCCGAGCGCGCGGCGCTGGAGCAGCAGCTTGCCCGAGGAGTCGAAGAGGAAGACCGAGAAGGCCCGGTGCAGCAGGCCCGGTGCCCGGTGGGCGGAGAGCTTCTCCGCGGTGCCGATGGTGGTGCCGCTCTCGTCGACCAGTTCGAGCATGATCTCTTCGGCGGTCCCGTTCGACGAGCTGCTCGCCGTAGTGGCTGGTGTGGTCGGCATAACCATCCTTCGCTTCGGTCCTCGGCTGCCAAGTCTGCCGTACAAAAGCGGCGTGTCCGCACTTCGACGGGCAGCGCATGTCCGTAATGCGCCGGGTGTGCGACACCGCCGAAGAAGGGATCGTGCCCAGCCGCACCGGCGCGGAACCATCGAACATACGGGCGAGATGTCGCCCGGTGGGCGGCCGTCAGTGGCAGAGCCGGGCCTCGTGGGCCGCGTGGCCGCTCGGCTCCAGCTGGAAGGTGCAGTGCTCCACGTCGAAGTGGTCACCCAGGCAGCCCTGGAGGTCGTGCAGCAGCCGCTCGTGGCCCACCGAGTCGAGCACCTCCTGGCTGACCACCACATGGGCCGAGAGCACCGGCATCCCGGAGGTGATCGTCCAGGCGTGCAGGTCATGGACGTCCTCGACGCCCGGCAGCGCCACGATGTGCGCCCGGACCTCACTCATGTCGACGCCCTGGGGCGCCGACTCCAGCAGGACGTCCAGCGTCTCGCGCAGCAGCTTCACCGTACGCGGGACGATCATGAGGCCGATCACCAGCGAGGCGATGGGGTCGGCGGCCTGCCAGCCGGTCGTCATGATGACCGCGGCCGAGACCAGCACCGCCACGGAGCCGAGCGCGTCCGCGAGCACCTCCAGGAAGGCGCCGCGGACGTTGATGCTCTCCTGCTGGCCGCGGACCAGGAGCGAGAGCGAGACCATGTTGGCGACCAGGCCGATCAGGCCGAAAACGATCGTGGTCGCACCCGAGGTGTCGGTCGGCTCGACGAACCGCTGCACCGCCTCGTACAGCACGTATCCGCCGACGCCGAGCAGCAGCAGGCAGTTGGCGAGCGCGGCCAGGATCTCGGCCCGGGCGTAGCCGAACGTCCGGTTGTGGCCGGCCGGGCGGTTGGCGAAGTGGATGGCGAGCAGCGCCATCGCGAGCCCCAGGGCGTCCGTCGCCATGTGCGCCGCGTCCGCGACCAGGGCCAGCGAGTCCGCCAGCAGGCCGCCGACGATCTCGATCACCATCACGCCCAGCGTGATGCCCAGGGCCACCCGCAGCCGTCCCTTGTACGCCGCGGCGGCCGTCCCGGTCGGCGCCGGCCCGCCGTGCGCGTGCCCGTGGTCGTGCCCAGCCCCCATGGAAGGCCACCTCTCAGACTCTTGGCATGGTTGTGCGATCTGCGTACGGAGGGTCAGTGAACTACGGGCGGGGGGTATGGGGCAACACGGCACTGAACACCGTTGTCATCTGCTCTGACCTGCGGAAATGTCCGCGCTGCCGGGTGTGTGCGAGCCGTGTACAGGCCTCGCAGGTCACAGCGGTGCGCGGGCGCGGGCGACGGCGCGTGCCCCCGGTCCCCGCGAGCGGGGGGCGGTTTGTGGGGCGCGGCCTTGATCGACGATGATGATCCACGCGGCAGCCCCCTGCCGCAGGGCCCGATCGGGGCGTAAACAGGCGATGAACTCCCGGTTCCCCGCATCCGATAGCCTCCCGATAGCCTCTGCCGACACGCCGCCCGCCGCTTGTTCCGGGCCGGTGCCGGACATCAGCCATGCCAGCTCCAAGGAGTGAGTTCGTCTGTCGACCGCCATCCTGACCGGCCTGCCGGTCCCCGGGTCGCAGCTCGGGCCCGAGCTGCGCTCGCTGGGCTTCGACGTACGGTCCGCCCAGCGGCCCGAGGACCTGCCCGGCCTGCTCGCCGAGGTTCCGCCCGGTGAGCGGGTCGCCCTGGTCGACCCGTCCTTCGTGGGCCACACGCACGCCCTGCGCCTCGCCCTGACCGACCCCCGGTTCCCGGCGGCGGCGATCCCCGGTGCCCTGGCCGTCCAGGCGGAGGCCCGTCCCGCGCTCGCGCGCGCCCTCGCGGACCGGACCGGGCCCGCCGCCGTCGCCGAAGGGGGCGCGGCGGTCGCCGTCAACGCCCCCGCCACCGGCACCGGTGTCCTCACCGACCGCCTCGCCACCGCCCTCCAGGACGGCGGCGTCGCCGTGCACCGCCCCGAGCTCGGCTCGCTGGTGGCCACCGTGCCCGTCGGGCCGGAGGCCGCCTTCGCCGCCCGCAGGGCCGTGGACGCGGTGGACGACGAGGCCGTCCGGCTGCGCAACGCCGTGAAGTCCCGCGACGGGTTCTTCACCACCTTCTGCATCAGCCCGTACTCGCGCTACCTCGCCCGCTGGTGCGCGCGGCGGGGCCTGACCCCCAACCAGGTCACCACCGCCTCGCTGCTCACCGCGCTGATAGCGGCCGGCTGCGCGGCGACCGGCACCCGCGCCGGCTTCGTGGCGGCCGGCGTGCTGCTGCTCTTCTCCTTCGTCCTGGACTGCACCGACGGGCAGCTCGCCCGCTACTCGCTCCAGTACTCCACGCTCGGCGCCTGGCTGGACGCCACCTTCGACCGGGCCAAGGAGTACGCGTACTACGCGGGCCTGGCGATCGGCGCGGCCCGCGGCGGCGGCACCGACGACGTGTGGGCGCTCGCGCTCGGCGCGATGGTCCTCCAGACCTGCCGCCACGTCGTGGACTTCTCCTTCAACGAGGCGCACGTCGTGGGCACCGGCGCGGACGGCAACACCAGCCCCACCGCCGCCCTCTCCGACAGGCTCGACTCCGTCGGCTGGACGGTGTGGGTGCGCCGGATGATCGTGCTGCCGATCGGTGAGCGCTGGGCGATGATCGCCGTGCTCACCGCGGTGACGACCCCCCGGACCGTCTTCTACGCGCTGCTGATCGGCTGCGCGTTCGCGGCCTGCTACACCACGGCCGGGCGGGTGCTGCGCTCGCTGAGCCGCCGCGCCACCCGTACCGACCGGGCCGCGCTGGCCCTCGCGGAGCTGGCCGACAGCGGGCCGCTCGCCGAGCTCGTGGCGGCGAGCCGTCTGCGGATCAAGGGCGCCTGGACCGCCCCGGTGGTGGCCGCGGCCGGCGCCGTGGCGCTGGTGGCCGTGGCGCTCACCCAGCCCTTCGGCAGCCGCCAGATGATCGTCGCGGCGGTCTTCTATGCGATCACCTCCGGTCTCGCGGTCTCCGCGCCCCTCAAGGGCGCCCTGGACTGGCTGGTGCCGCCGTTCTTCCGGGCCGCCGAGTACGGCACGGTCCTGGCCCTCGCCGCCCGCTCCGAGGTGGACGGGGCCCTGCCCGCGGCCTTCGGACTGGTGGCGGCGGTCGCCTACCATCACTACGACACGGTCTACCGCATCAAGGGCGGCTCCGGCGCGCCGCCGCGCCTGCTGGTCCGCCTGGCCGGCGGCCACGAGGGGCGGACGCTGGTGGTCGCGGTGCTCGCCGCGGCCCTCGCCGGCCGCGGCACGGACTTCACCCTGGCGCTCACCGCCCTCGCGGTGGCCCTGGCGCTCCTGGTGGTCGTGGAGTCCATCCGCTTCTGGGTGTCCTCCGGAGCCCCCGCAGTACATGACGAAGGAGAAACGGCATGATCGGCCTCGTACTCGCAGCCGGTGCGGGACGGCGTCTGCGCCCCTACACCGACACGCTCCCGAAGGCCCTCGTGCCCGTCGACGGCGACACCACCGTCCTCGACCTCACCCTGGCCAACTTCGCCGCGGTGGGTCTGACCGAGGTCGCGATCGTCGTCGGCTACCGCAAGGAAGCCGTGTACGCCCGCAAGGAGGAGCTGGAGGCCACCTACGGCGTCACGCTCACGCTGATCGACAACGACAAGGCCGAGGAGTGGAACAACGCCTACTCCCTGTGGTGCGCGCGTGAGGTCCTGAAGCAGGGCGTCATCCTCGCCAATGGCGACACCGTGCACCCGGTCTCCGTCGAGAAGACGCTGCTGGCCGCCCGCGGCGACGGCAAGAGGATCATCCTCGCCCTGGACACCGTCAAGCGCCTCGCCGACGAGGAGATGAAGGTGATCACCGAGCCCGGCGGGGGCGTGCGGCGCATCACCAAGCTGATGGACCCGGAGACGGCCACCGGCGAGTACATCGGCGTCACCCTCATCGAGCCGGAGGCGGCCGAGGAGCTCGCGGACGCTCTGAAGGCCACCTTCGAGCGCGACCCCGACCTCTACTACGAGGACGGCTACCAGGAGCTCGTCGACCGCGGCTTCACCGTCGACGTGGCGCCCATCGGCGAGGTCTCCTGGGTCGAGATCGACAACCACGACGACCTCGCGAAGGGCCGTGAGATCGCGTGCCAGTACTGACCCGGCTCATCCCGTCGCCGGTCGTCGTCGACATCAGCCGGGGCGCCCTGGACGACCTGGCGGGCCTCCTGGCCGACCAGCGGATCTCGGCCTCCGGCAAGCTGGCGATCGCGGTCAGCGGCGGCTCGGGCCAGGCGCTGAGCGAGAAGCTGGCGCCGGTGCTGCCGGGCGCCGACTGGTACCCGGTCGCGGACGGCACCATCGACTCGGCCGTGCGCCTCGGCGACGACATCAAGGGCAAGCGGTACGACGCGGTCGTCGGCCTGGGCGGGGGCAAGATCATCGACGTGGCGAAGTACGCCGCGGCGCGGGTCGGGCTGCCCATGGTGGCGGTCGCCACCAACCTCTCGCACGACGGCATCTGCTCGCCGGTGTCGATCCTCGACAACGACAACGGCCGCGGCTCCTACGGGGTGCCCACACCCATCGCCATGGTCATCGACCTCGACGTCATCCGCGAGGCCCCGGTCCGGTTCGTCCGCTCGGGCGTCGGCGACGTGATCTCCAACATCTCCGCCATCGCGGACTGGGAGCTGTCGCACCGGGTCAACGGCGAGCCGGTGGACGGTCTGGCCGCGGCCATGGCCCGTACCGCGGGCGAGTCCGTGCTGCGCCACCCCGGCGGCGTCGGCGACGACGAGTTCCTCACCGTCCTGTCCGAGGCACTGGTGCTCTCCGGCATCGCCATGTCGATCAGCGGCGACACCCGGCCCTCCTCGGGCGCCTGCCACGAGATCAGCCACGCCTTCGACCTGCTGTACCCCAAGCGCTCCGCGCTCCACGGCGAGCAGGTCGGCCTCGGCGCCGCCTTCGCCATGCACCTGCGCGGCGCCGCCGAGAAGTCCGGCCTCTTCGCCCAGGTGCTGCGGCGGCACGGCCTGCCCGTGCTCCCTCAGGAGATCGGCTTCTCCGCCGACGAGTTCGTCCGGGCGGTGGCGTACGCGCCGCAGACCCGGCCGGGCCGTTTCACGATCCTGGAACACCTCAACCTGTCCGCAGACCAGATCAAGGACGCTTACGCCGACTATGCAAAAGCCATCGGTAGCTGAACTCCGCCCGGTCGTGCACCCGCCGGGCGTCAAGGACCGGCGGAGCGGCGAGCACTGGGGCGGCCGGCTCTACATGCGCGAGGTCTCCCTGCGCGTCGACCGGCACCTGGTGACCACCCGCGTCACGCCCAACCAGCTCACCTATGTGATGACCGTCGCCGCCGCCCTCGCGGCCCCGGCCCTGCTGGTCCCCGGGATCTGGGGCGCCGTGCTCGGCGTGGTGATGGTCCAGCTGTACCTGCTGCTCGACTGCGTCGACGGCGAGGTGGCGCGCTGGAAGAAGCAGTACTCGATGACCGGCGTCTACGTGGACCGGGTCGCCGCCTACGTGTGCGACGCGGCGGTCCTGGTCGGCTTCGGTCTGCGGGCGGCCGACATCTGGGGCTCGGGGCGGATCGACTGGCTCTGGGCCTTCCTCGGCACCCTCGCGGCGCTCGGCGCCGTCATGATCAAGTCGGAGACCGACCTGGTCGGCGTCGCCCGCCACCAGCAGGGCAAGCCCCCGGTCAAGGAGACGGCCTCGGAGCCGCGCTCCTCCGGCATGGCGCTGGCCCGCCGGGCCGCCGGGGCGCTCAAGTTCCACCGGCTGATCCTCGGCATCGAGGCGTCCCTGCTGATCCTGGTCCTGGCGCTGGTCGACCACGCCCGCGGCGACCTGTACTTCTCGCGGCTCGGCGTCGCGGTGCTCGCGGGCATCGCGCTGCTCCAGAGCGTGCTGCACCTGGTGTCCATCCTCGCCTCCAGCAGGCTCAAGTGAGCGCCCCGCTGAAGGTCGGCGCGGTCGTCATCACCATGGGCAACCGCCCCGAGGAACTGCGCGCGCTGCTCGACTCGGTCGCCAAGCAGGACGGCGACCCGGTCCAGGTCGTGGTGGTCGGCAACGGCGCCCCGGTCCCGGACGTCCCCGAGGGCGTACGGACCGTGGAGCTGCCCGAGAACCTGGGCATCCCCGGCGGGCGCAACGTCGGCATCGAGGCGTTCGGCCCGTCCGGCGCCGAGGTCGACATCCTGCTCTTCCTCGACGACGACGGGCTGCTGGCCAACAGCGACACGGCCGAGCTGTGCCGCCGCGCGTTCACCGAGGACCCCAGGCTCGGCATCGTCAGCTTCCGCATCGCGGACCCGGAGACCGGGGTCACCCAGCGCCGCCACGTCCCGCGGCTGCGCGCCTCCGACCCGATGCGCTCCTCGCGCGTGACGACCTTCCTGGGCGGCGCCAACGCCGTACGGACGAGGGTCCTCGCGGAGGTCGGTGCCCTGCCCGACGAGTTCTTCTACGCCCACGAGGAGACCGATCTGGCCTGGCGGGCGCTGGACGCCGGCTGGATGATCGACTACCGCGCGGACATGGTCCTGTACCACCCGACGACGGCGCCCTCCCGGCACGCGGTCTACCACCGGATGGTGGCCCGCAACCGGGTCTGGCTGGCCCGGCGCAACCTGCCGGCCCTCCTGGTCCCCGTCTACCTGGGGGTCTGGATGCTGCTCACGCTCGCCAGGAAGCCCTCCGGGCCCGCCCTCAAGGCGTGGTTCGGCGGCTTCAAGGAGGGCTGGACCACTCCCTGCGGTCCGCGCCGCCCCATGAAGTGGCGCACGGTCTGGCGGCTGACCCGGCTGGGCCGGCCGCCCGTCATCTGACACTCTCGGGTCGGAGCACATCGGGCGTGGCCGTCCGGCCCCGGGCACTTCGGCCCACGGCCATCGGGCGTACTTCTTTGAAAGCGAAAGTTTCCTCTTGTGAGTGACACAACTCTGTCCCCGGCGGAACTCGCCGCCAAGCACGGCCTGGCGGTGAGCGGCGCCCGGCCGGGGCTGCGTGAGTACTGCCGCCAGCTCTGGGGGCGGCGCCACTTCATCCTGTCGTTCTCGCAGGCGAAGCTGACCGCCCAGTACAGCCAGGCGAAGCTCGGCCAGATCTGGCAGGTGGCCACCCCGCTGCTCAACGCGCTGGTCTACTACTTCATCTTCGGCGTGCTGATGAACGCCAAGCGCGGCATCCCCTCGGACGTGTACATCCCGTTCCTGGTGACGGGCATCTTCGTCTTCACGTTCACCCAGAACTCGGTGATGGCGGGCGTCCGGGCGATCTCCGGCAACCTCGGCCTGGTGCGCGCGCTGCACTTCCCGCGCGCCTCGCTGCCGATCTCCTTCGCGCTCCAGCAGCTCCAGCAGCTGCTGTTCTCGATGATCGTCCTGGTCCTCGTGGTGGTCGCGTCGGGGACCATGCCGATGGCGTCGTGGCTGCTGATGGTGCCGGTCCTGGCGTGTCAGTTCGTCTTCAACACCGGTCTGGCGCTGATCATGGCCAGGCTCGGCAGCAAGACCCCGGACCTCGCCCAGCTGATGCCGTTCGTCCTGCGGACCTGGATGTACGCCTCCGGCGTCATGTTCAGCATCAAGGTGGTCCTCCAGGGCAAGCCGGACTGGCTCGCCCAGGTCCTCCAGGTGAACCCCGCCGCGGTCTACATGGACCTGGCGCGGTACTCCATGATCGACGGCTACGGTGCCCACAACCTGCCGCCGCACGTGTGGGCCCTGGCGGCCGGCTGGGCCCTCGTGGTGGGCGCCGCGGGCTTCGTGTACTTCTGGAAGGCAGAGGAGCAGTACGGCCGTGGCTGAGGACAACATCCGCATCGCCGACGCGAGCGGCGAGCGCATCCCGACCGTCATCGCCGACGACGTGCACATCGTGTACACGGTCAACGGCGGGGGCGGCGGGCGGGGCAGCGCCACCGCCGCGCTCAGCCGGATCGTGCGGCGGGACGCCGGCGAGTCGCGCGGCATGCGCAAGGTGCACGCGGTGCGGGGCGTCTCCTTCACCGCCTACCGCGGCGAGGCGATCGGCCTGATCGGCACCAACGGCTCGGGCAAGTCGACCCTGCTGCGGGCGATCGCCGGACTGCTGCCGCCCGCCAAGGGCAAGGTGTACACCAACGGCCAGCCCTCGCTGCTCGGCGTCAACGCCGCGCTGATGAACGAGCTGACCGGCGAGCGCAACGTCATCCTCGGCGGCCTGGCCATGGGCATGTCGCGGGAGGAGATCAAGGAGCGGTACGAGGAGATCGTCGACTTCTCCGGCATCAACGAGAAGGGCGACTTCATCACCCTGCCGATGCGGACGTACTCCTCCGGCATGGCGGCCCGGCTGCGGTTCTCCATCGCCGCCGCCAAGGACCACGACGTCCTGATGATCGACGAGGCGCTGGCCACGGGCGACCGCAAGTTCCAGATCCGCTCCGAGGAGCGCATCCGCGAGCTGCGCAAGCACGCCGGCACGGTGTTCCTGGTCAGCCACAGCATCGGCTCCATCCGGGACACCTGCAACCGGGTGCTCTGGCTGGAGCGGGGCGAGCTCCTGATGGACGGGCCGACCGACGAGGTCGTCAAGGCCTACCAGAAGGAGACGGGCCGCTGACACCCGGTCACCGCCCGTACGCCGTCGAGAGCTCCCGTCGATCAACCCCGGCGGGGGCTTTCGCGTCCCTGGGGGCGGTGCTCATGACGGGCCGGAACGTCAAGGCTGCGTCAAGTCGCCCGGGCCGGGGGAAGGTTGGCGCGGATTGAAGTGTTCTTGTAATGCGCGCAACACCCCGACGTGTTGTCAGGCGTTGTACAACGTAAGCTGTACCGGTGTTGATCGTGACGGATGGGCGGTACCGCCCCGGGCACCCCGCGCGGGAGCCGTTCTCCACTCGGGAGGCTCGGCGGCGTGTCCGAAATGGGATGTTTTGGGTCGGCGGTGTAGAACGGGAGATGTGACGGCAATGGCTACGGGAAATCTCCACCTGCGCGAGACTTCCGCCGTTCCCGTACCGGGCGGCCCCCGGTGACAGGTGTCCGGGACGTGCGCACCGACTCCCCCTCGCGCACCACGCTCGACAAGGCCACGGCGGAGAACTTCCCGGTGGCCCCCTTCTTTCTGCCCCGCGCCTGGCGCGACGACCTGATGGCCGTGTACGGCTACGCGCGCCTGGTCGACGACATCGGCGACGGCGACCTCGCGCCCGGCGGCGCCGACGCCCGCCACCTCGGCCTCGCCCCGGCCGACGCGGACGACCGGCTCGTGATGCTCGACGCCTTCGAGGCGGATCTGCGCCGCGTCTTCGACTCCACCCCGCGCCACCCGCTGCTCAGGGCCCTGCAGCCCACGGTCCGCCGCCGCTCGCTCACCCCCGACCCGTTCCTCGCCCTCATCGCGGCGAACCGGCAGGACCAGCGGGTCGCACGGTACGAGACCTACGACGACCTCGTCGCGTACTGCGCACTGTCCGCCAATCCCGTCGGCCGCCTGGTGCTGGCGATCACCGGCACCGAGAGCCCCGAGCGCGTCCGCCGCTCGGACGCCGTCTGCACCGCGCTCCAGATCGTCGAACACCTCCAGGACGTCACCGAGGACCTCGGCCGGGACCGGATCTATCTGCCCGCCGAGGACATGAAGCGGTTCCATGTCACCGAGGCCGATCTGGCCGCCCCGAGCGGGGGCGCGTCGGTGCGCGCCCTGGTCGCGTTCGAAGCGGAACGCGCCGCACGGCTCCTGAATGAAGGCACCTCCCTGGTGGGTAGCGTCCACGGCAGACTCAGGCTGCTGCTGGCCGGATTCGTGGCCGGGGGCCGCGCCGCGCTCGACGCGGTGGCGGCCGCCGGCCACGACGTGCTCCCTGGACCGCCCAAGCCCACCAAGTCCAGTCTGCTGCGCGAAGTGGGAGCCGTGTTGCGTAGAGCGCGTAGAGAGGGGTGAGCCGGACCGTGGATCCACACGCACACGCGTCCGCGCCGGTACAGGCCGCGTACAGCTACTGCGAGGCGGTGACCGGACAGCAGGCGCGCAACTTCGCGTACGGCATCCGGCTGCTGCCGACCGACAAGCGCCACGCGATGTCCGCGCTCTACGCGTTCTCGCGGCGCGTCGACGACATCGGTGACGGCGCCCTGGCCCCCGAGGCCAAGAAGCAGCGCCTGGAGGACACCCGCGCGCTGCTCGGCCGGATCGCCGGGGGCGCGGTCGAGGAGGACGACACCGACCCGGTGGCCGTGGCGCTCGCGGACGCGGCGCGCCGCTTCCCGATCCCGCTGGACGGGCTCGACGAGCTCATCGACGGCGTCCTCATGGACGTGCACGGCGAGACCTACGAGACCTGGGACGACCTGAGGGCCTACTGCCGGTGTGTCGCGGGCGCGATCGGCCGGCTCTCCCTGGGCGTGTTCGGTACACAACCGGGCGCACCGGGCGCCGAGCGCGCCGCGGAGTACGCCGACACGCTGGGCCTGGCCCTGCAACTCACCAACATCCTCAGAGACGTTCGCGAGGACGCGGGCAACGGACGCACCTACCTCCCCGCCGACGACCTGGCCAAGTTCGGGTGCGCCGCGGGCTTCCACACCTCGACTCCACCCGCAGGATCCGACTTCGCGGGCCTGGTCCACTTCGAAGTGCGCCGGGCCCGCGCCCTGTTCGCCGAGGGCTACCGGCTGCTGCCGATGCTCGACCGGCGCAGCGGCGCGTGCGTCGCCGCGATGGCCGGAATCTACCGCCGGCTGCTCGACCGCATCGAGCGCGACCCCGAGGCCGTGCTGCGCGGCCGGGTCTCGCTGCCCGGCAGGGAGAAGGCGTACGTGGCGGTACGCGGGCTGTCCGGGCTCGACACCCGGACCGTCTCCCGGCAGACCGCCAGGAGGCGCGCCTGATGGCCCATGGGCACCTGGACGTGCGGCCGAGCAGCTTTACGTGCCCCGGGCGTGCAACCCCGGCCCCGGCCGGGGCGTCCCTGACTGCGACGGCCCGGTGTGCGCACGACGCCGGCCCGGCCGAAGGGGAGGGCGCATGACAACCCCGCAGCCCGAACGCGCGGTGGTCGTCGGCGGAGGTCTGGCCGGCGTCACCGCCGCGCTGGAACTGGCCGGCGCGGGCCTGGCCGTGACCCTGGTCGAGAGCCGCCCCCGGCTGGGCGGCCTCGCCTTCTCCTTCCGGCGCGGCGAACTCTCCGTCGACAACGGCCAGCACGTCTATCTGCGCTGCTGTACCGCCTACCGCTGGTTCCTCGACCGGATCGGCGGCGCCCACCTCGCGCCGCTCCAGCGCCGCCTCGACGTGCCCGTCCTGGACGTCGCCCACCCGCGCGGACCCCGGCTCGGCAGGCTGCGCCGCACCGCGCTGCCGGTGCCGCTGCACCTGGCCGGCAGCCTCGCCACCTATCCGCACCTCTCGCTCGCCGAGCGGGCCTCGGTCGGGCGCGCCGCACTCGCGCTCAAGGGCCTCGACCCCGCCGACCCGGCGCTCGACGGGGTGGATTTCGCCACCTGGCTCGGCCGCCACGGGCAGTCCGCCCGTACCGTCGAGGCCCTGTGGGACCTGGTGGGCGTGGCGACCCTGAACGCGACCGCGCCGCACGCCTCCCTGGGGCTCGCCGCGATGGTCTTCAAGACCGGGCTGCTCTCCGAGCCGGGCGCCGCCGACATCGGCTGGGCGCACGTACCGCTGGGCGACCTCCACGACACGCTGGCCCGCAAGGCGCTCGCCGAGGCCGGGGTCCGCGTCGAGACCCGTACCAAGGCCGAGTCCCTCGCCCGTACCGAGAGCGGCGTGTGGCGGGTCGAGGCCGGCGGCGAGACGCTGGACGCCGAGGCGGTCGTCCTCGCCGTCCCGCAGCGCGAGGCGCACGACCTGCTGCCCCACGGCGCCCTCGACGACCCCGGCAAGCTGCTCGACATCGGCACCGCCCCCATCCTCAACCTGCACGTCGTCTACGACCGCAAGGTGCTGCGGCAGCCGTTCTTCGCCGCGCTCGGCACGCCCGTGCAGTGGGTCTTCGACCGCACCGAGTCCTCCGGGCTCACCGGCGGCGGCCAGTACCTGGCGGTCTCCCAGTCGGCCGCCGGGGACGAGATCGACGAGCCGGTGGCCGCGCTGCGCGCGCGCTATCTGCCCGAGCTCGAACGGCTGCTGCCCGCCGCGCGCGGCGCGGGTGTACGGGACTTCTTCGTGACCCGGGAGCGCACCGCGACGTTCGCCCCCACCCCCGGCGTCGGACGGCTGCGTCCGGGCTCGCACACGCGTGCGCCCGGTCTCTACCTGGCCGGCGCGTGGACCGCCACCGGCTGGCCCGCGACGATGGAGAGCGCGGTACGCAGCGGGTTCAGCGCCGCGGGCGCGGCCCTCGGCGTACTCGGCCGCTCCCACGTCCATCCGCTTCAGGAGGCGGCATGACCCTTAGCAGCACTGGAACTAGAGGAGAGACCGTGGCGACTGTGCCTTCGGCGAACTCGGCTGTCGACACCGTGGACGTCGCCGCGCTTCTGGAGCGCGGACGGACGCTGTCCACGCCGGTGCTGCGCACGGCCGTGGAGCGGCTCGCCGCTCCCATGGACACCGTCGCCGCCTACCACTTCGGCTGGATCGACGCCCAGGGCAACCCGGCGGACGGCGACGGCGGCAAGGCCGTGCGGCCCGCCCTCGCCCTGCTGTCCGCCGAGGCCGCCGGGGCCGGCCCCGAGGTCGGCGTGCCCGGCGCGGTCGCGGTCGAGCTCGTCCACAACTTCTCGCTGCTCCACGACGACCTGATGGACGGCGACGAGCAGCGCCGCCACCGCGACACGGTCTGGAAGGTGCACGGCCCGGCCCAGGCGATCCTCGTCGGCGACGCGCTGTTCGCGCTGGCCAACGAGGTCCTCCTGGAGCTCGGCACGGTCGAGGCCGGGCGCGCCACGCGCCGGCTGACCACCGCGAGCCGCAAGCTCATCGACGGCCAGGCCCAGGACATCTCCTACGAGCACCGCGAGCGGGTCACCGTCGAGGAGTGCCTGGAGATGGAGGGCAACAAGACGGGCGCGCTGCTCGCCTGCGCCTGCTCCATCGGCGCGGTCCTCGGCGGCGCGGACGACCGCACGGCCGACACGCTGGAGGCGTACGGCTACCACCTCGGCCTCGCCTTCCAGGCCGTCGACGACCTCCTCGGCATCTGGGGCGACCCGGAGGCCACCGGCAAGCAGACCTGGAGCGACCTGCGCCAGCGCAAGAAGTCCCTGCCGGTGGTGGCGGCCCTCGCGGCGGGCGGCCCGGCCTCCGAGCGGCTGGGCGAGCTGCTCGCCGCCGACGCCAAGAGCAACGACTTCGACACCTTCTCCGAGGAGGAGTTCGCCACCCGGGCCGCCCTCATCGAGGAGGCCGGCGGCCGGGAGTGGACCTCGCAGGAGGCCCGCAGGCAGCACGCCGTGGCGATCGAGGCGCTGGGCACCGTCGACATGCCCGAGCGGGTGCGGGCGCAGCTGACCGCCCTGGCCGACTTCGTCGTCGTACGGAAGAGATGATCACCATTCGCATATGACGCGACGTCGCCGGAGGGGCCCGCCACGGGCCGCTCCGACGGAGACCCCAGCACAGCAGAAGTAGCACTGCACTTGCATTAAGGGGAAGCCATGACAGCGACGACCGACGGAAGCGCCGGGGCCACGCGGCCCCCCGCCGCCGCGGCCAGTGGGACGACCGCGCCGCCACCGGGCGCGGACGAGGTGCTCGACGCCGCCCGGCGGGCGGTGGACCGGGCGGTGGAGCACCTGCTCGCCGGACAGGACGACCTCGGCTGGTGGAAGGGCGACCTGGAGACCAACGTCACCATGGACGCCGAGGACCTGCTGCTGCGTCAGTTCCTCGGCATCCAGGACGAGAAGACGGTCGCCGCGGCCGCCCTCCACATCCGGGGCGAGCAGCGCGAGGACGGCACCTGGGCCACGTTCTACGGCGGCCCGCCCGAGCTCTCCGCCACCGTCGAGGCGTACGTGGCGCTGCGGCTCGCCGGTGACCGGCCCGAGGACCCCCACATGGTGCGGGCCTCGTCGTGGGTCAGGAGCCAGGGCGGCATCGCCGCCTGCCGGGTCTTCACCCGGATCTGGCTGGCTTTGTTCGGCTGGTGGAAGTGGGACGACCTCCCCGAGCTGCCGCCGGAGCTGATCTTCCTGCCCTCGTGGTTCCCGCTGAACATCTACGACTTCGGCTGCTGGGCCCGGCAAACCATCGTGCCGCTCACCGTGGTCTCCGCCAAGCGGCCGGTGCGGCCCGCGCCCTTCGCGCTCGACGAACTGCACACCGACGCGCGCGACCCCAACCCGGCGAAGCCCCTGGCCCCGGTCGCCAGCTGGGACGGCGCTTTCCAGCGGCTCGACAAGGCGCTGCACCTCTACCACCGCCTCGCCCCGCGCCGGCTGCGCCGGGCCGCGATGAACACCGCCGCCCGCTGGATCGTCGAGCGCCAGGAGAACGACGGGTGCTGGGGCGGCATCCAGCCGCCCGCCGTCTACTCGGTGATCGCCCTGCATCTGCTCGGCTACGACCTCCAGCACCCGGTGATGCGGGCCGGCCTCGAATCCCTGGACCGGTTCGCGGTGTGGCGCGAGGACGGCTCCCGGATGATCGAGGCCTGCCAGTCCCCGGTGTGGGACACGTGCCTGGCCACCATCGCGCTCGCCGACGCGGGGCTGCCCGCCGACCACCCGGCCCTGGTCAAGGCCGTCGACTGGATGCTCGGCGAGGAGATCGTCCGGCCGGGCGACTGGTCGGTGAAGAAACCGGGACTGGCGCCGGGCGGCTGGGCGTTCGAGTTCCACAACGACAACTACCCCGACATCGACGACACCGCCGAGGTGATCCTCGCGCTGCGCCGGGTGCGCCACCCCGACCCCGAGCGGGTCGAGGGGGCGATCCGCCGGGCCGCGCGCTGGACGCTCGGGATGCAGTCGAAGAACGGGGCCTGGGGCGCCTTCGACGCCGACAACACCAGCCCGTTCCCCAACCGGCTGCCGTTCTGCGACTTCGGCGAGGTCATCGACCCGCCGTCGGCCGACGTCACCGCGCACGTCGTGGAGATGCTGGCCGTCGAGGGCCGCGCCCACGAGCCGCGCGCCCGGCGCGGGATCGACTGGCTGCTGGCCGAACAGGAGGCGAGCGGCGCCTGGTTCGGGCGGTGGGGCGTCAACTACGTCTACGGCACCGGCTCGGTGGTCCCGGCGCTGACCGCCGCCGGGCTGCCCGCCTCGCACCCGGCGATCCGCCGGGCCGTCGGCTGGCTGGAGTCGGTGCAGAACGAGGACGGCGGCTGGGGCGAGGACCTGCGCTCCTACCGCGAGGAGGAGTGGATCGGGCACGGCGTCTCGACCGCCTCCCAGACCGCCTGGGCGCTGCTGGCGCTCCTCGCGGCGGGGCGGCGGGAGAGCAGGGCGGTCGAGCGGGGCGTGGCCTGGCTCGCCGCGACCCAGCGGGCGGACGGCTCCTGGGACGAGCCGTACTTCACCGGCACCGGCTTCCCCTGGGACTTCTCGATCAACTACCACCTCTATCGCCAGGTGTTCCCGCTCACCGCGCTCGGCCGCTATGTCCACGGAGAACCGTTCTCCCTCAACGGCCGCAAGGGGAAGTGATGGACGTACACCCCGCCGCCGTCCCGGAACCGGTGCCGCTGCTCGTCGCCTGCGCGCTCACCATCGAGGAGCTGGCACTGCGCAGCGGCGGCCGGGGCCGGACGCCCGGCCAGGTGGTGACCGTGCTGCGCAGCGGCATGGGGCCCCGGGCCGCCGAACGGGCCGTACTGCGCGGCCTGGGCACGGCGGCGAACCGGGAGGCGGCCGTGATCGCCTCCGGGTTCTGCGCCGGCCTGGCCCCGGGGATGCACCCCGGGGACCTGGTCGTCGCCGAAGAGACCCGCGACCCGCGCGGCACGACCGCCTGCGTGGGTACGGAGGTGCTGGCCAAGGCGCTGAGCGCGGCGCTGCCCGGTCGCACCGTGCACACCGGTCCGCTCATCGGCTCCGACCACGTGGTGCGTGGTCACGAACGGGCCGAGCTGCGCGCGACCGGGGCGATCGCCGTGGACATGGAGTCCGCGGCGACGCTGTGGAGCGCCGTCGGGGCCGGAGAGCGTCCGGTTGCGGCCGTACGGGTGGTCGTGGACGCTCCGGAACATGAACTCGTCCGTATCGGCACGGTACGCGGTGGAATATCGGCTTTCCGTGTTCTCCGTGCCGTCCTTCCCGCTTTCTTTGAATGGCACCGTTCTTTGCCGCTCCCCAGGAGGTGAGCCAGATGGCCATGCCGCTTCGCCAGTCCATCAGGGTCGGGACCTATCTTTTTGAACAGAAGCTCCGCAAGCGTGAGAAGTTCCCGCTGATCGTCGAGCTGGAGCCGCTCTTCGCCTGCAATCTGAAGTGCGAGGGCTGCGGGAAGATCCAGCACCCGGCCGGGGTCCTGAAGCAGCGCATGCCGGTGGCCCAGGCCGTGGGCGCCGTCCTGGAGTCGGGCGCCCCCATGGTCTCCATCGCGGGCGGCGAGCCCCTGATGCACCCTCAGATCGACGAGATCGTGCGGCAGTTGGTGGCGAAGAGGAAGTACGTCTTCCTCTGCACCAACGCCCTGCTGCTGCGCAAGAAGCTGGAGAAGTTCACCCCGTCCCCGTACTTCGCGTTCGCCGTGCACATCGACGGGCTGCGCGAGCGGCACGACGAGTCGGTGGCGAAGGAGGGCGTCTTCGACGAGGCGGTGGCGGCGATCAAGGAGGCCAAGCGGCGCGGCTTCCGGGTCACCACCAACTCCACCTTCTTCAACACCGACACCCCCCAGACGATCATCGAGGTGCTCAACTTCCTCAACGACGACCTCCAGGTCGACGAGATGATGATCTCGCCCGCGTACGCCTACGAGAAGGCGCCCGACCAGGAGCACTTCCTGGGCGTCGAGCAGACCCGCGAGCTGTTCAAGAAGGCGTTCTCCGGCGGCAACCGCCGCCGCTGGCGGCTCAACCACTCACCGCTCTTCCTGGACTTCCTGGAGGGCAAGGCGGACTTCCCGTGCACGGCCTGGGCGATCCCCAACTACTCGCTCTTCGGCTGGCAGCGGCCCTGCTACCTGATGAGCGACGGGTACGTCCCCACCTACCGGGAGCTCGTCGAGGACACCGACTGGGACAAGTACGGCCGGGGCAAGGACGACCGGTGCGCCAACTGCATGGCGCACTGCGGCTACGAGCCCACCGCCGTCCTCGCGACCATGGGGTCGCTCAAGGAGTCGCTGCGCGCGGTCCGCGAGACCGTGCGGGGAAACCGCGGGTGACGTGATGAGGACCGGAGAGCCCGTCGCGCTGGGCCTCCCCGCGCCGCCGGCCCGGCTCCTGGCGAAGCGCCGCCCCTCGCGGCGCATCCAGGTCGGGTCGGTGGCGGTTGGCGGTGACGCGCCGGTGTCGGTGCAGTCGATGACGACGACGCGGACGTCGGATGTCGGGGCGACGTTGCAGCAGATCGCGGAGCTGACGGCGTC